>JBBCJT010000085.1:0-18225 GCA_037190665.1 Rhodovastum atsumiense | reverse complement strand
GCGCCGTGTCCGGCGCATCGAAGCGCAGCGTCATGATCGCCCCGCCGATGCCCGTGCCGGCACTGGCCGCGACGCGCGCCAGCCCGCGCGAACTGGTGCGGAAATGCTGCGTGGCGCGGCGTGTCCAGCCGGTCGGGGCATTGAGCCGGTTGGTGTAGTCCTGGCCCTGCAGGACCTCGAACGTATCGACCTCGTAGAGGGTGAAGAACTCCGGCTGCGTGGCGTCATCGGCCGCGATGCAGCGGCGGCCGCGGCGGAAGCCGGGAATGCCGACGCGCTCGGGAATGTGCTCGCTCAGGTGCCAGGCGTAGAACTCGTCGCGCCCTTCGTCGGCGATACCGTTCCAGATCGCCACCACGGCTTCGCCGCAGAGCATTCCGTTTCCCCCGTCGCTGTTGCGCGCAGCCTTGACCGTCGCGCTTCTTTAGTGGAACGCTGTTCCAGTAAGATGAGGCTTGTCAAGGGACTGCTCGCGCGGTGCGTGGAGGTGACGGAACTGCTCGCCGCCGACGGAGGCGCGCGCGGCGTTTCCGGCATCGCGGCCGCGCTCGATCTGCCGAAGAGCGCGGTGCATCGGCTGCTCGCCGAACTCTGCGCGCTGGGCTGGGTGGAACAGGAGGCGTCGGGCGACTACCGGCTCACCCTGCGCTTCGCGATGCTGGGGGCGCATGCCTTCCGCGCCTCCGGCCTGCCGGCGGTCGCGCAGCCGATCCTCGACCGGATGGCGGCAACAGCGGGCGAGCTTGCGCGGTTGACGGTGGTGACCGGCGACGGCCTCACCTGGGCGCTGATCGCGCAGGGCGCGCGCGCCGGGCTTGTCTATCAGCCGCGCATGGACGGCGCGGTGATGCTGCACGCCACCGCGAACGGAAAGGCGTATCTCGCCACCCGCGACGACCGCACCGCGGCCATGCTGGCGCGCCGGTCCGGCCTCGGGCGCGAGCGCCCGGGGCCGCGGACGAAAGTGGCGATGGCCGCGCTTCTGGCCGACCTGGGCGAGGTGCGCGCACGCGGCTATGCGGTCGCGGATAACGAGGCGGAGGCGGGCGTGATCGCGGTGGCGGTCGCGATCAGGGCGGCGGAGCGCACGCTGGGAACGCTGTCGCTCGCCGGCCCGGAACTCCGCTTCCCCCCGGCGCGGATCGGCGACCTCGCGCGGCTGCTCGCGCAGGCCGCTTCGGATCTGGCGGTCGTGTGGCCGCAGGACGCGCTGGTGCTGCAGCCCCGCGACCGGTCTGCCGGATAGCCGCCTTAGCCCGGCGTGAAGCGCATGATCTTCGCGCCCTCGATGCCGATGCCGCCCATCAGGCCCTGCTGGCCGAAGATGTAGGCGACGACGTCCTGCGTGAGCGTCGTGCTCGTGTACTGGCGCGCGAAGGATTCATCGGCCACCACGAAGCTCGGCCCCGCGCCGATCTGCCAGCCCTCGCTGTGATCCAGATAGGCGAGCGCGGCATGGTTCATGAACAGCATCGCGAGGCTGAAGCTCTGCGCGCCGGCCTGCAGACCGAAACTCGCCGCGGCGATGCGGTAGTAGCCGCGCAGCGTGCTGCCGACATGCAGCACGCCCTCCCCATACTGCCCCCCGACCAGCAGGCCGCCCTTCACTACTTCGGGGAAGACCAGCGTGGCGGCGGCCTTCTCCAGCACCGGAACGGAGTCGGGGCGCACGCGGCGCAGCGTCGTCAGCGCCTGCGCCGCCTTCGATTGCAACTCGCCGGCTGTCGCCGCCGCTGCGGCGCGCAGGCCGAGACCGCCCGCGATCGCGGCGGCGGCAAGAGAGCGGCGTGGGAGGGAGATGGCGTCCATGGTGTTGTTCCGAATGCCGGGACGGCCAGCATAGCTCGTGCTCAGCCGGCCGTCTCGGCGTCCAGCGCCTTGCGCATGTGGACCGTGGTGCCGCCCATGAACGCCTCCTCCCGGTCCACCACGTACCCGGCGTGCAGATAGAAGCGCACGTTCGCGGCGAAGGCCTTGTTGGTGTAGAGGCGCACTATCCGGTGGCCGAGCGCGGCCGTCACCGTCTCCGCATGCACGAGCAGCCGTCCGCCCAGACCGCGCCCCTGATGCGCGGGCGCGACCGCGAGGTTCTCGATCAGCACGTGGTCCGGCTTCAGGATCATCTCGACCAGCGCGGCGAGCGTTCCGTCCTCCAGATGCAGCAGGTCGATGCGGTGTTCGCGCACGGCAACCGCGTAGTCGGCACGCATCGGCAGCGGCTCGCGGCCGATGAGCGGCACCCACTTGGCATAGGCCGCGCGGGTCAGGGCGCGCACGGCTTCGGCATCCGCGTGAGTGGCGGTGCGCAGGGTGGTGGTCTGGTTCATCGGCGATGCTCCGGCTCATGCACGGCCGGGGGCATGAAAGCCCGCCGACCGGTCGGTGGCGGGTTGGGTTGCGAGAGAAGGTGAGGCGGGTGACGCTAGTCTGCGCGATCCCGGCAACCCTCCGCGCGCAGCCCGCGCCCCCGCCGAAGGTGGCGGCGGCGTCGCAGCAGGTGGATCGGAGGGCAGGACAGCATGGCCCTATCTGGCGGCGCCTGCCATGCACTCGTCAAGCGCGGGAGAAGGGAGCTAAGGCGCAACGGCTTTGGTGTGCGCACTGTCACAGACAGGACCTCGCGGATCGGCAATAGCGGCGCCCCCGTTCGAGCATCCTCAAGGGACCCCGAAAATGCCTGAGATCATCCGCGCCCTGCTGGGCGCAACCTGGTTCGGCTACCTCGCCCGGATCGTCTTCACCTCCGTGTTCTGGGGCAGCGGACTGAGCAAGCTGTTCAACTTCACCGGTGCGCAGGCGGAGATGGCGCATTTCGGCCTGCATCCCCCGGCCGCGTTCGCCGCCGCCACGCTGATCGTGCAGCTCGTCGGCTCGGCACTGATCATCAGCGACCGCATGGCATGGCTCGGCGCAGGCATGCTCGCGGTGTTCACCGCGCTCACCATCCCGATCGCGCATACGTTCTGGAACATGGAAGAACCGCTGCGCACGCTTGAGTTCTACGTGGTGGCGGAGCACATCACGGTGATCGGCGCGCTGATGCTGGTGGCGGTCCTGTCGCGCCACACGGAGGCTGCGCGCACCGCCTGAAAAAGGAGCGCCATGCCGACCGAGATGGAGAAGATGCTGGCCGGCGCGCTGTACGATCCGGGCGCGCCGGATATCCAGGTCGCGCTCGCGGACACGCGGCGCTGGCTTGTCCGCTACAACGCCAGCCTCGGTCTGGAGTCCGCCGCACGACGCGCGCTGCTCGCCGAACGGCTCGGCGCGGTGGGGAAGGGAGCGGCGATCCGCCCACCCTTCCATTGCGACTACGGCTTCAACATCCGTCTCGGCGCGGGCGCGTTCCTGAACTTCAACTGCGTCATCCTCGACGTGGTCGCGGTCGAGATCGGGGACGGGACGCAGATCGGCCCCGCCGTCCAGATCCTCGCCGCCGACCACCCGCGCGACGCTGCGGGACGGGCGAGCGGGCTGGAGTTCGGCCGCCCGATCCGCATCGGCCGCAACGTCTGGATCGGCGGCGGGGCGATCGTCCTGCCGGGCGTGACCATCGGCGACGACGCGGTGATCGGCGCCGGCAGCGTCGTCACGCGCGACGTGCCGGCGGGCGCGACGGCCATCGGCAATCCGGCCCGCGTGCGCCCCGGCTGAACGGCCGCGCTTGCGCTGGTTCACCGCCACATTGTAGGATGAAAGTCATAAATCCCGGAGCGGCCTGACGCCGGATGCGGGCGGCTAAAATGCTAAAATCCTAAAATCGTAAAGGCAAACGCATGCAGCCCTGCCGCCGGCGCCGGTTGCCCCCGGGCCGCATGCCTGCGAAACCGCCCGACGCATGACCGACGACGATTCACCGAACCCCGCGCTGCTGCCGGCGGGCCTGCGCGACGTGCTGCCGCCCAACGCCGAGACCGAGGCGCACACGGTCGAGGCGGTGATGGGCGTATTCGCGCGCCACGGCTACGAGCGCGTGAAGCCGCCGCTGATCGAGTTCGAGGACAGCCTGATCCAGGGCGCGGGCAGCGCGCTGGCCGACCAGACTTTCCGGCTGATGGACCCGGTCTCGCAACGGATGATGGGGCTGCGGGCGGACACCACGCCACAGATCGCCCGCATCGCCGCCACCCGGCTCGGCACCGCCCCGCGCCCGCTGCGCCTGTCCTATGCCGGCCAGTGCCTGCGCGTGCGCGGCAGCCAGCTCGCGCCCGACCGGCAGGTCGCGCAGGCCGGGGTGGAGCTGATCGGGCCCGATACGCCCGACGCGGATGCCGAGGTGATCGCCGTGGGCGCGGAGGCGCTCGTCGCGGTCGGGCTCACGCGCATCAGCATCGACCTGACGATGCCCACGCTCGCCCCGGCGCTGATCGCCGCGGCGACGGAGGACGCGGGCGCACGCCGCCAGCTCGCCCACGCGCTGGACCGCAAGGACGCCGCCGCGGTCGCCCGCCACGGGGGCAAGATGGCGGAGACGCTGACCACGCTGCTGCTCGCCGCCGGCCCCGCGCCGGGAGCGCTCGATGCGCTGCGGGCCGCACGCCTGCCGGACGCCGCGCAGCCGATCGCCGAACGCCTCGCCGATACGGTGCATGCGGTGCGGCTGCGCTCGCCGGGGTTGCGGCTGACGGTCGATCCGGTGGAGTTCCGCGGCTTCCGCTATCACACGGGCATCGCGCTCACCGTCTACGCACCCGGGCGCAACGAGGAACTGGGTCGCGGCGGCCGCTATGTCGGCCAGAACGACGAGCCGGCGACGGGCCTGACCCTGTATCCGGACGCCATCCTGCGCGCCGCGCCCTCCCGCGCGCTGCGCCCGCGCTGCTACGTCCCGTTCGGGCAGGGCGGGGAAGCCGCGCGGGAGGCGGGCTTCGCCACCGTTGCCGGCCTTGCCTCCGTACCCGACGATGCCGCCGAGGCGCGGCGGCTCAACTGCACTCACGTGCTGCGCAACGGCACGCCCACCGTCCTGGAGTAACAGCATATGGCGAACGTCGCCGTGATCGGCGCCCAGTGGGGCGACGAGGGCAAGGGGAAGGTCGTGGACTGGCTCGCCAGCCGCGCCGATGTGGTGGTGCGCTTCCAGGGCGGCCACAATGCCGGCCACACGCTGGTGGTCGGCAACCAGACCTACAAACTGTCGCTGCTCCCCTCCGGCGTGGTGCGCGGCAAGATCGGCGTGATCGGCAACGGCGTCGTGCTGGACCCGCAGGCGCTGCTCGACGAGATCGCCCGGGTTTCCGCGCAGGGGCTGGATGTCGGCCCGCACAACCTGCGGATCGCGGAGAACGTGCCGCTGATCCTGCCGCTGCACCCCGCGCTCGACCGCGCGCGCGAGGCGGCGCGGGAGGGGCGGGGCGTCGGCATGATCGGCACCACCGGCCGCGGCATCGGCCCGGCCTATGAGGACAAGGTCGGCCGCCGCGCGATCCGCCTGTGCGACCTCGCCGAGCCGCGCACGGTGGATGCCAAGCTCGATGAGCTGCTGCTGCACCACAACACGCTGCTCGCCGGCCTTGGTGCGCCGATCTTCGAGAAGGCGGCGCTGCGCGAACAGCTCATGGCGCTGGCGCCGAAGCTGCTGCCCTTCGCGGAGCCGGTGTGGGAGCGGCTGGACGCGGTGCGCAAGGAGGGCTCGCGCATCCTGTTCGAGGGCGCGCAGGCCGTGATGCTGGACGTGGACCACGGCACCTATCCCTACGTGACGTCGTCCAACACCGTTGCCGGCAACGCGGCCGGCGGGGCGGGGATCGCGCCGTCCGCCATCGGCACGGTGCTGGGTATCGCCAAGGCCTACACCACGCGCGTCGGCGCCGGGCCGTTCCCGACCGAGCTGAACGACGCGACCGGCACGCTGCTGGGTGACCGTGGCCACGAGTTCGGCACCGTCACCGGCCGCCGCCGCCGTTGCGGCTGGTTCGACGCGGCACTGGTGCGCCAGGCAGTGAAGGTGGGCGGCATCCAGGCGCTGGTGTTGACCAAGCTCGACGTGCTGGACGGGCTGCCCGAACTGAAGATCGGCGTCGGCTACGAGATCGGCCGCGACCGCACCACGCACCTGCCGGCCGCCCCGGCCGCGCAGGAGGCCGCCGCGCCGGTCTACGAGACGCTGCCGGGCTGGTCGGGCTCCACGCGCGGCGCGCGAAGCTGGGCGGAACTGCCGGCCGAGGCGATCAAGTACGTCAAGCGCATCGAGGAACTGGTGGAAGCGCCGGTGCTGCTGCTCTCCACCAGCCCCGAGCGCGACGACACGATCGTGGTCAAGGACCCGTTCGCGGACTGAACGGGGTGACGCCGGCGTGCCGCGAGGGCGCGCCGGGTCCGCACGTTACTCCGCGGCGAGCGGTACGGCGCTGTCCGCGATGCGCCAGCCGTACTGCCGCGCCAGCCCGAGGTCCGTCACGATCCGCACGCCCTGGGCGAGGTGATCGCCCTTCAGCCCGCTCAACGGCCGGCGCAGGTCGCCCGCCGGCAGGCCTACCGCCTTCATCAGCGACTTCACCGCCACCGGGTTGATGGCGCTGTAGGTGAAGTGCAGCAGCGGCAGCAGGCGCAGATAGGTCTCGCGGAAGACGGCGGCCTGCTCCGGCGTGGTCCACGGGCGGGACAGTTGCGCCATGCCGGCCGGGTCGATGTTGCCCGTCATGTTCGCGGTGCCATGGCCGCCGAGCGACATCGTCGGCACCACGAGGCCCAGATTGGGACTGTCGCAGCACATCACCGCCGCGTCCGGCCGCGCCGCCAGCACCTGCGCCACCTGGCCGACACGCGTGGTGCTTTCCTTCAGCACCACGATGTTCGGGTGCTTCAGCAGGCGCAGCACGTGATCCCAGTGCAGGTCCGACTTCACGCGCGGCGGGTTGTTGTAGATGCCGAGCGGCAGATCGACCGCGTCCGCGCACTCGGCGAAGTACGCCTCGATATCGTCCTCGGGGGCGCAGATATACGGCGGCGCGGCGAGGATCGCGCCATCCGCACCGGACGCCTTCGCGTGCGTCAGGTTGGCGATCGTGGCCGCGGTGGACCCGCCGGTGCAGCCGTAGAAGAACTTCATGCGGCCGTCCTTCAGGGCGGCGGTGCGCTCGATGATCGCGCGCCGCTCCTCGGGCGTCAGCATGGAGACCTCGCCGGTCGATCCCATGATGAGCACGGCGCTCGTCCCGTTCGCCGCGTGCCAGTCCAGCAGCGTCCGGAACGCGCCGAAATCCACCGTGCCGTCGGCGTTGAAAGGCGTGATGAGCGCGACGAATGAGCCTTCGATCCGCAACTTTGTCATGAACGATCCTCGTATCGGGTCAATTGCGACTATGGGCGCAGCCTTCGGGGCACTCTCTCACTGAGGCTGGAAATTGGCCAGGCGCAGCAGGGCGGCGTTCTGTTCGACCTCGGCGGCGATGTAGCTTTCCGCTTCAGCCACCGTTTCCTTCACCGGCTCGAACCCCTGGTCGTGGAGCCGCTGCACGGTCTCGCGCTCCGCAAAGCCTTCGTTCAGCGCGGCGTTCATCCGCTCCACGATGGCGCGCGGCACGTTGCGTGCGGCCCAGACGCCGTACCAGGAATAGAACTCGAACCCCGGCAGCCCCGCTTCCGCGAGCGTCGGCAGGTCGGGTGCGAGGGAGGAGCGGGTTGCCGTCGCGATGCCGAGGCCGCGCAGCCGTCCGCCCCGGATCAGCGGCAGCGTGGCCAGCGCCGGGTCGAACATCAGTTGCGCGTTGCCGGCCGCCACGTCCGTCAGCGCGGGGGCGGAGCCGCGATAGCCGACGATCTCGATATTCGCGCCGGTGCGCCGGTTGAACTCGATCGTGCCAAGATGCCCCGCCGCGCCGAGCGAGGACGTGGCGAAGGACCACTTGTTCGGCTCGCGCTTGGCGGCTTCGACGATCTCCGGAATCGTCCGCTGCGGCAGGTTCGGGTCCATGACCAGAACGAGGGGGCCGCGTGCGGTCCGCGCGACGGGGATGAAATCCTTCACCGGATCGTAGGGCGCGGCCTGCATCACATACCGCGCCATCGGATGGATCGAGGCGGAGCCGAGGATCGTGTAGCCGTCCGCGGGCGCCTGCAGCACCGCTTGGCTGCCGATGGCCCCGTTGCCGCCGGCCCGGTTCTCCACGACCACGGTGACACCGAGCTTGTCGGTGAGCTTCTGTGCGGCGAGGCGCGCCATCGCATCCGTCGCCGCGCCGGGCGTGTAGGGCACGATCAGGCGGATGGGGCGGTCCGGCCATGTGCCCTGGGCGAGTGCCGGAGTGGCCAGCGCGAGCCCGCTGGCGCCGGCGATGAAATTACGTCTTCTGATCGCGCTTTTCATGGGGCGGGTTCCTGTGAGAGGGCGGATTGTGCCCGACGCGCCTTTGAAAGTGAAGTACGGCAAGCGATCTGCGCCTCCGCCGGAACCGTGGCGGCCGGCGTTGATTAAGCGATGAGGCATCGTAATTTGCCGGCCTGCTGGGCCGAGCCTTCGACAGCGGGGTGCGCGCGGAGGCCGTTCGCCTTGCCGATGAAAGTCACCGGCAAGGCCCGGCGGCATCAGAATGTCGCGGTCGCGCGCAACCCCACCAGCACCGCATCCTTCAGCGGCCGGGTCGTGCTGACCCGCTCGTCCGGTTCGCGCGCGGCGGGGTGGATGATCCACTGCGCGACCGGCCGCAACGAGAGCCAGGGCGTGATGGCGGCGTCGTAGTTCAGTTCCAGTACCGTCTCCGTGTCGCGCGTGACGCGGTCCTCGCCCTGCGCCTGCAGGTCGCGGTCCAGCGCGCGGGCATCGTCGCTGACGCGGGCCACGGACGCGCCGAAGGAAAGCGTGTCGCCCGCACGGCCGAACGGCCCGTGCCATGCCACGCCGGTATCGATCTGGGCAGTGATCAGGTTGCGGTTGGATGGCGCGCCGAACAGCCGCGCGAACAGCGCGACGCTACTCTCCTCACCGCGCCAGACCGTGGCCTCGCCGATCGCATAGCCGCCGAGATTGTCGCCGTACCGGCGCGGGACGCCGCTGCTCGCGGGATCGGCGAGGGATAATCCGGCATCGTCCCATCGCTGCGAGTCGAAACCACCCGTGTGGTACCAGAAGCCGACCTTCGCGACCCACGGGCGCGGCCCCTCCTTGTCGCCCTCCGGTACCGGCGCGCCGACCACGGCTTCGCCGATGATGAACGTGCCGCCGGAGGTGCTGAAATTCACGCCATAGCGGTTGTGCCGCTGCGGGTCCGTATCGTCGCCATAGCGTCCGCCCGGATCGCCGGAGAACACACCGATCCGAAGTCCGGTGGCGGCCTCGGGGTCGCCCAGTGCGAGGCGAATGCCAGGGGTTGCGAGCGGATAGGCCGGGCCGCCGGAGGGCAGGGCGCTGGCCAGGATGACCGGCCAGCCGAACGTGCCGTTGATGAGGTTGCCGGCCGCGCCCGCCGTGGCGAATTCCTCGTCCGCCGCAAGCTGCCCGGCGCGCAGCGAACCCCAGGCGCCGAAATCGCGCTGCACCCAGAGCTCGAACAGGCGCACGGTCGATAGCGCCTCGATATTGCTCGGCGGCGCGAGGCTGCCGGTGAGCGTCGCGGCCGGCTGGCGGCCGTAGATCGCGAAGCCGGACAGATGGGCGGACCAGCCCTCCAGGCCGAACAGCCCTTCCTCCGGCGTGTCGAGCATGAATTTCGCCCGACCGATGGCCGCTGCATCCTGCCTGACGCCGCCCCTGACGTTCGCGAGTGCATCCAGCGTCAGTTCGACGGAGGCGCATGCCCAGTCGCCCAGCGATGTGCCCTCGGCACATGCGGCGAGGGTGGACGGTGCGGGAAGAATGAGCCACGCGGCCACAGGGAGGATGATGGCGGCGCCGGCACGCGTCCGTGTCGGGAGGGGGATCTTCGGCATCCGACGTGCTCCAGGGCATCAAATCAGGATCACGTTAGTCCTCTTTCAGGTTGCCCCGCGAGCCGTTGATATGTGTCGATTTTGTCATCCGGGCTGATGCGCCGGCGTCAGGCTTGGGGCACGGCGGCCGCATCCGTGCGGCGGCGTGCCGCCAGCAGGCCATGGGTCGGCGCGACGACAAGCGTGACGGCGAAGATCAGTGACAGCGCCACCACGATGCAGCCGGCGGGCGAGGCGTTGAGGTGGAAGCTCGCCAGGATGCCGACCAGGTTCGCGGCCACCGCGGCAGCGACCGCGATCGCCGCCATGCGCCCGAACCGGTCGGCGAGCAGGTAGCCGATGCAGCCCGGCGTGATCAGCAGCGCGACCACCAGGATCACGCCCACCGCCTGCACGCCCGCGACCACCGCGGCCGACAGCAGCGCCAGGAACAGGTAGCGCAGCACCGAGATGTTCAGCCCGATGCTGCGCGCATGCGCGGGGTCGAAGCAGAACAGGATCAGATCGCGACCCTTCACCGCGAGCACGGCGATGGTGAGCCCGGCGGCGATCAGCGTCTGCCACAGATCCTCGGGCTCGATGCCCAGGATGTTGCCGAACAGGATGTGGGTGATGTGCGCGTCGGTGGTCAGGAAGGCGAGCAGCACCAGCCCGATCGCGAACATGCCGGTGAAGACCACGCCCAGTGCCGCATCCTCCTTCACCCGGCTGTGCGACTGGATGAAGCCCGACCCCAGCGCGCAGATCATGCCGGCCGCAAACGCGCCGATGCCGAGCGAGATGCCGGCGGCCGACGCCAGCACCACGCCGGGGAGCACGGCGTGCGAGATGGCGTCGCCCAGCAGCGACCAGCCCTTCAGCACGATGAAGCAGGAGAGCAGCGCGCAGGCGATGGCGACCACCGTGCCGACGCCGATCGCCTCCAGCATGAAGCCGTGGGTGAGGGGGGCGAGCAGGCTCGCGATCATGCCGCCGCCATCCGCGCCGCCCGCCGCGCGCGCTGCCCGGCGAGCAGTCCGTGCCGCGGCGCGAAGACCAGTACAAGCAGGAAGACCAGCGCCTGCAGGCTGACGATGACGCCGCCCGTCGATCCGTCGAGGAAGTAGGAGAGGTAGGCGCCGACCAGCGCGGTACCGGCGCCGAGCAGGCTCGCGCCGAGAAGCATGGCCCGGAAGCGGTCGGTCAGCAGGTAGACGGTCGCGCCGGGGGCGACCAGCATCGCTATCACCAGCACCGCGCCCACGGTGATCATCGCCGCAACCGCGACCGCGGCGACGCAGCCCAGCAGCAGCGCCTGCAGCCAGCCGGTGTTCAGCCCGATGGCGCGCGCATGCGCCGCATCGAAGGCCCACAGCGTCATGTCCCGCCCGCGCACGGCCATGACTCCCAGTACGCCGGCCGCGATCAGCAGCATCTGCACCATGTCCTCCGGCGCGATGCCGAGGACGTTGCCGAAGATGATGGTGCGCAGGCGCAAATTGCTCGGGAACAGCGACAGCAGCACGAGGCCGAGGCCGAAGAAGGCGGTGAAGACCACGCCGATCGTCGCGTCCTCGCGGATGCGGCTGTTGCGGCGGATGAAGACCATCAGCCAGGCGGCGGCCAGCCCCGCCGCGAAGGCGCCGAGCGCGAAGGGCAGGCCCAATATCCACGCCAGCGCCACGCCCGGCACCACCGCGTGCGACAGCGCATCGCCGAGCAGCGACCAGCCCTTCAGCGCCACGAAGCAGGACAGCAGCCCGCAGACGCCGCCGATCAGCGCGCTGACCCACATGGCGTTGCGCATGTACTCGTACTCGAAGGGGACCAGCAGCGCCTCAGGCATGGCTGGGCCGCTCGGGCGCGAGCCGGCCGATCACCTCGCCGTTGGAGGAGAGCACCAGCGTCTCCCCGTCGCGCCCGGGCACCAGCACTGCCGCCTCGGCAGCCACCGCACCGGCGAGCGCGCGCAGGCTGAGACTGTCGCCAAACGCGGCGGCGAGGTTCGCTGGCGTGAACACCTCCGCCGTCGGCCCGGCCGCGAGCACGGTGCCCTTCACCAGCGCCACCCGGTCGCAGAACCCCGGCACGCTGGCGAGGTCGTGGGTGGAGACGAGGATGATGCGGCCCTCGTCACGCAGCTCACGCAGCAACTGGGTGAGCTGCTCCTGCGTGGTGACGTCCACGCCGCCGAAGGGTTCGTCGAGCAGGATCAGCCGCCCGTCCTGCGCCAGCGCGCGGGCGAGGAACACGCGCTTCTTCTGCCCGCCGGAGAGCTGGCCGATCTGCCGGTCGGCGAACTCCGCCATGCCGACGCGCAGCAATGCCGCCTCCACGGCCGCGCGGTCCGCCGCGCGCGGGATGCGCAGACGCCCCATGTAGCCGTACCGGCCCATCATCACGACATCGCGCACGCTGACCGGGAAGGCCCAGTCCACCTCCTCGGCCTGCGGCACGTAGGCGACCCAGTTGCGCCGCTGCGCCGCCTCGACGCTGCCGCCGGCGATGCGGACGCTGCCTGTGGCGGGCGTGACCATGCCCATCACCGCCTTGAACAGCGTGGACTTGCCCGCGCCGTTGACGCCGAGCAGGCCGCAGATCGTCGGTCCCTCCAGGCGCAGCGAGGCATCGCGCAACGCGACATGGCCGTTGGGATAGGCGACGGTGACGCGATCCACCGCGAGGTCGAGGCGATCCGCTGAGACGGCGCGCACGGTCAGGGGGGCGGCGTCGGCGCGCGCGTGCCCGCCAGCGAGCATGCCCGCATCCATGTCCATCCGCATCACCGGCGCGCCTGCGTGAAGGCGTTCACGATCGTGTCCGCATTCACCTTCAGCAGGTCGATGAAGGTGGGCGCGGGTCCGTCGGGGGCGGTCAGGCTGTCCACGTACAGCACGCCGGCGAAGCGTGCCCCGGTCTCGCGTGCCACCTGCCGCATGGCGCGGTCGCTGACGGTGCTTTCGCAGAACAGCACCGGGATGCGGTTGCGGCGCACGGTATCGACCACGCGGCGCACCTGCTGCGGCGTGCCCTCGTCATCGGCGTTGACCGGCCACAGCGACAGTTCCTGCAACCCGTAGCTCTGGGTGAGGTAGGAGAAGGCACCCTCGCAACTCACCAGCCAGCGGTTCTGTGCGGGGATCGTCGCGAGCCGTGCGCGCACCGGCGCATCCAGCGCGCGCAGCCGCTCGGCATAGGCGGCGGCGTTGCGGTCGTAGGTCGCGCTGTTGTCGGGATCGAGCCGGACCAGCGCCTTGCGGATGTTCTCCACGTAGATCAGCGCGTTAGCCGGCGACATCCAGGAATGCGGGTTGGGCTTGCCGGCATAGGGGCCGGAGGGGATGGCGATGGGCTCGATCCCCTCGGTCAGCACGGCCGAGGGAACGTCCCTCACGCGCTGGAAGAAGCGCTCGAACCAGCGTTCGAGGTTGAGGCCGTTCCACAGGACGAGATCGGCGGCCTGCGCCTTCACGACATCGAGCGGGGTAGGCTCGTAGTCGTGGATCTCCGCGCCGGGGCGAGTGATCGATTCCACCAGCGCCGCCTCGCCAGCCACATTCTGGGCCATGTCCTGCAGGATGGTGAAGGTCGTCACCACGCGCTTCGGCCGCGCCTGCTGCGCGGCGACGAGGCCGGGGAGCATCAGCATCAGCGTGGCCAGCAGGGCGATGGTCCGGTGTGCAGTCAGCTTCACGGTCATGCGCATTACTAGACATGTAGCATAGGCTACATTCAAGAGCCAAGGCTGCACCGCCGGCGATTTTTTGCGGACCGGCACCGTTCAGCCTCTGTCAACGCGGCGCGGGGAAGATGCGCGCCAGGATGGCCCAGGACAGAACGTTCCCCATCGCCGGACGCTACCGTCCGCTGCTCGACCGCCCGCTCACCGATACCGGGAGCGGGCTCGCCGCCTACGCGGTGGCTGACCGGGACGACCCGGCGGCGGCGCTGATGGCGGTGGAATGCCGCCGCGACCTGCCGCCGCGCGCGGCTGCGCTCGGTCAGGACCTGTCGGCCGTACCCGGCCTGCTGCGCCCCCTCGGCCACGGTGCCGCGCCCGCCGGCGCGGGGGAGGCGTGGTTCGTGATCTGCCCCGCGCCGCCGGGCCCCTCGCTCGCCACGGGCGGGCCGGTTGCGGGAACGGTGCTGCTGGGCACGGTCCTGCCCGCGCTGGCACGGACGCTGGCCGCGCTGGCCGAGCGGGGGCTGACCCATCGTGGTATCCGCCCCGCCAACATCTTCCGTGGCAGCGGCGGTCTGGTGCTGGGGGAGGCATGGGCCGCCTCGCCCGGCAGCTTCCAGCCGGCGGCGGTGGAACCACCCTATCTGGGCATGTGCCGGCCGGAGGCGCGTGGTGCGGCGACCCCGGCGGACGACGTGTTCGCGCTGGGCGCCACGCTGCTCGCACTCGCGCTCGGCAAGCTGCCGCTGGAAGGCATGGCGGAGGAGGAGATCGTTCGCCGCCAGATCGAGCGCGGCAGCTTCGCGGCGCTGACCGAGGGCGCGCGGCTCGGGCCAGGACTGACGGAGCTGTTGCGGGCGATGCTCGCTGACGACCCGGCCCTGCGTCCGCACGCTCACAATCTGGCGGCTGCCGCGCAGGGCCGCCTGTCGCGTCCGCCGGCGCGCCCGGTCCGGCGCGCCGGGACGCCTATCAATGTGGGCGGGCTCGCCTGCCGAGACGCGCGGGGCCTTGCCCATGCCATGGCCTCGCACCCCTCGGATGCCGCCGCGCTGGTGCGCGGAGGCGAGGTGCCGCGCTGGCTCCGCCGTGGCCTCGCCGATCCGGTCGCCGCCGCCGCGATCGAGGAGATCGTGCGCGTCGCCGGCGATGACGGCACGCTGATCGCCCGCAGCGTGGCCGCGCTCGATCCGCTGGCGCCGTTGTGCTGGCGAGGGTTCGCGCTTTGGCCGGACGGACTCGGCCCCGCCATCGCACACGCCCGCGCCGCCGGGTTTCCGGACCTCGATGCGTTGCGGGACTTGGTGGCGCAGGAGGGTCTCGCAACCTGGGCAGAGCAGCGTGGCAGCGAGGAGGAGGCGACGACGCTGCGGCGGGAAGCGCGCAGTCTGGCCGCATTGCTGCGTCTTGGTGGCCCGACCGGCGGCTTGGATCGCGTGGCATTCCACCTCAACCCGCTGTTGCCAGCCGAAGGCGCGGCTGTCGCCGGCTCCGCCGTGACGGGGCTGGAGGCATTGTTCGCTACGCTGGAGCGTGCGGCAGAGCGCCCGGAACTGCGGCAGCACGGACCGATCGACCGTGCGCTGTTGCCCTTCCTTGCCGTGCATCTGCCGGGCGGAGCCGAGCGGGAAGCGGCGGACATGACCAATGCCTCGCAACCCCATCTCGCGCCCCTCGCGCAGATGCGGTTGGTCGCGCGGATGGAAACCCGGTTGCTGGGTGAGCCGACGCCGCATCTGTCGGGCTGGCTCGCGGAAGGGGCGGCGGCGGCACTTGTCGGCATCGCCAGCCGCAGCCGCCGCAAGCGGATCGCTGACCGGCTGGCCACGCTGGCGCCACAGGGGAGGATCGCGCCGATGCTGATGGCGATGGAATCGCCCGAGGAACTGGCCGCCGATCGCGCCGGCGCGCGTGCCGCGGTGGCGGAACGCGAGTCGCTGCTCACCGCGATCGCGGCGCTCGATTCAGACAGGCAGCGCCGGCCGCTTGCAGCGCGCCGCATCGGCCGCGAGGCCGCAGCCGCCGGCGGGCTGCTGGTGACGGCGGCGCTGGTGCTGCGCTCGCTTCTGTAGCCACGGAGCGGAGGGAACCATGCGGAACGTGTTGAGCATCGCGGCGGGGATCGGCTTCGGGCTCGGTCTTGCGCTGGTGCCGGGGCTGGGCGTCGTCACCGTCGTGCTGCTGGCCCCGGCTGTGGCCGGCGCGCTGCTGGACCGCGACCCGGGCCGGCCGCTGCTGCGCGCGATGATGCTGCCCGCCTCCGCCGCGGCGCTGATCCCGTTGTGGGAGACGTGGCGGATGGGCGGGGGGCTGGACGCCGGGCTTGCGGTGCTGAGCGACCCGGCCGCACTCGGCTGGCCGTGGATCGCGGCTGCCTGCGGCTGGCTGGCGGCGCAGGCTGGGGAAAGCATGGCGCTGCTGCTGATGGGGTTGCGCACGCGGCGGCGACGCAGCGCGCTGGAAGCACGCCTCGCCGAACTGAACGCGGAATGGGACACGGGCGAAAGCGCCGCCTCCACCTGAGCGGCGTTCAGCCGCGAGGCTGCTTCGGCACCTGCTGCGTCCGCGCGCGGGGTTGCGGCACCGGCGGCACCCAGGGGCGCGCACCGCGCAACGCCCGGTCGGAGACGATGCGCACCGCGCCGTTCTCCATCCACGCCGCATGCGCGCCGTTTCGCCACACATCGAAGCGATCGATGGCGGGCTTCCCACGGCACGCGCCACGAAGCGGCTCCGGCGAGACGACCAGCGCGGCCTCGCCGCATGCCATGCGCCGGCTCGGCTCGCGCACCAGCAGTGTAGAGCTGCCTTCCGGCCGGCAGGCCGGGGTGGTGCAGGGGAGCGGTGCGAAGCCGTCGCTGCGGAACAGCCGTTCGAGCTGGCCCTGCGCGAAGCGGGATGCGCCGGTCTGCCGGTGCATGAGCGATCCCTCCGCGCTGGCCAGCACGATCATCCGCGCATCCTGCGTGACCACCGCCGTGGGCGGCGCGGCGGTCCAGGGCGCGGCCATGCCGGCGAGCAACAGCGGAATGCCCGCCTGCCGCAGCTTGCCGCGCCACAGCGCGAGCAGCAGCATGCCGCCCGTCACGCAGCCGATGCCCCAGTTCGGCATCACCGGCACGTTCACCGCCGCGTAGGGCCATCCCGCGACGCCATGGGCGATCCACAGCGTCGCCGTGATGCCCCATCCCATCGGCAGGAGCGCCAGCGGCTCGAGGCCGAACGGCATCAGCAGCAGCGCGATCACCCCGGCCGGCATCACCAGCACGGAGGTCAGCGGCAGCGCCGCCATGTTCGCGGCCACGGACCAGAGCTGCGCACGCTCGAAATGGTAGGCGGCGAAGGGGGCGGTCGCGAGGCCGGCGAGCACCGAGGTCAGCACCATACCCGCGACATACAGGCCGATCCTGCCGGCCATGCCGCTCCGCGTGCGCAGCGCGAGCAGCCGCAGCCGCATCGCCTCCCAGCCGGCGATCAGCGCCAGCACGGCGGCGAAGCTCATCTGGAAGCTGGGGCCGATGAGCTGTTCGGGCGTGGTGGCGAGCACGACCAGCGCGGCGAGGGCCAGCGAGCGCAGCGTGATCGCCGGCCGCCCCGACATCACGCCCACCATCACCACCGCCGCCATGAGGTAGGACCGCAGCGTCGGCACCTGCGCGCCGGTCAGCAGCAGATACAGCCCGCCGCCGACGAGCGCGGCCAGCGCGGCGATCTGTTTGGACGGCAGGCGCAGCGCCGGCGTCTCTGCGAGCGCGAGCCCCAGCCGCACGCTCGCCATCACCAGCCCGACCACGATGGCCATGTGCAGGCCGGAGACCGAGAGCAGATGCGCAAGTCCGGAATCGCGGAATGCCACGAGATCCGCTTCGGGGATCGCCGTGACGACGCCGGTGAGCAGCGCCGCCGCGATGCCGCCTTCGGGACCGGGCAGGGCGGCGAGGATGCGCGTGACGACATGGTCGCGCAGCGCCCGCATCATCAGGCCGAACCGGTCCACCTTGTCCTGCCCCACGACCCGCGCGGACCCGAGCGCGAAGCCGCTGCCGGCAACGCCGTCGAAGAAAGCCTTGCGCTGGAAATCCGCGGCACCCGGATAGGCCGGCCAGGGCGGAGCAAGCAGCCGTGCGCGAACCGAAACGCGGTTGCCCACCGCGAGCGGTGTCGCGTCCCTGGCGCGCAGCCGCACCCGCAGCGTCCGAATCAGCGGCGGCGCGCCGTCCAGCCGGGCCGCCTCGATCGCGATCCGCCGCCCTTCCGCCAGCAGATCGACACCGACGACCTGCCCCTCGACCACCACGGCCCGCATCGGCAGCGGCGCCAGCGGCGGGGCCCGTGCCGTGCGCCACTCGCACGCGGCGAAGCCGAGCCCCGCCGCGGCAATGCCGAACACCACCCAGCGTGCCGGCCCGGGCCGCAGCGCCATGGCTGCTGCGACGGCGGGCAGGGCGACGGCCGCACCCCACCAGCCCGGCGGTTCCTTCGTCAGGCTGAAGTACAGCAGCACGCCGACGCCCATGCAGACCGGCAGCCAGAGGAACAGCCGATCCCGCTGCGCCGCCAGCGCGGCCGCCACGCGCGACGGAGGAGCCTCCGCCAGTCCTATCGCCTGCGTGGTGGAAGACATCGGGATCCGCAACCTTTGCGTGCAGTCTACCGGTTTCCCCGGCGCGTGCTAAGCGAGCGCGCATGAGCGTCGT
>JBBCJT010000084.1:0-36994 GCA_037190665.1 Rhodovastum atsumiense | reverse complement strand
GTCGGGCCAGCCGAACCAGGCCTGCGCGCCGTTGCCGCGCAGCGCGTTGTGGCCGGCGGGCGTCCAGTGGTCGATGCCGGACCAGAAGGTGAAGAACCCGGACCAGCCCCCCTGATCGAGCGGATTCTTGCTGGCGCGCCGTTGCACCACGCTGCCCCAGTCGGTGGCGACGTAGTCCACGTCGAACCCCATGCGGCGGAACAGGTCCGCGCCCACGAGGCCGGCGGCGTTGATGGAGGCGAGATCGGTCGCGTTCATCAGCACCAGCTTCGCGCCCATCGCGCCGGCGGCCTGCAGTTCGCGCCGCGCCTGCTCGATGCTGTCCTTGTAGAGATCGAGCCCGACATCGGCAGCGAGCGGCGAGGCGGGAGCGAAGAAGCCCACCTTGTCCTTCTTCAGCTTCGGGTCATCCCCGATCACCGAGGTCATGATGTCCATCTGGTTGATGGCGGTGACCACAGCCCGGCGCACGGCCGGGTTGTTGAACGGCTCGGTGAGGTGGTTGGGCCGGAAGGTGCAGATAAGGCCTGCCGGGTCCGCGACCTCGACCACGATGTTGCGGTTGCGCGCGAGCACCGGGAACAGATCGGCGGTCGGCTGTTCCCACCAGTCCATCTCGCCGGACTGCATCGCCGCCGCCGCGGTGGCCGCGTCGGGGATGATGTGCCACTCGACCCGCTCGAAATGCGCGGTCTTGGTGCCGGAGGTCCAGACGGCGGGGCCCGCGTTCGGGCGCGGCACCCAGGCGTCGTTGCGCGCCCACACGGCCTTCACGCCCGGGACCCATTCGTTGTGAACGAAGCGGAACGGCCCCGATCCCGTCGCATCGGTGATCTGCTGGAACGGATCGGTCTTGGCCACGCGCTCCGGCATGATGAACAGGCAGGGCGTGGTGACCTTGGCGAAGGCGTCCAGCATCAGCGGGAAGGGCTTCTTCAGCCGGATGTGGAAGCGCCGGTCGTCGAGGGCGGCGATCTCGTCCGACTGACTGAGCAGCCGCTGGCCGAACGCATCGCGCCGTGCCCAGCGGTTGATGCTGGCGACCACGTCGATGGCGCGCACCGGCTCGCCGTCGTGGAATTTCTGGTCGGGCCGCAGGGTGAAGACCCAGCGCAGCCCGTCATTCTCGATGGTGTGGCCCTCGACCCCCTGGGGATGCGGCTTGTACTCCGCATCGAGCCCGTAGAGCTGCTCGTAAACCATGTAGGCGTGGTTGCGGGCGATGTAGGCCGTCGTCCAGAACGGATCGAGCGTGGACAGGTTGGCCTGCGGCACGTGCTTGAGCACCCGCGCGTTGGCGGGCTGGGCGAGGGCAGGCGCGGCGAGCATGGCCCCGCCGGCCGCCAGCAACTGGCGACGCTGCATTGAAGTCCCCCTTGAAGCCTTGTCGTTGGGGGGCGAGCATGGCCGAGGCGCTGCCTCGCGGCCAAGGGAAATTCAGCCGGTGGTGAGCACCCGCCACCAGTGCAGTCCGCCCATGATCAGCAGCGTGATCAGCACGGCCAGTGCGGCCGCGTTCACCCAGCGGTTCAACCCGCGCTTGCCGCGCGCCATCAGCCCCAGCCGCGCGGTCTGCGGGCGGCGCTGTTCCAGCCGGCCGAGCAGAAAGGCGATCCCCACCGTGATCGCCGCCATGAGGAAGACGGAGGCCTTGATCATGGGGATGAGAAAGCGGCGTGAACCGCCGCCTTGTGCCGAGGCCGCGTGTGCGGCCCGCGCCCTGTGGCGCGTGCGAAAGGCGCGGATGGGCGCGCCCGGCAGATGAGAGCGGACAGGGGCTTGGACCGGCGGTCAGGCGTTCCGGCCGCCGGGATCACGCCACCTCGACCGAGAATTTCTCGATCACTGTGTTGGCGAGCAGCCGGCGCGCCATCGCCTCGGCGGCGTCGCGGGCCTTGGCCGGGTCGGTCTCGGCCAGTTCCAGCTCGATCACCTTGCCGGCACGGACCTCGCCCACGCCCTCGAACCCGAGTCCCTTGAGCGCGTTGCCGATCGCCTTGCCCTGCGGGTCGAGCACGCCCGGCTTCAGCGTGACGGTGACGATCGCCTTCACTGCACGGTCTCCGGCCCCTTGAGGTCGCGCGCGCCAGCCTCGGGCAGGATGCCGAGCCGGCGTGCCACTTCCTGATAGGCTTCCTCGACCTTGCCGAGGTCGCGGCGGAAGCGGTCCTTATCCATCTTCTCGCCGGTCTTGGCATCCCACAGCCGGCAATTGTCCGGCGAGATCTCGTCGGCGAGGACGATGCGCATCTCCTCGTTGTCCCACAGCCGGCCGAACTCCAGCTTGAAGTCCACCAAGGTGATGCCGACGCCGAGGAACAGGCCGGTGAGGAAGTCGTTCACCCGCAGCGTGAGGTTGACGATGTCGTCGAGATCCGGCGTCGCCGCCCAGCCGAAGGCGGTGATGTGCTCCTCGCTGACCATCGGATCGCCGAGCTGATCGTTCTTGTAGTAATACTCGATGATCGAGCGCGGAAGCCTTGTTCCTTCAGGAATTCCCAACCGTGTGGACAGGCTGCCGGCGGCCACGTTCCGCACCACGATCTCCAGCGGGATGATCTCCACCTCGCGGATGAGCTGCTCGCGCATGTTGAGCCGGCGGACGAAGTGGTTGGGGACCCCGATCTCGGCCAGCCGCGTCATCAGGTATTCGCTGATGCGGTTGTTGAGCACGCCCTTGCCGGTGATGGTGCCCTTCTTCTTGGCGTTGAAGGCGGTCGCGTCGTCCTTGAAGTACTGGACGAGCGTGCCGGGCTCCGGTCCCTCGAACAGGATCTTCGCCTTGCCTTCGTAGAGTTGCCGGCGTCGTGCCATCGTCTGCGGAATCTCCACTGCGCCGGACCGGGGGACGGGCCGGCGTGCCCGGGGCGCGTATAGCATGCCCACCCGTGCTGGCCATTGCCCGGCGGCGCGGGACTGGTCTGTGTCCGGGCGCCGCTCCTATCTCCGCATCAGGGCAGCGTGACGGCCGAGAACGCGGCGCGGTCAGGCGGAGCGGGGCAGAACAGCCAGCGGCGTTCGCCATTCGCGCCCAGCGCGAACAGGCTGGAGCACACCGTGCCGAAGCCGCCATGCCAGGGCACGTTGATCGCCTCTCCCTGTCCACCGCTGCGGTCGGCGAGCAGGCCGCGCCAGGACTCCCAATCGCCCGTATCCGGGTCCGGGACCGGTGCGGCCCTGAAACGCGGCAGGTGGCGTGCCGTGCGCGGGCTGTCGGGATCGTCCGGATCGAGGGCGGTGACCATGTGCAGCCCGGGCGACAGCGGCATCACCACCGGCCGGTCCGCGCCCTCGGCCCGGACGAACACCACGCCGTCACGGTCGGCGACCAGCAGGTTGAAGCTGCGCCAGTCAGCCGCGTTCAACGCCGCGATCCGTGCCGCCGCCTCTGTCGCATCGGCCGCGGCCGCGGCCAGCAGCGGCAACTCGCCCCGCGACCGCTTGCCCGGAGCGGGGCCGAGGCTCGCCGGCCGGTTCAGCACGCAGGCCACCACGCCCGACGGCCCGGCCGCCATCCACGTGCCGCCGGCATCGCGATCCCGGCCGCCGACCAGCCTTGGCCGGTCCGGCCACCAGGCCGCCGGCGGGTCCCATGCGCGGTCGACGCGCTCGTCGCGATTGGCGGCCAGGAGCAGCGGCCACGCATGGCCGGGGCGGTGCAGGGTGATGACGGTGCACATGCGCCGCCCGGGCTAGCCCGGCATGCGCGGGACCGGAAGCCCGCCTTCCGCCGCGCCGCCGTGCGTCCGTCGCCAGCAGTACCACCTTCGCCTGCCTCACGAGGAGCGAGATGCCGAGACTATCGGCCGCAAAGTCATGCGCAACGGCCGCTTCGCGCACATGATCGATGACGACACTCCGCGCAGCTTGGGCGGCACTCCCTCTCCCGCCTGCGGGAGAGGGCCGGGGTGAGGGGCGGCGCCGCTCGCAGGACCTGTCGGGTCAGCCGAAAGGCTGGCCGCGATGGCGGCGAGGCCGATGCTGATTCGGCCCCGCCGATCCCGCGCTACGCCTCAGCGCCGCCAGTGCCGATGCTGATAGTGGCCGCCGCCACCCCAGCCGCGATGGTGAGGCCTCTGCCAGTGTTGGCGCGGCGCGTGATGCCAGCCATGGCCGCCCCAGTAGCGTGGCGGGGCAGGGCGGTGCCATCCGCCGTTCCAGTGCCCGCGCGGCGGCGGCCGGTGCCAGCCACGGTGTCCGTGCCAGCGCGGCGAGTCGTTCCAGCCGATCAGGGTGACGGCGGGAGACGATCCGGGTGCGGCGGCATCCGCCATGGGCGCAGCGCCCAGCATCGTGGCGAAGGCCAGCGCGGCGAGATGGAAGAAGCGTCCGGTCATCGCTTTCACCCCCGCCATCCCCAGCCGCGATGCGGCCGGTGCGGAGCGGGCCGCGGCCCGTAGTAGGACGGCGCCGCATAGGCCGGCGGCGGCGCATAGTAATAGGCCGCGCGCGGCGGCGGTGGGGGCGGGGGCGCGTAGACGGCGCAACCGGCGAGCAGGGCCGGCAGCGCGAGCAGGCCGATTCGTCGAATGTGTCGCATGGCAGGCCACCTCCCGAGCAACCTGTGCCCGGGAGCGTGGGAGGGCCGGGTGGCGCCTTCGCGGCGCCTTTGCCGTCAGATCGTGGCGCCGAAGACCCTGTCGAACACCATATCGACATGATCGAGGTGGAAGGACGGGTCGAGCGCGCGGTCCAGCGTCGCCGCATCCAGCCGTCCGGCGATCTCCGGGTCCGCCAGCAGGTTGTCGCGGAAGCTGCGCGCATCGGGCTGGCCGAGCCCGCCCCAGGTCGCCATCGCGTTCTTCTGCACCAGCCGGTAGGCGTCCTCGCGCGAAATGCCGACCTGCGTCAGCGCCAGCAGCACCTCGCCCGAATGCACCACCCCGCCCAGGCTCTCCACGTTCGCGCCCATCCGCTCGGGGTAGATGGTCAGCCGGTCGATCATCCCCGCCAGCCGCGCCAGCGCGAAGTCGAGCGTGATGGTCGCGTCCGGCCCGATCACCCGCTCGACGGAGGAATGGCTGATGTCGCGCTCATGCCACAGCGCCACGTTCTCCAGCGCCGGAATCGCGTACCCGCGCAGCAGGCGGGCGAGGCCGGTGAGATTCTCGCTCAGCACCGGGTTGCGCTTGTGGGGCATCGCGGAGCTGCCCTTCTGGCCGGGGTGGAAGAATTCCTCCGCCTCCCGCACCTCGCTGCGCTGCAGGTGCCGCACCTCGGTCGCCAGCCGCTCGATCGCAGCCCCGATCACCGCCAGCGTGCAGAAATAGGCCGCGTGACGGTCGCGGGGGATGACCTGGGTGGAGACCGGCTCCACCGACAGGTCCAGCTTCCCGGCGACGAAGGTCTCCACCGACGGATCGACATGGGCGAAGGTGCCGACCGCACCGGAGATCGCGCAGGTCGCGACCTCCGCCCGGGCGGCGGCGAGCCGGGCGCGGCCGCGGCCGAACTCGGCATAGTGGCCCGCGAGCTTCAGCCCGAAGCTGGTCGGCTCGGCATGGATGCCGTGGCTGCGGCCGATGGTCAGCGTGCGCTTGTGCTCGAAGGCGCGCTTCTTCAGCGCCGCCAGCACCGCATCCATGTCCGCGAGCAGAAGGTCGGTCGCTTCCGTGAGCTGCACTGCAAGGCAGGTGTCGAGCACGTCCGAGGAAGTCATGCCCTGATGGACGAACCGCGCCTCCGGGCCGATCTCCTCGGCCAGCCAGGTCAGGAAGGCGATGACGTCGTGGCGGACCTCGCGCTCGATCGCGTCGATCCGCTCCACGTCCGCGTCGGTCATGGCGGCGACCCGGGGCGCGCCCTTCTCGCGGATCACGCGGGCGGCCTCGGCGGGGATAGTGCCAAGCTCGGCCATCCGCTCGGCGGCGAGCGCCTCGATCTCGAACCAGATGCGGTAGCGGTTCGTGGGGGCCCAGATACGGGCCATTTCCGGACGGGTATAGCGGGGAACCATGGCGGTCTCGGCAGGTGGGGCGGCCGGTTGCTAGGCGGGCGCGGCGCGGTTGACAATCCCCGACGTCGCCGTCAATCCGCCCCCAACAGAGCCGGGAAAACAAGGGAATGCTGTCTGAGACGCTGATGTCGGAGCTGAACGCGCTCTGGCAGGTGCTGCTGATCGACCTGGTGCTGGCAGGCGACAACGCAGTGGTCGTCGGTCTCGCCGCCGCGGGCCTGCCCGCGGACCAGCGGCGCAAGGCGATCCTTTTCGGCATCGGCGCGGCCACGGTGATGCGAATCGGCTTCGCGCTCATCACCACCCAGCTCCTTGCCATCATCGGCCTGCTCTTCGCCGGCGGCGTGCTGCTGCTCTGGGTCTGCTGGAAGATGTTCCGCGAGCTGCGCGAAGGCGGGCACGAGGTCGAACTGAACGAGCACGGCGAGGGCGCCCCGCGCAAGACCATGGCGCAGGCGATGTGGCAGATCGTCATCGCCGACGTGTCGATGAGTCTCGACAACGTGCTGGCCGTCGCCGGCGCGGCGCGTGACCATCTGTGGGTGCTGGTGATCGGTCTCGCCGTGTCGGTAGTGCTGATGGGCGTGGCCGCCACCTTCATCGCGCGCATCCTGCAGAAGCACCGCTGGATCGCCTGGATAGGCCTGCTGCTGATCCTCTACATCGCGCTGAAGATGATGTGGGACGGCGGCAACGAGGTCCTGGCGGTACTCCGCGCCAACGGCTGAACTCCCGCGACCGGAAAACGATCCGCCATCGGGACGGATGGCGGATCGTTCACGTCTGCGTAATCGTGCGGCAAGGCAGGGCGGATCACATCCGCCCTGAAGGCGTGCCGGTTCGGTGGTTGCGCCGGACCGGGAGCACTCATGGACGCCCTGCTGCAAGCGATTCCCCAGTTCCTGGAAATCGTCTGGCTGAACGCCGTCCTGTCGGGCGACAACGCGGTGGTGATCGGCCTCGCCGCGGCGGGCCTGCCGGAAGGCCAGCGCAACCGCGCGATCCTCTACGGCATCGGCTTCGCGGCGGTGCTGCGGATCGTCTTCTCCCTGTTCGCGACCGTGCTGCTCGATCTGTGGTGGATCGACATCGCCGGCGGCCTCGCGCTGCTCTGGATTGCCTGGAACTTCCTCGGCGAACTGCGCGGATCCGATCACGCGGAAGCGGCGGAAGGTCAGGCGAACAGCGAAAAGACGATGATGCAGGCGCTGTGGCAGATCATCGTCGCCGACGTGTCCATGAGCCTCGACAACGTGCTCGCGATCGCCGCCGTGGCGCGGGACAACGTCGTGCTGCTCGTGATCGGGCTGGCCGTGTCGGTGGTGCTGATGGGGGCGCTGGGCGGGCTGCTGGCGCGCATCCTGGAGAAGTACCGCTGGATCGCCTTCGCCGGCGTCGCGCTGATCGGCTGGATCGGGGTGAAGCTGGTCTGGGACGGGGCGCACGCCGCCGATCAGGTCTTCGGCCTGGGTCTGGGCATTCCCGAGGCGCCCTGATACCGCCGGGCCCATTCAGCGGCGGCCTGACCGCTATCAGGCCGCGCCGAGCGCCTCGCGCACCTGCTCGTTCTCGAAGCTGCGCTCGATGTGCTCGGCGAGCGCGTCGGTGATCGGCTGGCGCGCATCCGGCGCCTTCGCCAGCGTGATGCCGAAATCGGGCAGGGGCGGCAGGCCCTCATCCGCCCGCACCGGCCGGCAGCCATCCGGCAGCCAGGTCAGGGTGGAGATCGTGACCGCGAGCCCGGCCAGCACCGGTGCGACGGTGCCGATCTGCGTGCCGGACACGTAGGCCAGCCGGTAGGGCATCTGCGCCCGCTCCAGCGCCGAGATCGCCGCATCGCGCCAGACGCAGTGATCGCGCGCCATCGCCACCGGCAGGGGTGTGATGCGATGGGGGCTGGCCCGCTCCGAGGTCACCCAGATCAGCGGCCCGCGCCACAGCAGCCGCGAGGTGAGGCGGGAGGAGTAGTAGCCCTCCGAGACCAGCGAGAGGTCGAGTTCACCCTCCAGCAGCATCTTCGCGAGGTCGATGGAGGGCAGGCAGACCACCTCCACCTCCACCGCCGGATGGGTCTCGGCGAAGCGGGCGAGCACGGGGGGCAGCCAGCGCAGCGCGTAGTCGTCCGGGCTGCCAAGGCGCACCCGCCCGGCCACCTGCGGGGAATGGAAGGTGGCGATGATCTCGTCATTCAGCCGCAGCAGTTCGCGCGCCCGGCCCAGCAGGTACACGCCGTGCGGCGTCAGCTCGATGCCGTGGGGGGAACGGTGCAGAACCGATTGACCCAGCAGCTCTTCCAGCCGGCGGATCTGCATGGAAACGGCCGACTGGGTGCGGCCGACCACCGTCGCCGCGCGGGTGAAGCTGCGGCCCTCGGCGATCAGCACGAAGGAGCGGAGCAGGTCCGGATCCAGGTTCGCGAGCGCGGCCATGACGATCAATCTAGGTGATCGCCAGGATCAGAACAATGCGTTTCACTTATTTTGACCGGGGCCACACCTTCCACCCGACGCAGCCGGTTACGTGCTGCCACGAAGTAGGAGGTTCCTCATGACCACCCGTTCCGTGGTTCTTACCTGCCCCGCTCCCCGGCGGCTGCCCGCCTTCCGGTTCTGGCCCCGCTGGGGGGAGATGTTCCGCGCAGTCATCACCCGCCGCCAGTTGCGGGAGATGGATGACCGCATGCTCGCCGATATCGGCATCAGCCGCGCCGAGGCGCAGGCGGAGGCCGACCGGGCACCGTGGGATGTCGAGCCGCACCGCGCACTCTGGTACGCCGGGCGGTGATCCCGTCATTGCCCCGGGCGTTCGCCGCGACCCGCGCGGCGGCGTCCGGGGAATGACCCCATGACGGGACCGCCCCGCCGCCGCACGCGGCGAGAGGCGGGCGTCAGTGCGTTGTGAGACAGAAAGGATTCGTCTAGACCGGCGGGGATCATCCACCGTCGTCGGGCGGCGCGACATCGGCCGGGCCGCGGGGGCGCATGTCCCGGCAGCGGTTCCCTTTGAGCCGGAGAAGCAGAACCGATGACGGACGACTACACCAACCGCAGCTACGGCGAGATCCCCGTTGGCATGGGCCAGAAGCCCGGCATCGTCGTGGTGGATTTCCAGACGGCCTTCACCGATCCGAAGTACCCGCTGGGCGGCGCGCCGCTGGTGATGCGCGCGGTCGAGAACACCGCGAAGCTGCTGAAGGTCGCACGGCGCTACGGCGTGCCGGTCGCGAACTGCAACACCGCCTACATGAACCAGCGCGAGATGCCGTACTGGAAGATCACGGCGGTGCGCGAGACCTTCCTCCACGACCATCCGAGCTCGGCCTTCGACGAGCGCATCTACGACCCGTCCTACGACCTGACCATCTGCAAGAAGGCGCCGTCGATCTTCTTCAGCACGGGCGTCAGCGACTACTTCACCAAGGAGCGGGTCGACACGGTGATCGTCACCGGCTGCAACACCAGCGGCTGCATCCGGGCGAGCGCGATCGACAGCTTCAGCTACCGCTACCGCACGCTGGTGCCGGAGGATTGCGTCGGTGACATCGAGGAGCAGCCGCACCGCGACAATCTGCGCGATCTCGGCCGCCGCTACGTGGACGTGACCGATCTCGCCACGGTGCTGCGCTACCTCGAGGACTGGCACAGGGGCACGGCGAGGGCCGCGGCCGCCTGAACCTCTCACCCGGCGCCGCCGACCACCCTGCGGTCGGCGGCCCTGTCCGGGCTGGCTATTCGATCACGATCCGCGGCCCCGCCTGCGCGCCCGCCATCCGGGCCGCGAGCGCCGCCTGAAGCTGGTCCGCGATCGCCAGATAGGCCTGCGCGGCCGGGCTGTCCGGCGCGGAGGCGACGATCGGCGTGCCGGCGTCCGCCGTCTGCCGGATGTCCGGCAGCAGCGGCACCTCGCCCAGGAAGGGCACCCCCAGCCGCTCCGCCTCCGCCCGCGCGCCGCCATGGCCGAACAGCTCGGCGCGGTGGCCGCAGTTGGGGCAGCAGAAGAACGACATGTTCTCCACGATGCCGAGCACCGGCACCTGCGTGCGCTCGAACATCCGCACGCCGCGCCGGGCATCCACCAGCGCGATGTCCTGCGGGGTGGAGACGACCACCGCGCCCGCGAGAGGCACCCGCTGCGCCATGGTGAGCTGCGCGTCTCCCGTGCCCGGGGGCATGTCCACGATCATCACGTCGAGCGCGCCCCAGGCGACCTGGCCCATGAGCTGCTCCAGCGCGCCCATGACCATGGGACCGCGCCAGACCATGGGTGTCTCTTCCTCGACCAGGAAGCCGATGGACATGGCCTTCAGGCCCCACGCCTCGATCGGGTTCATGATCTTGCCGTCGGCGGTGGGGCGGGTCGTCACACCCAGCATGCGCGGCAGGGAAGGGCCGTAGATGTCGGCGTCCAGCAGCCCGACGGCGAGGCCGGACTGCGCGAGCGCGACGGCGATATTGACGGCGGTGGTGGACTTGCCGACCCCGCCCTTGCCGGAGGACACCGCCACGATCGCACGCACGCCCGGCAGCAGCGGCTCGCCGCCACCGCGGCCATGCTGCGGCCTGGCCTGCGGCGCGGGTCCGCTGGCGGCGCTGCGATGGGCGGTCAGCACGGCGGTCGCGTTCACCACGCCGGGCAGCGCGGCGACGGCCTCCTGCGCGGCGCGGCGGACGGGTTCCATGGCGGCGGCGTGCTCGCGGGCGGTGCGCAGGCCGAACTGAACCAGCCCGTCGCGCACCGTCAGCCCGTCCAGCAGTCCCGCGGCGACGACATCGTTACCGGTGGCGGGATCGCGGACCCGCCGCAGCGCGGCCAGGACCGCCTCGTTCGTCACGCTCATTGGCTTGCAAACCCCTTACACATATCCGATATGCGCTGCGCTCTGGGCCGTGGGGGCCACCTGAAGCCGCCGCGGCGCCGGCGGGATATGGACCCTGCAACCGCGCCCTGCCAACGGCGCGCCAGCCCGGGACACGATCGAAGGACGGAATCGAACCAAATGGCTTGGAACAATGGCGGCCCCAATCCCTGGGGCTCGGGCGGCGGCAGCAATCGCCCCGGCGGACCCTGGGGGTCGCCTCCGGGCGGTGGCATGCCGCCCACCCCCGACCTCGATGCGATGCTGCGCCAGGCCCAGGACGCGGTGAAGCGCTGGCTGCCGCGCGGCACCAGCGGCGGCGGCAAGGGCCTCGCGCTGATCGGGCTGATCCTCGTCGCCGTCTGGGCGGCGAGCGGATTCTACCGCGTTCAGCCGGACGAGCAGGGCGTCGTGCTGCGCTTCGGCGCCTTCGACCGCACGACCCCGCCGGGGCTGAACTACCATCTGCCCTGGCCGATCGAGAGCGCGACCACCCCGCGCGTGACGCGCATCAACCGCGTCGATGTCGGCTTCCGCTCGCCCGCCGAGGGTCCGGCGGCGCGGCCGACCGCGGGGCGCGACGTGGCCGAGGAAAGCCACATGCTGACCGGCGACGAGAACATCATCGACATCGACTTCGCCGTGTTCTGGCGGATTCGTGATGCGGGCGAGTTCCTGTTCAACACGCGCAATCCGGAAGTCACGGTGAAGTCCGCCGCCGAGAGCACGATGCGCGAGGTGATCGGCCGGACCCCCATCCAGCCCGCCCTGACCGAGGCGCGTGCGCAGATCGAGGCGCAGGTGCTCCAGCAGAGCCAGGCGATCATGGACAGCTACCGTGCCGGCGTGGAGATCACGCAGGTGCAGCTCCAGAAGGTCGATCCGCCGAATGCGGTGATCGAGGCCTTCCGCGACGTGCAGCGCGCCAACGCCGACCGCGAACGCCTGCGCAACGAGGCCGAAAGCTACCGCAACGACATCATCCCCCGCGCGCGCGGCGAGGCCGAGCGCATGGTGCAGGAGGCGCAGGGCTTCCGCGAGAGCCAGGTGGCCCGCGCCACCGGTGAGGCGCAGCGCTTCCTGTCGGTGCTCGCCTCCTACGAGGCGGCGAAGGACATCACCCTGCGGCGCATGTACCTCGAGACGATGGAGGAGATCCTGCGCAAGAACCCGAAGATCGTGGTCGATGACCGGCTGCAGGGTCTGGTGCCGTTCCTGCCGCTGAGCACGGGCGCGGTCTCCGGCGGTGCTGCGGCGCAGCAACAGCAAGGTCAGCCTGTCGTGAAGGGGCTGAACCGATGAGCCGCACCCTGCTCGCCGCGATCGCGACGCTCGTCGTCGGCTTCTTCGTGCTGACCTCGACGCTGTTCACCGTGCACCAGACCGAACAGGTGCTGATCACCCAGTTCGGCCAGCCCATCCGCGTGATCAACACGCCGGGTCTGCACGCCAAGGTGCCCTTCATCCAGACGGTGATCAGCTTCGACCGCCGCCTGCTCGACTACGAAGGCCCGCCCGAGGAGGTGATCCTGGGCGACCAGCGGCGGCTGATCGTGGACACCTTCACCCGGTTCCACATCACCAACCCGCTGCAGTTCTTCCAGACCGTCGGTTTCGGCGAAGGCGGCATCCGGGCGCGGCTTAATTCGATCGTCTCCTCCTCGCTGCGCCGCGTGCTCGGCAACGAGCCGCTGCTGTCGGTGCTGTCGAACGATCGCGGCCGGATCATGGGTGAGATCCGCCGACAGGTGAACACGGAGGCGCAGCCCTTCGGCATCCAGGTGCTGGATGTGCGCATCCGCCGCGCCGACCTGCCGGAGGAGAACACGCAGGCGATCCTCAGCCGGATGCAGTCCGAGCGTGAGCGTGTCGCCCGCGAGGCCCGCGCGGAGGGTGCGGAGGTCGCCCAGCGCGTGCGTGCGGGTGCGGACCGCGAGCGGACCGTGCTGCTCGCCGAGGCGCAGGCCCAGTCCGACATCCTGCGCGGCGAAGGCGAAAAGGAAGCGATCCGCATCTTCGCCGATGCTTTCCAGAGGGATCCGGGCTTCTTCTCCTTCTGGCGCTCGATGCAGGCCTATCGCGAGGCGTTCGGGGAGGGCGAGTCCCGGCTGGTGCTGACGCCGGACAGCGACTTCCTCCGCTACCTGCGCAACGGGCCGACTCCGTCCGGGGCCGAACCGCCGGCGCCCGCCGCGGCGCGGTGAGGCCTCGCCACGGCACCCATGCCGGCGTCCGGGTAGAACGGGCGCCGGCATGAGCTGGCTGCATGTGCTGGCCGGCGCGGCCGTGGTCCTCGCGCTGGAGGGGATCGCCTATGCGGCGTTCCCCTCGGTGATGGCCCGTGCCGCCGCCGGCATCGCGGGGGCCGATCCCGGCCGGCTGCGCGCCGGGGGGCTTGTCGCGGCCGCGCTCGGCACGGGCGTGGCCTGGCTGCTCATGGGCGTGTGAACCACGCCCTATCGCAACCACGTGAACCGGCTGCCGAAGCGCGGCGCATCCTTGTAAGCGTGGGCGCGCGGTGCCCATCATCGCCACCGAACCAGGGTTGACCTCACATGCGTCTCGCTGCCGCCTTTCTCTCAGCCGCCATGCTCGCAGCGCCGCTCGTTCCACCGGCCGCCGCGCGCACCGCGCCGGAGAGCTTCGCCGACCTTGCGGCCCAGTTGCTGCCGTCGGTGGTGAACATCCAGACCTCCCAGACCGCCACCGCGCGCGGGCCTGACCGCGGCGGGCCGGAAGCGCCGCAGTTCCCGCCGGGCTCGCCGTTCGAGGAGTTCTTCCGCGACTTCCTCGAACGCAATCGCCCCGGACCGGGACCGGGGCCCGGGCCGCGTCAGGGGCAGCCGCCGCGCCGCCAGCAATCGCTCGGCTCCGGCTTCATCATCGACCCGTCCGGGATCGTGGTGACCAACAACCACGTCATCGGCGAGGCCGACGAGATCAGCGTCGTGCTGCAGGACAACACCACGCTCAAGGCCACGGTGGTCGGGCGCGACCAGCGCACCGATCTCGCGGTGCTGAAGGTCGAATCGTCGAAGCCGCTGCCGGCGGTGAAGTGGGGCAGCAGCGAAGGCCTCCGCGTGGGCGACTGGGTGCTGGCCATCGGCAACCCCTTCGGCCTCGGCGGCTCGGTCACCGCGGGCATCGTCTCCGCGCGCGGGCGCAACATCAACCAAGGCCCGTACGACGACTTCATCCAGACCGACGCCGCCATCAACCGCGGCAACTCCGGCGGCCCGCTGTTCAACATGGCCGGCGAGGTGGTGGGCATCAACACGGCCATCTACTCGCCGTCGGGCGGGTCGATCGGCATCGGCTTCTCGATCCCGGCCAACCTCGCCCAGACCGTGGTCGCGCAGCTCCGCGAGTACGGCCGCACGCGGCGCGGCTGGCTGGGCGTGCGCATCCAGCAGGTGACCGAGGAGCTTGCCGAGAGCGTCGGGCTGAAGGAAGCGCGGGGCGCCATGATCGCCGGCGTCAACGAAGGCGGGCCGGCCGACAAGGCGCAGATGCGCAACGGCGACATCGTGCTGCGCTTCAACGAGACCGACGTGAAGGAGATGCGCACCCTGCCGCGCGTCGTCGCGGAGACGCCGATCGGCCGCGAGGTGCCGGTGGTCGTCTGGCGCGACGGCAAGGAAGTGACGCTGACCGCCACCATCGGCGAACTGCCCGACGACCAGCAGCAGGCCGCCGCCACGCCGGGCCCGGAGCAGGGCGGGGCGCGCATTACCGACGTACCCGCGCTGGGATTGAAGATTTCGCCGCTGGTCAATGAGCTGCGTGAGCGTTTCCAGCTCGGCGAGGACAAGAAGGGCGTGGTGATCACCGAGGTCGCGCCGGGTTCCACCGCGGCCGACCGCGGCCTTCGCGCCGGCGACCTGATCGTCGAGGTGCAGCAGGAACAGGTGAGCACCCCCGCGGACGTGACCGAGCGCATCGAGCGCATCCGCAAGCAGGGGCGTCGCAGTGTGCTGATGCTGATCGAAGGGCAGGGCGGCCAGCGCTGGGTGCCGCTGCCGCTGACCCAGTCCGGCCCGCAGCGCCAGCCGGGCTGAGGCGAGAGTAGCGAGACCTCGCCCGTAGCGGGCGAGGTTTCCGGTTCGGATTGCCGGTTCCTTCTGCAAGCGGAGGGGTCGGCAATTCCGCCTTGCTGCCTTACCTCGCGGGGGTTTCCGCGCTCGTGGAGGTGGACGCCTCTTTGTCGAGGCCACGCTCGACGACGAAGGTGATCCTTCCATCCGACCGGGATCGCGAGATCAGCCGGTGCCCGACCTTCTCAAGATAGAAGGGAACGTCGATCGCGCTCAGCGGGTCCGTCGAGATGACGGCGAGCCGCGCGCCGGGAGGGAGCGTGCGCAGATGATCGGCCAGGCGCAGGACGACATGCGGGCAGAGAAGCCCGGCAAGATCGAGTGTACTCACCCACCGCGCCCCTGCGCGCACGCCCGCTGGGGACGGAACCTCCGGCCTTGGGGATCAGCAGGCGCCCGGCTGGCCGGCCTGGGCCGACCGGGTCGGATCGGTCCCCTGAACGGTCTGCGGCTGCTGGTTCGGTGAGCCGGGCGTAGCGTCGGCGGGGGCGGTACCGACATGCGATCCGCCGGTGCCGCCGGACCATCCAGTCGAACCCATCCCGCCCGGAGCCGTCCCGGAATCGCTGCCTTGCGCCGGCGGTGTCGCGGCGGGCTCGGTCTGCGCGGGCGGGCAGGGCCTGTGTCGGGGGTTGTCATTGCGCTCCTGCTGCTGCGCGAAAGCCGGTGCACCCAGAAGCAGGAGCAGCGACGCCGCAGGCATCCACGTGCGCAGCGTAATCATTTCGTGACCTCCATGATGCCACACAACGCGGCGCCGGCGACAGCGTTGCAGCCGAGGAGGTCCGGGTGGTCGGCAAAGGAAAACGTCCTTTTCCAGAAACTTGTGGGCCCGAACGGGATTGTCTACAGTTAATTTTTGTGGCGGTACGGCAGAACCGTCAGTAGCGTAAAGTCGCGGTACGGCAGAACCGCAATGAACCAGCGGAAGTTGGTTTGGCTAGCGTTCTGAATGGAGGGGGAGGTCATCTAATGAATGTCGAACTCTCGCGGCGCACGTTGTTGCGCGCAGCGGGGGCAAGTGCAGCCGGGACGGCCCTGGGGGCCTTGGGCTTTGGCGGGATCGAAGCGGCACACGCCGCCACCGTCAGGGCCTTCAGGCTGGTCGGGACCACAGAAACCCGCAACACATGTCCTTACTGCTCCGTAGCCTGCGGTATCATCACCTATGCCCGCGGCGACATCGGCAAGGGTGAAACCGCCGAGCTGCTCCATATCGAGGGTGACGTCGACCACCCGACGAATCGCGGCACGCTCTGCCCCAAGGGCGCGGCGCTGCTCGATTTCGTGAAGGCCGGGACGCGGCTGACGCAGCCGAAGGTCCGCCGGCCCGGCTCCGACCGTTTCGAGCCGATCTCGTGGAACGACGCCCTCGACCGCATCGCGCGGCACATGAAGGACGATCGCGACCGGAACTTCATCGCACGCAACAACGACGGCGTGACGGTGAACCGCTGGACGACGACCGGCTTCCTTGCCGCTTCCGCAACGACGAATGAAACCGCGTTCCTCACCTACAAGGTGGTGCGGAGCACGGGCATGGTGGTGTTCGACAACCAGGCGCGTGTCTGACACGGCCCGACGGTGTCCAGTTTGGGCCCGACGTTTGGCCGTGGAGCGATGACGAACTCCTGGACCGATATCAAGAACACCGACCTTGTCATCATCATGGGCGGCAATGCCGCCGAGGCGCATCCGTGCGGCTTCAAGTGGGTCACTGAGGCGAAGGCCAACCGCGGCGCGAAGCTGATCGTCGTCGATCCGCGCTTCACGCGCTCGGCCTCGGTCGCCGATTTCTACGCGCCCATCCGGCAGGGCACGGACATCGCCTTCCTCCTCGGCGTGATCCGGCACTGCATGGAGAACGACAAGGTCCAGTGGGACTACGTGAAGGCCTTCACCAACGCGACTTACCTCGTGAAGGACGGCTTCGCGTACAATGACGGGCTGTTCGTCGGCTATGACGAGCAGCGGCGCGACTACAACCGCTCCGACTGGGAGTACCAGATCGGTGCGGACGGCTATGCGCTGACGGACCCGACGCTGCAGAACCCGCGCTGCGTCTGGAACCTGCTGAAGGCGCATGTCGCGCAGTACACGCCGGAGATGGTGGAACGGATCTGCGGCACGCCGCGGGCGAAGTTCCTCCGCGTGGCCGAGATGGTCGCCGAGACGTCGTCACGCACGAAGACGATGACCTCGATGTATGCGCTCGGCTGGACGCAGCACTCGAAGGGCTCGCAGAACATCCGCACGATGGCGATGCTGCAGCTCATCCTAGGCAACATCGGCGTGCGTGGCGGCGGGATGAACGCGTTGCGCGGGCATTCCAACATCCAGGGCCTGACCGACATCGGCCTGATGTCGAACCTGCTGCCGGGCTACCTGACCCTGCCGACCGAACGCGAGGTCACGCGCGAGGTCTACATGAGCAGCCGCGGCTTCAAGCCGCTGCAGCCGAACCAGATGAGCTACTGGCAGAACTACGGGAAGTTCTTCGTCTCCTTCATGAAGTCCATGTGGGGGTCCGCGGCGACGCGGGAGAACGACTTCGCGTTCGACTGGCTGCCGAAGCTCGACGTCCCCGCCTATGACGTGCTGCGCGCCTTCGAACTGATGCACGCCGGGCGGATGACGGGGTATTTCTGCCAGGGCTTCAATCCGCTGCTGTCCTTCCCCAACCGGCGGAAGATCACATCGGCGCTGTCCAAGCTGAAATACCTGGTGGTGATGGACCCTCTCGAGACCGAGACGGCCCGCTTCTGGGAGAATCACGGCATCCACAACGACGTGGAGACCGCGAGCATCCAGACCGAGGTGTTCCAGCTTCCGTCCACCTGCTTCGCCGAGGACGAAGGCGCGCTGGTGAACTCGGGACGCTGGCTGCAATGGCACTGGCCCGGCGCCACGCCGCCCGGTGAGGCCAAGCACGACACCTGGATCATGGCGCAGCTCCATCTGCGTCTGAAGGAGCTGTACCGGAAGGAGGGCGGCGCCTTCGCCGACCCGCTCCTGAACGTGCACTGGCCCTATCGGGACGCGCAGGATCCCAAGGCGGACGAAATCGCCCGCGAGCTCAACGGCTATGTCGTCGAGACCGTGCGCGATCCGGCCGATCCGACCAAGGTTCTGCTGGAACAGGGCAAGCAGGTGGCGGGCTTCGGTGTGCTGCGCGATGACGGCACCACGGCCTGCGGTTGCTGGATCTACTCGGGCTGCTTCACCGAGCAGGGCAACATGATGGCCCGGCGCGACAACCGCGATCCGGACGATACGGGCGCGCATTCCAACTGGGCCTTCTCGTGGCCCGCCAATCGGCGGATCCTGTACAACCGGGCCTCCGCGGATCTGGACGGCAAGCCATGGGATCCCTCCCGCAAGCTGATCGAGTGGGACGGGACGAAGTGGGCCGGCTACGACGTGCCGGACATCGCGCCCACGGCGAAGCCGCAGGATGTCGGCCCGTTCATCATGAACCCGGAGGGGGTCTCGCGCCTCTTCGCCAGGGGCATGATGCGCGACGGGCCCTTCCCGGTGCATTACGAGCCGTTCGAGGCCCCGATCGCGAACGTCATCGCGCCGAAGATCCGGGGCAATCCGGTCGCACGGGTGTTCCGCAACGACATGGAGCAGTTCGGCGACGCGGATGAGTTCCCGTACGCGGCGACCTCCTACCGCCTGACCGAGCACTTCCACTTCTGGACCAAGCACGCCCGGCCGAACGCCGTGGCGCAGCCTGAATTCTTCGTGGAGATCTCGGAGGAACTCGCGAGGGAGAAGAACATCGCCAAGGGTGGCTGGGTGCGCATCTTCTCGAAGCGCGGCTCGGTCCAGGCCAGGGCGGTGGTGACCAAGCGGATCAGGCCGCTGACCTGCGACGGCAAGACCGTCCATGTCGTCGGCATCCCGCTGCACTGGGGCTTCACCGGCCTGACGCGGAAGGGGTTCGGCCCGAACTCGCTGACGCCCTTCGTCGGTGACGCCAATATCGAGACGCCGGAGTACAAGGCGTTCCTGGTCGATATCGAAGCCATCAACCCACCGGTGAGCTGAGGGGAGGAAGGAACATGACCATTTCCGTCAATCCTCCGGTCGCGCCGGTGGCGCCTGGCTTCGGGGAACAGGATCTTGTCCGCCGGTCGGCTTCGAGCATCGCGCCGCCGCAGCGGCAGCTCGAACCGGTCACCAAGCTGATCGACGTCTCGAAATGCATCGGCTGCAAGGCGTGTCAGGTTGCCTGCCTCGAGTGGAACAACCTGACCGAGGAGGTCGGGGTCAATGTCGGGGTCTATGACAACCCGCACGACCTGACGCCGAACACGTGGACGCTGATGCGCTTCACGGAGTGGGTGAACCCCCAGACCGACAATCTGGAATGGCTCATCCGCAAGGATGGCTGCATGCACTGTGCCGATCCGGGCTGCCTCAAGGCATGCCCGGCCCCCGGCGCCATCGTGCAGTACTCCAACGGCATCGTGGATTTCGACCACGATAAGTGCATCGGCTGCGGCTACTGCATCAAGGGATGCCCGTTCAACATCCCGCGCATCTCCCAGGTGACGCAGCGCGCCTACAAATGCTCGCTCTGCTCCGACCGCGTCGCGGTCGGGCAGGGGCCGGCCTGCGCCAAGGCGTGCCCGACCAAGGCGATCGTCTTCGGCACGCGGCGGGAGATGGAGGCGCATGCCGCGACCCGCATCACCGACCTGAAGTCGCGCGGGTTCGACAAGGCGGGGCTCTACAACCCACCGGGCGTGGGCGGCACGCATGTCATGTACGTGCTGCACCATGCGGACCAGCCGTCGCTGTATGCCGGCCTGCCCGACAACCCGCGGATCAGCCCGCTGGTCGAGGTCTGGAAGGGCATGGCGAAGTACGCGGGCTTCGCCGTGATCGGCCTGAGTGCGGTGTTCGGCTTCGTCCACCACATGGTGACCGGTCCGAACCGCGTCACCCGGCATGACGAGCAGGAAGCCGAGCGCATCGCGGAGAAGGGGGACAGGGCGGCATGAGCGGGTCGGAAGCCGAACTGCGCATCGAACCCGCCGGCGAACCGCGCGTGAAGGTGGGCCGCTACTCGGTGTTCACGCGCATCAACCACTGGACGCTGGCGACCTGCTTCGTCCTGCTCTCCGTCAGCGGGGCGGCGCTGTTCCATCCGAGCATGTTCGGACTGACGGCGCTGTTCGGCGGCGGGCAGATGACACGCTGGCTGCATCCGGTCATCGGCTGCGTGCTGATGTTCGCATGGCTGGTGATGTTCGTCCGCTACGTCCGCTTCAACCTGCCGGAGAAGTCGGACGCCGCCTGGCTGACGCAGCCCGGCGCGGTGCTGCGCGGAGAGGATGAGGCGCTGCCCGAGGTGGGTCGGTACAACGCGGGCCAGAAGCTGGTCTTCTGGGCCTTCTCCGTACTGGTGCCGCTGCTGTTCCTGACCGGGCTCGCCATCTGGGACGAGTACTTCTTCGAGTGGACCACCATCCCGCAGAAGCGTTTGGCCGTGCTCGCGCATTCCCTGCTCGCCATCGGCATGATCACGGTGTGGATCGTGCACGCCTATGCGGCGATCTGGGTGCGCGGCACCATCCAGGCGATGACGCGCGGATATGTCAGTGGCGGCTGGGCCTTCCGGCACCATCGCCGCTGGCTGCGCGACGTGGTGGCCGGCCGGCGGCATTCTTCTGCCGGATAAGCATTCCCGGGCCCGGGGCGTGGCGCCTCGGGCCCACCACCCTCGGTGACCCGTGCGGTTCGTGAGGTAAGGATATGTCCCAGATCGGTGCCCCGCCTTCGGGGCATGACCCTGTCCCCATCGGCGAGATCTCCGCGCCGCCCTTCGCACGCGCCCCGGCCCCCGCGACGCTGTTCCGCGACCGCGCCGCGCGGCTGCGACAGGTGGCGCATGATCACCCCCTCGCGCCCTATCTCGATTTCATCGCGGGTCTGGCCGAAGCGCAGGACGGCGTGCAGCACGACCTGCCGGAGCCGATCCTGCCCGCGCCGGATGCCATGGACCGTGCACGCGAGTTCGGCATGCCGGCGCTGGACCGCGCCGCGCTGCTGCGCTGCCTGCCGGCGCTGCGCCGCTTCTTTGCGGCGGCCTCCGCGCTCGACATGCCGGAGCCGGCCCGTGCTGCGCTGGACGTGCTGACCGCGACCGAGGACGAACTGTTGCTGGCGATGGCGGGCGATGTCCTCGACAACGCCATCCCGTTTGACGCGATCGCCGAACATGCCTTCGTGGCGGCGGGGCTGCAGGTCCATGCCGTGCGCGCCGCGTCGCGTCTCGACGCCGCGAAACTCGTACCGGTGGGCGAGGGCGCATGCCCGGCCTGCGGCGGTCCGCCCGTCGCCTCGGTCGTGGTGGGCTGGGAAGGGGCGCATGGCGCGCGCTTCTGCTGCTGTTCGCTCTGCGGCACGCTGTGGAACTACGTGCGCATCCGCTGCACGGCCTGCGGCTCGACCAAGGGCATCACCTATCGCGAGGTGGAAGGCAGCGACGGTGCGCTCAAGGCGGAATGCTGCCGCGAGTGCAATACCTACCTGAAGATCATGCACCAGACGAAGGACCCGGCGCTCGATCCCGTGGCCGACGATCTCGCCACCGCCGCGCTGGACATCCTGGTGCGGGAGGAGGGATTCAGCCGCAGCGGGGTCAATCCCTTCCTGCTCGGCTACTGAGGCGCACGATGGAACTGCGCCGGCTGCCTTCCGTCGATGCCGTGCTGCGCAGCCCGGCCGGCGCCGCACTGGTGGACCGCTTCGGCCATGCGGTGACCGTCGCCGCGCTGCGCCGTGCGCTGGATGCGGCGCGCCTTGCGCTGCGCGAGGGGGCGGGCGCGCCAACCGCCGATGCGATCGCCGAAGCGGCACGGGCAGAGCTTGCCGACACCGAAGCGCCACGCATCCGCGCGGTCTTCAACCTCACCGGCACGGTGCTGCACACCAATCTCGGTCGTGCCCTGCTGGCCGAAGCCGCGATCGAGGCCGCCACCACGGCCATGCGCCATGCCATCGCGCTGGAGTTCGATCTCGGCACCGGCAAGCGCGGCGAGCGTGACGATCTGGTGCGCGATCTGCTCTGCGAGCTGACGGGCGCGGAGAGCGCCACGATCGTCAACAACGCCGCCGCCGCGTTGATGATCGTGCTGAACACGCTTGCCCTGGATCGTGAGGCGGTGGTCTCGCGCGGCGAGCTGATCGAGATCGGCGGAGCCTTCCGCCTGCCGGACATCATGGCGCGCTCCGGCGTGACGCTGCGGGAGATCGGCACCACCAACCGCACGCATCTGCGCGACTATCGCGCCGCCATCGGCCCCGGGACCGGCGTGGTGCTGAAGGTCCACACCTCCAACTATCGCATCCAGGGCTTCACGACCGAGGTGACGGCGCGTGCACTGGCGCCGGTGACGCAGGAAGCCGGCGTGCCGCTCGTGCACGACCTCGGCTCGGGCATGCTGGTCGATCTGGCGCGATGGGGAATCGCGCACGAGCCGACCGTGGCGGAAGCGGTCGCCGAAGGCGCCGACCTCGTCATCTTCTCGGGCGACAAGCTGCTGGGCGGCCCGCAGGCGGGCTTCATCCTCGGCCGGCGGGCATTGATCGAGTGCATCAACCGCAACCCGATGAAGCGGGCGATGCGCGTGGACAAGATCCGCCTCGCCGCGATCGAGGCGACGCTGCGCCTCTACCGCGATCCCGGCCGACTTGCGGAACGGCTGACGACGCTGCGCCTCCTCGCGCGGGACGAGGCCGCCATCCGCGCCGTTGCCGAACGCCTCGCCCCGGCCGTGGCGAGGGCAGCGGGGTCGGGCTTCGCGGTGGATGTCGCGGCCTGCGCCAGCCAGATCGGCTCGGGCGCGCTGCCGCTCTCCACCCTGCCGAGTGCGGCGATCCGCCTGACCCCCGCCGACGGGAGCGGCAGCGCGCTCGCCGCGCTCGCCGCCGCCCTGCGGGGGCTTCCGGTCCCGGTCATCGGCCGCATCGAGGAAGATGCGCTCTGGCTCGACTGCCGGTGCCTGGAGGATGAGGCCGGTTTCCTCGCCTCGCTGGAGGCGCTCGCATGAGCTGGCTGCGCCGCCGCGCCGAACCGTCGACGGACGACCTGATGGCGCTGGCGCGCGAGCACGCGAAGGCCGAACGCTACGACGAGGCACTGGCGATCTGGGAGCCGCTTGCCCGCGCCGGCCATCCCCGCGCGCGCAACAACATCGGCGCCTGCTTCGCGGAAGGCATGGGCATTCCGCGCGATCCGGCGCTGGCCGAACGCTGGCTGTCGCTCGCGGCGGAGGCCGGTGACCCGGTCGGGCAGCGCAACCTCGCGACCCTGCTGTTCAAGGGCGAGGGGGTCGAACCCGATCATCCGCGCGCACTGACGCTCTATCGCGCCGCAGCCGAACAGGGCGATGCGATCTCGCAGGACATGCTGAGCTGGATGCTGCTCGAGGGCGAGGAGATCCCGACCGACTACGCCGACGCCCGTCGCTGGGCCGAGCGGGCCGCGGCACAGGGCATCGCGTCTTCCATGACGCGTCTGGGCATGCTGCATCACAACGCGCTGGGCGTGGCGCGCGATGCGGAGGCGGCCGCCTTCTGGTGGCGGCTCGGCGGCGAGCGTGGCGATGCCGATGGGCAGGCGATGCTGGGCGCGGCATTGATCCTCGCCAGCGGCGTCCCCCGCGATCCGATGGCGGCGCTCGCCTGGCTGCTGCGTGCCGAGGCTGGCGGCAGCGCGCTCGCCGCCCGCTTCCTGCCTACCGCCCGTGCCGCGCTCGACGAAGCCGCGCAACAGGAGGCCGCGCGCCGCGCCGCAGCACCTCTCCCCGCGCCCGGACCCTTGCCTGCCTTCCCCGGAGTTCACGCATGAACCGCGCCGCCGCCTGGATCGAGGAACTGACCGCCGCGACCAGGACCGCGGAGACGGCGGAGACCGCCTATCGCGCCGAGTACGCGAAGCGCATCGAGGCACTGGCGCAGGAGCGCGCCTTCGCCTTCCGCCGCGCCAACCTGCTGCGCGCTGTCGCAGATGTCGTGGCCAGGGCCGAGGACGAACCGACCGCCATCGCCTACGGCCTCGCGACGCTGCGCAGCCGGCTCGGCTGGGGGGAGGAAAGCGAGGCGCGCGAGGAGATCATTGCCCGCTTCGCTCCCGTATGCGCCGCCCTGCATGAGGGTGGCAGCGACGTCGATGTCGATGTGGACGTCGATGCCGAACCCGTGACCGACCCCGCCGAGGCACTGGCGGCCTTCGAAGCATGGTACCTTGATGCGCGTGGCGTACCCTTCTGGGTACTGTTCGAGAGATGGATGCCGGAGACCCCTGTCGTTGACTTCTGAGACGGCAACGGACTTTGAACCCTGGCTCGCTGAGGCCTATGCCGCCGCCGGCAGCTTCACCGCGCTCATCGTGCTGGTGCGCATCGGGGGGACCGAGGTCTCGCTCGTCTGCTCCACCTACGTGAACGTCATCGGCCCCGACGTGTCCTGGGGGGACATGACGGTGATGCTGGCCGGGGCAGGGCAGAAGTGGGACGGCGTTGCCTTCTTCCCGGAGCAGGAGCGCGGCCGGCCTCTCGACAATCCCACCGCGCGCGTGCGGCTGCGCCTGTTGGAACAGCGGCTCGACGACGACCGCCTCGTGCTGAACGAGGGCCATTTCTTCGATAGCTGGGGCCGACGCATGCGCGTCGACGAGATCGCGCCGCCATGATCGTCGGGACAGCCGGTCACATCGACCACGGCAAGACCTCGCTGGTGAAGGCTCTCACCGGCGTGGATGCCGACCGGCTGAAGGAGGAGAAGGCCCGCGGCATCACCATCGAGCTCGGCTTCGCGTACCTGCCGCAGCCGGACGGGTCGGTGATCGGCTTCGTCGATGTCCCGGGGCATGAACGCTTCGTGCACACCATGCTCGCCGGTGCGCATGGGCTGGACCTGCTGATGCTGATCGTCGCGGCCGATGACGGGGTGATGCCGCAGACGCGCGAGCATCTGGAGATCGTCTCGCTGCTCGGCATCCGCCACGGCGTGGTGGCGCTCACCAAGGCCGACGCCGTGCCTCCCAACCGCATCGCCGAGGTGACGGACGAGATCGAGGCGCTGCTGGCCGACACCGCACTTGCCGGCAGCCCCGTCTTTGCGGTGTCGAGCCTGACGGGTGAGGGCGTGCCCGCGTTGCTCGCCTGGCTGCAGGAACGTCACGCGGCGACGCGCCCGCGCGGGCAGGAGGGGCTGTTCCGCCTCGCCGTGGATCGCAGCTTCGTGCTGCCCGGCGCCGGCGTGGTGGTGACGGGCATGGTGCTGGATGGCGCGGTGTCCGCGGGCGATTCCGTCACCGTCTCGCCATCGGGTCTTGCCGCACGGGTGCGTTCGATCCACGCGCAGAACCGGCGCGCCGAACGCGGTGTGGCGGGTGAGCGTTGCGCGCTCAACCTTACAGGCTCCGGCATCAGCAAGGATGCGCTGCATCGTGGTGATGTCGTCACAGTGCCCGACGGCCATGCGCCGACGCGGCGCATCGACGCCGAACTGCGCGTCGCGCCGGGCGCGGCGAAGGGCATCACGCAATGGATGCCGGCGCGGCTGCATCACGCCACCGCCGAGGTCGGCGCGCGCATTGTGCTGCTGGGCGACCGGAAGGCCGAGCCGGGCGAACTGGTGCGCGTGCAACTCGTGCTGGACAGCCCGATCGCGGCGCGGGCGCTCGACCGCTTCATCCTGCGCGACGTCTCGGCGAGCCGCACCCTCGCGGGAGGACGCTTCCTCGATCTGCGCGCGCCGGAGCGCAAGCGCCGCACGCCGGAACGTCTGGCGTTGCTGGACGCGATGGCGCAGCAGGATCCGGTCGCGGCGCTGTCGGGCATCGCCGAAGTATCGGCAGCGCCGCTCGACCTCGGCGCCTTCGCCTGCGACCGCGGCGTGACGCTGGACACCGCACGCGGCTGGTGCGCGTCGGCGCAGATGGAGGAATGGCCCGTCGGCGCCACGCATTTCGCCTTCGCGCGGATGCGGCGGGATGAGGTCTCGGCGCGGCTCCGCGAGACGCTCGCCGAATTCCACGCCGCGCAGCCCGACCTGCCGGGCATGGGGCTCGAACGGCTCCGCATGGCCACCGCGCCGCGTGTGCCCGCGCCGCTGTACCGCATCCTGCTGCGCCACCTCGTGGAGAGCGAGGGCTGGCTGGTGGTGCAGGGCGCCTGGGTCCGCCTCGCCAGCCACCGCATCGAGATTTCCGCCGAGGAGGAGGCGCTGTGGCGGGACATCCAGCCGATGCTGACCGGCACGGCGCGTTTTCGCCCGCCGCGCGTGCGCGACATCGCGCGCGAGCTGGCGCGGGATGAGGCGGATATCCGCCGCCTGATGCGCCGCTTCCGTCAGGCCGCGACCATCGACGAGGTGGCGCAGGATCATTTCTTCCTGCGCGCCACCGTTGCCGAGATGGTGCGGCTGCTGGTGGCGCTGGAGGCGAGGACCGAAGGCTGGGTGACCGCCGCAGCCTTCCGTGACGCGCTGGAAGCCGAAGGCGGTGGCGTGGTCGGGCGCAAGGTCGCCATCCAGGCGCTGGAGTTCCTCGACCGCCACGGCGTGACCATTAGACGCGGCGATCTGCGCCGCATAAACTCGCATCGTCGGGATCTCTTCGAGACGTCCGGCGAGGACGGAAGAGATTCGTTCCCGGTGGGGCGGCCAGACTTCAAATCTGGTTGGGGCCGCGAGACGGTCTCAGGTGGGTTCGACTCCCATTCTCTTCCGCCAGACACCTCCGAGCCGGACTCCACCCCGCCCGCCACCAATGCGGCGCTGAACACGCTGGCCACGGAAGCCGGCCTGCCGCCCGGACTGGCGCTGGACCTCATGTGCATCGGCGCGCCCTTTGCCGGCCGGCCGTTCCGTGCCTCGACCCCGAGCTTCCGCGACTTCGACAGCGACGAACTCGGCGCCTGCCGCCGTTCGGCCGTGTTCCCCGCGTTCTCCATCACCGGCGGAAGCTGCGCGCTGAACTGCAAGCACTGCCGCGCCGAGATCCTGAAGCCGATGATCCCGACCGGCGATCCCGCCGCGTTCGCCGAACGCCTGCGCGACATGGTCGCGCATCGGGGCCTGCGCGGCTTTCTGCTGTCCGGCGGATCGAACCGCCGCAACGAGGTGCCGTTCGACCGCTACCTGCCGGTCATCCGCGCGGTGAAGGAGGAGCATCCGCACCTTCAGGTGCTCGCCCATACCGGCCTTGTCGATGCACGCCGCGCGCAGGCGCTGAAGGACAACGGCGTCGATGTCGCGATGCTCGACATCATCGGTGACGAGGACACGATCCGCGAGGTCTATCACCTCGACCGACCGGTCGCGGATTTCGAGGCTTCACTGGCGCATCTCGTCGCGGCGGGGCTGACCGTCGTGCCGCATGTCGTGGCGGGGCTGCATTTCGGCCGGTTGCTCGGGGAGGTGCGGGCGCTCGAGATCATCGCGCGGCACCGGACCGAAGCGGCGATCATGGTGGCGCTGATGCCGGCCTTCGCGACGCCGGATTTCGGTGCGCTCGACCCGGTCGAGGGCGCGGCGCTGTTCGGGCAGGCGCGGCAATGCCTGGCCGACCGGCTGCTGCTGCTCGGCTGCGCGCGGCCGCACGGGGCGGCACGCATCACGCTGGATGTCGCGGCCGTGCTGGCCGGCTTCGACGGTGTCGCCTATCCGGGGGACGAGGCGATGCGTGCCGCCCGCCTGATCGGGCGCGTGACGGACCACGCGCTCGCCTGCTGCGGCACCCAGGCCTGCGCCAGGGCCGCCTGAGATGGCCTGCATCAGCCCCCGCCCGCCGGAGCCGGTTCCGGCCGAACTGCGCAACGGCGGCGCCGTGCGCCGGGATGCCGTGGCACCCGATGGTCTCTACCGGCCGCGCTACCAGCGCACGCCGGCGATGCGCTCGCCGGATTACGTGCAGCTCTCCACGGCGGCGGCGATCACGCTCGGGCTGATCCCGGGCCGGATGCATCGCTGCGCCTGCACGCGCTGCCTGAACCTGCTGCTGACCTATCCCGAAGGCTGCCGGGCGAACTGCGCCTACTGCGGCCTGGCGCGGCACCGGGAGGCCGCGACGAACTACGCGGATCGCAACTTCATCCGCGTGGACTGGCCGGCCGCCCCGATGGAGGAGATCATCGCCCGCATCGCCGATCAGGGCGACGCCACGCCGTTCCACCGGATGTGCATCTCCATGATCACCCATCCGCGCTCCGACGCCGACACTGTCACGGTGCTGGAACGCTGGATGGCGCGCATCCCGCGCGCGCAGGTGCCGGTCTCGATCCTGTCCAACCCGACGACGATGACGCGCGGCGACGTGCAGCGTCTGTACGATCTCGGCGCCGACATCTTCACCGTCGCGCTCGATGCGTGCACGCCCGCGATCTTCGACCGCACGCGCGGCAAGGGCGTGGAGAGCCCGCATCGCTGGAGCGGCTACTGGCGCATCTTCGACGATGCGCGCGAGATCTTCGGCGCCGGGCGCATCGGCATGCATCTGATCGTGGGCATCGGCGAGACCGACCGTGACGTGCTGGAGATCTGCCGCCGCCTGCATGCCGTCGGCGGGCATTCGCATCTGTTCTGCTTCTACCCGGAACGCGGCAGCCTGATGGACCATCTGCCGGCGCCGCCGCGCGCCCGCTGGCGGCGGCTGCAACTGGCGCGCTACCTGCTCGAATACCGCGACCATCCGTTCGAGGCTTTCGGCTTCTCGCGCGACGGGGCGCTGGTGTCCTTCGGCATGGATGATGCGGCGCTGGCGGGCGTGACCGCGACCGGCGTTCCGTTCCGTACCTCCGGCTGCCCCGGGCGCGACCGTCCCGACGTATCGGCCTGCGACCGCCCCTATGGCGACAGCCCGCCGTCCGATATCGCGAGCTATCCCTTCCAGCCGAACGGCGGCGACCTGCGGCGCATCCGGCGACAGCTTGCGGAGGTGCCGGGCTGATGCTGCGCATCGTCGATTCCGGTATCCGCGAGGCGCGCTTCAACCTCAGCCTGACCGAGGCGCTGAGCCGCGGCCGGCGCGACGGCAGCACGCCCGACACGCTCCGTTTCCAGCACTTCCAGCCCAGCGCCATCATCGGCCGGCATCAGTTGCTGCATCGGGAAGTCGATCTCGACTGGGTCGCGGCACACGGCGTGCAGACGGCGCGCCGCATGACCGGCGGCGGCGCCATCGTCATGGGGCCGGGATTGCTGGGGTGGGAGCTGATCCTCTCCCGCCGTGCGGTGCCGCAGACGCTGGACGAGGTCACGGCGCTGATCTGCACCGGCGTCGCGGAGGCTGTGAGCAGCTTCGGCGTGCCGGCTGTCTTCAGGCCGCGCAACGACGTCGAGGTTCAGGGCCGCAAGGTCTCCGGCACCGGCGCGTATTTCGACGGCGAGGTGCTGGTCTTCCAGGGCACGGTGCTGGTGGAACTCGACCTCGACTTCATGATGAACGCCCTGCGCCTGCCGGTGCGCAAGCTCGGCAAGCGCGGGCTGGCGGCGATGGCGGAACGCGTGACGGATTTGAAGACCCTGCTCGGCACCGCCCCGCCGATGCCGCAGGTGCAGGCGGCCGTGTCGATCGCGCTCGCCGCGACGCTGGGGCTGACCCCGCGCGAGGATGTGCTGACACCGGGCGAGCTCGCCGCCGCCAAGGCGATCGAGGCGACCGAGATCGGCACCGAGGCGTTCGTGCGCGGCCATGACGATGCGCTGCCCGCCGAAGGCCGGACGGTCACGCATGTCGCGCAGACACCGGGCGGCGCCATCGAGGTCCTGCTGAAGCTGCGCGACGGCGCGGCGCCTGTCGTGGATCAGGCGCTGATCACCGGCGATTTCTTCGTCGAACCGCCCGGCATCGTCACCGCGCTCGAAGCGCATCTGCGCGGGCGGCGTGCGCAGGACCTCGCTGGGGCAGCGCGCGATCATCTGGACGCCGCCGGGGCCCGCTTCCTCGGCATCGACCACGCGGCCTTCGCAGCCGCTATCGCCGGCGCGGCCCAGGACGCGCTAGGAGGCGCGCCATGAGCGCCGCGGAACGGCTTCTGATCGTGCTGGTGAACACCGACCCGCGGAACGGCGAGGAACTCGGTGCGCCGTTCTACCACGCCGCCGTCGCCGCCGCGCTCGGCTATCAGGTCGATGTCGTCTGCACCGCGACCGCCGGCAAGCTGCTGCGGCGCGGCGTGGCCGAGGCGCTGGAGGTGAAGCAGGGCAGCGGCCGCAGCGTCTACGGCTTCATCCAGGAAGCGCATCGCCACGGCGCGCGCTTCTGGGCCTGCCCGGCCAACCTGGACCTTTTCGACATGACGGCGGAGGAGCTGATCCCCGAATGCACCGGCATGATGAGCACCACGCAGATGATCTCCGACCTCATGGATGGCGAATGCCGCGTGCTGACCTACTGATCCCATGATCACCGTCCGCGGCTGCCAGTTCCCAGCGCATCTGCTCTACGATGTGGAGAACCACATCTGGTACGAGCGGCTCGCGGACGGGTCGTTCCGCATCGGCATGACCTCGGTGGCCATCGCGCTCGCGGGCGACGTCCTGGCCTTCACGCCCCGCCGCGTCGGCCGGCCCGTGCAGGCGGGCCGGGCCTGCGCCACGGTCGAGAGCGGCAAGTGGGTCGGCCCGGCGCGCATCGTCTTCGATGGCTCCGTCCTGTCGGTGAACGAGGCGATGATCGAACGCCCGTCGCTGGCCAACCGCGACTGTTACGGCGCCGGCTGGATGCTGGTGGCGATGCCGTCCGATGAGACGCCGATCGCGAAGCTGATTTCCGGCAACCAGATCGCCGAGGCCTACGAGGCATGGATGGAGCGGGAGAACTTCCCCGGCTGCGACAGCGCCGAGCCGCTGCGCTGAAGGAACCTGGCCGCCGCCTCATGTCGGCGGCGTTGTTCCCGGTCCCTCATCCCTTCCGTATCAGACGACCTCGACGACCGGCGCGCCTTCTGCCACGCGGCCGATCCGTGCCGCGAGTGGATAGCCCGCCGCCTTGATCTCCGCGACCAGCGCATCCGCCGCCTCGGCCGCACAGCTCACCAGCAGCCCGCCCGAGGTTTGCGGATCGGTCAGCAGATGGCGCTGCCAGTCCGGCATCTCCGCCGGCAGCCGGATATCGTCGCCGTAGCTCGCCCAGTTGCGCTTCGAGGCCCCGGTCACATGACCTGCCTGCGCCCATTCCGCCGCGCGCGACAGGAAGGGGAGGGCGGATGCGTCGATGCACACCGTCGCACCCGACCCGCGCGCCATCTCCGCCCCGTGGCCGAGGATGCCGAAGCCTGTCACGTCCGTCAGTGCATGGACGGACTCGCGTTGCGAAAGCTCGGCGCCGATGCGGTTCAGCAGGGTGGTGGAGGCAAGCATCTCCGCATAGGCGTCCCCGTCCACCAGCCCCTTCTTCAGCGCCGCCGAGTAGATGCCGACGCCGAGGCCCTTGGTCAGGATCAGCGCGTCGCCCGGCTTCGCCATGCTGTTCCGCCGCAGTTGCGATGGATGGCACAGGCCGATGACCGCGAGGCCGTAGATCGGCTCCGGCGCGTCGATGGAATGCCCGCCCGCGACGGGAATGCCGGCCGCGGCGCAGGCAGTGGCGCCGCCAGCCAGGATCCGCCCCACCACTTCGACCGGCAGCTTGTCGATCGGCATGCCGAGGATGGCGAGCGCCATGATCGGCCGCCCGCCCATCGCATAGACGTCCGAGATCGCGTTGGTCGCCGCGATGCGCCCGAAATCATGCGGGTCGTCCACCACCGGCATGAAGAAATCGGTGGTGGCGATCACGCAGGTCTGCTCGTCCACCTGCCACACGGCCGCGTCGTCGGCCGTTTCCGTGCCGACGAGAAGCTGCGCGAAGGGCTGGGCCGCCGGCACCCCGGCCAGCAGGTTCTGCAGGACGGAAGGTGCGAGTTTGCACCCACAGCCCCCGCCATGCGCGAGGCTGGTGAGTTTCACGGCGAAGGCGTCCATGATCGGCTCCAACGAGCGCCGGCACGCGGCAGCGCCATCCCCGGTCCTGACGCATCTGCGACGGCGGTTCTGGCCGTTCGAGTGTGCGGCGGATCGCGGCGGAAGGGCAAGTTTCGCCGCGGCCCCGCGCTCGACCGCGGGGCGTGCCTACGCCGGCCGGGCAAATGCCGTCGCGGGATAGCCCTGGAAGAACAGCAGCGCGCGGAGCGTGGCGTGATCGACGCGGGTCTGCGCCTCTGCCGCGACGATGGGTTTCGCGCGATAGGCGACGCCCAGGCCGGCGACACGGATCATCGCGAGGTCGTTGGCGCCGTCGCCCACGGCCAGCGCATCGGCTTCGGTCCAGCCATGCGCGGCGGCAAGCTCGCGCAGCGTCGCCAGTTTGGCGTCGCGGTCGAGGATCGGCTCGCCCACCTTGCCGGTCAGCGCCGAACCGTCATGCAGCAACTCGTTGGAGCGGTGCACGGTGAAGCCGAGGCGATCGGCGACGCGGCCGGTGAAATAGGTGAACCCGCCGGAGACCAGCGCCGTCACCCCGCCGTTCGCGTTCATGGTCGCGACCAGTTCGGCCGCGCCGGGCATCATCTCCGTCGCCGCCCAGGTCTGCGCCAGCGCATCCAGGCCAAGCCCCTTGAGCATGCCGACGCGCAGGCGCAGGGCTTCCGCGAAATCGAGTTCACCGTTCATGCTGCGCCGCGTGATCTCGGCAATGCGATCTTTGAGCCCGGCGAAGGCGGCGATCTCGTCCAGCGTCTCGGTGGTGACGATGGTGCTGTCCATGTCCGCGACCAGCAGCTTCTTGCGGCGGCCCTCGGCCGGGCCAAGGTGCCAGTCCACCGGCGCGTCGCCGAGCAGCGCAGGGATCGCCGCGCGGTCGGGCGGGGCGGGGAGCGGCAGGTCGGCCGCCTCGGCCTCGGCGAGCCAGATCGGCGGGCCGGCAGCGAAGGCGTCGCGCGCGCGGGCGACGAGGTCGGCGGCCAGCGCACCCGGCTGCGCCACCAGGGTCAGGACATGCGTCATGCGCGGCGTGATGGCACGGCATGGCGATGGCTGAGAAGCCGTCGGCGCTGATCGTCGCCGGCCCCACGACTTCGGGGAAGTCCGCGCTCGCGCTCGCCATCGCGCGCGAGGCCGGCGGCACGGTGATCAACGCCGACTCCATGCAGACCTATCGCGAACTGCGGGTGCTGACCGCGCGGCCGACGCCGGAGGAGGAGGCGATGGTCCCGCACGCGCTGTACGGCGTGCGGCCGGCCGCCGAGCCCGGGCATGCGGCGTGGTGGCGCGAAGCGGCGCTGGCGGAGATGGACCGCGCGCGCGCGGCGGGGCGGCTGCCGATCCTGTGCGGCGGCACGGGGATGTATTTCGCCGCCCTGACGGAGGGGATCGCAGCCATCCCCGAGGCCGGCGAGGCGGCCCGGACGGAGGCGCGCGCGCTGCTGGCCGAACTCGGCCCGGCGGGGCTGCACGCGCGGCTGACGGAGGCCGATCCGGAAACGGCCGCCACGCTGCGCCCTTCCGACAGCCAGCGTCTGGCGCGCGCGTGGGAGGTCTGGCGCGGCACGGGGCAGGGGCTGAAGGCATGGCACCGCGCCGGCGGCACCGGCCCCGCGCCGTGGCGCTTCGCCGCCATCCTGCTCGACCCGCCGCGCGAGGAGTTGCGCACCGCGATCGCCGCGCGGCTGGATACGATGCTGGCGGACGGGGCGCTGGAGGAGGTGCGCGTGCTGCTCGCGCTCGGCCTCGATCCCGCGCTGCCGGCGATGCGCGCCCATGGCGTCCCGGAACTGGCCGCCTATCTCCATGGGGAACTGTCCATGGAGGACGCCGCCGAGCGCATCCGCCGTGTTACTGGTCAGTACACGAAGCGACAGGCGACGTGGTTCCGGCACCACAATCTGGCCGATCCGGACGCAACGCATATGATCCATGCGCGGATCGCGGGTCTTGCGCAGTTTTCTAACAATAATTGGGGTCAAATCTTGGCATTTGTTGACAGGACGACTTGACGCACTGCAGCGCGACGGGCTACCGCGCAAGTCCCGGCGATGGTCCGGGTATGGAAGTGAGGACAGATGACCACGGAAACGACGACGGCCCCAGGTGCGGAGATCGTGCTGCGCGCTCTGAAGGCGCAGGGCGTCGAGGTCATCTTCGGCTATCCCGGCGGTGCCGTCCTTCCGCTCTATGACGCGCTGTTCCAGCAGAACCACATCCGCCACATCCTCGTCCGCCACGAGCAGGCGGCGGTGCATGCGGCCGAGGGCTATGCGCGTTCCACCGGCAAGGTCGGCTGCGTGCTGGTGACCTCCGGCCCCGGGGCGACCAATGCGGTGACGGGGCTGGTGGACGCGCTGATGGATTCCATCCCGGTCGTGTGCCTGACCGGGCAGGTGCCGACGCACCTGATCGGCAACGACGCCTTCCAGGAAGCCGACACCACCGGCATCACGCGCCCGGCGACCAAGCACAACTATCTGGTCAAGCGGCCCGAGGACCTCGCCCGCGTGGTGCACGAGGCGTTCTACGTGGCGCGCTCCGGCCGGCCCGGCCCGGTGGTGATCGACCTGCCGAAGGACATCCTGATCGGCCCGGCGCCATGGACGGAAGCGCCGGAGACGCCGCACCGCTCCTACCGCCCGCAGACCGAACCCGATGCCGGCCAGATCGAAAGGGCCGTCGCGCTGCTGAAGGCGGCGAAGCGGCCGGTGATCTACACCGGCGGCGGGGTGATCAACTCCGGCCCCGAGGCCTCCGCGCTGCTGGTCGAGTTCGTGCGCATGACCGGCTTTCCGGTCACCAACACGCTGATGGGCCTCGGCGCCTACCCGGCGAACGATCCGCGCTTCCTCGGCATGCTGGGGATGCACGGCACCTACGAGGCGAACCTCGCCATGCACGGGTCGGACGTGCTGCTCGCCGTCGGCGCGCGGTTCGACGACCGCGTGACGGGCAAGCTGTCCGCCTTCTGCCCCGGCGCGCGCAAGATCCACGCCGATATCGACCCGTCCTCGATCAACAAGAACGTCGCGGTCGATGTGCCGATCGTCGGCGACGCGGCGGCCGTGCTGCGCGCGCTGATCGCGGCATGGAAGGCGGACGAGGCGCGGCCGGATCCGCGCGCGATCGCCGCCTGGTGGAAGCAGATCGACGCCTGGCGCGGCATCGGCTGCCTGAAGTTCGCGCAGGACAGCGCCAAGGGCGCGATCATCAAGCCGCAGCACGCGATCAGCCGGCTGTATGAGATCACCCGCGAGATGAAGCGCGAGACCTTCATCACCACCGAGGTCGGCCAGCACCAGATGTGGGCCGCGCAGTATTTCGGCTTCGAGAAGCCGAACCGCTGGATGACCTCGGGCGGGCTGGGGACGATGGGCTACGGCCTGCCGGCGGCGATGGGCGTGCAGATCGCGCATCCCGACGCGCTGGTGGTGGACATCGCGGGCGAAGCCTCGATCCTGATGAACATCCAGGAGATGGGCACGCTTGCGCAGTACCGGCTGCCGGTGAAGGTGTTCATCCTGAACAACGAGTACATGGGCATGGTCCGCCAGTGGCAGGAACTGCTGCATGGTGGCCGGTACTCGGAGAGCTATTCCGCCGCCCTGCCCGATTTCGTGAAGCTGGCCGAGAGCTTCCACGCGCGCGGGCTGCGGGCGAAGAGCGTCGATGAACTGGACGATGTCATCCGCGAGATGATCGCCATCGACGGGCCGGTGATCGCCGACATCTGCGTCGATCAGAAGGAGAACTGCTTCCCGATGATCCCGTCCGGGGCGCCGCACAACGAGATGATCCTCGGCCCGGGGCACGAGAAGACCGCCGCTTCCGTCACCGACGCCGGCCTCGCGCTGGTCTGATCCGAAAGTCCTCGCCACGGCGGCGCGCCGTGGCGCGCCGCTGGGAACGCACATGTCCACTTCGATCGAACAACGCTCCGCGACCATTTCCGTGCTGGTGGAGAACGAGCCCGGCATCCTCGCCCGCGTCGTCGGCCTGTTCTCCGGCCGCGGCTACAACATCGACAGCCTGACCGTCGCGCCGGTCGATGACCGGGGGCGCCGTTCGCGCATCACCATCGTCACCTCCGGGACGGAGATGGTGATCGAGCAGATCAAGGCGCAGCTCGACCGGCTGGTGCCGGTCCACAAGGTCGCGGACCTGACGCAGCAGGGTCCGCACCTCGCGCGGGAACTGGCCTTGATCAAGGTCGTCGGCACCGGCGACAAGCGCGTCGAGGCGCTGCGCATCGCGGATGCGTTCCGCGCGCGCGTGGTGGATGCGACCACGGAGAGCTTCGTGTTCGAGATGACGGGGGCGACCGACAAGCTGGACGCCTTCATGGAACTGATGCGGCCGCTGGGCCTCGCCGAGGTCAGCCGCACGGGCATCGTCGCCATCGCGCGCGGCCCGAAGACGATCTGACGACCGACAAGAGGGAACCGAGAGACCATGCGCGTCTACTACGACCGCGATGCGGACGTGAACCTGATCAAGGCGAAGAAGGTCGCCGTGATCGGGTATGGCAGCCAGGGCCACGCCCACGCCAACAACCTCAAGGACAGCGGCGTGAAGGACGTGGTCGTCGCGCTGCGCCCCGGCTCCGCCGGCATCGCCAAGGCCGAGGCCGCCGGGCTGAAGGTCATGGATCCGTCCGCGGCGTCGAGCTGGGCCGACATGGTGATGGTGCTCACCCCCGATGAGGGGCAGGGCGACCTGTACCGCGAGCACATCGCGCCCAACATCCGCGACGGCGCGGCGATCGCCTTCGCGCACGGGCTCAACGTGCACTTCAACCTGATCGAGCCGAAGCCGACGCTCGACGTGCTGATGATCGCGCCGAAGGGCCCCGGCCATACGGTGCGCAGCGAGTACCAGCGCGGCGGCGGCGTGCCCTGCCTCGTGGCCGTGGCGCAGAACCCGTCGGGCAACGCGCTCGACCTCGGCCTGTCCTATGCCTCCGCCATCGGCGGCGGCCGGTCCGGCATCATCGAGACCACCTTCAAGGAAGAGTGCGAGACCGACCTGTTCGGCGAGCAGGTGGTGCTCTGCGGCGGCCTCGTGGAGCTGATCAAGGCCGGCTACGAGACGCTGGTCGAGGCG
>JBBCJT010000083.1:0-17453 GCA_037190665.1 Rhodovastum atsumiense | reverse complement strand
GTGCCGGACGGTTCCGCCGGGCCGATCGCGACGGCGAAGCACCAGCGGCCCTGCGATCCGGTCGCGGCCGCGGCGATGACGCGCCCGTTGGCGGCATCCTCGGCCAGTGCCGCCCAGGCCGGCGGCGGTTCCTGCTCCGGCACCGGCGCCAGCGTCTCCCACGCGGCGGCCCCGCGCACGAGCACCGCGCCCGCCTCGGCCATCGTCAGTTCCCGCCCGAGCGTCAGAAGCTCATCGGCCCAGCCGGGCTCGCGCCGGTGCGCCCGCAGCCGCGCGAGGCGCTCGCTCAGCGGGTCCATGGTGCGGGAGGCGGAGACGTTCATGGCGTGATCGCCCGCAGGTCCAGCTCCGCCTCCAGCCCGGCGGGAATGGAGCCGTCCGGGTTGGCGATGGTGAACACGGTGCGGAAGCGCCCCGATGCCGCATCCATCACCGGGTCCATGTGGCGCAGCCGCGCCTCGACGGCGCGGGCCACCGGGGCGGAGAGCAGCAGCGGATAGGCCTGCCCGATATGCAGCAGCGTCCACGCCTCGGCCGGCACGTAGAGCACCGCCTCCAGCACGGCCAGATCGGCGACGGTGAGGGGCCGGTCGGCGCGGGTCAGCGTCGCGCCGGCCACGGTGTCGACGCGCGTGACCACGCCGTCGAACGGCGCGCGGATCGCAAGTTGCGCCTGCTGCGCGCGTTCCAGTTCCAGCCGCTGCTGTTCGATGCGCCGGCGCTCCTCCGCGCTGTCGCGGGCGGCTTTCGTCACCTCGACGCGGGCGCGGGCCTGCCGGACCTCCCACTCGGTCGCGGCACCACGGCCGGCGGCCTGCTGCGTGCGGGTAAAGACGGCCTGCGCTTCTTGATGCTGGACCTCGGTCTGGCGCAGCTCGCCTTCCGCTTCGGCGGCGACGCGCGCAAGACCGATGCGCGCTGCCTGAACCTCGTCGTCGAGGCGAAGGAGGATGTCGCCCTCCTTCACCCTCGCCCCCTCGACGACCGCCACTTCCCGCACCACGCCGTCGGCCTGCGTGCCGAGGGTCGCGAGGCGCTGCGGGCGCGTGGGACCGCGCACGACCGTGTCCTCCTGCCCATAGGCGCCGCGCATCGCGAGGAGCATCGGCACGGCCAGCACCGAGCGGCGGTGAAGCGGGGGCATGCCGCGATCCTACACCGCCAGACGGCGTTGCAGGGCCTGCCGGGCGCGTCGCCACACCTGGTCGAGCAGCGAGGCCTGGGGCAGGGCGATCCGCGCCTCGACGCGGGCGCCGTGCAGCCAGTCCTGCGTCGCGGTCCGGTCCGGCACCATCAGGCGCAGCTCGAAGATCCGCTCGGTCGGCCGGGCGATACCGCGTTCATCAAGGCGGGCGGGAATGCGCCCGCTGGCAGCCGTGGACAGCGCCGCCGAGGGCAGACTTTCCTGCGCCTCCAGCACCGGCCAGACCGGCAGCCCCGTCGCGACCGGGGCCGAGGCGCCGCGGAGCCGCAGCGGGACGCCCGCCCCGGTCTCCGCCGCCATGGCGTTCAGCGCGGCCGGCCCGTCCCATTGATCGAGCACGAGGTAGACCTCCACGGGCCCGTCCGACAGCAGCGCGCCGAGCGGCCGCGTGTCGTCGCGCCGGACCCAGGCGCCGTGCAGCGATTCCACCCGCAGCGGTTCCCAGACCACGCCCGGCGGCGGCGACAGCGTCCAGGCGGCGCGCTCGCTCTCCAGCCCGGCGATCTGGCTGGCGACGGCGCGCTGGCGTTCGGCCACGGCGTCGATGCGCTCGGCACCGGCCGCGCGCGCGCGCCGTGCATCGATCACGAGCGACGCGGCCTCGGCACGGAGCTGCGCCAGCAGCCGGTCGGTCTCGGGGTTGTCGAGGCGCAGCACGGCGGCCGCGTCCTTCCGCTCGCCCGCCGTCGCGACCTCGACCACCCTGCCGTCGGTGCGCGCGAAGACGAGGGAGACGCCGGGCCGCACGACGATGCCTTCGGCAACCACGTATTGCGGCAGCGGCAGCAGCGCGATGGCGGCCGCGGCTCCGGTCGCCAAAGCGGCAAGGACCGCGGCCCGCAGCGGTGCGCGGCCGAAGGCGGCGGGGACGGCGCGGGCGATCCTCAGCAGCGGCACGGCGAGGAACAGCACCGCGACGACGCTCGCCACGCCGCCCGCGAACAGCCAGTGATAGCCGCCGGCCAGCCAGAAGACCGAGAGGTAGATGGTCCAGCGGTAGACCCACGACGCCACCGCGTAGAGGCAGAGCGGCCCGTCCCCCCGGACCGGCGCCGCGGCCAGCCCGAAGGTTCCGAACAGCACCCGCGTGCGCGCCGCCTGCGCGCGCGCCATCAGGTTCGGCACGCCGAGCAGGTCGGAGAGGACGTAGTACCCGTCCAGCCGCGCCAGCGGGTTCAGGTTGAACAGCAGCGAGGAGACGCTGCAGATGACGACCAGATCGAACAGCCGGTCGCGCGCCGCACCCGGCCCGACCTCCGCCCAGAGCAGGGCCGCGATGGCCGCCACCATCAGGTCCACGGCCACCCCGGCGAGGCCCACCGCCGCCCGACGCCAGCGGCTTTCGAGGAACCACGCGGAGGACGCGTCCACATAGGGCGCGGGCATCAGGAACATGAACGAGACGCCCCAGGGATGGGTCCCCACGGACCCGCCTTCGGCCCGCGCCATCCGGTCCGCCGCCACGGCATGCCCCGCCTCGTGCAGCAGCTTGGCCCCGATGAAGATCAGGTAGCCCCACGCGATGTCCGCGAGGCTGAGATCGGCGTATCGCGCGGCGTGCGCGGCGATCTCGGGGCCGCGCCCGGCCCAGGCGACGAACGCGGCGCCGATCAGCAGCGCCAGCACGGTCATGCCGCCGCGCGTGTAGATCCAGCCGAGCAGCGGGCGCAGCACCGGCATCGCAGGGCCGAGGTCGCCGAGCCGCACGCGCGTGAAGACGAGGCTGCCGACCGCCGCCAGCGCCGGGTTGCCGCGTTGGGGCGGCGCGCGGCCCCGCGGCAGCAGGAGCAGGCCGGCCGCCAGCATGCCGCCGAGCCCGTCAAGCAGGGCGCTTCTCGGCGCTTCCGGCGTCGCGGACACGCCTTCCAGCGCCGCGCCGACGCTGGTCCGCCCGTCCAGCCGGGCGGCGAGCAGGTAGAGTTGCGGCGAGGCGCGGAAGTACCTGTCGGTCGCGGGATTGCGGAACACCCAGAGCGGGCGCCCGCCGCTTTCGATCCGCCGCGCCGTCACGCCCGGCGCGAGGCGCGGTGTCGCCGCCAGCAGCGCCTCGGCGCCGGTCGCGCTGGCGGCGGCGCCGCTCAGAAGAGGAAATCCACCCGCCGGTCGGTTCCGTCGCAGCGGCCGGTTCCGCCGCCGTCGATGCCGCGGCGCGGATTCATGAGCGTGAAGCGGCAGGTCATCACCACCGCGCCGCCGCTGATGTCGCCGCCGAATTCGATGGCGCCGCCGACCAGCGGTTGCCCGGTCGCAGCGATGGTCGCGATCACCGGCTGCTGCTGGCGGATCAACTGGCCGGTGAGGATGGTGCCGTCCGCGGAGACGAGTTCGAGCTGCGCGCCGTCCTTCGTCGGCGTGACGGCGGCGGGCACGACGCGCGGGCTGTCGGTCGCGGTGCGCGTCTCGACGCCGGAAAGCCGCGTGGTGGCGGGGGCGCAGCCGGCAAGCAACGCCACCGCGCCGAGGACAAGCATGCGGATCATCGCTGGGCTCCATTGCGGGGGGCGGGCTGCGCGGCAGCGGCGCCACCGTTCGTCTGGGTGCGGCGCAGAACGAAGGACGGGCCGCGCGCGGCGTCGTCGATCCGCTGCATCTCGAGGTTCTGCATGGCGGTGAAGGTGCCCTGCACCCGCTGCAGCGCGAGGAAGGCGATGGTGAAGGTCACCTCGGCGGTGGTCAGCCTCTCCTCGGCCTCGGTGAGACGCTCGTGCGCGGACAGCAGGCGTTCGAGCGCGTTGGCCGCACCCTCGCCCTGCGCGCCGGACACGCCCTGCTGCCAGCGTTCCGTCTCCATGCCCAGATCGCGCGAGGCCGCGCGCATCGCGCCGGCGCGGGCCGCCATCTCCCGATAGGCGACGTTGTACTCGTTCAGCGTCACCTCGGCCTCGGCGATGATGGTGGCGAGCGTCGCGCGGCCCTGGCTTTCGACCTGCCGCGTTTCCAGTCGCCGCCGGTCGAGCCGGGCGCGGAGATCGTCGCCCCCCAGTGGCACCTCGATGCGCAGCCCGATCACGCCGCCGAGCCGGTCGGTGTTGCGCCCCGTATCGTTCAGCGCGTCGCCCCACTGGCCGGTCCCGGTGGCGCGCCCGCCGTAATTGCCCTCCAGCACCAGATCGAGGCGGGGCAGCGCCTCGATCTGCGCCTGTCCTTCCCGCAGCACGGCGGCGCGATGCTGGAGGAAGAGCTGCTGCACCTCCGGCCGCAGCGCCGCGGCGCGTTCGACCACGGTCTGGAGCGGGATCGGCTCGTACACCGCGAGCGTCGCGTCCACCGGAAGCAGCGCGCCGATATCGGCGCGGTCGAGGCGCGGTTCGTTCACCAGTCCACGGATGCGCGCCTCGGCGTTGCGGATCGCCGCCTGCGTGCGCAGCAGGTCCGCTTCCCGCAGCGCATAGGCGGACTGCGCGCGGCTGAGCAGCAGCGGATCGGCATCGAGTTCCGAACGGCCCTGGATCTGGCCGACGAGCGTGCGGATCTGCGACGACGCGCGCTGCCGCTGCAGATGCACCGCGCGGGCGAGATAGAGACTCCAGTACGCGCGCGCGACGTCGAACAGGTGGCTTTCCGACTGGCGGCGGAACTCGGCATCCGCGACGCGGGCATCGAGCCGCGCGACCTCATGCAGGCTGCGGGTGTAGGCGACGCCGGAATCGCGCAGCAGCGGCTGGACGACCGAGATGAATGTGCGCGCGCGGCTCTGGTTCGACGGCAGGTAGTCGGTCGAGTTGGTGGAGACGCTCCAGAAGCGCTGGCCGACCGTCACCTCCCCGCCCGTCGAGGTGCGCTGCCGCACGCCGAACTCCATCGCGCGTTCGCGTTGCAGCAGCCTGTCCGATCCGCGCGTGTTGGCGACGTTGCGGGTGGGGTCGTTGATGTCCTCGTAGCGGCCCTCGCCATAGGCGCGCGGCGTGTAGCGTCCGCGCACCTCCTGCTCCAGCGTCTCGCGGATCGCCGGCAGGTCACCGAAGACACGGATCTGCGCCGAATTGACGATCGCGCTGTCGTAGAGGAAGGCGAGGCCGAGGCGGGTCGGCGAGCCCGGTTCATCGGACTGCGCCGCGGCGACCTGCGGGACCCACCAGCGGTTCGTGTTGCGCACGGCCTGCAGCTCGGCCGGGGTCGGCATCGCCGAGGGCGCGGGGCGGCGGTTGATCCGCGCGATCTCCGCGCTGATCTGCTCGCGGTAGCGCGTGGCGATCTGGTCGACGTTGACGATCGCGTTCTGGGACCGGTCCGTCAGCCAGCCCTGTGCGACGGCGGGGCTCCAGGTCAGGGCGAAGAGTGCGACGCAGGCCAGCGGTCTCGGCATTCGAACCTCCCGGGGGACACGGAGGGAGCTGGCCACGGCTAGCGGCCGACCAGCCCGGCGGTCGCGGACGCGGCCGCGAAGTCGAGGGCGAAGCGGTTCCAGGCGAGGCTCACCGGTGCGGCAAGGGCCGCGCGGTCGCGCTGAAGCTGGTCCGCGATGAGGGCGGCGGGCGGGATGCCCGGGCTGTCCGGGTTGGACACGAACATCCCTCCCGGCTGCAGGGCGCCGCCGAAGGTGACGCGGGTGCCTTCCAGCGCGGCGCGCACGTCGAATGCCATGCCGCTCTCGGATGCCATCACGGTGTAGGGGGAGGTGTTGGTCGAAACCAGGATCGGCCGGTCGCCCGGGTCCGGAAGCAGGGATGCGGAGACGGGTGCGCGTTCGCGGCCCGCGAGCGACAGCACCGACGGATCGGCTTCCCGCGCGGGCCGCGGGCCGGCGCTGTCGGGGATCGGATTGGCCATCCAGTTCCCGCCCGTATCGGCCGTCAGCCCGACGATGGTGATCGGTCCGCCATCCGCGCCCACCAGATTCAGGGTCACGGCCGCGCCGGGGGTGGCGGTGCCGGACAGCACGGTGGGCAGCGGGATGGTGTTCTGCGCGATCCGCCGGAACGCATCCTCGTACTCGGCAAGCAGGCTGCCCCCGTCTTCGGGCGGCGCGGCGGACGCGACCTGCACCTGCGCCGTGTCCTGCCCGGCGAGAGGCCGCGTGAAGCCCGGCGGAACGGCGCCGGGCGCGGAGGTGCTGTCGAACGTCGCCGTGTTGGGCGCGATGCCGTCCGGGATCGGGATCCCCACCGCGCGCGCCTGGAACGTGACGGTGAGCACCTGTCCCGGCAGCAGCACGGGGATCGTGACGCGAATGCCCGTATCGCCCGGGCCGTTGCCCTGCACCACCGTGCCGCCCGAGACGGTGACGCTGCCCGCGATGAGTTCGAGGGAGGCGTCCGACAGCGGGTCCCACAGCACGACCTCGTAGGCGGGGGCCGTGGAGTTTGGCGCGTGCGAAAGCGTGAGCGTGTAGGTGATCGGCTCCATCAGCCCGACCGTCGTCGGCGCGACCTGCTTGTCGAAGACGAGCACCGCGGCGACGGCTTCGGCGGCGGCCGCATCCGCCGCGACGAGCGTGCCGCCCGGCGCGGCCGGGTCGGTCGGCGCCGTGACCTCCGCCGTGGCGGTGTTGAGGAGCTGCGCACCTGCCGGCGGCACGGGGTTGAGGCGGGCGACGATCTCCACCACCACCTGATCGCCGCCGACATTGTCGCCGGCGTTCACGACGGTGCCGAAATCGAACACCACGCGGCCGTCCTGAAGCAGGATCGCCGGCGCGTTCGCGCTGATGCCGGCGCCGAGGCTCACGAGGCGGGCCGATTCCGCGATCAGCCCCGGCGGCAGCGTATCGGCGATGACCAGCCGCTGCGTGCCTTCCGACAGCGTCGCCGTCAGGTGGAAGGTCACGGTCTCCCCGGCGGCGATGTCCGGCAGCGAGGGATCGAAGTACTGCGTGCCCGTCTCCGGCAGCGAGGTGGCGACGATCTGCTTGGTCAGTGCGAGTGCGAAGTCGCCGCGCACGCTGGCTTCCGCATCGTCGGCAAGGTTGCGGCCGGTGGTGGGTGCGCTTGCGTAGTCCAGCGTCGCGAGGTTCGGCACCACCTGGCCGGGTTCGATCGCATCGGTGAAGGCCGCGCGGTAGGTGATGATGACGGGCGCCGCATCGGGCAGCATGGTCGGGATCTCGACCCGGATCATGTTGCCCACCGTCGTCACCGTGCCCATGGAGCTGGTCAGGCTGCCGGGCACCAGCGCGAGGAAGGGCGAGAGCGGATCCTCGATCAGGATGTTGAACGCCGGCGCATCGGTGCCCGCCGCGGGTGACAGGACCAGCGTGTAGGTGAACACGTCCCCCGCATCGCCGCTGACGTGGTCCACCGCCTTGTCGAGCAGGAAGCGCGGCACCACGATCTCCGCCGCCGCGCTGTCGGTATCGGTGACGGTGCCGCCCGGCACGCCCGGGGCGCTGGGCGAGGAGATCGTCGCTTCCGCGCCGTTCTCCACGCGCCGTCCGTTCAGGTTGAACGGGACGTCCAGCACGCGGGCGGAGATGCGGATCGTCACCTGATCGCCGGCATCGGTGACGTTGTCGCCGGTGTTGACGATGGTGCCGAAATCGAAGGTCACCTGCTGGCCGGAGATCACCGCCGTCGGGGTCAGGATGCCGCCCGGTCCGGCGGCAATGCTGCCGCCGGTCGAGACCACGAAGGCCTGGCCCGCGAGCGGCAGCAGACCCAGCGGGATCGTGTCCGTGATGACGAGATGCTGCGTGCCCTCGGACAGGGTGGCGACGAGTTCGTAGGTGACGATCTCGCCCACGGCGAGGTCGGGCAGCGTCGGGTCGAAGCGGTCGCTGCCGGTTTCAGGCAGCGAGGTGGCGACGATGCTCTTCGCGAGATCGAGCCCGAGGACGACGGTGACGTCGGCCGCGGAGGATTGCGCGGTGCCGGGGCGGCCGCCGGCAACCGGATCGCTGTCCCATACGAGGGTCGCGGTGTTGCCGATCACCTGTCCGGGTTCGACGCTGTCGGCGAAGCGGACCTGATAGGTGAGCGTTATCGGCGCGTCGGTCGTCAGGAAGCGTGGAACCTCGAGCCGGGCCTCGTTGCCGACGAAGCTCGCGGTGCCGAGGGTCGTGGTGATGCCCACGGGCACGAAGCGCGCATCCAGCAGGTCGGTGACCAGCATGTCGTAGGAGGCGGCCGTGGAGCCGGCCGCGTGGGAGATCGTCACGGTGTAGGTGAGCAGCAGGCCGGCATCGCCGGAGAGCACATCGACGTTCTTGGCGATGTTGAGCTGGGGTTCCACCAGCTCCGCTTCGGCCTGCGTCTGCAGCGTGCCGTCCCGCCCGGCGATGGTGAAGTCCATGCGCGCGGCGTTGACGATGAGATCGCCGGCGATGAACGCCGCATCATCCACGACGAGCCCGTCGATCTCGAGCGTGATGGTGTCCTCGGCCCCGACCGTGGCGTCGGAGCTGTTCACCACCGTGCCGAAGACGAAGGTCACGGTCTGGCCGGAGATGACGATGGAGGGTGCTCCGGTGGTCAGTCCGCCGCCGATGGAGACGACGCGCGCGGCGAGCGGCTGGAGCACGGAGGGGAAGATATCCGACAGCACCAGATTGTCGGTGGTGCCCTGCGGCAGCACCACGGTGATCTGGTAGGTCAGCTCCTCGCCGATCTCGAGATCGATGAGCGTCGGATCGAACTGGCCGGTGCCCGTATCGGGGTTGGATGTCGCGACGATCGCCTTGGTCTGGGCGGGCGCGCCGGGCGTCTGGGTGCTGTCGCTGCCGCCGTCCGGCCGGCCACCGGCCCCGCCGGCGCTGTCGAACGTGTCGGTCACCGTATTGGTCAGCGTCACGCCGCCCGGCGCGTTGGCGGCGACGCGGGCAGTGAAGGTCACGGTCAGCGTCTGGCCGAGCGCGAGGACCGGCACCTCGATCCGCATCGTGGTGTCGCCCGTGCCGTTGCCGAGCACGACCGTGCCGGCGCTCGTCACCACGGTGCCGGCGACGAGTTCGAGATTGGGATCGGTCAGCAGGTCCTCGACCACGATGTCGTAGGCCGCCGCCGTGGACCCCGGCGCATGCGTCAGCGTGACGCCGTAGGCGATCGTCTCGCCCGCCGACACGAAGCCGGGCGGGGCGACCTTGTCGATCACCAGCGCCGGTTCGACCACCTCGACGGTGACGCTGTCGGCATCCTGCTCGGTACCGCCGGGTGCGAGCGGATCGGTGGGGGAGGCGATGGTGACGGTGCCGGCGTTGGTCAGCGCCGTGCCCGCGACATTGCCCGGCACGTCCTGCACCCGTGCGATGATCTCCACGGTGACGGTGCCGTCGGTGACGTCGTTGTTGCCGGTGTTGACGACGGTCGCGAAATCGAACGTCACGAGCTGGCCGGTGACGGTGATCGCCGGCGCGCCGGCGCTGACCCCGGCCCCGAGCGCGACCACCCGGGTGGAAAGCACTTCCAGCCCCGCGGGCAGCGTGTCGGTGATGACGAGGGTCTGCGTGCCCTCGGACAGGGTCGCCGTGAGGTGATAGGTGACGGTCTCGCCCACCGCCAGATCGGTCAGCGCCGGGTCGAACTGGTTCTCCGTGCTCTCGGGCAGCGAGGTGGCGACGATCTGCTTGTCGAGCGCGACAGGCATCGCGACGGTGACCTGCGCATCGTCCTGGCCCGAATAGGCTTCCGTCGTCGGCCCGCCGCCGGGCGCGGACGCTCCCGCGAAGGTCGCCGTGTTCGTGATGACCTGACCGGGTTCGACGCTGTCGGCGAGGCGGGCGCTGTAGGTGACGAGGATGCGCGCCTCGTCGATGCCGGGCGTCGCCGGATCGTCGACCGGCAGCAGGGCCGCGCCGCCGAGCGTGACCTGGATGGTGGTGCCGCCGACCTCCACGACGCTGCCGCGCGTCGCGCTCGCGCTGCCGGCGACGAGGACGTAGCCGACGGGCAGGATGTCCTGCACGAACAGGTCGTAGAGCGGCCCGGACGCGCCGACGTTCTGCGCGATCTCCACCGTGAAGGTGACGAGATCGCCCGCATCGCCCGACGCGACGGAGGAGACCTTGGTGATCACCGGATCGGGTTTGACCACCTCGACCGGTGCTGCGTCGGTCAGCACGCCGGAGTCGGTGGTGAAGGTCGCGTTGTTGGTCAGCGTGTCGCCGGCGGCGCTGACGCCGGGTGCGGCGCGTGCGGTGACGTGAAGGACGATGACGTCGCCGTCGTCCAGCACATCGTCGCCGGTATTCACGACGGCGTTGCCGAAGTCGAAGGTGACGAGCCCGCCGCTGACGACAGGCGCGGCGCCGACGCCGATCGCGGTGTTGCTGATGCTCGCGCCGATGGAGACGACGGTGCCCGACACGAAGACGAGACCGGTCGGCAGCGTGTCCTGCACCAGCACCTGCTGCGTGCCTTCGCCCAGCCTGATCCGGATCTCGTAGGTCGCCGTCTCGCCGATCGCGAGGTCCGGGACGGTCGGGTCGAAGAAGGCCGATGTCGTCTCGGGGAGCGATGTCGCGATGATGGATTTGTCGAATGCCAGCGGCAGGATGACCGTGACGCTGGCATCGTCCTGGCCGGTGTAGTCCTCGGCCGTCGGCCCGCCGCCGGGCGCGGAGGTGCCCGTGAAGGTCACGGTGTTGGTCACCACGTCGCCGGGTCGGACGGTGTCGGCGAGACGGGCGCTGTAGGTGAGGAAGATGCGCGCCTCGTCGACGCCGGGCGTTGCCGGGTCGTCCACCGGCAGCAGCGCCGCGCCGCCGAGGGTGAGCTGCACGGTGTCGCCGCCCGTCTCCGTGACTGTGCCGCGCGTGGCGCTGGCGCTGCCCGCGACGAGGACGTAGCCAACCGGCAGGATGTCCTGGATGAACAGATCGTAGAGCGGGGCGGACGCCCCGGCGTTCTGCGCGATCTCCACCGTGAAGGTGACGAGGTCGCCCGCATCGCCGGAGACGACCGAGGCGGTCTTCGTGATGACGGGATCGGGCTTGACCACCTCGACAGGTGCCGCGTCGGTCAGTGCGCCGCCGTCGCTGGTGAATGTCGCGTTGTTGGTCAGCGTATCGCCGGCCGCGCTGACGCCGGGTGCGGCGCGCGCGACGATCTGCAGGACGATGACATCCCCGTCGTCCAGCAGATTGTCGCCGGCGTTCACCACGGCATTGCCGAAGTCGAAGGTCACGAGCCCGCCGCTGACGACGGGCGCGGCGCCGATGCCGATCGCGGTGTTGCTGATGCCCGCGCCGATGGAGACGACGGTGCCGGATACGAAGACGAGCCCGGCGGGCAGTGTGTCCTGCACGAGGACCTGCTGCGTGCCCTCGCCGAGCGTGACCCGGACCTCGTACGTCGCCGTCTCGCCGATCGCGAGATCGGGGAGGGTCGGGTCGAAGAAGCCCGAGGCGGTTTCCGGCAGCGACGTGGCGACGACGGATTTGTCGATCGCCACCGGGAAGACGACCGTGACGCTCGCATCGTCGCTGGCCGCGTCCGGCCGCGCCTGGGGGAAGCCGGCGGGTGCGCTCTGCCACGTCACCGCGGCGGTGTTCGTCAGGACGTCGCCCTGGCGGACCGTCTCCATCAGCCGCGCCTGGTAGGAGATCGTCAGCACGCCATCGGAGAACACCGGGATCGCATTGGAAAGCTGGCTCAGCGCCACATCGACGCTGGTGTCCCCGGGATTGTTCCCGCTGCGGATCACGAAGCTGCCGACCGAGTTGGTGAGCGAGACGGTGACGCTGCCGGCGATGAGCTGAAGCCCGGGCGCGAGCAGGTCGGTCACGACCAGTTGGTAGGCATCGGCCGTGGACGCAATCTGGTCGTGGGTGATCGCGACCGTGTAGGTGACGATGTCGCCGGCATCGCCGGTGGTGATGTCCGGGGTCTTGGCGACGATCAGCTCCGGGGAGACGATCTCCACCGTGGCCGAGTTGGACAGAACGCCCACGGAACCGTCCGCGCGCGTATATTCGAGCTGCCCCACATTGGTGAGCTGATCCGCCGGCTGGTTGGTGGGGCGATTGAGGACGCGGCCCACGACCTCGACGACGATGAAGTCTTCCTGCGAGATGACATTGTCCGCGATGTTCGTGACCTGGCCGAGATCCCAGACCACCGTATCGAGAACGCCGTCGCCGTTGCGGTCGCTGATGACGCCCGGATTACCGATGCTGATCCCGGGCGTGAACCGGAGGTTCGCGCCGAGGGAGACGATGCGCGAGCTGATCCACTCCATGTCGCCGGTCAGCGGATCCGCACCCTGCGCGACGGGCAGGAGGTCCGTCAGCACCAGATCGGTCGTCACCGCGGGCATCTGGACCCTGACGAGGTAACGGACGGTCTCGCCGATCGCCACGTCGGTGATGACGGGCGATAGCTGCAGTATGTTCGTCTCGGGGATATCGGTGCTCGATATCACCTTGCTGACGAGGGGGCGGTCGATGGTGAAGGTGGCGATGTCCTGCACCGGGCCGTAGTTGCGCTGGTATTCGTCACCGGGATCGCCCGGATGGCTGTCGAACACGACCGAGGCCGTGTTCAGCAGGACCTCGTCGGGGTGAACCGTGTTGGCGACGATGGTCCGGTAGCCGAGGACGATGGCGCTGGATTCGAAGGTCATCACCGGCACGGTGACCGTGATCAGCCGCGTGCCCGCATCGTACGCAAGCGTGGTGCCGATCGGCACCGGACTGGCGAAGGCGAGCGAGGCGAGATCGATGTCCATCCCCACCGGGATGGTGTCCGTCAGCACCACGTCGTAGGCAGGACCGTCCTGGAAGCCGGAAACGCCGAACGCGATCCGATAGACGACGATATCGCCCCCGTCGCCGGATGAGCTGCTCGAGGACTTGTTGACCACCATCGTGGGCTCGACGATGTCCACCGTGGCCGTGGCGGACACGCTCGAGGTCACGCCGCCGCTATCGAACGTGACGACCGTCAGGTTGACCGGTGCCTGGCCCGCCCGATTGACGGCAGCGTCCCTGACCCGCGCCGTGACGGTGACCTCGACCTCGTCGTTCGCGTCCACCACGCCGTCCGGCGTGTTGGTCAGGGTCCCGACGACCACCCTGATGAAGTCGTTGATGCCGTCGCCATTGCGGTCCCCGATCACCGGCACGCCCGGCGCGAGGCCCGAGATGTTGGCACCGACCCGGACCAGATCGGCGGAGAGGAACTCGAACAGCCCCTCGTTGGCGGGGGTCCCGCCCGGTATCGGCAGGAAGTCCTCGAACGTGACGATCTGGGTGACCGCTTCGGGCAGCACGACCACGATGCGGTAGGTCACGATCTCGCCGATCGCGAGATCGACGCGCGAGGAGTCGAAGCGGCTGCTGCCGGTTTCCGGAAGGCTCGTGTCCGCCACGCTGACGGTCTTCGTCACGCCCGGGCCCGGAACGCGCACGCTCTCCGTCGCGGACGCCGTGTATTCGCGCTCCACGCCGAGCGGATTTGTTCCCGGATAGCTGTCCGAGCGGCCGGTCACCGTGTTGGGCAGCACGCTGCCCGCGAGCACGCTGGGATCGACCAGCGCCTGGTAGGTTATGCTGATCGTCTCGCCCGGCATGATGACCGGGGCGGTGACGGTGACGATGCCGCCGGCCTCGCTGATGGTGGCGCCGCCGGCGGGCCCCTGCACGATGATCGCGCTGCCCGCCACCAGCGTCAGCAGGCCCGGCAGCAGCGGATCGGTCAGAATGGCGTCGAAAAGCGGGCCGGCGGTCAGGGAAACGAGCGGTGAGAACGTGACCGTGTAGGTGACGATGTCGTTGCCCTGCACCAGCTCGACATCGGCGACTTTCGTCAGGTTGAAGGCGGGGCCGACCATCTCCGCCGTCGCCGTGTCGGTGACGCTGATCGGCTGGGTGCCGACCGTGAACCGCGCGATCCCGACATTCTCCAGATCAACGCCCGGCTGGTTTCCCGGCACGTCCGCGGCGACGGCCGTGACCCGCACCACGATGCGGTCGGCATCGCTCACCACGTTGTCGGGGACGTTCAGGATGTCGTTCGCGAAGGTGAACAGGACGACGTTGCCGACATTCGTGATCACCGGGGGCGGCAGCCCGAGGTTGCGGATGAGGCCGGTGCCGTCCCCCTCGAACAGGTTCGCGCCGATGGAAACGACCTCGGCGCTGACGAAATCGAGCCGCCCGGGCAGGAGCGGCAGCCTGTCTTCCACCACGAGGTTGCGGATGCGGCCTTCGTGGAGCGTCACCACCAGCTCGAACGTTATCGTCTCCCCGACATTGAGGTCGGGAACGCCGACGACGCCCATGCCGTCTCCCGTCTCGGGCAGGGAGGTGGCGATGATGTTCTTGTTGAACTGCGGCACGGCGATGGTGATCGCCGCCGTGTCGCTGACCTGCTCCGTCGTTGTCGGCACCCGGTCGACGCCGCCTTCCACCGCGGCATAGCTGTCGATCTCGGCCAGATTCGGGATGGATGCCGTTGCCTCGACCAGATCGCCGACGCGCAGGTCATAGGTGATGACGACGATGTTGGCGCCGCCGGTCGGCGAGAACGGCGTCAGCGCTCCGGTGCTCGACCCCGGCGGGTCGGTGAGCGTGAGGCTGGCGCCGCTGGTCCCGAGAGACAGGACGTATGGCAGCAGATTGCCGGCGCCGTCGGTCACCTGAAGGTTCAGCCCGCTGTCCGGGATGACATAGCCGGTGGGATGGTTGTCATCGAGCCGGATGTCGAACGCGCCGTTGATGCCGCTGCCCCGGTTCTCGACCACGATCGCGAACGTCACGAGATCGCCGGCATCGATCCTCAGCAGGTTGCTGTTGATGGGAACGGCGGCGAGGTTCGTGCTGTCGATGGTGCCGGCGAAGCGCACGCCGGCGGAACCGGGCGCGGAGAAGGAGACGGGGCCAGTGGCGCCCGGGCTGAAGACGCCGCTCGCGTTGTCGGTGGCGACCACGCCCTTCGTGATGCGCAGCTCCGGCTCGGTCAGGGTGAGCTGCCGTATCGCCGTCCCTTCGGCGAGGACCTCGCCCGCATCCGTCAGTTCGACGGCCCGGACCTGGTTGGTCATCTGCAGGCCGTCCCCGAACGGCTGGTCCACCACCCTGACCGTGAAGAGGATGTCCGCCGTCGTCGCGACCGCCGTGACCGGATGGAGGTTGAGGAATTCGATGGTGAAGGTGTTGTTCGCGAGGTCCCGGCTGAGGATGGGGGTCTGCGTCAGCAGCAGCGCGAAGTCCGCGGCGTCCGGGCCCCACTTGATGATGTTCTCGCCGGGCACCGACGCGTCCACCGTGCCGTCGATGGTCAGCGCGAGGCCGGAGACGTCGAAGATCGGCAGCGGAAGATAGTCGGTGATGACGAGGTCGTCTGCGAGCGACTGCGGCATGCTGTAGCTGAGGCGGAAGGTGACGAGATCGCCCGCGCCGATCTCGACCGCGGTGCTCGGCGCGATGAGATTGCCGTTGATCGCATAGATCTCTTTCGAGATCGCGCCGGTGGCGATCGTCGCACCGCTGGAACTCGTGTCACCCGGGATGTTGCCGGTCGGGATGCCGCCATCGACCACTTCCGCGCCGACCGACACGGAGTTCGACAGCGTATCGCCCTGAACGACCGGATGGCCGGTGGCGAGGAAGAAGCTCTCGACCACCGTGTCGTAGGTGATGCGCAGCGTGGTGGGCGAACCGGCGAACTCGCCGCCCGTGAGCAGTCCGTCGGGCGCCCCGTTGGCGACGAGCTGATCGGAGACGAGGAAGCGGAACGTCGTCGCCCCCGTCGCCGGATCTCGGGTGACGATGATGTTCGGCACGGCGAACGCGCCCGACCCCGCCGTGGAGCCGCCTTCCACGACCGCGAGCGTGGCGCTGCCGTTCACATAGGACTGACCGTCCGACAGCAGGTCGTCCAGCGTGAGGTTCTGGAATTCGAAGTAGTCGGAGATCTGGACGTCGATCGTGTAGCGCAGCGTATCGCCGGGCCCGAGGCCCGCCGCGTTCGTGTCGATGAGCACGGCCTGCGTCTTCTGCGTGGCGATGCTCCGGGCGACGAACACGGCCTCCGGCCCCGGCTCGTCGATGACGATGGTACCGGGCGGATCGCGTCCGTCGATCGGCGTCCAGTCGATCTGCGCGCTGACGTTGTTCTCGAGCGTGCGCGGCGCGCCGGTCTGCGGGTCCAGCACGGGCGTCGTGGGATCGCCCGGCGCCATGAACTCGCCGACGTAGAAGTTGATCGTCAGCGTGCCATCCACCCCGGCCACGCCGGTCACCGGACCCCCCAGCGTCGCGGTGACGGTGTGCGTCAGCGGGTCGTAGGCGGCCGTTCCCGGCAGACCCGCAAGGACCGGCGTGCCGACGACGACGATGCCGTCGGGCAGGGTGTCGAGGATGCTCGCATCGGTGAGCAACTGCCCGGTGGCGATGTCGAGGTTGATGGTGAAGCTGCGCGGGAAGTTCGGGCCGGTCGTCGTCTCGCCCTCGGGTCCGTCGTAGACCTTGTCGAAGCGCAGCACGGTCGGCGTCAGCGACGTCGAGACGGATGTGCCCAGGACGGGCGGGTCGACGGTGGGGTTGTTCGACGGGTCCCGCCCGTAGGCGAACCCGCCCACGGCGGAGACCGGCAGGCTGACGCCGACATCGGCGAGCTCCGAGACCTGCACGGTGACCTGGATGTTCGCCGCCGGCTGGTCCGCGACGAAGGACCCGAACGGCAGCCGCAGCACGACGAGCTGGTCGCCCGCCGCCGCACCGTAATCGGCCGCGTTGACCACGCGCAGGTTGCCCGAGGCATCCTTGGCGAAGGGATGGACGGCCTGTCCGTTGGCATCGAATTCGAGGACCGTGGCCGCGACCTGCTGGCCGAGATAGGTCGCCGCGACGAAGGTCACGCCGTCGTTCTGGTTCGGCGGCGTGCTGCCGACGCCCGCGCCGTCGGCGCCGTTCTGCGGCAGGATCAGATCGACATAGGGCGCGTAGCCGGTATCGCTGCCCGGGCTGCCGTCGGGCTGGTTGCTGAAGGTGATGTCGATCTGCGTCTGCTCGCCGATCAGCGGCGCGGTATCCCCGCCGATGGCCACGACAGGCTGTGCCGCGAGGAGCACCCGCTCTTCCAGAGGCGCGAAGAGGTGCTCAGAATAATTCAACTTGAAGTTCTATAGTTTGGATGCAGAGCAGTGGCGGGAAGCAGTTCCGGCCAGCGGTCTTCTGCTCGGCATCAGGGTCAGGGCCATGCTCGTGCGTGTGACTGCTACGTTGCTACTATCATTCGCAAATGTCCGTGCGTCTGCAACCAGGAAATTCATCTACGAAATGTGCATAGCGCCATTGGTGTGCCCACTGCGGATGCATCGCCATGCGCTCCGCGATCTGTCGGCGATGCAACCATTTCGCGGCCGGATCGCGCCT
>JBBCJT010000082.1:0-7312 GCA_037190665.1 Rhodovastum atsumiense | reverse complement strand
CCCCGCGGAGTGTCAGCAGGGGAGTGCTCACAGGGCCGCCTGCTCCGCGGATTCCTCGTCCTCGTCGCCCTCGCCCAGATAGGCGGCGATCACGCGCGGATCGGCGCGTATCTCGGCGGGCGTGCCGTCGGCGATCTTCTTGCCGTGGTCGAGCACGACGATGTGGTCGGAGATCTTCATCACCACGCCCATGTCGTGCTCGATCAGCAGGATCGACACGCCGAATTCGCTGCGGATGCGCAGCAGCAGGGCATTCAGCTCCTCGCTCTCGCGCGGGTTCAGTCCCGCCGCCGGCTCGTCGAGGCAGAGCAGCAGCGGGTCGGTGCACATCGCGCGCGCGATCTCCAGCCGCCGCTGCGCGCCATAGGGCAGGGAGGCAGCCGGGGCGTCCGCACGCGGGGTCAGTCCCGTCGCATCCAGCCACAGCCGCGCCTTGTCGATCGCTGCGGCCTCGGCTGCGCGATAGCCGGACAGGCCGATCAGCGCACCGATGGTGAAGAAGGTAGCCTGCTGCAGCTTCACATGCTGTGCGACGAGCAGGTTCTCCAGCACCGTCATGCCGCCGAACAGGCGCACGTTCTGGAAGGTCCGCGCCACGCGGCCTTCCCGCGCAATGCGGTGGCCGGGCAGGCGTTCGAGCGCGAGTTCGCCGAGGCGGATCGTGCCGGCGGTGGGGCGGTAGAAGCCGGTGATGCAGTTGAACACCGTCGTCTTGCCGGCACCGTTGGGGCCGATCACGGCGGTGATCGCATTCATCTCGGCGGCGAAGGACAGGTCGGACACGGCTGTCAGCCCGCCGAAACGCATGGTCAGGTTCTCGACCGAGAGCAGGCTCATCCGCGCCCCTGGGCGACCATGTCGGCGGAAATGGCCTGCGCCTTGCCGAGCGAGACCGTGGGCTCGCGGCTGGAGATCAGCCCGCGCGGACGCAGCACCATGATCAGGACCAGCGCCGCCCCGAACAGCAGCATCCGGTATTCGGCAAGGTCGCGGAACACCTCGAACCCGCCGATCATCACCAGCGCGGCGAGCGCGATGCCGAGCAGGCTGCCCATGCCGCCGAGCACGACGATGGAAAGGATGATGGCGCTTTCGATGAAGGTGAAGCTCTCGGGGCTGATGAAGCCCTGGCGCGTGGCGAAGAAGGCGCCGGCGAAGCCGCCGAACATCGCCCCCAGCGCGAACGCGGTGAGCTTGGTGTTGCGCACGTTGATGCCGAGCGAGCGGCAGGCGATCTCGTCCTCGCGCAGCGCCTCCCACGCGCGGCCCATCGGCAGCCGGCGGATGCGGGTCGCCACCCAGGCGGTCAGCAGCGCGAGCAGCAGGATGATGTAGTAGAGGAACATCACCCGGTGCGTGGGTGACGGCTCGATCCCGAAGAAGCCCGCGAAGCTGTCCGGGCCGCCGGACATGGTGAAGGGCAGGCCGAAGAAGGTCGGGCGCGGGATGCCCGACATGCCGTTGGGTCCGCCGGTCAGGCTCGCCCAGTTCAGCAGCACCACGCGGATGATCTCGCCGAAGGCCAGCGTGACGATGGCGAGGTAGTCGCCGCGCAGCCGCAGCACGGGAAAGCCGAGGAGGATACCCCAGAAGGCGGCGAGGATCCCGGCCAGCGGCAGGCAGATCCAGAAGCCCCAGCCGAAATGCGTCGCCAGCAGCGCGTAGGCGTAGGCGCCGACGGCGTAGAAGGCGACGTAACCGAGGTCGAGCAGCCCGGCGAGGCCGACTACGATGTTCAGCCCCCAGCCGAGCATCACGTAGGTCAGCACGAGGATGCCGAGGTCGAGGTAGTAGCGGTCGCCCCACACCAGCAGCGGCAGGGTCAGCGCGACGGCGATGAAGAACGGGCCGAAGAAGGTGCCGGCCCGCGCCAGCGCCGGGCTGGCGGCGAGCGAGGCAAGGCCCGGCACGCGGTAGCCCTTCAGCGCCTGCATCGCGAGCCGCAGCACGAAGACGACGCCGATCAGGATGAAGGCGGGTTTCCACTGCGGCGAGATCACAAGCCCGCCGGGGCCGGGCTCGGTCCGCAGTCCGACGAGGGGAATGAACAGGGCCGCCGCAACCAGCGCCGAGACTGCGGCGTCGCGCAGCGCGCGGTTCATACCTTCTCGACGTCCGTGCGACCGAGCAGGCCGGTCGGCATGAACACCAGCACGATGGCGAGGATCGAGAAGGCGGCGACGTCCTTGTACTGGACGGAGAAATACGCCGACCAGAACACCTCGATCAGCCCGATCAGCAGCCCGCCGAGCACCGCGCCGGGCAGCGAGCCGATGCCGCCGAGCACGGCCGCGGTGAACGCCTTCACCCCGGCGATGAAGCCGATGAAGAAGTCGATCACGCCGTAGTACAGCAGGTACATCAGCCCCGCGACGGCAGCGAGCGACGCACCGATGACGAAGGTCAGCGAGATGGTGCGATCGGTGTCGATGCCGAGCAGCCGCGCCATCTTCGCGTCCTGCTCCACCGCGCGCATCGACCTGCCGAGCGAGGTACGGGTGACGAGCCAGGTGAACAGGGCGAGAACGACGAGTGTGGTGCAGACGATGGCCACCTGCATCCAGGAAAGCTGCACCACGAATCCGTCCTGCTCGAACAGCCGCATCCCGCCCGGGATCATCGGCTCCATCGGCTTGACCCGCGCGCCCTGGCTGACCTGAACGAAGTTCTGCAGCACGATCGACATGCCGATCGCCGAGATCAGCGGCGCGAGCCGGAAGGAACCGCGCAGCGGCCGGTAGGCCACACGCTCCACCGTCCAGCCATAGACGGCGGCAAGGGCTGCTGCGAAGACGAGCGTGAGCACGAGCGCGAGCGGCACCGAGGTGATGCCCAGCGCCGACAGCAGCAGCAGCGAGATCAGCGAGAGGAAAGCTCCGATCATGAACACGTCGCCATGGGCGAAGTTGATCATGCCGATGATGCCGTAGACCATTGTGTAGCCGAGGGCGATCAACCCGTAGATCATTCCGAGGGCGACGCCGTTCACAAGCTGCTGCAGCGCGTAGGCCACGCAGTCTCCTTCAGTTATTCATCTCCCGCTATTTGAATTGCACGGGCACGTGGCCGCGGCAAGCGGGATCGGCGGCAGGCGTCCCCGGTCGCCCGCCGCCGGGGCGTCACGCGCGAGTCGCGACCACTTCCAGATATGCGGCCGGCGCGGCCAGCGTGCCGTCTGTGGCGCGGTTGAAGCGGGCCAGCAGGGCGAGCATGTCCGCCTCGAGCTGCGTCTGGCCCGCCGTGTCCAGCGCCGCGAACGCCTTCAGGACCGGGCCGTACCAGTCACGGAAGACCTGCACGAAGTGCTGCGGCGAGCGATAGCGGAAGACGAAGTCCCGTTCGGTCGCCGCGATGTCGGAGGTCCCGGCACCGAGCAGTCGCGACAGTCCCTCCCGCGTACCCCACACCGCCGGCGAGGGTGCCCCGGGCGGTGGCGGCACATGGCGGCCGATGTCCTTGAACATCTGGCCGATCAGCCCGTCGGGCGTCCAGTTGGCGAGTCCGATTCGCCCGCCGGAGCGGCAGACCCGCAGCAGTTCCGAAGCGGCCTTCGCCTGGTCGGGGGTGAACATCACGCCGTAGGTGGAGAGCACGACGTCGAATTCCGCGTCCGGGAAGGGCAGCGCCTCCGCGTCGGCCACCTGGCAGGTGATGGCGAGCCCCTCGGCCGCGGCGCGCGCCCGGCCGCGGTCCAGCAGGGCGGGCACGTAGTCGGTGGAGGTGACATCGGCGAACCGCCGCGCGGCGGCGAGCGTGGCGTTGCCGTTGCCGGCCGCGACGTCGAGCACGCGCTCGCCGCCATGCAACTCCACCGCCTCACACAGCATCTCGCCGGCGATTTGCAGTGTAGTGCCGATCACAGCGAAGTCGCCGGACGCCCACGTAGCCTGCTGCCGCGCCTTGAGTGCGGCGAGGTCGACCTGTGGGGGTGAGGATGCGGAAGGCGGGATTGCAGCCATTGTGGTCATGGATCGGGGTCTCCAGTGCTGTCGCGCCGGAAGTGGCGCGGGCAGGAGACTGACGGCAGGGGGATGCGCATGCTTGACCGCACTGCCGTCTCGCTTGCCCGATCGTCCTTCGCGCTTCCCGCGCCGGAGGCGGCGGAGGATCTCCTGTCGGGCGTGCTGCATGCGGTGCGGTTGCAGGGGGCGATGTTCTACTGGGTGGACGCGGTCGCCCCGTGGGTCGCCGCCGCTCCGGCGGCCGCCGAGATCGCCGGCTGCGTGATGCCGGGCGCGGAGCACGTGATCCAGTTCCACGTGGTCGTGGACGGATCCTGCTGGGCGAGCGTGCCGGGCGGCAGGATGGAGCGCGTGGAAGCGGGCGATATCGTCATCTACCCCGCCGGCGATGCGCATGTGTTCCGCAGCGCGCCCGGCCTGCCCGCGCCACCGGGAGAGCTGCCGCCGGATGAGGGCCAGGCGCTACCGTTCCGCGTGCGGATCGGCGCCGATGGACCGACAACGGCGCGGTTCGTCTGCGGCTTCCTCGCTTGCGACGCGAGTCCGTTCAACCCGCTGTTGCAAGCCCTGCCGCGCATGCTGCGCGTGCCCTTTGCCGGCGGGCCGACAGCGGAACTGGTGCATCTGGCCGCTGTGGAGACCGCGGCACCGCGCCCGGGTGGAGAGGCGCTGCGGGCGCGGCTGGCGGAGCTTCTGTTCGTCGAGGCCGTGCGCACGCATCTGGCACGGCTGCCGGCGGGGACGGGCGGCTGGCTGGGCGGGCTGCGCGATCCGTTCGTGGGCCGGGCCATGGCGCTGCTGCACGCGCGCCCGGCGCTGCGCTGGACGCTGGAAGGACTCGCGCGGGAGGTGGGGCTGTCGCGCAGCGCGCTCGCCGAACGCTTCACCGCTTTCGCGGGGCATCCGCCGATGCAGTATCTCGCGCGCTGGCGCGTGCAGGTCGCCGCGTCTCGGCTGGCGCGCGGCGGGGAGAAGGTGGCGGCGATCGCGCTGGATGTCGGCTACGAGTCGGAGGCCGCGTTCAATCGGGCCTTCAAGCGGCTGGCCGGCGTGCCGCCGGCGGCATGGCGGCGGGCGCGCATGGCGCGGGTGCGGCAAGCGGGTTGAGCTGCCCGGGCCACCGGAAGCCGTTGCGGACAGACGACCGCTCCGGGTCGTCCCCCGTTCGAAAGGCTACACCCAGAGCAACGGGCAAACAGCGTCAGCACAGTCCGGTCCAAGCTACCCGTGCGCCTGCATTGACGTTCTGCACGTAAACGCAACAACATCGCCGCCGCGTTCGGCCGCGCCCTGTGCGCAGGATGGAGGGAGCCCATGTTCGTGCTGCCGGATGTCCTGCGCGCGATACTCGTCTTCGTGGTGTTGCTCGGCGCCTCGCTCGGCACGCTGTTCCTGCAGTACAAATTGCCGGAGCGGCACCGGCAGGACGACACGCTGCACATCGTGCGGGTGCTCGCGAGCAACTTCGTGGTCATGTCCGCGCTCGTGCTCGGCCTGCTGATGACCTCGGCCAAGAACAGCTTCGAGGCCGTGGACCGCAGCGTGCATGCCTTCGCCACCGAGCTGCTGCTGTTCGATCACACGTTGCAGACGCTGGGCCCGGAAGCCGCGCCGGCGCGGAGGCTGCTTGTGAGCTACGTGCAGCGGGCACTGGACCGGACCTGGGGCGACGGGCCGGCCGTGGTCGAGGATCGTGGCGCGGAAGTGGTGCTGGAGCAGGTCGGCGCGGAGCTGCGGCTGCTGCGCCCCGCGGACAACGGCGCGCGGCTCGATGACTGGCGGGAGGCGATGCGCTCCTACCAGGGCGTGGTGCGGCACCGCTGGGTACTGGTCGAGGAATCGGGTGCCAACGTGCCGCGCTCCCTGCTGCGGATCGTGGTCGCCTGGCTGATCCTGATCTTCGCGAGCTTCGGCTATCGCGCGCCGCCCAACGCGGTGGTGATCACGAGCTTCGTCGCGGGCGCTTTCCTGCTTTCGGCGGCGGTCTACATGATCTTCGACCTGAGCCTGCCGTTCGACGGCCTCATCCGCGTCTCGCCGGCTCCATTGCTCAACGTGCTCGAGCACATGCGCGTGCCGCCATAGGCACGGTCATCCCGGCGGCATAGGGTCGGTCCGCTACAGCCGGACCGCACGCCACCGCGATCCGGCACCGTCAAGGAAAGTGCCGGCATGAGTGTTCATTCCGCCCACAAGCGAATCTCCGTTCCCGACATTCGTGGGCGCAAGGGGGGCCGTCCCGTCGTTGCCCTCACCGCCTACAACGCGATGACGGCCCGTCTGGTCGATCCGCATGCCGATCTCATCCTGGTCGGCGACAGCCTTGCCATGGTCGAGCACGGGATGGACTCGACGCTGGGCGCCACGCTCGACCTGATGATCCTGCATGGCAGGAGCGTCATGCGCAGTTCCCGCCATGCGCTGGTCGTCGTGGACATGCCCTTCGGCAGCTACGAGGAAAGCCGCGAGCAGGCATTCCGCAACGCCGCGCGGATCCTCGGCGAGACGGGCTGCACCGCCGTGAAGCTCGAGGGTGGCGTCGGGATGGCGGAGACCATCGCCTTCCTGGCCGCCCGAGGCGTGCCGGTCATGGCGCATGTCGGGCTGACGCCGCAGTCGGTCATGACCCTGGGCGGCTTCCGGACGCAGGGGCGGGAGGCGGCCGTCTGGCCGGCGATCGAAGCGGATGCCGCGGCGGTGGCGGAGGCCGGCGCCTTCGCCGTGGTGCTCGAGGGGATCGTCGAGCCACTCGCCCGGCGGATCACGCAGGCGATCCCGATCCCGACCATCGGGATCGGCGCGTCGGCGCAGTGCGACGGGCAGATCCTCGTGCTCGAGGATATGCTTGGCCTGTCCCCGCAGGTCCCGCGCTTCGTGCGGAGGTTCGGCGATCTGGGGGCGGCGGCCGGCGAGGCGATCGCGGACTACGCCCGCGCGGTCACCGACCGGAGTTTCCCGGGCGAGGCGGAGGTTTATGGGGTGAAGAAGTAACGCTGCCTCGCCCGTCGTCTTCATCGGCCTGCTGCGCGGGGCGAATTTCGGCAGGCTGGTGGTCCGCGTCGCCTGAGCCGCACCCCACTCCCGTGCGCGGGAATTCTGCGGAAGGGCAAGCAGGGTCGCGCCACATCCCCTCTCCCGCGTGGGGGGAGCGGGTGGGGCCCGCGCTTGCGCGGGAGGGTGTGGGGGTTCGGGCGGAGGCGAGTCCTCGCCGTGGTGCTGGCGGACGCCCCCTCACCCCGGCCCTCTCCCGCCCTGCGGGAGAGGGAGAATCAGCGCAGCCGTTTCGCGAAGTTCCCCCCTACCGCGTCACCTCCGACAGCGGGTCGTTGTCGCCCGGCTGGGTCAGGCGC
>JBBCJT010000081.1:0-46360 GCA_037190665.1 Rhodovastum atsumiense | reverse complement strand
GTGTTGGGCGCAGGCGGCAAGATGGGGCCGACGCTGTGCCGGTTGGCGAAGCGCGCCGATCCCGCCCGCCGCGTCATCGCGGTCGCGCGCTGGAGCGAGAAGGGCCTGCGCGAGCGCATGGAATCCTGGGGCATCGAGTGTCACGCGGCGGAGCTGACCGATCGCGCCGCCCTCGCCGCGCTGCCGGATGCGCCGAACGTCGTGTTCATGGCCGCGCGCAAGTTCGGCTCCACCGGCAACGAGCCGCTGACCTGGGCGATGAACGTGCTCCTGCCGGCGATGGTCGCGGAACGATATGCGGCGTCGCGGATCGCCTTCTTCTCCACCGGCAACGTGCTGCCGCTCTCCCGCCTCGACGGGTCGGCGCCGGACGAAGCGGCGATCCCTGCGCCCGTGGGGGAGTATGCCGCAAGCTGCCTCGGCCGTGAGCGCGTGTTCCAGCATGCGGCCGCAACGCGCGGTACGCACTGCATCGGCCTGCGGCTGAATTATGCGATCGACCTCCGCTACGGCGTGCTGCACGACATCGCGGCGAAGGTGCATGCGGGCGTGCCGGTGCCGCTCGCGATGGGGCATGCGAACGTGATCTGGCAGGGCGACGCCAATGCCTGGGCGCTGCGCGCGCTGCGCCATGCCCATCCGTCCTGCCCGATCGTCAACGTCACCGGGCCGGAGACCATCTCGATCCGCTGGCTCGCAACGCGCTTCGGCGAGATCTTCGGGCGTGCGCCGGTCTTCGATGGCACCGAGGCGCCGGAGGCCCTGCTGTCCAACGCCGCGCGGGCGTTCGGCCTGTTCGGATACCCGACGGTACCGCTCACGCTGATGATCGACTGGATCGCCGACTGGGTGGCGCGTGGTGGCCGCGCGCTGGGCAAGCCGACGAAGTTCGAGGTGCGGGACGGCCGGTTCTGATCGACCCGCCGCCCTGACTTGACCGCTGCTCCCCCGCCGCCCACCGTCGCCGCATATCGGGGGCGGAGACGGGAATGGGGCTGCGCTGGGCCGACTGGTCCGCTGGCGTCATAGAGAGGCTGCGCGCGGGCTGCGTGATCCCGGCGCATCCGCTGGCGCTGGATGCCAGCCGGCGGCTGGACCCTCGCCGTCAGCGCGCCTTGTCGCGTTACTACCTCGACGCCGGGGCGGGCGGGCTCGCCGTCGGCGTGCACACCACGCAGTTCGCCATCCGCGAGACAGGCCTGTTCGAGAAGGTCCTGCGTGAGGCGGCCGAGATCGCCGCTGCCCGCGACGTTCCGCCGATTATGATCGCCGGCGCCATCGGTCGCACTGCGCAGGCGGTGAGCGAAGCGCGCCTCGCGCGAGACCTCGGCTACCATGCGGTTCTGCTCTCGCTCGCCGCGTGGAAGGGCGCGTCGGAGGACGAACTGATCGCGCATTGCAACGCCGTCGCGGCGGAGATGCCGGTGTTCGGCTTCTACCTGCAGCCGGCTGTCGGTGGCGTCGTGTTGCCGGCCTCGTTCTGGCGGCGCTTCGCGGCGATCGACAACGTGGTCGCCATCAAGATCGCACCCTTCAACCGCTACGCCACGCTGGACGTGCTGCGTGGCGTGCACGATGCGGGGGCGGCGGATCGGATCGTACTCTACACCGGCAACGACGATCACATCGTCGCCGACCTGCTGACGCCGTTCGACCTGGGCGAAGGCCGGGTGCTGCGCATCGTCGGCGGCCTGCTCGGGCACTGGTCGGTCTGGACGCGCGCGGCGGTGGAACTGCACCGCGCTTGCCGGGTAGTGGGTGACGGCCCCATCCCGGCCGCGCTGCTCGCGCGCGATGCGCAGGTGACGGAGATGAACGCCGCCGTCTTCGATGTCGCGAACGGCTTCCACGGCGTCATCGCCGGCTGCCATGAAGTCCTGCGGCGGCAGGGGCTGCTGGAGGGCATCTGGTGCCTCGATCCGAAGGAGGCATTGTCGCCGGGGCAGGGGGAGCTGATCGCGCGCGTCGCGGCGCGTTACCTCGACCTCACCGACGATACATTCGTGCGCGACAATCTCGATCGCTGGCTGACCTGAGCGGCAAACGGAGGTGACGTGATGCCGACCATCGACCTTCCGAACGGCGACGGACGCCTCGATACCTACACGACCTCCGCGCCGCGCGAGTTTCCGAAGGCCGCGCCCCCGTTCCCCCGCGTCGCACTCGCCGCCGCGCATGTCGTCGCCGATCCGCTGGCCGAGCAGGACCCGTGGCTGGACGTGAAGATCGACTGGGACCGCACCATCGCTTTCCGGAAGTATCTGTGGTCGCTCGGCCTCGGCGTGGCGGAGGCGATGGATACGGCGCAGCGCGGCATGGGGCTCGACTGGGCAGGCGCGCAGCTTCTCATCCGCCGCTCGCTGGATGCGATGAAGGACGTGCCTGGCGCGGTCATGGCCTCGGGCGCCGGCACCGACCACCTCGCCCCAGGCCCGGACGTCACTGTGGACGACGTGATCCGCGCCTACGAGGAGCAGTGCGAGGCCGTGGAGGCGATGGGCGGGCGCATCATCCTCATGGCCTCGCGCGCGCTGGCGAAGGCGGCTCGGTCCCCCGCGGATTACGAGCGTGTCTATGGCCGCATCCTGTCGCAGGTGCAGCAGCCGGTGATCATCCACTGGCTGGGCGAGATGTTCGATCCGGCGCTGGAGGGTTACTGGGGCGACCACGACCACATGGCGGCGATGGAGACGGCGCTCGCCGTCATCCATGCGCACGCGGACAAGGTGGACGGGGTGAAGATCTCGCTGCTGGACGACAAGAAGGAGATCGCGATGCGCCGCCGCCTGCCGAAGGGCGTGCGCATGTACACCGGCGATGACTTCAACTACGCGGAACTGATCGCCGGCGACGAGCAGGGATACTCGCACGCGCTGCTGGGTATCTTCGACCCGATCGCGCCGGCGGTGGGCGGCGCGCTGGCGTCGCTGCAACGCAACGACCTCGCCACCTTCCACGACATCCTCGCGCCCACCGTCCCGCTCAGCCGGCACATCTTCAAGGCGCCGACGCGGTTCTACAAAACCGGCGTGGTGTTCATGGCGTGGCTGAACGGGCATCAGGACCATTTCGTGATGGTCGGCGGCCAGCAGAGCACACGTTCGATCCGGCACTTCTCCGACCTGTTCCGACTGGCCGACAAGGCCGGGCTGCTGCGCGATCCCGAACTGGCGGTCGCCCGCATGCGGCAGCTTCTCGCCGTGCATGGTGTGGCGTGAGCGCCCCAGGTCCGCTCAGCCTCAACACCGTGACGGTGCGGGAGCGCTGGTCGCTTGCGCAATGCATCGAAGGCTGCATCCGGCACGGCATCCCCGGCATCGCGCCGTGGCGCGACAAGCTGGCGGAGATGGGCATTGCCGCCGCCGCGCGGCAGATCCGCGACGCCGGGCTGACCGTGACGGGCCTCTGCCGGGGCGGGATGTTCCCCGCCGCAGATACCGCCGGCCGCGCCGCCGCCATCGAGGACAACCGCCGCGCCATCGCGGAGGCGGAGACCATCGGCGCGGCGAGCCTCGTCGTGCTCGGCGGCGGCATGCCGCCTGGCTCGCGCGACCTGCGCGGCGCGCGGGAGATGATGCGGGAAGGGCTGCACGCGATCCTGCCCGATGCTCGTGCCGCCGGGGTGACGCTGGCGCTGGAACCGCTGCACCCGATGACATGTGCGGACCGCTCGGTGCTGTCCACGCTGCGTCAGGCGCTCGACCTCTGTGACGAGCTGGGCGAGGGGACCGCGGTCGCGGTGGATGTCTATCACCTCTGGTGGGACCCTGACCTGCCGGCCCAGATCGCGCGTGCGAAGGGGCGTATCGCCGGCTTCCATGCCTGCGACTGGCTGGTGCCGACGACCGATCTCGTCTTCGATCGCGGCATGCCCGGCGACGGGGTGATCGACATCCGCGGGATCCGCGCGATGGTGGAGGCAGCGGGTTATGAGGGCTTCGTCGAGATCGAGCTGCTGTCGCGCCGCTGGTGGGGCGAGGACCCGGACGACGTGCTGCGCATCATGAAGCAGCGCCACGCGACGGTGGTGTAGGCGGCCACGCGGCCTTCGGCATCGCTTCCATCGCCGCGTAGTCCGGCTCGACCGTCGCGCCGAGACCCGGCGTGTCGAGCGAGGCGAGGTTGATCGCGCCCTCGTGCAGGGCCAGCCGCGGGCCGTGCGACGTGTCCGCGTACAGGTCGGGATGGGCGCGGAGGAAGCGGGCTGCCTCGTCGCGCGGCCGGCCGGCGAACCCGTCCACGAAGTGGTGGCCGTTGCGTTCCACATGCGGCAGGCCCAGCAGCGAGACGAGGGCAAGGTCCTGTTGCACGCAGACACCGGCCAGCGTGGTCAGGTCCTCGGCGGACATGAAGTAGCGATCACCGCCGTCCGCCGCATTCCATGCGCGGCAGCGGGCGAGATTGATCAGGCTGCGCCAGATGCCCTTGCAGGATTTGGACGACACGCCCGTGTAGCCGAGCGCGCGGGCGGTTACGAAGGCATCGAGCGGACCGTCGCTCTCGTCGATGATGACGGGGCGCGCTTGCGCCAGCACCGGCATACCCGTCTCCAGTGCCCGAGCGCGCTTCACCGGCTGCTCGATATACAGGATCGATTCCCGCAGCCGTGCGAGGCGCGATTCGGCCTCCATCGCCCGCCACAGGGCGAGCGCGCCTTCGGCATCCTCGTACTGCTCGTTGCCGTCGAGGCTCGCGCGATAGCCGGGCAGGTTGTCGAGGACGGATGCGATACGCGACAGCCGCTCGACATCGGCGGTGATGCCCCCGCCGACCTTCAGCTTCCAGTAATGATGGCGATAGGTTGCGGCGACTTCCTCGACCGTCTCGGGCAGGCCGTCATCCACGGGCGACGTCACGTCCGCATCGGTGATCGGATCGACCAGACCGACTGTATGGCGCGCATGCAGGCGAGTGAGAGGCGCGAGGTCGCGCAGCATCGCGGCGAAATCGAACCCGGCGAGATCGGCCGCGACGGGATGGGCCGTCATGCCACCGACATTGGCGCGCATGCCGGACCAGAACGACATTCCGAGCGCCTTGAGCAGCGCATCCAGCATCGCCCGGTCGATCAGCGCGCGGCCGTAGGACACTACGAGCGGGTTCAGCCCTTCCGCCGCGCCTGCTTTGGTCACGTCCTCATACGTGTCGGCAAAATGGGCGAAGGCGGCGCGCGTGCCGGCGGCCCTCGTGGCGTCGGCCGCGATCTCGATGGCGCGACGGAGCTGATGCTCGTTCTGCGCGTCGCTCAGCGCCGGGTCCTTGTCGAACCACTTCGCCGCCAGCGTTTCCGCCGCCACGCCCCAATGCTCGCGCCCGTCCTCCAGCCGGATACGTGCGCGCACCACCGCCTGCCGGCCGTGCGTGACGGTGATGACGCCGAAGCGAAACGGCATGCGCAGCCGGAATGGCCACTCGCGGCACTCCAGCCCGGCCAGCGCGAAGCGCATCAGATCTCCACCATGCGCCCTTCCATTGCCGAACGCCGCGCCGCATCCATGATGCGCAATGGCGCGACGCCGCCGTCGATCAGGCCCGGCCCCTGCGGGGACCGCGTGGCGATGGAGTCCATGAACGCGACGAGCTGTGCTGCCACCACACCCACTGCATCGAGCGCGGGTGCGTTCGGATATTCGCGCGGCGCGTGATCCGGTAGCCATGCGCCCGTGCCGTCGGGGCGATGCCCTCCACGCCGGAGAACGAGGCGTTCGGCCGCGTAGTCGAGTTCCGCCAGCGCCTTGCTGCCCGACACGGCGAGCAGCTTCCGCGTCTCGGCACCGCGCACGATGCTGTCGTCGTGTTCACCGGGAACGACGCAGCCGGCCTCGATCAGCGCCGTGGCACCCGAGGGGAAAGCAAGCTGGATCGTGCACAGATCCTCGCGCCCGCGTTCCAGCGGATCCTGCATCATGGCGAATACGCGGGCCGGCGCTTCGCCGATCAGGAACGGGATGAGGTCCGCGAAGTGGACCGCATCGTTCAGCATCGCGCCGGAATCGCCACGGGCGCGCTTCAGCCCGGACATCCGCGCGGAAATGTGGAACACACGCCCGAACGTGCCGTCCCCGATCATGCGGTGCAGTGCGCGCGTTTTCGGGTGGAAGCGGAAGTACATTCCCACCTGGACGATCCGTCCCGTCTCCTGCGCGAGTTCCGCCAGCGCGGCGCTGTCGGCCGCGGTTTCGGTCGCAGGCTTTTCCAGGAACACGTCGCGCCCGGCGCGCAGCACGGCCTCGGCGATCTGCGCGTGCGTGGCGGGTGGCGTGGCGATGATCGCCGCATCGCAGGCCGCCAGCCCGACAGCGAGCGTGTCCACGAAGGCGACACCCGGCAGTGCCGCGCGCGCGGCCGGATCGGGATCATAGGCGAGGGGCACGATCCCCAGCCGGGCCAGCGCTCCCAGATGAACGCGCGCGAAAGCCCCGGCGCCGACGACGAGAAACCTGAGCATTGCCGCAGGGAAGGCGACCATTATGGCGCGATCAAGCCCTCGGCGGCCGGATTGGACTGCGCCGCGACGGATTCATGCCGTTCCAAATCCTGGTCCGCGCGGCGCCGCTCAAGCCTGTTCGGGCAGGGAGGCTAGGTGCAGCGCATGCCCTGTGGCATCTAATGGTTTCCGGTGTTACTGATCAAAGCGGATGAGAGCATGAATACTTCAAATACCCCTTTCGTATTGCAGGTCGATTTCCCGTTCCCCGGCCCGTTCGGGCACAAGATGAGCGAACAGATGACAGGGCTGGCGCAGGATATCGCCGGCGAATCCGGCCTCATCTGGAAGATATGGACTGAGAACGAGGCCGAGAAGCGGGCGGGTGGCATCTATCTGTTTGACAACGCGGCCGATGCGGATCGGTACCGGGTGAAACACACCGCACGCCTGCGGGGCTTCGGCATCGAGGGCATCGAGGCACGGATCTTCGCCGTGAATGTACCGCTCTCGGCCATCGATCGCGCGCCTGTGGCGTAGACGGGGGTAGTCGCCCTTCATTCGGTTGGCGCTACGATGACCTGATGCAGTTCCGATCCCTCACCGAAGCCGATCTGCCGCGCGCCGCCGCCTTATCGGCCGTCGTCGGCTGGAACCAGACACAGGCGGACTGGCGCGTGTTCCTCGATGGCGGGCCGGTTCGCGTGGTCGATGACGGCGATGCGGACTGCCTCGCGGCGTCGGCGGCCGTGATCCGGCATGGCGATGCGGCGGCGTGGATATCGATGGTGCTGGTCCGCCCGGACCGCCGGCGCGCGGGGCTGGCGACGGAGTTGATGCGCTGGGCCGTGGACGCGGCGGCGGGGATGCGTGTCGTCGCGCTGGATGCGACGCCGGCGGGGCGGCCGGTCTATGCGAAGCTGGGTTTCGGCGATGCATTCGGCTTCGCGCGCTGGCGCATCACGTCACCACTCGCCGCGCCGGATGTGCGCGTGCGGCCGATGCGGGCGGAGGACTGGCCGCTCGTGCTCGCGCTGGACGAGGAGGCGTTCGGCGCCCCGCGCGAGGGGCTGCTGCGCAGCTTCGCATCGCGACTGCCCCGCGCCGCGTGGATCGCCGAGGACGGCAGCGGCTTCGCGCTCGGCCGGGACGGACGGCTCGTCACGCAGATCGGCCCGGTCGTCGCGAAGGATTCGGCAACGGGCCTCGCCCTGCTGGCCGCCGCGCAGCGCGGCGCGGGCGATGCGCCCATCGTCGCGGACATCGCCGATGCCGCGACCGATGCGGTCGCCGCAGTGCAGGCCGCCGGCGGCGAGCAGCTTCGCCCCTTCACGCGCATGACGCTCGGCGCGACTCTCGGAGGGCGGCCGCAGTTTCTCGTCGCGATGGGCGGTCCGGAGTTCGGCTAGGGATCGGATCGATACAGCCGGATCAGCGAGACGATATCGGCCATCTCATTGCCGGCGGACACGTAGTCCTCCACCTGCGCGATGCCTGTGCGGACCACCGGCAGGTCCAGTTCCAGCCCGCGCAGCATCGCATCGACCAGCCGCATGTCCTTGCGGAGCTGCCGCCCGTAGCCCAGCGGCGGATCGAAACGGCGCTGCTGCATCAGCGGCCAGATGCGCTGCAGCATCGTGCTGTCCGCCATGCCGCCGGCCAGCGCCTTCGGCACGATGGCGGCGTCCAGCCCGGCCGCCTCGGCCATCGCCAGCACCTCCGCCAGCAGCACGAAGCCGGTGCCGACGATGGCCTGGTTGAGCATCTTCACGGTCTGGCCGCTGCCGACCGGGCCGATATGGGTAAGGTTCGCGCCCAGTTCGCGCAGCACCGGCTCGGCCGCCGCGAAATCCTCCGCCGAACCGCCGGCCATGATGGCGAGCGAGCCCGACCGCGCGCCCGCCGGCCCGCCGGAGATCGGCGCATCGACGAAGCCCATGCCCGTGGCCGCGCGCAACCGCTCCGCCGCCTCGCGCGCGAAGTCGGCGGGAATGGTGGAGCTGTCGATCTGCAACCTCGCCGGCCCGCCGGTGCCGACGCTCGCCACGCCCTGCGGGCCGAACAGGACGGCCCCCACCGCTTCGGCGTGGAGCACGCAACTCATCACGATGTCCGAGGCGCGCGCGACGTCGGCGGGTGAGGCGGCGGCCACCGCCCCGTGGGGCACGACGAGGTCGAGCCGTTCGGGTTCGAGGTTCCAGACCGTGACCGCATATCCGCGATCCAGCAGCCGGCGCACCATCGCCTCGCCCATCAGGCCGATGCCGAGGAAACCAAGGCGGGGGAGGGTCATCGGCGGTCTTCCTGATTGGTCATGCGGTCATAGGTGCGGAACAGCGCCTGATTGCCGTTGCCGCCTTCACCATGCGCGCGCGCTTCCAGATAGAGACTGGTGGCGAGTGCGAGTCCCGGCAGGGGCAGGCCCGCGGCGAAGGCCATCTCGCCGGCCAGCCGCAGGTCCTTCAGCTTCAGGTCGATGCGGAACCCGGCCGAAGGATCGCCCGCGATCATCTTCGGGCCGAGGTTCTGCAGCATCCACGACCCGGCCGCGCCGCCCTGCAGCACCTCCCGCAGCAGCGGCAGGTCCACGCCGTTGGCGCGGCCCAGCGCGAGCGCCTCGCAGATGGCCTGCAGGTTCATCGCGCAGATGAGCTGGTTGCACGCCTTCACCGTCTGTCCCGCGCCGGCCGCGCCGACATGGCGGATCGTGGTGCCCATGGCCGACAGGATCGGCTGCGCCTTCGCGAAAGCCTCCGCGTCGCCGCCGACCATGATGGACAGCGCGCCAGTCTCGGCCCCCTGCGGCCCGCCGCTGACCGGCGCGTCCAGCAGGGCCACCCCTTTCTCCGCGAAGGCCGCCGCGAGGTTGCGCGCGGCGGCGGCGGCGATGGTGCTCATGTCGATCACCAGCCTGCCCGCGGGCGGATGGGCGAGCAGCCCGTCCAGCCCCCGCGCCACCGCCTCCACGTCCGGGGTGTCGGGCAGCATCAGCACCACCGCATCCGCGCCCTCGGCCGCGCCGGCGACGGAGCCGGCGTTCACCGCTCCTTGCGCCACCAGCCCTTCGACGGAAGCGGGCACGACATCATGCACGCGGACGGTGTGGCCGGCCTGAAGCAGGCGGGCGGCCATCAGCCGCCCCATGGTGCCCAGCCCGATGAAGCCGATCGTCGCCATGCCGCTCAGTTCCGGTACGCGCGCTGGGCGCGACGGGCGGCGCGGGTGACGGCGTCGCGCGGGCTTGCCTCGCCGCTGATCGCCTCGCCGAACATGTCGGGCAGGATAGCCTCGGCGAAGGCGGACGCCGCGGCGGGCCCGATCGGCCCCGCATAGCCCATCGGCCGGCCGCGGGCGGCCACGTCGCGGAAGGCGCGGATGCGCGGATCGCTCTGCCAGACCGCCGCGTCGTCATAGGCGCGCAGCGCGTGGCTGACGTAGCCGGCCGAGTTGTTCAGCACCCGCTCGTACTGCGGCCGCTCCAGCATGAACGTCAGCAGCGCCTTCGCCGCGTTCGGATAGCGCGAGTAGCGGAAGATCACGAACGGATAGACGAGGTGCAGCTCGGTGGGCGAGCCAACGGGACCGACCGGCCAGTAGGCGTGGTCGATGTCGTCGGCCATCTCCATCTTGTCCGCCCGCGCCTTGCCGTAGACGGAGACGGCGTTGTTGATCAGCGCCACCTGGCCAGCGAGGAAGGCCTGGTTGTTGTTGGCGTCGTTCCAGGCCGTCGCGCCGTTGATGAAGGTCGCGGCGAGTTCGCGTGCATACTCCACGGCCCGCAGCGTCTCCGGCGTATCGAGCGCGACGCGGTTGTTCTCGTCCACCATGCGCCCGCCATGCGACCACAGTAGCCAGTGGGCGAAGCTGTTGCCGTCCGACGGCGCGCGGGAGAGCGGGAAGCCCGACGGCTTGCCGATGCGCTTCAGCTCCTGGCACAGCTTCAGGAAGCCGGCGGTGTCGGTGGGGAAGGACTGGAACCCGGCCTCCCGCACGGCGGAGATGCGATAGACCGGCAGCACGCCGATCACGACGTTGCTGATGCCGATCCAGCGGCCGTCGCGCTTGCCATAGGCCTCGATCAGCGGGAACCAGCCGCCGTAGCGGCTGCCGATATGCTCGGCCACGTCGGTGACGTCGACGAGCTTGTCGGCGAACAGGTGCGGCGTGGTGTGCAGCGTCCAGGCGATGTCCGGCCCGCTGCCGACATTGGCCGCCACCGAAAGCTGGGAAATCACGTCGTCCTGCCAGACGCTGTCTATGCGCACCGGAACGCCGGTTGCCTCGCTGAACAGGCGGATGTTCTCCGCCGTGGCCTTGTCCTCGGCTTCCAGGAACCGGGCCCAGCGCAGGAAGCGGAGCTGCGCGCCGGGCTCCGGCTGGAAGGGCTGGGTCTGCGCCCAGGCGCGGGCGCGGTCGAGCATGGCGGCCCCGGCTACCGTGGCGGCAGCCGAGCGCAGCAGGGTGCGGCGTCGAAGCATGGCGTTTCCTTCCTCGGGGGTAGGACCGCCCGTTGGTTCGGACGGTCTTGTTGTTGTGCGGGCGATGCGCCCGCGATGGCCTCAGGCGGCGAGCATCGTCCCGACCTGCTCCCGCCGCAGGTCCCACAGGACGTTGCCGGTCGGCGGAACGACGTCGCCGAAGCGGAGCAGCGCACCCTTGGCCACGGCTCGGCGCAGCGTACGGCCCACCGCCATGTAGTAGGGCAGGGGAGAGTCGTCGCCATCCGCCACCGCCGGCAGCAGCCCGGGGTCGAGCGCGGGCACGGCATGCCGCGTGCCTTCGATCGCCAGCACCTCGCCGGCGGCGATGTCGCGCACGGCGCGGCAGACCAGATCGACGCGCAGGCGGTAGTCGTCGTTGAGGATCGAGTGATCGAGCCGGGCCGCCGCGAGCAGCGACATCGGCGCCTCGACGCCGAGCAGATGCGACGGGTTGTAGATCAGCGCCCGCCGCCGGTCGCGCGAGACGGGGATGCCCTTGCCGGCGAACAACTCGCCGGTGCGCGTGTCCGCCAGTTCCACCACCACGAAGACGCCGCCGGCGAAGCTCGCCTCGTCGGGCCGGCGGAGGCAGTTGAACACATCCAGCACGCCGTCGCGCCCGAGCACGCCGCCCGCGGCGCGGGGACCGTAGATGTCGGGCAGCTCGTTGGTGTGGGCGAGGGGGGCGTGGAACTCCGCGCCTTCCGGCATCAGCCCGGTGGCGTTGGCGACCAGCGCCATCTCGCAACTGTCGGGCACGGTCCGCTGCGGCAGCTCGGCCAGCGCCTCCGCCCGTTTCGCGACGGTGGCGGGGATGTCGCTGCCGAGGTCCCACATGTCGGCAATCTGCGGCGCGGCGACGCTGCGCTCCAGCCAGCGCGTCGCGCCGTCGCGCGGATGGAAGACGAAATCGTACTCGCTGCTCTTACCGGCGGCGACGATGGGCATGCCCAGCGTGCGGGCCCAGGAGACGAGGCCGATCAGCAGCGCGGGCTGGTCCCCGTCCACCAGCGTGTAGGGCACGCCGGCCGCACGGGCGCGATGATACAGGGCCGGGCCGACCACGCATTCGGCCTCCTTGGAGACCATCGCCACGCCGATACCCGCGGCGATGGAAGCGGCGGCATGGGCCGCGCCGGCCTCCGCATGGCCGGTCGCCTCGACCACGAGGTCGAGCTTCAGCGTGAGCAGATCCTCCAGCCGCTCACACAGCGCGAACTCGCCCGCGTCCTGGGCGGCGGCGGCCTCGGCGCGGTTCGCACAGCGGCGGTGGGCCACCCCCATTTCCGACAGCGACTTGGCGACCCGATCGGGATAAAGATCGTAGGCCGCAACGATCTGCAGTCCCGCCATCCGCCCCGCCTGAGCGACTAGGGACAGGCCGAATTCGCCGGCGCCGAGCAATGCGGCGCGCACCGGCTTGTCTGCCGCGGCACGGAACAGCGTCTGAAACTGCATGTTGCGCAGGTCCTCCCTCTCGGTTTACGGTGGCCGCGCCAGCATTCTGCATGCAGTGCGCAACATGCCCATCAAAGGGCGAAATGAGGGGGAAGTCCATATGCTTCTGACAAGCCGCCGGCCGTTGCTGGCCGGAATCCTTGCCGCCCCCTGGATCGGTGGCTCCGCGCGCGCCCAGACGGTGCGGCTGCGCTTCGCCCACCCCCATCCCGAAAGCGATTCCTGGCACAAGGCCGCCCAGCTCTTCGCCCGGCAGGTCCGCGAGCGCAGCAACGGCGCGCTGACGGTGCAGGTGATCGGCAACGGCACGCTCGGCTCCGATCCCACGATGATCAGCATGACGCGGGGCGGCACGCTGGATATCGGGCTGACCGGCAACCCGTTCTTCACCGGGCTCGCACCGAAGCTGAACGCGCTCGACCTGCCGTTCCTGTTCCGCGACCGCGCCCACGTGGCCAAGGTGCTGGACGGCGCCATCGGTGCGTCGCTGAAGAAGGAGCTGGAGGCGTCGAACCTCGTCGTTCTCGGCTTCTGGGATATCGGCTTCCGCAACCTGACCAACTCGCGCCACCCCGTGAAGGGGCCGGCGGAGATGAGCGGGCTGAAGATCCGCACCACGCCCAACCCGGCGCACATCAAGGCTTTCCAGCTCCTCGGCGCGAACCCGGTGCCGATGCCGTTCACCGAGCTGTTCACCGCGATGGAGACGCGCGCGGTGGACGGGCAGGAGAACCCGACCACGCTGATCCTGAACGCGCGCTTCTACGAGGTGCAGAAGCATCTCAGCCTGACGCGCCATGCCTACACCGCCGGCATCCTCGCGATGTCCAAGCAGCGGCACGATGCGCTCGATCCGAAGCTGCGCGAGATCGTGGTGTCCGTCGCGGCGGAGATCACGCCCCAGCAGCGGCAGATGAACGAGGATGCCGAAGGTTCCTCGGTCGCGGAGCTGAAGCGCCGTGGCATGGAGGTGGTCGAGTCCCCGGACCGCGACGCGATGGCCAAGCTCGTCGTGGCGGAGACGCGGCAGGACTTCGTCTCCAAGTTCGGCGCGGAACTGCCCGACGCGATCGCCGCGAGCTGAGCCGGCTTGATGCGCATCGTCGATCTGTCCATGCCCATCGCGCCCCATTTCCGGTGGGGCACGAAGCTCTCGGTCACCGGCAACATCGCTGCCGGTGACCAGTTCCGCGTCTCCCGCATCGAGGCGGCCTGCCACGGCTTCACCCATGTGGACGCGCAGGCGCACATCCTCGCCGACGCGCCCACGATCGAATCCACGCCGCTGGACCGCGTGGTGGGGCCGTGCCGGGTGTTCGACCTGCGCGACGCGCAGCCGAACGAGGAGATCGGTGCGGAGCGGCTCGCCGCTGCCGATCCGGGCGGGGCGGACGGCGAGATCCTGCTGCTGTCTTCGGGCTGGGACCGCCACCGCGATCCCACCACCGCGCCCTTCTGGCGCGAGGCGCCCTACCTCTCGCGGTCGGCGGCGGAATGGCTGATGACGAAGAAGCCGAGCGCGGTCGCCTTCGACTTCCCGCAGGACTACCCGATCCGCCTGCTGCTCGACCGCATCGAGGTGCCGTTCGACCAGCACGTCACGCATGACACGCTGCTGCGCTCGGGCGTGACGCTGATCGAGTACCTTGTGAACACGGCCGCGATCACGGCGAAGCGCGTGCTGCTCTGCGCCGCGCCGATCAAGATTCCGGATGCCGATGGCGCGCCCGCGCGCGCTTTCGCCATCGAAGGGATCCTGCCCGCGTGATCCCGCGTGCGGTGGACCGCGCGCTCAACATCGCCGAAGGCGTGCTGGCCATCGCGCTGCTTGCGATGCTGGTCATGGTCTTCGGCAATGTCGTCCTGCGCTACGCGTTCAACTCCGGGATCACCGTCAGTGAGGAGCTGTCGCGCGTCCTGTTCGTGTGGCTGACCTTCCTGGGCGCCGTCGCGGTGATGCGGCAGGACGGGCATCTGGGCTTCGACCTCGTGGTCCGCGCGCTGCCGAATGCCGGGCAGCGTATCTGCCGGATCGTCTCTGACATCCTGATGCTGATCTGCTGCATCATCTTCCTGATCGGCGCCTGGGAGCAGACGGCGATGAACATGTCCAACGCCGCGCCGGTTTCCGGCGTGCCGCTGGGCATCGGCTATGCGGCGGCCGTGGTCAGCGCGATCGGGCTCGGCGCGCTGATCCTGGCCGATCTGCTCGCCATGCTGGCCGGACACCCGCTGCCGGCGCGGTCGCACGATATCGCGGAGCCGGGCGCATGACCGTCCTGGTCTTCTCCGGCGTCCTGCTCGGCGCGATGGCGCTAGGCATGCCGATCGCCTTCGCGCTGCTGGTCTCGGCGCTGGGAATGATGCTGCTCGCCAGCGAGGTCGATCCGCAGGCGCTTGCGCTGCAGATGATCAACGCGGCCGACAGCTTCGCGCTGCTCGCCATCCCGTTCTTCCTGCTGGCCGGCGAGGCGATGACGGCGGGCGGGCTGTCGCGCCGGCTGGTCAATTTCGCCCTGGCGCTGGTCGGCCATCGGCGCGGCGGGCTGGGCTACGTGGCGATCATCGCGGCGATCCTGCTGGCCAGCCTGTCCGGTTCGGCCGTGGCGGACACCGCGGCGCTGTCGTCGGTGCTGATCCCGATGATGCGCAGCGCGGGCTACGATCCGGCCCGGGCTGCGGGGCTGATGGCCTCGGGCGGCATCATCGCGCCGGTTCTGCCACCCTCCATCGGCTTCATCGTCTTCGGCGTGGCGGGCAACGTCTCCATCACCGCGCTGTTCCTCGCCGGCATCGTGCCGGGCCTGATGATGGGCTTCGCGCTTGCTTTCACATGGTGGCTGGTCGCGCGGCGGGAGAAGGCGGCGGCGCTGCCCCGGCAGAGCTGGGCGGAAGCCGGGACGGCGCTGCGCGACGGGCTGCTCGCGCTCGGCCTGCCGGTGGTGATCGTGCTGGGCCTGAAGTTCGGCATCTTCACCCCCACCGAAGCCGGCGTGGTGGCCGCCGTCTATGCGCTGGCCGTCGGCATGTTCGGCTATCGGGAGCTGACGTTCGCGATGCTGCCCGGCGTGCTGCTCTCGGCGGTGCGCACGACCGCGGCGGTGATGTTCCTCGTCGCCGCGGCCGCCGTCACCGCCTACATGATCGCGCTGGCGGACGTCCCGGGCGAGGTGAGCGCGCTGCTGGAGCCGTTCGCCGGCAACCAGACCGCGCTGCTGCTCGCGATGATGCTGCTGGTGGTGATCGTGGGCACCGCGCTCGACTTCATCCCGACCATCCTGATCCTCACCCCGGTGCTGATGCCGCTGGTGCGGGAGGCGGGGATCGATCCGGTCTATTTCGGCGTGCTGTTCATCATGAACAACGCCATCGGCCTGATCACGCCGCCGGTCGGCTCGGTGCTGAACGTCGCCTCCGCGGTCGGCCGCGTGCCCCTGGGGCGCGTGACCGTCGCGGTCACGCCGTTCCTGATCTCGCAGCTTGTCGTACTGTTCGCGCTGGTGCTGGTGCCGGAGCTGGTGACCGTGCCCCTGCGATGGCTGCGCTAGAGCTTGTCGCGCACGCGTTCCAGGGCGGCATCGAGGTGGCGCCCCACCACCTCGGCCAGCGCCTCGCCGTCGCGGCGGGCCACCGCGGCCGCCATCTCCTCGTGCTCGGCGACGGCGCAGGCCCATTTCTCCGGCCCCTCGTGGCCGATGAACCGGATGCGACGCATGCGCGACTGGAGCTGCGTGTGCATCGAGGCCAGCACGCCGTTGCCGGACAGGCGCGCCAGGCCCGAATGGAATTCCTGGTTCAGCTTGAAGTAGGCGAGCCGGTCGCGCGCGGCATAGCGTTCCATCATCGCGCCGTGGATCGCCGCCAGCTCCGCGAGCGCAGCGTCCGGCGCCGCGGCGCACACGCTGCGGGCGGCAAGCTGTTCCAGCGCCTTCAGCACCGCCAGGCTGTCCGCGAGGTCCTTCAGCGTCAGCGTCCGGACCACCGCGCCGCGCGCGGGCACGATCTCCATCAGCCCTTCGCTGGCGAGCGTCTTGATCGCCTCCCGCAAGGGGGTGCGCGAAACGCCGAGCAACTGGCCCAGCGCGACTTCGTTGACGCGGCGTCCCGGGGGCAGTTGCCCCTCGATGATCATGTCGCGCACGCGGGTCACCACCTCGTCGTGCAGCGTCCGCCGCAGGATGGGGGCGATGGTGCCCTCTATCTCGGGAAGGGTGTCCATGTCCGGGAAGCCTATCTGATTTGCGTGCGTCGATGCAATTCTGCATGCAGCACGCAGAATGTTGCATCGCATTCCCCTGCCGGGTATAGCCGCCTTAATCAAGGAAACGGAGACGTCTGATGCCGGCAGAGCAGGTCCGCCCAACCGTCGCCTTTGCCATGGGCGATGCCGCCGGCGTCGGTTCCGAGCTCATGGCGCGCATGCTGCTGGACCCCGAGGTCATGGGGGCGGCCCGTTTCATCGTTCTCGGCGACATCCGCGTGCTGGAGCGCGGCGCGAAGGCGGCGGGCGTTCCGGTCTCCGTCCCGGTGATCGCGGCCGACGCGCCGATCCCCGAGGCCGAAAGCGGGGCGGTCTTCGTCAATCTCGGCCATCTGGACCCGGCGGACGCGCCGTTCGGCAAGGTCGGCCTCGCATCCGGCCAGTTCGCACTGGAGAATTTCCGCACCGCCCTGCTGCTCGCCCAGGCGGGCCGGGCCGACGCGGTCGCCTTCACGCCGTTCAACAAGGCGGCGATGCGCCTCGCCCACCCATCCTATGAGGACGAGATCGGCTACACCGCCGAGGTGCTGGGCTTCGACGGCGTGGCCAAGGAGTTCAACATCCTCGAAGGGCTGTGGAACGCCCGCGTCACCTCGCACGTGCCGCTGAAGGACGTGGCGGCGCTGCTGACGCAGCAGGAGATCGTGGACAACCTCGGCCTGACTGCGGATGCGCTGCGCGCCTCCGGCATCGCCCGGCCGCGCATCGCGGTGGCGGGGCTGAACCCGCACGCGGGCGACGGCGGCAATTTCGGCCGCGAGGAGATCGACGTGATCGGTCCGGCGGTGGAAGCGGCCAAGGCGAAGCAGATCGCCTGCGATGGCCCGTTCCCGGCCGACACCGTGTTCCTGCGCGCCCAGCGTGGCGATTTCGATGCCGTTCTGACCATGTATCACGACCAGGGCCAGATCGCGATGAAGCTGATCGGCTTCGATCGCGGCGTGACGCTGCTTGGCGGCTTCCCGTTCCCGATCTGCACGCCGGCGCACGGCACGGCGCACGACATCGCCGGCACCGGCAAGGCCAATACGGGCGCCACGCGCGCCGCGCTTCTGCTGGCCGCGCGCATGGCGGCCGGCGTGGCGGCGTCCCGCACGCCGGGCAGCCGTCCGCCCGCCTCCGCGGCCGCCGTCCGGGCCGCCTGAGACTGCTTCTTGGCCAACCGCCGGGGACAAAGGCGGACGCCAAACCGTTCTGAAGAGGAGATGTCCAAATGAAGCCCACCGCTCTGATGCGGGGCGCTCTCGCTGCGCTCGCGCTCACCAGCGTTCCCGTTTTCGCCCAGTCCGACTGGAAGCCGACGCGTCCGGTCGAATTCGTCGTCACCTCGGGCGCCGGCGGGGGCACCGACGTGTTCGCCCGCACCGTCCAGGCGGCGATCGCCAAGCACAACCTGCTGCCCGTGTCGGTGATCGTCACCAACAAGGGCGCGGGGTCGGGCGCCGAGGGCTTCGTCTATGCCCGCGCCGCGCAGGGCGATGCGCACAAGGTGGTCTTCGCCACCAACAACGAGTGGCTGCTGCCGCTGGTGGCCAAGGTGGCGTTCAAGCCCGAGGACTTCGTCCCCGTGTCGGTCCTCGCCTTCGACGAGTTCATGCTCTGGGTGAAGGCGGATTCGCCCTACAAGACCGCGGCCGAGTTCATCGCGGCGGCGCGTGCGGCAAATCCGCCGCTGCGCATGGGCGGCAGCCAGCCCAAGGATACCGACCAGACGCTGACGGCGCTGATCCAGCACGCCGCCAACGTCCGCTTCACCTACGTGCCGTTCCGCGGCGGCGGAGAGGCCGGCACGCAGCTTGCCGGCGGCCACATCGACGCGAACACCAACAACCCGTCCGAGAGCATCGGCGGCTGGCGCGGCGGTCAGGTGCGTCCGCTCTGCGTGTTCCGCAGCGAGCCGATGCCGGCCGGCGACAAGGTGACCGAGACGCAGGGCTGGCACGACATCCCGACCTGCGCGAGCCAGGGCATTCCGATCGAGCAGTTCAACATGCCCCGCACCGTGTTCCTGCCGCCCGGCGCGACCCCGGCGCAGCTCGCCTTCTGGACCGACGTGATGAAGCGCGTGGCCGAGACGCCGGAGTTCAAGGAATACATCACCCGCACCAGCCAGAGCGGCCGCTTCCTCTCCGGCGATGCCATGCGCGCGCACATCCGGCAGGAGACCGAGGCGTCGCGGAGGATCTTCCAGACCGAAGGCTGGCTGGTGAACTGATCCTCGGGCCGGGCTGAAGGGGAGAGCGCGCGATGCTTTCGCGGCTGCGGCTGGAACTCATCGGCTGTGGGGTGGTCTTCGTGCTCGGCGCGCTCGCCGTGCTGGGGGCGATGGAGCACAGCATCGGCTGGGCCGATGATGGACCGCAGGCCGGCTACTTCCCCTTCCGCCTCGGCGTCGTGCTGCTGGTCTGCAGCGTGCTGATAGCGCTGCAGGCAATGTCCAACCGGACCGAACTCGCGGGGGAGCAGATGCTCTCCCGCGAGGGGGCCCGGCGCATCCTCGGCTTCTTCCTGCCGCTGATCGGCTACGTCGCGATCGCGCAGTTCCTCGGCCTCTACATCGCGACCGCACTGTACCTGCTACTGGTCACGCGCTGGATCGGCCGCCACCCCTGGCGCACGTGCATCGGTGTCGCCGTCGGCGTGCCCGTGGTGTCGTGGCTGCTGTTCGAGATCTGGTTCTCCGTGCCGCTGCTGAAGGGGCCGGTCGAGATCTGGCTGGGGCTCGCCTGATGGGCAATCTCGACGCGCTGATGCACGGCTTCACCGTCGCGCTGACCTTCCACCACATCCTTCTGATGATCGCCGGCGTCCTGCTCGGCATCCTCGTCGGCGTGCTGCCCGGGCTGGGCGCGCCCAACGGGGTGACGCTGCTGCTGCCGCTGACCTTCTCCATGGATCCGGTCTCGGCGATCATCCTGCTGACGAGCACCTACTGGGGCGCGCTGTTCGGCGGGTCGACGACATCGATCCTGTTCAACATCCCGGGCGAGCCGTCTTCGGTCGCCACCACGTTCGACGGCTACCCGATGGCGCGCGCCGGCCGCGCGACGGAGGCGCTGACCTACGCCTTCATGTCGGCGGGCTTCGGCGCGCTGGTGGGCGTGATCGTCATCACGCTGCTGTCGGGCTTCGTCACCTCTTTCGCGCTGCGCTTCGGTCCGCCGGAGTACTTCGCCGTCTACTTCCTCGCCTTCGCGTCCTTCGTCGCCTTCGGGTCCGGCGCGCCACTGAAGACCATCGTCTCTATATGCCTCGGCTTCGCCTTCGGCGCGGTCGGGATGGACTCGGTCTCCGGCGCGATGCGGCTGACCTTCGACTTCAATGACCTGATCCGCGGCATCTCCTTCCTCGTGGTCGTCATCGGTCTGTTCGGCATCGGCGAGATGCTGCTGACGCTGGAGGAGGGGGTGGAATTCCGCGGCGCATCAGGCCGGCTGAACCCGCGCGAGATCATCTCCGCGATCCGCAGGCTGCCGCGCTACTGGGTCGCGATGCTGCGCGGCAGCGCCGTGGGCGTCTGGATGGGCATCACGCCCGGCGGGCCGACGGCCGCCTCGTTCATGTCCTACGGCCTCGCCAAGCGGCTGTCGAAGCGCGGGGCCAATTTCGGCAAGGGCGAGCCCGAGGGCGTGATCGCGCCCGAGACCGCGGACCATTCCGCCGGCACCTCGGCGATGCTGCCGATGCTCGCGCTCGGCATCCCCGGCTCCGCGACCTCGGCGGTGATGCTGGGCGGGCTGATGATCTGGGGGCTGAGCCCCGGCCCGATGCTCTTCGTCGAACGCGCGGACTTCGTCTGGGGCATGATCGCCTCGATGTATCTCGGCAACGTCGTGGGCGTGGTGCTGGTGCTCGCCACCGTGCCGTTCTTCGCGGCGATGCTGTCGGTGCCGTTCACCATCATCGGTCCGATCATCGTCACCGTCTGCATCGTCGGCGCCTGGACCGTGGCCGGCGCACCGTTCGACCTGTGGCTGGTCGTGGTGTTCGGCATCACGGGCTGGGCGATGAAGAAGCTCGACTATCCGATCGCGCCGCTCGTGCTGGCGATGGTCATCGGCGACAAGGCGGAAGATGCGTTCCGCCAGTCGATGATCATGTCGCAGGGGTCGATCGGCGTCCTGTGGTCGAGCCCGCTGGTCGGTGTGCTGTCCACCCTTGCGATCGTGCTGCTGCTGGTGCCGGTCTTCACCGCCTGGCGCGCGCGCCGCCGCAAGGGACATGTCGAAGAGGAAGTGCCGTCGGAATGACGGCCTGCGTTTGAGGAGGGACCCAGGAATGATCACACGACGCCTTGCACTCGCTTCCGGCCTCGCCCTTCCGGCGATCGCGCATGCCCAGAGCTGGCCGACCCGGCCGGTGACACTGGTCGTGCCGTGGGCGGCCGGCGGCGGAGCCGACACGGTCACCCGCATCTTCGCGAGCGGGTTCGAGAAGGAACTCGGCAAGCCCGTGAACGTGGTGAACCGGACCGGCGGCAACGGCGTGGTCGGTCACGCCGCCATCGCGACCGCTTCGCCCGACGGCTACACGCTGGGCACCGGCACCTCCGAGTTCGTGAACTTCAAGCCGCTCGGCCAGTCGGATATCGGGCCGCAGAGCTTCGACCTGATGTCGCGCATCGCGAGCATCCCCGCCGGCGTCACGCTGAAGGCGGACGGCCCGTGGAAGGACTTCGCCGCCTTCGTCGCCGCGCTGAAGGCGGGCCGCCGCGGCCAGTACACCGGATCCGGCGTATCCACCGGCGGGTCCTGGCATCTCGCCGCCGCCGGGCTCACGCGGGCGCTGGGCATGGAGGTGGACCGCATCCGCTGGGTGCCGAGCCAGGGCGGTGCGCCGGCGCTGCAGGACATGGTCGCCGGCGGCATCGACATGTTCCCCGGCTCGCCGATCGAGGCGAAGGCGCGGGTCGATGCGGAGCAGGTGCGCGTGGTGGCGGTGATGGCCGAGGCGCGGATGGGCATGTACCCGAACGTGCCGACGCTGAAGGAACTGGGCGTGGACTGGGTGTTCCAGAACTGGTTCGCCCTCGTCGCGCCGCCGCGCATCCCCGCCGCGGTGCGCACCCGCATCCTGGAGGCCGCGGGCAAGGCGCATGCACGGCCGGAGGTGCGGGAGCTGATGGCGCAGCGCGGCATCGTCCCGACCTGGGAGACGCCGGAATCCTTCAGCGCCTACGCAAAGACCTATGCCGAGGTCTCCTCGGGCCTGCTGCACGAACTCGGTCTGGTCCGCAGCTGACATGCGGCTCAGCGATACGGCGCTGGGCAGTCTCGTCGCGGTGCTGGGCGGGGCGATCACGGTCGCCTCCGTCCAGCTACCGGGCGTGCCGGGGCAGGCCTATGGCGCAGGGTTCTTTCCCGCCATCGTCGGCGTCACGCTGGCGCTCGCCGGCGTGGCGCTGGCGGTGACCGGGTGGCGGCGCAGCGATCAGAAGTTGCTCGTGCTGCCGGCGTGGCTCAGCAGTCCCTGGGCGGTGATCAACGTCCTGATCCTCGCCGCGTCCATCGTCGTCTTCGCCGCCTTCGGTGACGTCATCGGCTTCATCCCGTTCGCGATCGCGATCCTGTGGCTGGTGCAAGTGCGGCTCGACACGCCGATGCTGCACGCGCTGGTCGTCGCGGTGATCGGCGCCTTCGCGTTGTATCTGCTGTTCGGGTGGCTGCTGCGCGTGCCGTTGCCGGACGGGCTGCTGGAGGGCCTGCTGTGAGCGACGCGCTGATGATGGCCTTCGGCCATGTCTTCGCGCCCTACACGCTGATGGTGATCGTGATCGCGAGCATCCTCGGCATCGTGCTGGGTGCGATCCCGGGCCTGACCGCGGTGATGGGGGCGGCGCTGCTGGTGCCCTTCACCTTCTTCATGGATCCGGTGCCCGCGGTCGCCTCGCTGGTGGCGATGTCGGCGATGGCGATCTTCGCCGGCGACATTCCCGCCACGCTGGTGCGCGTGCCCGGCACGCCAGCCTCCGCCGCCTATGCGGACGAGGCCTACAAGATGACGCTGAAGGGGCAGCCGGGCCGGGCGCTCGGCATGTGCATGGCCTCCTCGGCCATCGGCGGGATCTTCGGCACCATCGTGCTGATCGCCGCCGCGCCGTCGCTGGCGAAGGTGGCGACGTCCTTCTCCTCGCCGGAGTATTTCTGGCTCGCCGTCCTCGGCCTGTCCTGCGCCGCGTTCCTCGCCGCCGGCTCGCCGCTGCGCGGCCTGATCGCCCTGCTGATCGGCGTGTTCCTGACCTGCATCGGCATCGACGTCGCCACCGGCATCACCCGCTTCACCTTCGGGTCGACGGAGCTTCTGGGCGGGGTGGACTTCATTCCCGTGCTGGTCGGGTTGTTCGCGATCCCGGAGCTGGTGCGCATGATGACGGCGCACGAGGACGCGCGCCCGAACGTACCGAAGCTGACCAACATCTTCCGCGGGCTCGGGCGCGATCTGTGGGAGAACCGCAAGCAGATCATGCGCGGCAACGTCGTCGGCACGCTGATCGGCGTGCTGCCCGGCGCGGGCGCGGACATCGCGGCATGGGTTTCCTACGCGATGAGCAAGAAGCTCTCGCGCACGCCGGAGAAGTTCGGCACTGGCCACATGGAAGGCCTCGCGGAGGCGGGCGCGTCCAACAACTCGGCGCTCGGCGGCGCATGGATCCCGACCGTGGTGTTCGGCATCCCGGGCGATTCGATCACCGCCATCGTCATCGGCGTGCTGATCCTGAAGGGCATGGAACCCGGTCCCGCGATCTTCCTCAAGACGCCGGACCTGATCTACGCGGTGTTCATCGTCTTCATCCTGGCGAACATGTTCATGGTGCCGCTGGGCTGGGCGGTGATCCGGATGTCGCGTTACATCCTGACCGTGCCGCGCGGCGCGGTCGCCGCCTTCATCCTCGTCACCTGCATCATCGGCGCCTACGCGATCAACAACTCGCTGTTCGATGTCGGCGTGATGCTGGCAATGGGGATGCTGGGCTGGTTCATGGAGGAGAACGACATCCCGGTCGCGCCGACCATCCTCGGCCTCGTGCTCGGACGCATGGTGGAGTTCAACTTCATCCAGACGATGATCAAGGGTGAGGGCGACCTGACGATGCTGGTCAGCCGGCCCATCGCCGCCGTGCTGGCAGTCATCACATTGCTGATCTGGGGGCTGACGATCCGGGGGATGGTCAGGAGCCGCCCGAGCCATGCCTGACGCCGGCCTGCCGATCATCGATGCGCACCACCATTACTGGGACCTTGCGCGCAATCCGCACCCGTGGCTTCAGAACGAGACGCCGATCCCGTTCCGCTACGGCGATTACTCCCCGCTGCGCGGCCGCAGCTTCCTGCCGGAGGATTACGACCGCATCGCTGCCGGCCACAACGTCGTCGCCACCGTGACGATGGAAGGCGAGTGGGATCATCGCGATCCGCTGGGCGAGGCGCGGTGGATGGCCGATCTCGCCCGCCGCACGGGCCGCCCCGCCGCGCATGTCGGCCAGGCCTGGCTCGACCGTGACGACGTGGAGGAGGTGCTGGCGGGCAGTGCCGCGATCCCGCTGGTGCGCGGCATCCGCCACAAGCCCCGCGTGGCGGCCGCGCCGGACGAGGTGGAGCGCGGTGCGAAAGGCTCGATGTCCGATCCGCGTTGGCGGGCGGGGTATGCGCGGCTCGCCGCGCACGGGCTGCACTTCGAGTTGCAGGCGCCGTGGTGGCATCTGCCGGAAGCAGCCGACCTGATTGCCGCCCATCCGGATGTTCCGCTGGTGCTGAACCATTCGGGCCTGCCCTCGGATCGCAGCCCGGAAGGTCTCGCCGGCTGGCGCGCGGCGATGCGCACGCTGGCCTCCGCGCCGCAGGCGAGCGTGAAGATCTCCGGCATCGGCCTGCGCGGCGTGCCGTGGCGGATCGAGGACAATCGCGGGATCATCCGCGACATCATCGAGATCTTCGGCGTCTCGCGCTGCATGTTCGCATCGAACTTCCCGGTGGACGGGCTGTGCGGCAGCTTCGACACCATCTTCACCGGCTTCAAGCAGGCGACCGCCGATCTTCCGGAAGCCGACCGGCGCGCGCTGTTCCATGACAACGCGGTGCGCGTTTACCGCCTCGACCTGTCCAACGGACCCCGCCCATGACCGACCACAGCGACGACGACAGCAAACCCGGATTGCGCAGCCGCAAATGGTTCGCGCGCAACGACAAGATGGGGTTCTACTACCGGTCCTGGCTGCGCAATCGCGGCCTGCCGAACGACCAGTTCGACGGGCGGCCGGTCATCGGCATCTGCAACACCTGGTCGGAACTGACGCCCTGCAACGGGCACTTCCGCACCATCGCGGAGCACGTCCGCTTCGGCATCCTGGATGCCGGTGGCTATCCGCTGGAATTCCCGGTGTTCTCCCTCGGCGAGACCCAGCTTCGCCCGACCGCGATGCTGTACCGCAACCTCGCCTCGATGGACGTGGAGGAGGCGGTGCGCGCCAACCCGCTGGACGGGGTGGTGCTGCTGATGGGCTGCGACAAGACCACGCCCGCGCTGCTGATGGGCGCGTCCAGCGTCGATCTGCCGACCATCGGCGTATCCGGCGGACCGATGCTGAACGGCCACTACAGGGGCGGCAAGATCGGGTCGGGCACGAACACGATCTCGATGAGCGAGCAGCTCCGTGCCGGCGAGATCACGCTGGAGGAGTTCCACGAGGCCGAGGGCGCGATGTCGCGTTCGGCGGGCCACTGCATGACCATGGGCACTGCCTCCACCATGGCCTCGATGGTCGAGGCGCTGGGCGTCGGTCTCCCCGGCAACGCGGCGATCCCGGCCCCTGACGCGCGGCGCAACCTGCTCGCCCGCATGGCGGGCCGCCGCATCGTGGAGATGGTGAAGCAGGACATCCGCCTGTCCTCCATCCTGACGCGCGAGGCGTTCGAGAACGCGATCCGCACCCTCGCCGCGATCGGTGGCAGCACCAACGCGGTGGTGCATTTGCTGGCTATCGCCGGACGTATCGGCGTGAAGCTGTCGCTGGAGGATTTCGACCGGGTGGCGAGCGAGGTGCACTGCCTCGTGAACCTGCGGCCGTCCGGCGAGCACCTGATGGAGGATTTCTACTACGCCGGCGGCCTGCCGGTGGTGCTGAAGGAACTGCTGGCACGCGGGCTGCTGCACGGCGACGTGCCGACCGCGAACGGCCGCACGCTGGCCGAGAACGTCGCCAATGCGGAGTGCTGGAACCGGGATGTGATCAGCACCTGGGATGCCCCGTTCAAGCCGCAGGCCGGCATCGCCATCCTGCGCGGCAACCTCTGCCCCGGGGGCGCGGTGATCAAGCCTTCCGCTGCCTCGCCGCATCTGCTGAAGCACACCGGCCGCGCGGTGGTGTTCGAGAGCATCGAGGACCTGCACGACCGGATCAACGACGAGGCGCTGGATATCGACGCCGACTGCGTGATGGTGCTGAAGAACTGCGGCCCCAAGGGCTATCCCGGCATGGCGGAGGTCGGCAACATGCCGCTGCCGCCGAAGCTGCTGCGCGCCGGCGTGAAGGACATGATCCGCATCTCGGACGCGCGCATGTCCGGCACGGCCTACGGCACCGTGGTGCTGCACGTGGTGCCGGAAGCGATGACGGGCGGGCCGCTGGCGCTGGTGAAGAACGGCGACCTCATCACGCTCGACGTGTCGGCCCGCTCGCTGCACCTGCACGTGTCGGATGAGGAGCTGGCGACGCGGCGCGCCGAATGGGTCCCGCCGCCGCCGATGGCCGAGCGCGGCTACACGAAGCTCTACATCGATCACGTGCTCCAGGCCGATCAGGGCGTCGACTTCGACTTCCTGCGCGGATCGAGCGGCGCGCCGGTCGCGCGCGACAACCACTGACAGACGAGGATACGATGGCCGCCCGACGTTACACCGGCATCTTCCCGGTGGTGCCGACCACCTTCACCGACACCGGCGCGCTGGATATCGAGAGCCAGAAGCGCTGCGTCGACTTCATGATCGACGCCGGGTCCAACGGCCTGTCGATCCTCGCGAACTTCTCGGAGCAGTTCGTGCTCTCCGATGAGGAGCGCGAGGTGCTGACGAAGGTCATCCTCGACCATGTGCGCGGCCGGGTGCCGGTGATCGTGACGACCACGCACTTCAGCTCCCGCGTCTGCGCCGAACGCAGCCGCCGGGCGCAGGATGCGGGGGGCGCGATGGTGATGGTGATGCCGCCCTATCACGGTGCCACGATCCGCGTGGGGGAGCCGGGTATCCGCGGCTTCTTCCAGATGGTGTCGGACGCAATCGACATCCCGATCATGATCCAGGACGCGCCGGTCGCCGGCACGCCGCTCTCCGCCCCGCTGCTCGCGCAGATGGCGAAGGAGATCGAGCACGTCGCCTACTTCAAGATCGAGGTGCCCGGCGCGGCGTCCAAGCTGCGCGAGCTGATTCGCCTCGGCGGCGATGCGATCGAGGGGCCGTGGGACGGAGAGGAGGGCATCACCCTGCTCGCCGACCTCGATGCCGGCGCGACCGGGGCGATGACTGGCGGCGGCTTCCCGGACGGGATGCGCACGATCTTCGACCCGCACTACGCCGGCAAGCGGGAGGAGGCGGTGGCGGCCTATGGCCGCTGGCTGCCGCTGATCAACTACGAGAACCGCCAGTGCGGCCTGCTGACGGCGAAGGCGCTGATGAAGGAAGGCGGCATCATCGCCTGCGATGCGCCGCGCCATCCGGTCGCGCCGCTGTCGCCGGAGCAGCGGGCAGGGCTGCTGGATGCGGCGAAGCGGCTTGATCCGATGGTGCTGCGCTGGGGGAGGTAACTCCCCCGGCTACAGCACGTCCGGCCGGCGGTCGGCCCAGGGGCGGGCGCGTTCGAGCAGCGCGCCGATGCGGAACAGATCCAGGTCCGCGCCCCAGCGGCCGATGAGCTGCGTGCCCGTCGGCAACCCGTCCTTCGCGAAGCCGGAGGGGATGGTCAGCGCCGGATGGCCGGTCAGGTTGAACGGGTAGAGGTAGCAGCTCCATCCCTGCCGCGTGATGCCGCACTTGACGCCGTCGATCTCCACCTCGTCGTTGGCGCCGTCGAAATCCACCGGCAGGGCGCTGCGCGTCAGCGTCGGGCTCACCAGCAGGTCGTAGCGGTCGAACAGCGACTGGATGGCGCGGAACAGCCGTGTGCGCGCGTACTGCGCCTCGCGGAACTGCGCCATGGTGAACTTGCCGCCGCGCTCCATGAAGGCGAGCAGCGTCGGGTCCATCCGGTTGCCCCATTGCGGCTGATGCTTCGCCATCGAGACGGCGAAGTTGCCCTGGTACAGGACGCGGCCGGGGAACTCGATCCAGTCGATCTCGTCGGTGACGTCCTCGACCTCCGCGCCGAAATCCGCGAGTGCCGCGAGGCTCGCGCGGGTATTCGTCTCGACATCGCCGGCCACGCGCGGGTTGGCCACGCGCGCGATGTAGCCGATGCGCAGCGGTGACAGATCCTCGCTGACCAGCGCGGGGCTGACGCGGAGCGTGTCGATGCCGGCGATGCTGATCGGATCGCGCGGGCTGGGCCCGACGATCGCGGCATGCATGGCCGCCGCATCGGCGACCGTGCGCGCCAGCGGCCCCGCATAGACGTTGTTGCCGAACCCGTCGGTGGAGGCTTCCCACGGCACCGCGCCCAGCGTTGGCTTGTGCCCGACCAGCCCGCAGCAGGCGGCCGGAAGGCGCACCGATCCGGCGCCATCGGTACCGAGGCCGAGAGGCGCAAGCCCCGCGGCCACCGCGGAGCCGGCGCCGCCGCTCGACCCGCCGCAGGTGCGCGACAGGTCCCACGGATTGCGCGTGATGCCGAAGGCGGGGCTGTCGGTCAGGCCCTTGTGGCCGAACTCCGACAGCGTCGTCTTGCCCAGGCTGATCGTGCCCGCCTCGGCCAGCCGCGTGACGGTGATGTCGTCGCGGTCCGGCACGTTGTCGGCGAAGATGGCCGACCCATGGGCGGTGCGCACGCCGGCGGTATCGACCTGATCCTTGATGTGGATCGGCACGCCGAACAGCGGCCCTTTCGCCTCGCCCTTCATCAGCTTCGCCTCCGCCTCGCGCGCCATCTTGCGCGCGGAATCCGCGGTGATGGTGGCGAATGCGTTCAGCCGCGGCTGCTCGCGGTCGATCGCCTTGAGCAGCGTGTCCACGTACTCGACCGGCGAGAGCTTGCGCTGCCGCATGAGTGCGGCTGCGCGCAGGGCGGGCATGAAGCGCAGCTCGGTATCGGATGCGGGCATCGGCGGCTTTGCCTTTCTCTCTCGGACGTGGCCATATGATATATCCGCATCGGGAGCGGACAAGGGAGGAAGGGGCAATGGGGATGAACCTCACGCGACGTGCGGGACTGGCGGCGGCACTGGCCGCACCTTTCGTTCCACATCGTGCACAGGCGGCAGGTAGCGCGAATCTCGTGCTGGAATCGGAGGCATTGTTCCTCGATCCGCATTTCACCACCGCGGCCATCAGCCGCACCTTCTCGACCCATGTCTTCGACACGCTGTTCGCCACGGACGAGCAGGGGAAGCCCCAGCCGCAGATGGCGGAGGGCCATGACCGGTCCGCCGACGGGCTGACATGGACGATCCCGCTGCGCGGCGGGCTGAAATGGCACGACGGCGCGCCGGTCACGGCCGAGGATTGCGTGGCATCGCTCAAGCGTTGGGCGCCGCGGGATTCGGTGGGGCGGCTGCTGCTGGCAGCGACCGACGCGTTCGAGGCGAAGGACCCGCGCACGCTCGTCATCCGCCTGAAGAACCCGTTCCCGCTGGTGCTGGAGACGCTGGGCAAGCCGAACGCGCTGGCCCCATTCATCATCCCGGCGCGCCTGGCCGCGAAGCCGCCCGAACAGCGGATCAGCGAGGTGATCGGCTCCGGCCCGTTCCGCTTCCTGCCCGGCGAGTGGCGGCCCGGCGATTCGATGGTGCTGGAGCGCAACCCGGACTACGTGCCGCGCGCGGAGCCGCCTTCGTTCCTCGCCGGCGGCAAGCGCGTGAAGCTCGACCGCACCGTCTGGAAGGTGATGCCGGATCAGGCGACGGCCGCGGCGGCGCTGATCGCCAACGAGATCGACTACGTGCAGTACACCGCCTTCGACTGGATCGAGCGGCTGGAGCGCACGCGCGGGGTGGAACTCCTGGGCCTCGGCGGGCCGCACATGTTCCAGGGTAACTTCCGCCTCAACCACGCGGCCCCGCCCTTCGACGACCCGGCGATCCGTCAGGTGCTGTGGAAGCTGGTGGACCAGACCGGGATCATGCAGGCGATCGGCGTGCCGGACCGCTTCGCGCGCAACAACTGCACCTCCTTCTGGATGTGCGACGCGCCACTGGAGAGCAAGGCCGGGTCGGACGTGTTCCGCTTCTCGGTGGCGGAGGCGAAGAAGGAACTCGCGGCGACCTCCTACAAGGGGCAGCCGGTGATCATGATGGAGGTCTCGGGCTCGATCTCGCAGACCGCGTCCATGGTGCTCGCGCAGTCGCTGAAGGATGCCGGCTTCACCGTGGACCAGCAGGTGATGGACTGGGGCACGGTGCTGCAGCGGCGCGCGCGGAAGGAGGGATGGAGCATGTTCTCCGTCTACTCCAACGGCTTCGACATGATCTCGCCGCTGACGCATTTCTACACCGCCGCGAGCTGCGCCGACTTCCCCGGCTGGTCCTGCGATCAGAGGATCCCGAAGCTGATGTCGGACTTCGCGTCCGCGCCCGATCAGGCGGCGCGCCAGCGCATCGCCGACGAGATCCAGCGCATCTCCTTCGAACTCGCCCCGTCGCTGATGTGGGGCCAGTTCACCATCCCGGCGTCCTACCGGACGCACATGAAGGGGCTGATCCGCTCCAGCTTCCCGGTGTTCTGGGAAGTCGAAAAGACCGCTTAGCGCGCCGCCATCGGCAGGCCGGACTGTGCAGTGTCCGGCCTGTCTTTCCGCCGCTCAGAAATCGGTCAGATCGCGCAGCGCGTCCCGCGCGCGGTCCACGGCCCGCTGCCGCGCCGCGACATCCGCATCGCTCGGCGCGGCGGGCGCGGGGGGAATATCGGCAACCGCCGCCTGCGCCTGACGCACCCTCGCATCGGCCGCACCGTAGTCGCGGCGCGCGCGGTCGAGCTGCTGGCGCAACTGCTGGATCTGCCGGTCCTGCTGCGCCACGCGTTGTCGCGCGGCGGCGAGGTCGGCGCTCGCGGCGCGCTCGCGCGCGGCGGCGTCGCGGGATTGCGTGCGCGCGTCCGCCATGCGGTCCACGGCGGCGCGCTGTTCGCCTGCGAGGATGTCCTGCCGGGCCGTGTAGCCGCCGCCGGCCGAGCAGCCGATGCCGGTGAGGAACGTGGTGCGCGTGGGGTCGCAGTCCTGCGGCGCGGCGCAGCCGGCGAGCGCGAGGGCGACAGCGGCGAGGGCAGGGAAGGCGCGCATGATCAGCTCACCAGCGGCGGGGGCTTGCCGCTCGGTGCGGGCTCGACGGGCGGTGCCGAAGGCACGCTGCTGCCCGGCACCATCGTCAGGCTGCGGGCGAGGTCGGCGGCGGCGCGGTTGATCGCGTCGGTGGAGGACCGGACGGCATCGCCGCTGGACGTGAAGGCGGGGCTGTACGGCGCCTGCTGCTGCATCGCCGCCTGCACGCGCTGGCCGTCCGCGGCGAGGCTCTGCATCGCCTGCAGGTCGCGCTGATAGGAGGCGGTGCGCTCGCGGAACTGCGCAGCGGTGATCTGGCCGGCGCGGTACTGCGCATCGAGTGCCGCGATCTGTTGGCGCGCCGCGTTGGCATTGGCGACCGAGGCGGACGCGTATTGCCGGTACTTCTGCGCGTCGCGGTTCGCCGCGTCGATGGAAGCCCGGAGCGCGGCTTCCTGGTTGGCGCGGGCCTGCGCCTGCTGTGCGACGATGCCGCCCGCGCCGGCACCCAGCGCACCGCCGGCCGCCGCGCCGATCAGCGCGCCCTGGCCGCGGTTGTTGCTCGCCAGTGCGCCGATGGCGGCACCGAGCAGCGCGCCGATCAGCGCACCTTCGCCGACCGTCTCGCCGGTGCGGACCTGCGGCGTGTAGTTCGGATCGTCCTGCTGGCCGACGCCGCGGCGCAGCACCTGCTGCTCCGGACTCAGGCCGGGTTCCATCGCCATGGTGTTGGCGCAGGCTGCGAGCAGCAGCGAGGCGGCCATGGCGACGCCAAGCCCCATATGGTTCAGCCTGCGCATCATCTCGTGCATGGTTCGGCTCCGGCAGGACAGTCCCGGTCGCAGTCTGCCCTGAATGCCGCCGGGAGGCGAAAGCCTTCATCGCTCCGCAAAAGCCCGGCCGGATTCAAGCATTGGCGACGTGCGTTACTTCGCGAATGCGATGCGGCGCAAGACTAGCGTTGGCTTTGTGACGAAATTAAGAGCTTGGGCGATACAGGGCGAAGGCGCAGACTGAACACGATGGCCGAACGTCAGATCGCTCGCGTCGCGTTGAACGGAAGGGTGCCGTTCCGCCTCGGCGCCAGGACCGTCCATGACGAGCATGCCCGTGCGACCGCACGGATTGCCGAAGCCGCGGGTGCTGAAGCCGCACGGCTGTTCGCAACGCCCGCTGTCACGCTCGGCAACGGCGCTGCGCAGGGCAGCATCGGCTGGTCCACCGCGCTGGCGGGCGAGGTGCGTCCGTTCGCGGGGCTGCCGGAGGCCGAGCGCGCGCCGGTGGAAGCGCGGCTGCGCCAGTTGCTCGCGCGCCTGCATGGATTGCTCGGCGATGCCGAGCTGGGCCCGTGGCTGCGCCGCGCGCTGGTCGTGCCGGGCGAGGCGGCGATCTATGCCGTGGGTGGTGAGCCGGTACTCGTGGACTGGGGACTGGGAGAGGCGGGGCAGGAGACGCCGGCCGCGCTCGACCGTGCGATGCGACTCGGCCTCGGGGCGCTCCTGCCGGCAGGCATGGCGCAGGCGGCCGAACCCGAAGCACCCGCGCGCGCAGCCCCGGTCGCTGCCGCCGCGCAGGTTCCCGCTGCGCCGCGCGTGCTGCCACCCCCGCCGCCACCTTCCGCGCCGCGCTACCTGCTGCCGGCCGCGCTCGCCATCGCGGCGATCTTCCTCGCGCTCGGCATCTGGATCGGCGCGCGCATCCTGTGGGAGCAGATCGCCGCGCGGCCGACCACGATCACCGTGGTGCAGGACGAGGAGGAGCTGAGGCGCGCCACCGACCTGCAACGCCAGCAGAACGAGGCGCTGGAGCGCCGCATCGCCGAGGCGCGGCAGGCGCTGGAGGGCAATGTCTGCGTCGCCGATCCGGCCACCATGCCGCGACTGGGCCCGGACCGCGCCGCGCCGGTGCCGCCGGCCTCCCTGCCGCCGCCGGCGCCGGGGCGCGAGCCGTTCAGCGGCGATCTCGCGGGCCTGCTCGATCAGGGCGTGGTGCTGGTGATCGTGCGCAAGCCTGACGGCGTGGGCACCGGGTCCGGCTTCTTCGTCACGCCGGAACTGATCGTCACCAACCGCCATGTCGTGGAAGGCGGCACCGGGGTGGTGGTGGCGAGCCGCGCCATTGGCCGCGTGCTGCCGGCGGAGATCGCGGCCGGCACGCAAGCCTCGGATATCGGCACGCCGGACTTCGCGGTGCTGCGCGTGCCGGCGCAGCAGGTGCAGCCGCTGGGCCTCACCACCACCGTCGCGCGGCTGGACGAGGTGATTGCGGCCGGCTTCCCGGCGCTGGTCTCGGAGGCGGACGCCGCCTACCGGCAACTGCTGGACGGCAACGCGGCAGCGGTCGCGAACCTGCAACCGATCCTGTCGGACGGGCGGGTGCAGGCGATCCAGGCTTTCCCGTCGGGCCTGCAGGGCATGCCGCACAGTGCGCAGATCTCGCCCGGCTCCTCGGGCGGGCCGCTGGTGGATCGCTGCGGACGGGTGGTGGGCGTGAACACCTTCGGCCGGTCGTCCGACCGGATGCCGGTGACGGTGAGCTACGCGCAGAAGACCGACTCGCTGATGGAATTCCTGCGCGCCAACAACGTGGCGGTGCAGGAAGTGCAGGGCGCCTGTGCGCCCGCCGCCCCGCCCGCGCAGGGTGGCGCGACGCCACCGGCACCCGCCGGCGCCCCGCCTGCGCCGGCCACGCCCGGAACGCCGCCGGCCGGTACTGCGCCGACACCCGCCGCGCCAGCGACGCCGCCGGCCGGCGCAGCACCAGCCCCCGCCGCGCCTGCGACGCCACCGGCAGCCGCGCCCGCGCCTCCGGCGGCAGCACCAGCCGCGCCCCCAGCCGCCCCGCCGGCCCAGCCCGCGCAGCCGCCGCGGTAGGACCGGCCGCGCATGGCCTCCCGCCGCATCGCCGTCACACGCAGCGCCGAATTCCAGCCGCTCGGCGCTGGCGGCACGCTCGCCGTTGAGCACTGGGATTCGCTGACCGCCCAGATCGGCGCGGAGCTTTCGCCCGCCCACGCGGCACTGTTCGCCGAACCGCAGCGCAATCCGCAGCGCGGCGAGATCGACTGGTATGCGGGCGGTTCGGGGACTGCCGAGCGCGCCGATGCGCTGCCTGAGGCCGACCGCGCGGCACTGATCGCCCGCTGGCACGCGATGCGCGACGAGATCGCGGCACTGGCGCAGCGCATCGCCGCCCGGCCCGATTCCTCCTCCCGCTTCATGGCGGCGCTGATCGAGGCGGCGCTGCACGTGCCGACGCCCGAGGCGCGCAACCTCTATCGCATCGACGGTGCGCCGGTTGTCGTCGCCTGGGGGCACGAACCGTCCGGTATGGCGGCGGCGCGGGAGACGCTGACGGGCCATGTCGCCGCGGCCGACGTGCCGATGGCGATCCTCCCGCCACCGTCACCACCTGCGCGCCCGGGGGCGGCGCTGTGGCCCGCCATCACCGCGCTGCTCGCCGCGCTGGCGCTGCTGTTGGCCGTGCTGCTGATGCTGTGGCGCGACCCGTTCGGCTGGTTCGCCGCGCCCGCCAACGCCTGCGCCGCCGATCCGGCACAACTCCGCGCGCTCGCCGAACTGCGCGAGCTGTCCACGCGGGAGGCGGTGCTGCGCCGCGAGTTGGCCCGCGTGATCGCGGAGGCCGCCCAGCGCCGCGCCGACTGCCCGCCCGTGCAGCCGCCGCGCCCGCCGGCCCCGCCACCTCCACCGCCGCCGCAGACGCGGCCGCCTCCAACACCACCGCCCCAGCCGCCACCACCGCAGCGGAACTCCGATCTCGACCGCGTGCAGCGCGACGGCGGGCGGGAAGGGGATCTGCAGATCGTGCTGGCGTGGGAGGGCGTGTCCGATCTCGACCTGCACGTGATCTGCCCCAACGGCCAACGCCTGTTCTGGGGCGCGCGGCAGATGTGCGGCGGCGAGCTGGACGTCGACGCGAACGCCGACCCGCGCATCCTGCGGCGCACGCCGGTGGAGAATGCGCGCTGGGACCGCCCGCCGCAGGGCACCTATCGCGTGGAGGTCGGCGTGTATGAGCCGCGCGGGCAAGCGGAGATCCCATACCGCCTGACCATCCGGCAGGCCGGCCGGCCCGACCGCGTCATCACCGGCGTCGCGCGCAGTCGGAACCCCGCGCCCGTCACGACGGTGCAGGTGCCATGAGCGGGACCGGCATGCTCGATCTGGCCCGGCTGCAGGCGAACACGCTGCGCAGCGTGCTGCCCGAAGGCCGCAGCCTCGCCGAATGGCACCGGGCGCTGAGCGCCGAGATCGCCGCCGGCCTCTCGCCCGCGCACGCCGTGCTGCTCGCCGTGCCGGAGGAGGAGGGGGGCGAGATCGTCTGGCGCGCCGCCGGCCAACGGCAGCGTCGCTTCGGCGCGCTTCCCGTCGCCGACCGGCGCGCATTGAACGAGGCGCTGGCGGCGATCCTGTCGGATATCCGTCGCCTCGGTGAATCGGGCGCGGCCCCCACCGTCGCCTCGGCATGGCCGGCGCTGCGGGAGGTGCCGGACCACGACTCGGTCTGGGCGGTGGACGGGCGGCCGGTGCTCGCCGCGTGGGGTCACGTGGCGGCGCGGGCCGGCGCTCCGCCGGGCCTGCTCGCGCGGCTGGACGACGGCCAGCCCTGGCAGCCCTCCACGCCGTGGCCCCGGCGGCAATGGGCCATCGCGGGCGGCGCGCTCGCGGCCTTCGCGCTGGCGGCGGGATTGCTGCTGCCGATGGCGCTCGCCGCGCTGTTCCCGCAACTGCCGCAATGCACGCTCGACCCGGCCAATCTCGATATCTATCGCGACGCCGCGCGCGCCGCGGAGGAGAACGACGCGCTGCAGGCCGAACTCGCGCGGCTGGAGCAGGAACTCGCCCGGCGCCGGCTGCAATGCGCGCTGCCCGTCGCGCCGGCACCTGAACCGCCGCCGGCGCCACCGCCGCCCGAGCCGCCGCCGCAACCTACACCCCGGCCCCAGCCGCCGCCGCGTCCCACGCCGCCGCCAGCCCTGCCGCGCGATTCGTGGGATCGCGGCGACCTGCGCATGCTGGAAGGCTGCTGGCGCAACACCGCGCCCATGAGCACCTACGACCACGCTCGCCGCCGCGCCTTCCCGGTGCGGACCTGGCAGCTCTGCTTCGACGCGAACGGCAACGGACGGCAGGTGCTGGAGTGGGAGGACGGCAACCGCTGCGAAGGGCCGATCCGCGCCCAGTTCCAGGGCCGCAACATGATCATCAACGAGCTGTCGCAATGCCGCGGCCCGCAGGTCTCTCTTTATCTGGGCCGGCAGAACTGCGTGCGCATCGACGACAACGAGGCGGAATGCACGCGCACGGAGCTGGAAGGGCCCAGCCCGGGGCCGAAGCCGCCCGGACGCTTCAAGCGATGAACGTCCCGTGCGAAGAACGGGCGGGATGGCACTCTTGTCCAGGCTGATCACGCTGGTGCCGAATAGCGGCATCCATTTCTGGGACATCGATTTCGATCTCGATGCCCTGCCGCGCCTGACGCGCAGGTTCTGGGAGGAACGGCTGTCCGACGTGCCGGACGAGACCGGGGAGGTCCCGGTCGCGCTGCGCGAGCTGTCGGTGGACGCGAACGGCGATGTGGTGGACCCGGTCTCCGGCCGCATCCCGCCGGAGGAGGAGTGCTACGCCATCAGCGCGTCCCGCGCGCTGGAGCCGTTCCTGTCGCGCTGGGTGCCGCTGCCGGTGTTCGCCGTGCTGCAACCCCGCGCCGACCGGCCGGACGAGGTCGACCGCGGCCCCTCAAACTGGGTGCGCGCGCACCTGTCCGAACTGCCGCCCGATTCGCGCGGCACCGCCACCCGCCCGGCACGGCTGGTGATCGCCTTCGACACCGGCCTGCTGGACCCCGACCCGGACCTGCCCGGCACCATCCTCGCCCCCAACGAGAAGGCGGTGAGCAGCGGGCGCGAGTTCGCGCTGGTCGCCGATGCCGAGCGCAACGGCTGGTTCATCAACGAGGCCTGGGTCGGCGACTGGCTGCTCGACCTGTTCCGCGCCTTCCGTCAGGCGCAGCTCCGCAACCGTCCGCTGCGGCGGGAGGACATGCCGTGGTCCTGCGAGCATCAGGCCCGCTACATCGCCTTCCTCAGCCTGCTGGACGCGCTGGGCTCGGTGCCGCGCATCCGCTTCGTGGACACCGTCTCGGCGGCGTCCGAGCTGCGGCCGGTGGACGTGGACCTTGTGCTGGATGTCGGTAACTCCCGTACCTGCGGCATCCTGGTGGAGGAGCATCCCGGGCAGGGGATGAACTTCGCGGACTCCATGCCTCTGATCTTGCGGGATTTGTCGGAACCACAGCGCAGCTACCGGCTGCCATTCGAAAGCCGGGTGGAGTTCTCGCGCGCCGCTTTCGGGCTGGATGCCGTCTCCCGCCGCTCCGGCCGCGCCGGGGCCTTCGCCTGGCCGTCCCCGGTGCGCATCGGGCCGGAGGCGATAAGGCTGGCGGGCGCAAGGCTGGGCAACGAGGGGGCGACCGGCCTGTCCTCGCCCAAGCGGTACCTGTGGGACACGGTGCGGTCCGTGCAGCCCTGGCGCTACAACGCGCGCAGCGCGGGCGAGACGACCGACCCGATGGTCAGCGGCATGTTCATGCGGCTGGTCACGGAGGACGGCGAGGTCCGCTCCCTCCGCCGCGCCGGCGGGCCGGCGACGCGGGCACATTTCTCCCGCTCCGCGCTGTTCGCCTTCCTGATCGCGGAGATCGTGTTGCAGGCCGTGACCCAGGCGAACGCGCCGGGCGGGCGGCTGGAACGGCGCGACTCCGACATCCCGCGCCGCCTGCGCCGTGTCGTCCTGACCATGCCGCCGGGCATGCCGCTCGCCGAGCAGCGCATCCTGCGCGCCCGCGCCCAAGCCGGCGTCCGGCTGGCGTGGGAGATGCTGGGCTGGAGCGCGAACGGGCAGGCGACGAACAAGCTGATGCCGGAACCCCGCGTCTCCGCCGATCTGGACGAGGCGACGGCCACGCAGGTGGTCTGGCTGCACAACGAGATCGCCGAGCGGATGGGCGGCGACGCGCCGGCACTGATGGAAACGCTGCTGGGCGACGAGGCGGAGGACCCCGCCCGCGCGCTGCGTGTGGCCAGCATCGACATCGGCGGCGGCACCACCGATCTGATGGTCGTCTCCTACCGGCTGGGCGAGGGCGACGCGGTGATCCCCCGGCAGGATTTCCGCGAGAGCTTCCGCACCGCCGGCGACGACCTGCTGCGCGTGGTGCTGTCGGAGATCGTGGTTCCCGCGCTCGCCGCGTCGATGAAGGCGGCGGGTGTCACCGATCCATGGGCGCTGCTGCGTCGCGCGCTGGGCGGCGACCAGGGCGGGCAGAGCGAGCAGGAACGCCACCTGCGCCGCCAGTTCGTCTCGCAGGTGCTGGAACCGGTCGGCCTCGCCGTGCTGCACGCGCGGGAGAAGGCGCCGGCGCGGGGCGGCGGGGTGATCCTGCAATGCCGCTTCGCCGAACTGTTCAAGGAGGTCACGCCTGGGCTGGAACGCGCCATGTCCTACCTCGCGCGGCTGGCGCGGGAGGCCGGCGCGGAGGGCGAGGTGGTGATGGCGGCGGAACTCGTCGCCACCGCCACGCAGGTGGACAAGCTGATCGCCTCCACCTTCGGGCCGGTCCTGTCCAATTTGTGCGAGGCGGTCTGGCATCTCGGCTGCGATGTGCTGCTGCTGTCGGGCCGGCCGTCGCGGCTGACGGCGGTGGCGGACCTCGTCGCCGCGCGCATGCCGGTCCCGCCGCACCGGATCGTGCGCATGCACCATTATAGGGTGAGTGAAGCCTACCCGTTCCGCGACGGGTCCAACCGGATCGAGGACCCCAAGACCACGGCGGCGGTCGGCGCGATGCTGTCGCTTCAGGCGGAGGCGCGGCTTCGCAACTTCCACCTGCGCAGCCGGGCGTTCGGGATGAAATCCACCGCCCGCTACATCGGCCGGCTCGACCAGTCCGGGCAGTTGCGCGACAGCGCCGTGCTGCTGCGGGACATCGACCTCGATCGCGCAAAGGGGCGCGACGTGGAGTTCGTCACGCCGCTCGCCGCGGCGACGATCCTCGGCTTCCGGCAGCTTCCCATCGAACGGTGGACGGCCCAGCCGCTCTACGCGCTGGAACTGGCCGACCCGGCGGCGGCCGCGCGGCTTGCCCTGCCGCTGCGGGTGACGGCGCGCCGGCAGGACGACCAGTTCGCCGCCGAGGCGGAGGCCGATGCGGACGGTCTGGTGCGGGAGATGTTCGCGGTCGAGCAGGTGGTCGATGCCGAGGGCGAGGAACCACCGGCGGGTGCGCGCACCGTGACCATGCGGTTGCAGACCATGGACCGGCGGGAGGGCTACTGGCGCGATACGGGCAACCTCGAACTGAGGAGCGGGCCGTGACCGTGAAGCGGCCCTCACCCTGTCCCTCTTCCGCAAGCGGGAGAGGGGACGATGCGGCGGGGTGGTGCCCGTCGCTCACCCTCATCCTTGAGCGAGACCGGCGTCCGGCACTCCCTCTCCCGCTGGCGGGAGAGGGCCGGGGTGAGGGTCTTTGCGGAGAGCACCGCCCATGACTGGCGATCTCCCCCGCGAGGCCGCCCGCGCCGAAGCGATCGACCGCGCCGCCCGCGACGGCGTCGCCTGGGTCGGCGCCCACGCGCCGGAAGCCGGCGAGGCCCTGCTGCGTGAACTCCGGCAGAACGCCCGTCGCGCCCGCGGCCTGCGCAACGCCGCGCATCGCCCCGTCGCGGTCGCCGTGTTCGGCGCCTCGCAGGCCGGCAAGTCCTACCTCGTCTCCCGGCTCGCGGCCCCGGCCGGCAAGCCGCTGACCGCCGCGTTCGGCCCCGCCCGGCTCGACTTCCTGCGCGACATCAACCCGCCCGGCGGCAACGAGAGCACCGGCCTCGTCACCCGCTTCACCATCGCCGCCCAGCCCGTCACGGCCGAGGCGCCGATCACGCTCCGGCTGCTCAGCCAGACCGACGCGGTGAAGATCCTCGCCAACACCTACCTTGAGGACTTCGCCTTCGACGAGGCGGCGATACCGACGCCGGAGAAGCTCCAGGCGCATATCGCCGCGCTGGAAAAGCTCGCCGGCCCGTCAGCGACGGACGCGCTCGATGCCGACGACATCGAGGACCTGCAGGATTACCTGCACCAGCATTTCCGCGATCGGCCGCTGATCGGCGCGCTCGCCGCCGGCTACTTCTGGCCCCGCTTCGCCCAGCTCGCCCCCCGCCTGCCGGCCGAACGCCGCGCCGAGGCGTTCGCGTTGCTCTGGGGCGGCAATCCGACGCTCACCCGCTGCTGCGCGGAACTGCTGGGCGCGCTGAAGCGGCTCGGTTTCCCCGAGGAAGTCCACGCCGGGCTCGACGCGTTGCAGCCGCGCGAGACCAGCATCATCGACGTGCGCACCCTGTTCGGCATGGGCCAGCCGCCGGTCGGGCAGGTGCCTCTGCGCAACGCCGCCGGCGGCCCGCCGGTCGCGATCGACCGTGCGCTCGCGACCGCACTGGTCACCGAACTGGTCGTGCCGCTCGCCGAGAAGCCCTGGGCCTTCTTCGACCACACCGACCTGCTGGATTTCCCCGGCGCGCGCGTGCGCGAGGAGATCCCGGACGCGAAGGCCTTTCTCGCCAAGCCGGACAACCTCGGCCGCGCCTTCCTGCGCGGCAAGGTCGCCTACCTGTTCCAGCGCTACAACGCGGATCAGGAGATCAGCGCCATGCTGCTCTGCGTCGGCCCGCAGGTGCAGGAGGTGCAGACGCTGCCGCGCATGGTGGACGAGTGGATCGGCCTGACCGCCGGCCGCGACCCGCAGGCCCGCGCCGGCAAGCCGGCCAACCTGTTCCTCGTGCTGACCAAGTTCGACGCGGAGTTCGAGGACAAGTCGGGCGAGGACATCGCGTCGGGCCAGCGCTGGACGGCACGGATGAACGCGAGCCTGCTCGACTTCTTCGGCAAGGCCTATCAGTGGCCGCACGAATGGTCGGCGGGCACGGCCTTCGCCAACACCTTCTGGCTGCGAAATCCGGAGATCGGCTTCGACGCGGTGTTCGACTACGCCCCCCATCCGACCGAGGCGGGCCGCCGGGTCGAGACCGCGGTGGCGGAGCGGGCGCGGGCGAAGGTGGCCGAACGGCGCGCGGCATATCTCTCCAACGAGCTGGTATTGCGGCATTTCTCTGATCCGGCGAAGGCGTGGGACGAGGCGCTCCGGCCCGACGACGGCGGCATCGGCTTCCTCGCCGCCGCACTGGCGCCGGTCTGCGATCCGGGGCTGAAGGCGCGCCAGCTCCGTGCCCGCGCCGAACAGCTCGCCGTGCATCTGACCGGGCTGCTGCGCCCCTTCTTCCGCGGCGGTGATGCCGAGGAGCGGGTGGAGGATGCGCGCAACCGCGCCCGGATGCTGGCCCGCGCACTGGCTCTCTGCGCGCAGAAGCAGATGCTGGGACCGCTGCTGAGGGCGCTGATGGTCGATTCCGACAGCGTCGGCGCGGTGTACTGGCGATTGCGCGCCGATGCCTCCACCGGCGCGGTGCCGATCGGGGCGGTCGCGCCGGTGAGCGACCCGGACGATCCGCTGGGCCAGTTGCTGGCCGGGCTCGATGCGCCCACGGCGGTCAACGATGCCCCCCGCGATGCCTTCGAGCATTTCGCCGGCTTCGTCATCGAGGATTGGGAAAGCCGGATGCGCGCCGTCGCCGACGAGCCGGTCGCGCTTCTCGATTTCGCGCTGAGCCGCGAGCAGGCGCTGGAAGTGGCCGGCGAACTGGCGCAGGCCGCGCGGCGGTTGAAGCTGCGCGCCGGCCTCGCCGCGCGGCTGCGGCGACGGGCGAGCTTCCAGGGCCGGGTGGATGCGACCGAATCCAAGCAGGTCGCCATCGCGGAGGAGGCCGTCAACGAATTCGTCCACCGCCAGGGCTGGGGCGATGTGCCGCCCGAGAAGCGCCCGCGTCTGGGTCGCGAGGAGCGGCCGCTCTTCACCCGCCGCCAGCCCGATCCGGCCCCGCCGGCGCTGCCCGAGCAGCCCGCCCCTTACGACCGCACCTTCAACGCCGACTGGATCGCCGGGCTGATGGCGGTGATGGAGGCGAACGCCCGCAGCGCCGACGGGGCCGAGTACGACGCCGTCGCCAACGCCCGGCTCGGCGACGTCCTGCGCGCGCTCGCCCGGGCGCGGACGGAGGCCTGAGCGGTTGCGATGACCGAGGGGATCGTCCGCCGCCACCCGACGCGCGGCCCCGGATACGCTGAACTGCGCCTGCCCGGCGCGGCGGCCGCCGTGCGCGATCCCCGGCTGCGCATCTACTGGGAGGCGAGCGCGCATCCCTGCCTCGGCCCGCACGGGTTCCAGGCGGCCGAGGCGATCCTGCATCCGGAGGACGCGCGGGTGGAGGGGGCGGACCTCGTCCTCACGCTCGGGCCCGGCATCTGCGAGCATCTGGAAACAGATACTTACGACCTTGTCCTGCTGGCTCTCGGCAACAGGCGCTTCGTGCTGCCGTGGATCGAGATCCCGCGCCGGCCGCTTCAGGGGCGGGGCACGCTGCTGGTCGGTGCGCGCGAGAATGGCACGACGATGCGGCCGGCCGCGCTGCCGGACGATGCGGACGCGACCGTCGTGGTGCCGCCGTCCGTCCTCCAGCCAGCGCCGGCACCCGCACCGCCGCCGGAACCGCCGCCCGTCGATGGGCCCGTGATCGATCCGGCCGCGCCGGTGCGACGTCGCAACTGGCCGCTCGCCCTGCTCCTGCTGCCGCTGCTCATCGGCCTCGGCGGATACTGGTGGTGGCAGAACCGCGACGAACAGCCCCAGCCCCCGCCGGAACCGCCGCCCGGCCCGGTGATCCCGCCGCTGCAGATCACCGTGCCGAACCTGCCGCACCCGCCCGCGCCGGAGATCCCCTTCGCCTGCCTCGATGACGCACGGCGGCCCGTGGCGCAGCAGACGGCGCGGGAGATCGTGGCGCGGCCGGATTGCCCGATCAGCGCCTATGTCGCCATCGCCGCCGCCTTGCAGCAGGCGGGCCGGCATGACGATGCGCTGCTGCTGCTGGAACGCGCCGCCGAACGCGGCGACGCGCCGGCGATGGGGCGGCTCGCGCGGCTGTACGACCCGAACGGCTTCCAGCCGGGCCAGCCCTTCTCGGCGCCGGACGCGCGGCAGGCGGCGCTGTGGTATCGCAACGCGGTGCGCGCGGGCGATGCTGGATCGGAAGCCCCGCGCGCCGCCCTGCGCGCCACGCTGGAACAGGCGGCCGGGCAGGGCGATACGATGGCGCGGCTGACCCTGGAGGATTACTGGCCATGATGCCCCGGCGCGCCGTGCTGAGCCTCGCCGCCGCCGCGCCAGCCGTCGCGCAGACGCGGCCGCAGGCGCGCCGCCCGATGGTCGCGGCCGGCAAGCGCACCATGGCGCGGCGCGTGCTGCTGCGGCCCGGTGCGATGCTGCACGCCTCGGCCGGCGGCGGGCAGGGCAGGGCAGGCCTCGGCTTCGCCGCCTACTACGTCTACGCCGAGACGCAGGCCGGCGGTGCCCCTTGGCTGGAGATCGGCGCGGCCGCGGACGGGCGCACCGAAGGCTGGGTGGCCGCGGCCCAGACGCTCGCCTGGGATCACGGCATGATCGCCGCCTTCACCAATCCGGCGGGGCGGGGGCGAGGCGTTTTCCTTGAGACCGCGGAACTGGCGCGCGGGCTGATCTCCGGCGACGGACCCGCGCGGCTCGCCTCCCTGCGCACGGAGGCGGAGGCCGGCCGGCCGGCGGCGGGCGTGCTGGCGCTGGAGCCGGTCCCCTTCGTGGACATGGCGCGCCGCTTCTACCTGTTGCCGATCCTGTCGGCTTCGATGGTGGACCGCGATCTGGGCGGGCCGATCCGGGTGCTGGAGACCGTCTCCGTTCCCGCCGATCCGCCCGCGCCGCAGCCGGCCCCGGACGCGCTCGCGAACTTCCGCGCCGGGCTGGTGTTCGTGGTCGACACCACGGTGTCGATGCAGCCCTATATCGACCGCACGCGGGAGGCGATGGAGGCGGTGGTCGCCCGGCTCGGCCAGACGGCAGTGCGAGACAATTTCCGCTTCGGCGTGATCGGCTACCGCGACAGCAAGCCGGCGACGCCAACGGGCTACGACTACACCGCGCAGGTCTTCGCCCGGCCGGATTTCTCCGCCCCGCCGGAAGCCGCGCTCGCCGCGATGCGCGGCATGAAAGCCGCAACCGGCGACAACGAGGGCTTCGACGAGGACGCGGTCGCCGGGCTGAAGCTCGCGCTCGACGAGATCGACTGGGCCTCGCTCGGCGGGCGGTATCTGGTGCTGATCACCGATGCCGGCGCGCGCGATGCGGACGATCCGCTCGCCTCCCAGCCGCATCTGGGGATCGAGCAGATCCGGCAGGAGGCGCAGGCGCGGGGCGTGACCGTCTTCGCCATCCACCTGCTGACCGCGCAGGGCCGCGCCGCCGGCAACCATCCGCGCGCGCGGACCCAGTACATGCGGCTGACCGGCACAGACGGTCGGACCGAGGCGCTGTACTACCCGATCGCGGATGCCGCGCCGGACCAGTTCCGCAGCCTGGTCGGCGACCTGACGGAAAGCATCCTGCTGCGCGTGGCGGAGACCACGGGGCGGTCGGTCGAGGAACTGCGCGGGGCGGGCAATGCCCCGCGCTCGCCGCAGGCGGACCGGATCGACCGGCAGGTCCGCGTGGTGGCGGAAGCGATGCGGCTGGCCTGGCTGGGCCGCGAGCGGGGGACCACCGCGCCGGAGGTGATCCGCTCCTTCATCCTCGACCGCGACCCGGCGCCGCCTGGCGTGCCGGTGGTCGACGTGCGGGTGCTGCTGACGCGCAACCAGCTCAACGACCTGTCCGGCGCGCTGGGCGAGATCCTGCGCGCCGGCCGCTCCGCCCGGCTGTCGCCGCAGGATTTCTTCGGCCAGCTCCGCGCCGCGCTGGCGCTCGCCGCGCGCGATCCGTCGCGGATCGCTGCTGCCGGGGGCCTCGGCGGGCTGCTGGGCGAGTTCCTTGAGGGCCTGCCCTATCAGTCGGAACTGATGGGCATGACGGAGGACACCTGGCTCGCGATGGGGGCCGGGGCGCAGGCACGGCTGCTGAACGGGATCGACGCGAAGCTGCGGCTGTACCGCGAGTTCAGCGGCAACGCCGCGCTGTGGACCACGCTGAGCGGGCGGCGCGACGCGGGCGAGCAGGTCTTCCCGGTGCCGCTCGACGCGCTGCCCTGAGCGCGGTTCCGGTGCTTGGCCCGGGCCTGCGGTACCGCAGCCGGCCTGTCGGCGCGCTGCCTTCCGCGAGTCCTCCGCCGCGCCGCTTCTCCCTCTCGCGCAGGGCTATCTCTCCCTCTCCCGCGAGGCGGGAGAGGGCCGGGGTGAGGGGGCTTCAATCCGGATCACGGCGACGTCTCGCCACTGCACTGCCCTCACCGTCCCGCCAGTGGGCGAGGGGATTTTGGGCGACCGCGTGCGGCTTTCCGGAAGGTTCCCGCCTGGCGGCAGAGGGGCGGGATGAGGGGGCTTCCGCCAGCACCAAGGCGCGGGTTCGCTATCTCGCGCGCGCCCTCACCCTCCCGCGCGAGCGCGGGCCCCTCCCTCTCCCGCCAGCGGGAGAGGGGGCTTTGCGCGAACGTGCTCGGTGTTCCGCAAACCGCCCGCCGGACGGGAGAGGGGATTCTGCACCCTCGGTGTCGCCGATATGAACCCGCGCACGGCCCTGCTGGTCGCGCATGGGCTGGCCGCACAACTCGGCGGTCCCGGCGGCTTTCGGCTGCACGTGCCCGATTTCACGATCATGCCCGGAGACAGGGTGGCGGTGGTCGGCCCTTCGGGGTCCGGCAAGTCCACCTTCCTTGCCCTGCTCGCGCTGGCGCTGCGGCCAGCGGAGGCGGCGGGTTTCTTTCTGCAAGATTTTGATATCGCGACATTATGGGCAAAAGAAAACGACCCGGCTCTGGCGCGGCTGAGGGCGCGTGCGATCGGCTTCGTCCCGCAGACCGGCCTGCTGCTGCCCTTTCTGACCCTGCGGCGGAACATCGCCCTGACGCAGCTTATCGCCGGCCGCGACGACCCGGTGCGGGTGGAGGCGCTGGCGGACCGGCTCGGCCTGTCCGGCCTGCTCGACCGGATGCCCGACGAGGTCTCGGTCGGCCAGCGCCAGCGCGCCGCCGTGGCCCGCGCGCTCGCCCATGATCCGGCAATCCTGCTGGCCGACGAGCCCACCGCCTCTGTCCATCCGACCCAGGCCGACGAGATCATCGGCCTGCTGACCGAAGCGGCCGGCGCGGGCACCGCCGTGGTGGTCGCGACCCACGACATCGCGCGCGCCGA
>JBBCJT010000080.1:0-47651 GCA_037190665.1 Rhodovastum atsumiense | reverse complement strand
TTCACCAGCGCATCGAGCGTGTAGTCCGCGATCAGCGGGTCGCGGGCGGTGAGGGGATCGGGCTGGCCTACATCCATGGGTTCGGATCCAACGGTGCAAGAGGGCGGCGCGCCTTGCGGTACGGGATGCGCGCCGGATCGGGCGGGTAGGGCCCGCCGCAGTCCAGATACAACACGCGCGCGGCGATGGGCGCAAACGCGGCATGGAAGTGGTTGGAGGACTTCACCACCACGATCTTCTTCGCCCCGAGGTCGATGCCCAGCGCGGTGAAGGCGACCGGACTGAAGGTCTGCGCGCGGCCGGAGGCGAGCACGACGTCGAGCCGGCCGAGCGCGACAGCGGCGGCGGGGCCGAGCGAGACGAGGCTCTGTTCGAACGGGATCACCAGATCGTCCGTGGTTGCACGCACGGTCACCGTCGCATCGACGGGGCGGCCCGATCCCGCGGTCGCCTTGCCGCCGAAGCGCAACGGCAGCGTCGCACCCGGCCCGGCGGCGATGCAGAAGGACGCCGCGACCGGGTCCCACAATGCGCCCACGGCGGAGGGGATGTCCGGATGCCTCAGCAGCGCTTCGATCATGAAGGTACTGTCGCCGGCCACGCCGCCGCCGGGATTGTCCCAGCGGTCGGCCATCACCACCGGCCCGCCCGGCGTGGCGAGCGCCTCGGCGATGGCTTCGTCCGGCTTGTAGTGCGGCGGGTTCGCGGCCTTGCCCCAGGAGAGCACCTCGCGCCCCAGTCGCTCGGCAAGTGTGGCCGCCTTCGCCGCATCGCCATCGGTGTAGACGAGCATCTTGCTGCCCACGTCGAACACGTCGCCGGCCTGGAAGCCGTGGATCGGGCTGACGGAGAGGATGCCGTCGTGACCTTCCATCGCGAGCAGGCGGTCGACGAAGGACCGGCCGGGCTCGCGGCTCGTCATGTAGCCGCCGATCTGTCGCATGTCGAAGACCGCGCCGGTCGGGCGGATCTCGCCGCGCGCGGTGCGCAGGCACAGCGATACGAGGTCGCGGCCGCGCGCCATGAAATCCGTGTGCGGAAACTCCTTGAACGCGACGAGGATGTCGGCGGCCTGCACCATCGCGTCCGACAGATGCGTGTGCGGATCGAGCTCCGCGCCGATCACCGCATCGGGTGCGATGGCGCGGGCGTGGGCGAGCAGGTCGCCCTCGCAATCGTCGTAGCCGTCCGCGACCATCGCGCCGTGCAGGCCGAACACGATCACGTCCAGCGGCAGCGCGGCGCGGATCTGGTCGAGGATCTCGTCGCGCAGGCTCTCATACGCGGCACGGCCGACGAGGCCGGCCGGTTCCGCCCAGGTGCAGGTGCCCTCGACCAGCGTGTGGCTTTCGGCGGCGGCGACCTCGCGCCCGGCGATCAGCGGCGCCGATCCCCAGGTCGGTGTTTGCGGATGCTCGCCGGGGCGCGCGTAGAAGGCGGTCTCGAACGCGCGCCGGTCGGTGGGCAGCGGGGCGAAGGTGTTGGTTTCTGTCGCGAGGCTGGCCGCGAACAGCCTCATTGCTTGGCGACGTTCCAGAACACCATCGTCTCGGGGATCTTCAGCAGCCCCGTGACATTGTCGCGCCACGCGGACGGCAGCGCGTACTGGCCGAAGGGGATGTAGACCACGATCTCCATGCCGCGCTTCTGGATCGCGTCCAGCAGCTCGCGCGACTTCGCCGGGTCCGTCTCCCGCGCCCAGGCGGCGCGCAGCCGCTCCAGCTCCTCGTCGCAGGGCCAGCCGAAGAAGGCGCGGTCGCAGCCGCCGGACATCTGGATGTGCGTGACCGGATTGGACGGGCCGAGCGAGCCGCCCGTGGTCATGAAGATGTGCCAGCCGCCGGCGCCCTTCTCCTTGCTGGTGCGGCGGGTGACGAGCGTGGCCCAGTCCATCGTCTGCACATCGACGTTCACGCCGCCCTTGCGCAGCGCATCGGCGAGCACCAGCGTCGCGCCGTGCATGATCGGCTGGTCCTGCGGATGCAGGATGACGATGGGTTCGTTGTTGTAGCCGGCGGCGCGCAGCATCTCCGCGCCGCGGCGGATGCGGACCTCGTTCGCGTCGTTGGAGATCAGCGCCTCCGCGCCGATCTCGCTGCCGTTCGGGTGGCCGCACAGCAGCAGCGCGCCGCAGACCTGGCCCTGCGCGGGATCGCCGAGGACGGCGGTGATCATGTCCTTCTGCAGCGTGAAGTGCATGATCGCGCGGCGCGCCATCACGTTGTCGAAGGGCGGGTTGAGGTGGTTCAGCCGCATCGTCCCCTGCGTGCCGGGATTGTGCAGCGACTGCACCGTCACGCCCCGCGCGCGCCGCAGCACCGGCAGCAGGTCGAGCGAGGGAGCCTCCACCACATCGACCTCGCCCCGCTGCAGGGCGGCCGATGCGGTGTTGCCGTCGGGCAGGTTCATCCACACCACGCGGTCCACGTTCACCCGCTTGCCGCCGGCGATGCCGGAGGCGGGTTCGGCGCGCGGCACGTAGTTCGGGTTGCGCGCGTAGGTGACGCGGTCGCCCGCCACCCATTCGTCGCGCAGCATGATGAACGGGCCGGAGCCGACCGGATCGTTCACCTGCTCGCGCGCCGACAGCGACGCGAAGCGGTGCGGCATCACGAACATCGGCATCGCCATCGGCTTGGCGAGCGCGAACATCATCAGCCCGAACGGTTCCTTCAGCACGGCGCGGAAGGTGCGTGCGTCCACCGCTTCCAGCGTGGTGATGAACTGCAAGGTCATCTGCCCGGCGCCGTCGGTGATCGCCCAGCGCTTCCAGGACGCGACGACGTCCTCCGCGGTCACCGGCGCGCCGTCGCTGAAGCGCAGCCCTTCGCGCAGGGTGAAGGTGTAGCTGAGCTTGTCGGGGCTTTCGGTCCAGGTCTCGACCATCTGCGGGCGGATGCGCTGGTCGGCATCGGTGCCGAACAGCGTGTCGTAGACCATGAACGCGTGATAGCGGGTCTGCACCGCCGTGGTCCAAACCGGATCGAGGCTGCGCAGCTCGCCCGAGATCACCACACGCAGCGTGCGCGTGTCGGGGGCCTGGGCGTGCGCCTGCGCGGTGCCCAGCACCAGCGTCCCGGCGGCCAGAAGATGGCGCCAGATCCTGCGGGTCATATCCGTTTCCTCTCCTGCCCCCGCACGCCGTCCCCGGCGGTCCGCGGAGCGGGCCGGCTGGCGTGCGCAATCATGGAACGATCTGCCGTCGCGGCCGGAAGGATAGGGCTGCTCCATCCCGGCATGTCAACGTGGCCGTGGCGGGTTGCGCCGGCGGCGCGAGCGTGGCTTGCTAGCGGCGGACCACTATCTGGGATGATAGTATTCTAAATGGCCGGACGGCTGCGTGTCGCGATCGGGCAGCTCGCGCAGGAAACCAACCACTTCGTTCCCACCAGAACCGTCCGTGCGGACTTCGCGCGCCGCTGCCTGCTGGAGGGTGCGGAGATCCTCACCGGCTTCGGTGCCGCGCGGACCGAGGTGCCGGGCTTCATCGACGTGCTGCGCGAAGCAGGTGCGGAGATCGTTCCCACGCTCTGTGCAGGTGCGGAATCCGGCGGACCCGTCACGCGCGAGGCGTTCGAATCGCTGCTCGGCCCGCTGCTTGACCGGCTGCGCGCGGCCGGCCCCGTCGATGGCGTGCTGCTCGCGCTGCACGGCGCGATGGTGCTGGAGGACGCGGACGATCCGGAGGCGGAGATCATCGCCCGCGTCCGCGCCGTGCTGCCGCCGGGCACGCCCGTCGGCGTCAGCCTCGACCTGCACGCGCATGTCACGCCGGCGATGCTGCAGCCGGATGTGCACCTGATCGGCTATCGCGCCTATCCGCACATCGACATGTACGAGACCGGCGTGCGGACGGCGGAGCTTCTGCTCGACCGGCTGCGCGGGCGGCCCGTGGCGATGGCGCTCGCCAAGCGGCCGATGGTGGTCAGCCCCGTCTGCGCCCGCACCGTGGAGCCGCCGCTGTCGGAGATGGTGGAGGCTGCGAGTGCTGCGATGGCGTCAGGCGAGGCGCTGCACGCGGCGATCTTCCCGGTGCAGCCATGGCTCGACGTGCCGGGCCTCGGCTTCGCCGCGCTGGTCTGCGCGGAGGATGCGGCATCGGCCTCGCGCGTCGCCGAGCGCCTCGCCGATCAGGCCTGGGCGGCGCGGGAGCGGTTCGTGCCGGACCTTGTCCCGCTCGCGGAGTGCATCCGCATCGGCCTGTCCTCACCGGGCATGACGCTGGTGGGCGATGCCGGGGACGGGCCGACGGGCGGTGCGCTCGCCGACCGGCCGGACGTGCTGCGCGCGCTGCTCGCGGCCGGTGCCGACCGTCACGACCGCGAGGTGCTGCTGACGCTGAACGATGCCCCGGCCGTGCAGGCGGCGATGCGCGCGGGGATCGGCGGCACGCTGGCCGCCGAGGTGGGGCACAGCCATACCGCGGGCGAGAAGGTGCCGGTCCGCGGCCGGGTCACGCTGCTCAGCGACGGGCGCTACGTGATGCGCGATGCGGGCGCGACCGGGATGGCTGTGGACCACGGCCCGACGGCGGTGATCGCGATCGGCGCGATCCGCCTCGTGCTGCGCTCCGAAGCCGGGCGCGAGTGGGACACCGCGATCTACCGCTCCGTCGGGCTGGACCCGGCGCAGGCGGGGATGGTGTTCGTGAAGTCGCCGGGCCATTTCCGCGTCGCTTTCGGCCCGCTGGCCGCGCGCACGCTGATGGCGGATACCGATGGCCCGACCGTGGGCAATATGGAGCGCGTGCGCTGGACCCGCGTCACGCGCCCCCTATGGCCGATGGACCGATGAACGCCGGCCTAGAAGCGGTAGCGCACCGAGGCGCCGACGATCCACGGGTTCAGCTCCGCCTTCGCCCCGATCGCGCCGTTCACCGTCACGTCCGGTTCCAGCATCAGCTTCTTGACGTCGACGTTGAGCAGCCAGTTCGGCGCGATCTCGTAGTCGACGCCGACGTTGAACGACCAGCCCCAGGCGTTGTCGACCTTCACCGAATCGATGCCCGCCGTGCGGCTGCCGCCCTCGTTATAGAAGACGGTGTAGTTGATGCCTGCCCCGACATACGGGCTGAAGCGGGAGGCCGGCAGCGGGTGGACCTGCAGCGTCAGCGTCGGCGGCAGCGCCCAGACGCGGCCGAGGTCCACATCCCCCAGCGCCGAGCCGCGGACCGAGATGTCGTGCCGGCTGGTGGCAGCGATCAGGTTCACCGCGATATGCGGCGTGATGAAATAGGTGAAATCGAGCTGCGGGGTGACGGTGTCCGAGGCGTGCGGCGTACCGCCGATCGCATCGACATGGCCGCCATCGGTCGGCAGCACGCCGATCAGGCCGAAGCCGATGACCCAGTCGCCGGCCTGCTTCCCGCGCACCGGTGTCTGCGTCTGCGCCTGGGTCTGCGCCAGCGCCGCCCCCGGCAGCATGACCGCGCACAGCGCCGCGGCGGCGAGCGCGGCGGAAATCCGAGTCTTCACGTCCTGTTCCAGTCCTCGTATCCGCGACATGGGTGTCGCGGTCCGGGGACTCTATCTGCTCATGCTGCACCGCAGCTTGATCCGGATCAGCCCGGCGCCCTTCGGCGCATCATAGCTTCACAAGGAAGATGCCCGTGACTCGCAACGCTGCCGGAGCCGATACGGTCCGGATTCAATCTCTCGGCCGTGCCGCCGCCCTGCTTGATGCGATGGGCGACGGCGGCTGGCACCCGTTGCGCAACCTCGCGCGCGCGACGCGGCTGGCGAAGACCACGGCCTTCAACCTGCTCACCGCGCTGGTGGATGTCGGGCTCGCCGAACGCGATCCGGCCGTGGGCGCCTACCGGCTCGGCCTGCGGCACGTGGAGTACGGCCGCGCCGTGGAGCGGCGGATGGACGTGCTGCCCCGCCTGCGCCCGCTGCTGATCCGGCTGTGCAGCGAGACCAACGAGACGGTGAACCTCGCCATCCCGCGCGCCACCGATGCGCTGATCGTGGAGAGCCTGGAAGGCAGCCAGGGCGTGCGGGTCACCAGCTACGCCGGCACGCGCGCCGCCTTCCACGCCACCGCCTGCGGCCGCGCGCTGCTCGCGCACCGGCCCGATCCGGAACGCCGCGCCTTCCTCGACCACGCGGCCCTGATCCCGATCACGCACAACACCATCACCGATCCGGTGAAGCTGGAGCGGCTGCTCGCCGGCTGCCGGCGCGACGGGTGGGTGGCCGAACGCGAGGAGAATGAGCTCGGCGCCTGCTGCGTGGCCGCGCCGATCGTCGAGCGCGGCGTGGCGGTGGCGGCGATCAGCATCGCGGGGCCCGCGACGCGGATGAACAGCGCGATGATCGCGCGCATCGGTAACCTGCTGGTCCGCCGCATCTCGGAGCTGCAGCAGCCCCGCGCCGCCGCCTGACCGCGATGGCGCGCGTGCGCGTGCTGCTCGCGGGACTGTTCCACGAGACGCACTGCTTCACCGACGACATCACGCGCATCGGCGATTTCCGCATCCATCGCGGCGCGGACCTGCTCGCGCGCGCGGGCGACGGGTCCCAGATCGCGGGCTTCCTCGATGTCGCGGTGCGCGAGGGGTGGGAGGTGATCGCCACCTCCTCCTGGACGGCCACGCCGTCCGGCATCGTGGACGACGCCGCGTTCGAGGCGTTCTGGGCGGAGATCGCGCCCGCCATCGCCGCCGGCGGCTATGACGCGATCTTCCTGTCGCTGCACGGCGCGATGGTGACCACCGCGCAGCCGGACGCCGAGGGCGAACTGCTGCGCCGCATCCGCGCCATCCCGGCCGCGCGGGACGTGCCGGTCTTCGGCGTGTTCGACCTGCATGCGACCCTGACGGCGGACATGGCCCGGTATGCGGACGGGCTCGTCTGCTACCGCAAGAACCCGCATATCGACGCCCATGACAGCGCGGTGCGCGCCGCGGAGCTGCTGGCGCGCTGCCTGCGCACCGGCATCCGCCCGCGCCAGTATCTCGCCGCCACCGACATCCTCTGGCCGCCCACCGGCACCGGCACGGCGGACCGGCCGATGCGCGCGCTGGAGCATCAGGCCCGCGAGATCGAGCGGACCGAGGCCGGCGTGCTCGCCGTGAACGTGGTCGCGGGCTTCGCCTATGCCGATGCGCCCGGGGCCGGCGTGGCCTTCGGCATCGTCACGGAGGGCGAGGAAGCGGCGGCGATGAGCGCGCTTGCCGGTCTCGCGCGGAGTGCGCGGGCGATGATCGCCGACGGGCACCCGGCGGAGCTGGACCCGGACGAGGTGCTGTCCGCCCTGCCGAAGGATGCGCGCGGCCCGATCCTGCTGGTCGAGCCGGCCGACAATATCGGCGGCGGCGCGCCGGGCGATTGCACGGACGTGCTGCGCGCGCTGCTGCGGCATGACGCGCGGGATGCCGCGATCGTCATCGCCGATCCGGTGGCGATCGCGTCACTCGCCTCCACGCCGATGGGCGGGAGCGCCCGCATCGCGGTCGGCGGGCGGGGCAGCGCGCTCGACCCCGGGCCGGTGGAGCTGGATGTCACGCTGATCTCCCGCAGCGACGGGCGGTTCATGCTGGAGGACCGCAACAGCCATCTCGTCGCCTCGGTCGGCGTGAACATCGACATGGGGCCGTGCGCGGTGGTGCGCCATCGCGGCATCACCATCCTGCTGACCACGCGCAAGACGCCGCCCTTCGATCTCGGCCAGCTCCGCAGCCAGGGCATCGTGCCTGAGGCGCAGCGGCTGATCGTGGTGAAGGCGGCGGTCGCGCATCGCCGCGCCTATGACCCGATCGCGGCGGCGTCCTACACGCTGCGCACGAGCGGACCTTGCACGTCGGATCTGGCGCGACTGCCTTACAAGCGTGCGCGTCCGATCCTGGCGGGGGATTCGTAGGTCAGCGTGGGCGGCTCGACGGTGTCCGGCCGAGAGTGGTCATCCGGTGCCGTCACGGGCTGATGCCGGCCCGTTTCAGCGGGGGCTACGCCGGAGCGGTGTCAAGCGCACCGGCATCGTTCAGCGCGTCCAGATCGGCGGCATCCAGCCCCAGCACCTCGCGAAGCACATCCTCCCCATCGGCCCCGAGCATCGGCGGCGTCGCATGGGGGATATCCAGCCCCTCGAAGCGCAACGGGCTCCGCAGCATGGGAGCAGTCTCACCGGCCGGGTGAGGCCGTTTCAGGACGGATCCCCGATGCACGACCTGCGGATCATCCATCAGCTCGCGCATCGTGTTGATCGGCCCGCACGGTACGCCGGCGGCTTCCAGCGCCGCGATCCACTGCGCGGTGGTGCGGTCCTTCAATGCCGCCTGGATGGCGAGATCGAGCGCGGCACGATTGCGCACCCGTTCGTCATTGCCGGCGAAACGCCGATCTTGAAGCAGGTCAGGCCGCGCCAGCGCATGGCACAGCGCGGCGAACTGCCGGTCGTTGCCTGCGGCCACGATCAGGTGGCCGTCCGCGCTCCGATAGACGGCCGAAGGGGAGGCCACGGGATTGGCGTTGCCGATGCGTGGCGGCAGTTCGCCGGTCATCAGATAACCGAGCGCGAGATGCCCGTTCATCGCCACCGCGGCGTCGAGCATGGCGCAATCCACATGGCTCCCCCAGCCGGTCTCCCTCCGGCGGATCAGCGCGCCGAGGACCGCGACCGTCGCATACATCCCGGTCATCAGGTCGGTGATCGGGATGGCGGTACGCATCGGCCCGCCGCCCGGCGCATCGTCCGGGTGGCCGCAGGTGCTCATCAGCCCGGCCATGCCCTGCATGATGAAGTCGTAGGCCGGGCGCGAGGCGTAGGGCCCGTCCGGGCCGAAGCCGGTGATGGAGCAGGTGACCAGCCGCGGGTTCAGCGCCCGAAGCTGTGCCGCGCCCAGCCCCAGCCGGTCCAGGCTGCCGGCCTTCGAGTTCTCGACGTACACATCCGCGACGCCGGCCAGGCGCCGCACGAGCGCAGCACCCTCCGGCGCCGTCACGTCGATCGCGAGCGAGCGCTTGTTGCGATTGCAGGCCAGGTAGAAGGCGGATTCGCGCGTCGTGCGACCGTCCGGGGTCCGCAGATGCGGCCCGATCCGCCGCGTATCATCGCCGCCTGCGGGATGCTCGACCTTCCAGACCGCGGCGCCGAGGTCGCCCAGCAACTGGGTGCACCACGGCCCCGCAACGACGCGGGTGAGATCCAGCACGCGGATGCCGGCGAGGGGCAGGCTCATTGGTCCAGACGGATGTTCGCCTCCCGGATCACGCGCGCCCAGCGATCGTGCTCGGTACGGATGAAAGCGTCGAAGGCCGCTGGCGTGCTGCCCATGGGTTCGATGCCGAAGCCAGCGAACTGGGTCAGCGTCTCGGGCTGTTGCAGAACGGCCTCCGTCTCCCGCGACAGCCGGGTGGCGACCGCCTCCGGCGTTCGTGCGGGCGCGAGCAGGCCGAACCAGCTCCCCGCCTCGAAGCCCGGCAACCCGGCCTCGGAGGCCGTGGGTATCTGCGGCGCCGTGGGCCAGCGGCTCGCCGCCGCGAGCGCGAGGGCGCGCACGCGGCCCGCTTCCACATGCGGCGTCATGGTCTGGAGCGTGTCCATGATCATCGCGACGCTGCCGCGGAACAGGTCCGGCAGGGCCGGCGCGATGCCGCGATAGGGTGCGTGCTGGAGCCGGATGCCGGCCGCCCGCGCGAAAAGCTCGCCGCCGAGATGCGCGCCCGACCCGACGCCGGAGGAGGCGAAGAGCAGCGGCTCGCGGGCCGCGCGCGCATAGGCGATGAACTCGGCGAGCGTGGTGGGTGGCAGCGCGGCGGAGGAGACGATCAGCAGCGGGATGCGTGCCAGCAGGGAGATGCCGCGAAGGTCCTCGAGCGGGCTGTATGGCATGCGCGGCATCAGCGACGGATTGATGGCGTGCGCCGCCACCACCAGCAGCAGGGTGTGGCCGTCCGGTTCGCTCTTCGCGACGAAGTCGGAGCCGATGACGCCGTTGGCGCCGGCGCGGTTGTCCACCACCACGGGCTGGCCGAGCCGATCCTGCAGCCCGCGCGCCAGGACCCGGCCGACGGCATCGCTGACGCCGCCCGGCGGATAGGGGACGACGAGGCGGATCGGGCGGTTCGGCCAGACCTGCGCACGCGCGACCCGCGAGGCGGCTATGGCGGCGGCGGTGCCGGACAGCAGGCGGCGACGCATCATGGACGGGCTCCCTCGATGGCGTATTCGCATTCCGGCTGCACCCACGACGCCGGTACCGGCAGCGGCAGATCGAGCAGGATCTGCGCGAACGCCTTGCCGAGCGGGTCGGAGCGCAGGCTCGCCGCGCCGCCGCCCGCGAGGGCGTGGTGCAGCACGAAGTTCAGCGCGTGCAGGCCCGGCGCCTCGAAGCGTTCGACATCCCCGGCGAGGAGATGGGCGAACTGCGCGGCCACGCGCTCCTGCGTCAGGGTCGCGCGCAGCCACGGATAATGCGCCGGGTCGCGTGCGATGACGCCGATGTTCACGTCGTCCCCCTTGTCGCCGCTGCGCGCGACGGCGAGGCGGACGAGAGGGACCTCGACCAGTGGCTCGTCAGCGATCGGGCAGGGGGGCGGATCAGTGGCAGTGCTGCCCGGCGCGTCGATGGTGACAGGCGGCGCGGGTGGTATCTCCGGCGCGGCATCCCCGAGGGTGACGCGCGGTTGCAGCCTGTCCTTGCCGATCAGCGCGGTGAAGGCGACCACCACCGGCGCGATGTCGGCGCGGCCGAAGAAGGTGCTGCGCGTGCCGGGCGCGAAGGACGTGCCGGCCGAGGCGCATTCGCGCTGCAAGATGGTGAGCGCCTTCGTGTCCGCGTGCCGCGCCGCGATGCGCAGCACTACCTCCCGCATCGGGAGGTTCCGCGCATGCGGGCCGTAATGGGATTCGCAGCCGAGCAGATCGACCTGCACCGCCGCGAAATCCGCGAAGCCGGCCTCCGTCATCATGCGGCGTGCGCGAGCGAGCAGCGCGTCGGCCGTGCGCCGCGCCTTGGCCGGTGCGGCGATGCCGCGGATGGCGAGCATGAGCTGCACCTGGAAGCCGCCGCGCGCCGTGCCCACCGCCTTGAGCGTCGCGGTCGGCGGCCGGCCGCGCGCGCCGGAGACGCGCACCCGGCCCGGCCCTGCCGGCACCACGCTGACTGCGGTGAAGTCGCAGGTGACGTCCGGCATCACATAGGAGCCGGGGTCCGCGACCTCGTAGAGGATCTGCTCGCTCACCGGCAGTGGCGCGATCAGGCCGCCGGTGGCGTCCGGCTTGAACAGCTCGAAGCTGCCGTCCTCGAAGACGTCGAGGACGGGGTAGCCGATGTCCTCCCAGCCGGGGACCTCCGCCCAGTCGGTGAAGATCCCGCCCGTCGCCTGCGCGCCGCATTCGATGACGTGGCCGGCAAGCGTGCCGGCGGCGATGCGGTCCCAGTCGTCCCAGCGCCAGCCGAAATGCGCGGCGAGCGGGCCGAGCGCCAGCGCGCTGTCCACGCCGCGGCCGGTGATGACGATGTCCGCCCCGGCCGCGCAGGCAGCAGCGACCGGGCGGGCGCCGAGATAGGCGTTCAGCGAGAGCACGCGCCCTTCCGTCTCGCGGGGTAACGCGCCCTCGGCGCGCAGCGCGGCCTCCTGCGGCATCAGGTCGTCGCCTTCGACGATGGCGATGCGCGGCGAGTGTCCGTGCCGCGCCGCTGCCGCCGCGACCGCGTCGCGGCAGGCGGGCAGGTTCAGCCCGCCGGCATTGGTGACCAGGCGGATGCCGCGCGCCGTCAGCTCCGGCAGGTGCCGTGCCACGACGACGTCCACGAAGTCGGCGGCATAGCCGCGCGAAGGGTCCTTCTGTCGCGCGCGCGACAGCACCGCCATGGTCGTCTCGGCCAGGTATTCGCAGGCGATGACCTGCAAGCCCGGCACGCGCAGCAATTGCGGCACGGCGCCGGCGGAATCGCCCCAGAAGCCGCTGGCGCAGGCAATGCGCAGGGGATCAGCCACCTTCCGCCTCCTCCGGCTGGATCACGACAAGTGTGGTGCCGGCGGAAACCTCCCGGCGCCCGGCTGCGGGCAGCTCGGTGACGACGCCATCGCAGGGCGCGACGATCTTGGTCTGGACCTTCATCGCCTCGAGCACGAGCAGCGCCGCCCCGCGCGTCACGTGCGTGCCGGGGGCCACGGCGAGCGAGGCGATCATCCCGGTGAAGGGCGCGCGCACGACGCCGCTGCCGGCATCCTGTTCCTCCGCACCCTCCTGATCGGGGCGGCGGAAATGCCAGTCCCGGCCGCCGATATGCAGGTGCAGCGCGGCCGCGTCCTCCGCCTGGACGGCGGGCAGGGTCATGCCGTCCACTTCGGCGAGCAGCGCGCCGTCGGCCGGGGCGGACAGCAGCCGCACGTTCAGGCAGTGTCGTGTTTCCCCGTCCTGCCAGGCGACCTGCCAGCCGCTCTCCGCGGATGCCAGATGCAGGCCCCAGCTTCGCTCGGCGGCCGCGAGATGCAGGGTGCGCCCCGGCCCGCCGCCGATGTCCGGCCGTGTCTGCGGCCCGATGCCGGCGGCGAGCAGTGCGGCCACGGCGACCGCTTCCGGCGGCGGCATCGCATCGGGGTGGATCAGCGCTCCGGTGCGGCCGAGGAAGCCGGTGTCCGGCGGTGCCGCGGCGAATTCCGGATGCCGCAGGCAGGCGGCGAGGAAGGCGCGATTGGTTGGCGGCCCCAGCAGCACCGTCGCATCCAGCGCGGCGGCGAGCCTGCGCCGCGCCTCATCCCGCGTACGACCGTGGGCAATGAGCTTCGCGACCATCGTGTCGTAATGGCGCGAGACAGAGCCTGCATCAGCGAGCGCGTGATCCACGCGCACGCCGTGATCCTGCGGCGGGCGCCAGCGCAGCACCGGACCGTGCCGGGGGGCGAAGTCGCGGGCCGGATCCTCGGCGCAGAGCCGCGCCTCGATGGCGTGACCGTCGAGGCGGATGTCATCCTGCGCGAAGGGCAGGGCCTCTCCCATGGCGATGCGGAGCTGCCACTCGACGAGGTCGAGGCCGGTCAGCGCCTCGGTCACGGCGTGTTCGACCTGCAGACGCGTGTTCATCTCCATGAAGACGAAGCGGCCATCGGCGGCGAGCAGGAATTCCACCGTGCCCGCGCCGACATATCCGACCGTGCGTGCGAGGTTGACCGCGGCGCGGCCCATCGCGTCGCGCAGGTCCGCGGTGATGGCGGGCGATTCCTCGATCAGCTTCTGGTGCCGCCGCTGCACGGAGCAGTCGCGCTCGCCGAGATGCAGCGTGTTGCCATGCGCGTCCGCGAGGATCTGGATCTCGACATGGCGCGCGCGAACGAGTGCGGGTTCGAGGAGCAGGCAGCCGTTGCCGAAGGCCTGCTGCGCCTCCGTGCGCGCGATGGCCAGGGCGGGGAGCAGATCGGCTGCGGTTTCGACCAGCCGCATGCCGCGCCCGCCGCCACCGGCCGCCGCCTTGACCATGACGGGAAAGCCGATGCGCGCGGCTTCCGCCGCGAACGCAGCATCCGACTGGTCTTCGCCCTCGTAGCCGTCCAGGCAGGGCACGCCGGCCTGCCGCGCGATCGCCTTGGCCGCGGCCTTGTCGCCCATCGCGGCGATCACGTTTGCCGGCGGGCTGACGAAGATCAGGCCGGCCTCCGTCGCGGCGCGCGCGAAATCGGCATTCTCGGAAAGGAAGCCGTAGCCGGGGTGCACGGCTTCCGCACCCGTGCGCCTCGCCGCATCGAGGATCGCAGCGGTGTCGAGGTAGCTCGCGCGCGGCTCGGCCGGGCCGATGCGCACCGCGGCGTCTGCAGCGGCGACATGCGGCGCGCCGGTATCGGCATCGGAGTGTACGGCGATGCAGCGCAAGCCGAGGCGGCGCGCACTGCGCATGATGCGCAGCGCGATCTCGCCGCGATTGGCGATGAGGAGCGTGTCGAAACCTCTCACGCCGCCGCCCCTCCGGCTGGCGGCAGGTCCGCCACCGCGAAGGGTTCCGCCCAGGGGGCGGGGCGCTTCTCGCGTCGTGCCGCGATGCCGTCCCGGCCTTCGCCACGCATCGCGGCGGCGAAGAGCGCGGCACCGACGTCGAGCGCTTGGCCTGACGCCTGCACGGCGCAGCGCGCGAGATAGTCCTTGGTCGCGATGAGCGCGGCGGGACCGTTAGCAAGCAGGCGCGTCAGTTCCTCGGCCAGTGCCGCATCGAGCGCGGCTGCATCCGGCGCAACGCGATCCACCAGACCGAGCCGCAGGGCCTCCTGCGCGTCGATCCGCTGTGCGGTCAGGGCAAGTCGCCGCGCGACGGGAAGGCCGAGGCGGGGGAGCAGGAAAGGCCCGATCTGGGCAGGCACGATGCCGAGCGAGGTCTCCGGCAGGCCGAACCGCGCATCGGCGGTGGCGATGACGATGTCGGCCGTGGCGACGAGGCCCACCGCGCCGCCCATGGCAGCCCCGTGCACCGCCGCCAGCACCGGCACCGGTAGCGCGGCGAGGTCCTGGAGGAAGACGCCGAAGCGGCGATTGCGCGTTGCCACCGCGTCGTCGCCAAGGTCGTTCGCCGCCAGCCGCTGCTGGAAGCTGCCGAGCGAGCCGCCCGCCGAGAACACGCCGCCGGCGCCGCGGACGACCAGCGCACGCGCGCTGCGCGCCGCCTGCACGGCCGCGGCGAGCGCGGCAACGACATCGGGCGAAAGGGCGTTGCGCGTTGCCGGCACGCTGATCGTGGCGAAGAGAACGCCGCGCCGCTCGGCGATGAGGACCGGCGAAACACTCATGCCCGCCGCCCCTTGGCGTCGAGGCCCATGCGGCGGGCGATGATCTGGAGCATGATCTCATCCGCGCCGCCGCCGATGGAGCCGAGGCGGTAGTCGCGATAGGCGCGGCTGACCCAGCTCTCCCACGTGTAGCCCATGCCGCCCATGAATTGCATGCACCAGTCGGCCACCTCGCGTGACAGCCGCCCGGATTTCAGCTTCGCCATGGACGCGAGTTCGGTGACGTCCTGGCCCGCGACGTAGAGCTGCGTCGCGCGATAGGTCAGCGCGCGCAGCGCCTCGATCTCGGTCTTCAGCTCGGCGAGCTTGAACTGGATGAACTGGTTGTCGAGCAGCGGCCTGCCGAATGCGATGCGCTCGCGCAGGTATTCCGCGACATGCTCGATGAGTTGGCCCATCGCGAGGCGGCGCGCGGCGGCGTTCAGGCGTTCCTCCTGGAACTGCCGCATCTGATAGACGAAGCCCTGGCCCTCCTCGCCGATGCGGTTGCGCATGGGCACGCGCACGTCGTCGAGGAAGAGCTGCGCGGTGTCGCTCGACCACATGCCGAACTTGCGGATCTTCTGCCGCTCCACCCCGCGCCGGTCGGGTCCGCCGGGCTTCTCGCGCAGCGGCACGATGATGAGGCTCTTGTTGCGGTGGGGCGCATCATCCGAGGTATTGCCGAGCAGGCAGACCCAGTCGGCCTCCATGCCGTTGGTGATCCACATCTTGCCGCCCTGGATCACGTAGTCTCCGCCGTCGGGCCGCGCACGCGTCCTGATCGAGGCGACGTCGGAGCCCGCGCCGGCCTCCGAAACGCCGATCGAGACCACGACCTCCCCGGCGACGGCAGGTGCGAGGTATTCGCGGCGCAGCTCGTCGCTGCCGAAGGCGGCAAGCGCCGGCGTCGCCATGTCGCTCTGCACGGAGAGCGCCATGCCGACGCCCTGCGCCTTCATGTGGCCAAGCGCCTCGCCGGCGGCCAGCGCATAGGAGAAGTCGAGCCCGCTGCCGCCATAGGCTTCCGGCTTGGTGATGCCGAACAGGCCGAGCGCGGCCGCCTTGCGGAAGATCTCGCGGGAGGGAAAGGACTCCGCCTCCTCCCACGCATCCGCATGGGGGTCGATCTCCTCCGCCACGAAGCGGCGGATGCTGTCCATCAGCCTGTGATGGTCCTGGGTATAGGGCATCGTGGTTCCTTTCCCGCCGTGTCCCGTCAGGGACGGGCGACGCCGAACTGGATCCGGTTCGGGGTGGCGCGGGCCGCCTCGCGGCAGGTGTCGAACACGAAGGCGAGCACCGCACGCGTGTCGCGCGGGTCGATCACGCCGTCGTCCAGCAGCAGGCCGGAAGTGAGGAAGGCATCGGCCTGGCTGTCGAAATTCGCCACGATGGCGGCGCGCTGGGCGGCGAGCCTGTCCTCATCCACCGGCCGGCCGCGCCGTGTGGCCTGGGCGCGCGCGACGAGTTCCATCGTGGTCGCGGCCTGCTCCGCGCCCATCACGGCGGTACGCGCGCCGGGCCAGGAGAAGAGGAAGCGCGGGCGGAAGGCGCGGCCGCACATGCCGTAGTTGCCGGCGCCGAAGCTCGCGCCGCACATGATCGTCACCTGCGGCACCGTGGCGTTGGTCAGGGCCTGGATCAGCTTGGCGCCGTGCTTGACCATGCCGGCTTCCTCGCTGGTGCGGCCGACGATGAAGCCGGTGGTGTTCTGCAGGTAGAGGATCGGCGTGCCGGACTGGCAGCAGGTCTGGATGAAGTGCGCCGCCTTCGCCGCGCCGGCGGGATCGAGCGGGCCGTTGTTGGTGATGATGCCGAGCGCATGGCCTTCGAGCCGCGCGCGGCCGCAGACCGTGGCCGGGCCGTAGTCCGGCTTGAACGGCAGGAAGGCGCTGTCGTCCGCCAGCCGTGCGATGACCTCGCGCATGTCCACCGGCTCGCGGAAATCCTCCGGCATGATGCCGGCGAGTTCCTCCGGCTCGTGGCGTGGCGGCCGGGGCGGCACGGGGGGCGGCACGGCGCGGCCGGGCCAGTCCAGCGCCGCCACGATGTCGCGCGCGCGGGCGATGCCCTCCGCGTCATCGGCGGCGAGATACTCGCACAGGCCCGAGATGCGGGCATGCATCCCGGCCCCGCCGAGGGCCTCGTCATCCGTGATCTCGCCGGTCGCGGCGCGCAGCAGGGACGGGCCGGCGAGATAGGCGCGCGCGTGACCCTGGATCATGACGACGTAGTCCGACAGGCCCGGCATGTAGGCACCGCCCGCCGCAGAGGGGCCGTGCACGACCGTCACGACCGGCAGGCCGGCGGCCGAGAGCAGGGCAAGGTTGCGGAAGATCGCGCCGCCACGGACAAACTTCTCCACGCGGTACTTCAGCAGGTTGGCGCCGGCGCTCTCGACCAGATGCACGAAGGGAAGTCGGTTCTCGAGCGCGATCTCCTGACAGCGGAGCAGCTTCTGGTTGCCCATCTCCGACAGCGCGCCGCCGGCGATCCCGGAATCCGTCGCGACCACCATGCAGCGCACGCCGGAGACGAAGCCGATGCCCGCGAGTTGCGAGCCGCCGGGGATGGAGGTTGCCGGGTTCTCGTCATCCACGCACCAGCCGGCGAGGGTGCACAGCGGCAGGAAGGGGCGGGATGGATCGAGCAGGTGCGCGAGGCGTTCCCGCGGCGCGAGCTTGCGCCGCTCGGCCCAGCCCCGGGTGCCGCGCGCGGAGGCTTCAGCGGCCCGGCATTCCAGCGCGCGCAGTTGCGCCACGCGACCGAGCGTCGCTTCCCGCCGCGCAACGGCGGCGTCGGATGCGGTGTCGAGAACCGGGCGAAGCGGTGTCATGGGCGTGCGCGGGGCATGCCCCCGCGACCAGTCGCGCGACGGCGGGACAGCATGCGCTGTGCCTCTCCTCCCTCTCGTGCATTCGTTCTTGGACGTCGCCAGTGACGCAGAGGGGGATTGCGGAGAGAAGCAGCAAGGATGCAGGCTGATCCTGCATCAATGCAGAACCATCGCTCACCGGACTGGGATGACCTGCGGGTCCTGCTTGCCGTGCTGCGCGCGGGGACGTTCAGCGCGGCCGGCCGGCAGCTTGGCGTGGCGGAAACGACCGTGGCCCGGCGGATCACCGCGCTCGAGCACGCCCTCGGCGCGCGGCTGTTCGACCGCACGCCGGACGGATTGCGGCCCACCGCCGCGGCGCGCGCCCTGCAGCAGCCGGTGACCGATGCGGAGGCCGCGCTCGCGACCGCGGCGCATTCGGTGGCGGGCGGGGATCAGCGGCTTGCCGGCTTCGTGCGCATCACCGCGTCTGATTCGCTCGCGACGCAGTTCCTCATGGAAGGGCTTGGCGCGTTCCATGCTCGCTGCCCCGATATCCGCCTTGAACTGTTCGGCGGATACGGGGTGCTGGATGTGGCGCGGCGTGAAGCGGACATCGCGATCCGCTCGCATACGCCAAAGCAGCCGCAGCTCGTCAGGCGGCGCCTCGGCACCATCGCGACGGCCGTCTATGCGGCGCCCCGCTATCTGGCGAAGCGACCCGCCCCATCACCCGGGCAGGGACTGGCGGGGCATCACCTGATCGGATTTTCGGAACTGCTCAGGCCGGCGCCACCGGTCAATCCGTTCCACGGCGAGGCGCTGGAGGGCGCGCGTTACGTCTTCACCGGCAACAGCGTGATGACGCTGCTCGCAGCGGCGGAAGCAGCACTCGGGCTGGTGACCCTGCCATGCTACATCGCTGACCGCAGGCCCGGCCTCCAGCGCGTGTGGCCGCAGCGTCTGTCAGGTTACGCGATGTGGGCCGAGATCCATCGCGATCTCCGGCGCACGGCGCGTGTCCGCGCGGTCATCGATCATGTGGCGGAGATGTTCCGGGACCATGCGGCGCGGCTGCGGGGGAGCACCGGAAAGGATCGCGATCCCGCCGCCTGACCGAACCCAGGCCAGCGCCGGGGCAAAGCTTCAATCGTGCTGGCGCATGCGGTCCACCGCGGCGACCAGCGCGGTACGGATGCCCGGTTCCAGCGCCGAATGCCCGGCATCGGGCACCACGGTCAGCCGTGCGGTGCGCCACGCGGCGGCCAGCTCGAAGGCCGTCACGGCAGGGCAGACCATGTCGTAGCGGCCTTGGATGATCTCCGCCGGAATGCCGGCAAGGCGATCCATGCCCCCGAGCAGTCCGCCCTCGGGCAGGAACAGCCCATGCGCGAAGTAATGCGCCTCGATCCGCGCCAGCCCCAGCGCCGTGCGGTCCTGCGCGAAGGAGGCGACGGTGTCCGGGCTCGGCAGCAGCGTGGAGCACGACCCTTCGTAGATACTCCAGGCGCGCGCGGCCGGCCCGTGGATGGCGGGGTCCGGATCGGTCAGCCGGCGGAGATAGGCGCCGAGCAGGTCGCCGCGCTCGGCTTCCGGGATGAAGCCGGCGAACTGCGCCCAGACCTCGGGGAACACGGCGCGCAGCCCGTGCAGGAACCACGCGACCTCGCTGTCGCGGCCGAGGAACACGCCGCGCAGCACGCAGCCGGCCACCCGGTCAGGATGCGCCTGTGCATAGGCCAGCGCGAGGGTGGAGCCCCAGGACCCGCCGAACAGCATCCAGCGCGGCACGCCGAGATGCCGCCGCAGCTCCTCGATATCGGCGATCAGATGCGGCGTGGTGTTGGCCGAGAGTTCGCCGAGCGGACGGGACCGGCCCGCGCCGCGCTGGTCGAAGATCACGATCCGCCAGTGCGCGGGATCGAAGAAGCGGCGATGCACCGCGCCCGCCCCGGCGCCGGGGCCGCCGTGCAGGAACAGCACCGGGCGGCCTCGCGGATTGCCGACCTGCTCCCAGTACAGCGTGTGTCCGCCGGATACGGGCAGCCAGCCCGTCTCATAGGGTCCGATATCTGGAAACAGGTCACCGCGCGGCATGGCGCCGCAGTCTAGCTCCCGGCAGGCGAAGCGCCATGGGGGGCGAAAGCGCGCAGGAACGTGCCGACCGCCTGATCGACCACCATGCGGCGTTCGGCCTCACCGGGCTCGGCACCCACGCCGAGCGTGGCGCGGAAGAACACGCCCGTGCGCAGCAGGGCCACGAACTGCTCCGCCGCCACAAGCGGATCGGGCGCGGCCAGCCGTCCGGCTTGGGCCTGTGCGGCGATCCAGGCGGTGAGCCATTCCTTGATGGGTCGCGGACCGGAATCGTAAAAGGCCACCGGCAGTTCCGGGAACCGCTGCGCCTCGGCCACCACGACGCGGTAGATCGCGATCGTCGCCGGCGACATCAGGAACCCCAGCCAGCGCCGCCCCATCGAGGTGAGTGCCGTGCGCAGGTCCTGCGCCTGCCAGTCGGGGTCGGCCTCGCATTCCGCCTGCAGCCCGGCGCAGCGTTCGGCGACGATGGTCGCGAACAGCCGGTCCTTGCCGGTGAAATGCGCGTATAGCGTGGCCTTGGAGACGGAGGATTCCCGCGCCACCGCATCCATGCTGACCGCGCCGTAGCCGTCGCGCATGAATAGCTTCGCCGCCGCCTCGACGATGGCGCGCCGCTTCGGCCGGTCCAGCGCGGCAGAGGTCTCGGTCTCCGACATGCACCCCAGAGGTGAAGCCGCGAGCGCATCGGGTCAACGGAAATGGGCCTGCGCGCGGGGCGGGGCTGCGCTGCAAAGGACTGAACTGAACCGTTCAGTTTTTCCTTGCGTTCGTCCCCCGTCCGGCGCGAACGTTGCGCCCGTGTCAGCTCCGCCGGATGCGCACGCGATGAACGCGATCGCCGAAAAACCCATGCCCGAAGCCGAAATCCGCGCCTCCACCGCTTCGCCGCGGCGGCGCCGGTGGCTGATCGTGCTTGCCGGGCTGGTCGTGCTCGCGGGCGCGGGAATGAGCGGCACGTGGTGGATCAAGGAAGGCCGCTGGCTGGAGAGCACCGACAACGCCTACGTCCAGGGCGACATCGCCGTGCTCGGCCCGCGCATCCAGGGCTACGTCGCCGAGGTGCTGGTGGCCGACAACCAGCACGTGAAGGCGGGCGAGCCGCTGATCCGGCTGCGTGACGACGACTGGACCGCGCGGCTTGCCACCGCGGATGCCGCGCTGGCCCAGGCCCGCGCCGCCGTCGGCACGGCCGAGGCGCAGGTGGCCGCCGCCGAGGCGCAGCTTGCCCGCGCCGATGCCGAGATCGCCAATGCCGAGGCCGAGCGCGTCCGCGCCACCGCCGATGCCGGCCGCTATGGCGCGCTGGTCGGCTCCGGCTGGGCATCGCGCCAGACCGCCGAGCAGAAGACCGCCGACGCCCGCAAGGCCGAGGCGCAGGTGGTGGCGATGCAGGCCGCCCGCACCGCCGCAGCGCGCGCGTTCGATGTCCAGCGTGCGTCGCTGGTGGAGGCGCATGCGCGGGTGACCGCGGCGGAGGCGCAGGTCTCGCTCGCCCGCATCGACCTCGACAACACCGTCATCCGCGCGCCGTTCGACGGCATCGTCGGCAACCGTGCCGCCCAGCTCGGCCAGTTCGTCCAGCCGGGCGCGCAACTGATCGCCGTCGCGCCGCCGCCTGGCCGCCAGTACGTCGTCGCCAACTTCAAGGAGACGCAGATCGCGCGCATGCGGCGCGGCCAGACCGTGACGCTGCATGTCGATGCGCTGCCCGACCTCGAGGTGCGCGGCACGGTGGACAGCCTCGCGCCCGCCACCGGCAGCCAGTTCAGCCTGCTGCCGCCCGAGAACGCGACCGGCAACTTCACCAAGATCGTCCAGCGCGTGCCGGTGAAGCTGATCTTCCCGCCCGAGGAAGCGGCCAAGCTCGCCGCGCTGCGTCCCGGCCTGTCGGTGGAGGCGCAGGTGGACACGCGCGCGCCGGGGACGGAGCGGCTGGGCATGTTCGGGGTGGCGGCGTCCACGCTGCGCGAGCTGGTTCCCTGATCCATGGCTTCGGCGGCGCCTGCCATCGCCCCGCTCGGCCAGCCCGGCCGCGTGGTCACCGGCCGGGAATGGGCCGGGTTCATGGCGATGGTGCTGGGCATGTTCATGGCGATCCTGGACATCCAGATCGTCTCGGCCTCGATCGCGGAGATCCAGGCCGGCCTGTCCGCCTCGCCGGACGAGGCATCGTGGGTGCAGACCTCCTACCTGATCGCGGAGATCGTGATGATCCCGCTGTCCGGCTGGCTGTCGCGGCTGCTGTCCACGCGCATCCTGTTCACCATCTCGGCCGCCGGCTTCGCGGTGTTCTCCGCGCTGTGCGCGACCGCGACCTCGCTGCCGGCGATGATCGCGTTCCGCGCCGCGCAAGGCTTCATCGGCGGGGCGATGATCCCGACCGTGTTCGCGACCTCCTTCCTGCTGTTTCCCGGCACGCGCCGTGCGCAGGTCTCCGTGCTGATCGGCATGACGGCGACGCTCGCGCCCACGATCGGTCCCACCTTCGGCGGCTGGCTGACGCAGCAGCTTTCCTGGCACTGGCTGTTCCTGATCAACGTGCCGATCGGTGCCGCGGTCGCTGTCGCGGTGTGGAAGTTGCTGGACATCGACCGGCCCGACTGGTCGCTGCGGCACAGCTTCGACTGGATCGGCCTGCTGCTGCTCGCGGGCTTCCTCGGCTCGCTCGAATACGTGCTGGAGGAAGGTGCGCGCTGGGAGTGGTTCGACGATGCCACGGTCCGCAACCTTGCCATCGTCGGCGTGGCCTGCGGCGTGCTGTTCTTCCACCGCGTGCTGACGCGGCCTGACCCGTTGGTGGAGCTGCGCGCCTTCACCAATCCGAACTTCGCGATCGGCTGCCTGTTCTCCTTCATCCTCGGCATCGGCCTGTACGGGTCGATCTATCTGATCCCGCTCTATCTCGGCCGTGTGCGCGGCTACGATTCCATGCAGATCGGCGAGACGATGTTCGTCACCGGCGTGTTCATGTTCTGCCTCGCGCCGATCGCCGGGCGGATGGCGCGCGTGCTCGATCTGCGGGTGATGCTGGCGCTCGGGCTGATCTGCTTCGGCGTGGCGATCTGGCAGACCGCGCAGATGACCGCCGAGTGGGGGTTTTGGCAGTTCTTCTGGCCGCAGGCGCTGCGCGGCGCATCGATGATGTTCGTGATCGTGCCGGTGAACCAGGTCGCGCTGGGCACGCTGCCGCCATCGATGCTGAAGAACGCCGCCGGGCTGTACAACCTGATGCGCAATCTGGGCGGTGCGGCGGGGCTCGCGGTGATCACCACGCTGGTCACCGAACGCGGCTACCTGCACCGCGCGCAGCTTGCCGAACAGGTGAACTGGGCACGGCCCGGCGCGATCAACACGCTGAACGACATCACCGCGTCTCTCGCACCGAAGCTCGGCGCGAATGCCGAGTTGGCGGCGCTGAAGCGCGTGGCGGAGATGGTGGAGCGGCAGGCGCTGGTGCTGACCTACAACGACGTGCTGATGCTGATGGCCGGCCTGTTCGTCGCCGCCATCCCGCTGACGTTCCTGCTCGCGCGGCCGCGCATGGCGGGCGGCGAGGCGCACTGAGGCGGAGGCGGGGCTCTGCCCCGGACCCCGGCAAGGGCGCTGCCCTTGCATCCCGCAAGGGGCCACCGGCCCCTTGACCCGGGGGCCTCAGGAGGGCCTTGGGCTGGAGTGCCTTCACGCGAGGCGTGGACAAGCTGTTGGCGGGATAGTTGGCACACTCGGTTGGCGTGAAGCGGTCGAGGCAGTTGCCGATGCTGTCCCGAAGACGGCGGAAGAGGGACCTGAGTTGGCCATGTCGATCATCAGCCGCTCCGGTGACCCGCCTTCAGCTCCGGGCGACGCGAAGACAGTGAACAGTGCAGATGTTTCGTCGAGCCGCCGCTGTCATCCGCTGCCCGCTTGTCATGCCAAGAGGGAATCGCAGCGATGGGCGCTGCATCCGGACCGCCGTCAGCAAGAACAGCGACGCGGGTATAGACACACGCCCACCCATCAGGATCACGCCCTGCCGCGCACCCGGATGGCTATTGGGTTCCGGGCCCGAGTCATGCCAATGCAGCGATGGAGATTCGTCCTGCAAACCCTCATTCAAGCATCGCCCGAATGGAAGATTCCGACCTCGATCTAAGCCTGTCCTTCTGGGGAAAGTCCTGTCGTGGCCAGGACGATCTGATCGCTTCCCACCCGCTCCTCTGGCACAGCCTGGACGTGGCGGCGGTCGTGCAAGCCCTGATCCGCCACCGGCGGCTGCCGCAAGGGCTTCTGGAGTTCACCCGGCAAAGCGAAATGGTGGTCTTCCTCGCCGGGTTGCACGACATCGGCAAGTTCAGCCGGCCATTCCAGGCGCTGGTGCCGGAGTTGTGGCCGGCGGCGCTGGGGTCGTTCGCAACGCTGGGCGGGCCACGCCACGACACACTGGGCATGCACGTGCTCCGTCACCTCCCTGCGCTCCGCGATCCTCTTGCGGTACTGATGCCGGGATCGCCCAGTGTCCGCACGATCCTGCTGCGCGCGGTGGCGGGCCATCACGGCCAGCCACCCAGGGACGACACGGAAGCGCCGGGCAGCCTCGACCAGCTCGTTTGCGCCGTCTGCCAGCGCGCCGCTGGGGGCCTGCTGGCCGCGCTTGGCGAGCTGCTCGCGCCGGAGCCGTTGCCGCTGCCGGCCCTGGCGGATGCGCGGCATCTGTCGTGGCAACTTGCCGGGCTGATCAACCTCGCGGACTGGATCGGCTCGGACCGGGCACGCTTCGCCTACGCGCCGCAGACGATACCCCTCGCCGATTACTGGCGGCATGCGCAGGAAGCGGCCGACGCCGCCGTGCGCGCCGCCGGCATCCGGCCGAAGCCGCCGCGCCCGTTCGGCGGCGTCTCCGTGTTGTTCCCGCACATCTTGGACCCCAGCCCGGTTCAGCAATGGGCCGCGCAGACATCTCTGCCAGGCGGTCCGCTGCTCGCGGTGATCGAGGACGCCACCGGCAGCGGCAAGACAGAGGCGGCGATCACGCTGGTCCATCGGCTGATGGAGGCCGGCCGCGCCGACGGCGCCTTCTTCGCCCTGCCCACCATGGCCACCGCCAACGCGATGCACGCGCGGCTGCGCGCGATCTATCGGCACCTGTTCGCATCGGACGAGCGCCCGTCGATCGTGCTCGCGCACGGCCGGCGCGACCTGTCCGATGCGTTCCGCGACGACGTGCTGGCCTGGGGCGGCGAGGAGGAGGGCGAGGATCCGGCCGGCCCCGCCTGCGCCGCCTGGATCGCCGATGACCGGCGCAAATCCTTCCTCGCCGATATCGGCGTGGGCACGGTCGACCAGTGCTTCCTCGGCATCCTGCCGACGCGGCACGCCATGCTGCGCATGTTCGGCCTGTCGCGGCAGGTGCTGGTGGTGGACGAGGCCCATGCCTTCGACGGCTACATGCTGGAGGAGCTGAAGGCGCTGCTGCGCTTCCAGGCCGGCTTCGGCGGCCACGCCATCATCCTGTCCGCCACCCTGCCGCTGGCCACGCGCCGCGCGCTCGCGGAAGCCTGGCAGGCCGGTGCGGCGGAAGCGATATGCGAGACCGCCTATCCGCTGGCCACGCTGGTCTCGCCCGCCGGCGCCACCGAACATGCCTGCGCGCTGCGCCCCGGCCTCGCGCGCAGCGTGGCGGTGCGACGGCTGGACAGCGCGCAGGAGGCATATGCGGCGATTGCCCGGGCGGCAGCGGCCGGCGCCGCCGTCGCCTGGATCCGCAACACGGTGGACGAGGCGATCGCCGCCAGCGCCGCGCTGCGCGGGATGGGGCTCGCGCCGATCCTGTTTCACGCACGGTTCGCCATGGGCGACCGGCAGGAGATCGAGGCGGAAGTGCTGCGCCGCTTCGGACGCGACGGCACGGATCGTGGTGGCGTGGTCGTCGCGACACAGGTCATCGAACAATCACTCGACCTCGATTTCGATCTGCTGGTCACCGACCTCGCGCCTGCGGACCTGCTGATCCAGCGCGCGGGCCGGCTGTGGCGCCATGCGCGGCCGGAGCGGCCGGTGCCGCGGGCTGAGATGCTGGTGGTCTGCCCCGATCCGGTGGACGACCCGCCTGCCGACTGGATCGCCGCGCATCAACCGGGAACGCTCGGCGTCTACAGGGATCCTGCGCTGCTGTGGCGCTCCGCGCGTGTCATCCTCGGCGCGGGGCGCATCCGCACGCCCGGGGATGTCCGGGACTTCGTGGAGCGCGCCTATGACAACGCCGACAAGCCGGAAGCGCTGGCGGCGGAGTCGGATAGGGCGGAGGGCAGGCTGCGCGCGGAGGCCGGCCTCGGCGTCACCGCCGTGCTGTCGCCCGCCGGCGGCTATGTGTGGGCAAGCACGTGGCAGCCCGACATCGTCACGCCGACACGGCTTGGTAGCGAGACGGTGACGCTGCGCCTCGCGCGCTGGGATGGCACGACGCTGCGGCCGTGGTGCGACGCGGAGGAGGAATGGCGCGCCTGGGCGCTGTCGGAAGTGTCGTTGCGGCGGGCGATGCTGGAACGGGCGGTCGTGCCGGCGGACGCGGCGGCGGCGCTGGAGCGCGTGCGGGCCGGCTGGAAGGCATGGGCGCGGGAGATGGAGGTGCTGGTGCTGCGCGAAGTGGACGGCGCGTGGCGTGGAACCGGTGAGCGGAGCAACCAGGCCGGCGCAGCACTGGCTTACGACACGCGCGAGGGTCTTCGGATCATCAAGGACGAAGCCAAATCCTGATCTTCGGGATTGCGTACATTGCGGTATTGACGTGCGATAGGTCTGACGCGGATAATCCCTCATAGGTTGAGAACCGGGAAGGAATCGCACAGCCCGTGCGCCTTGATCCGCAAACGCGCCTGTCGTGGCGTGGGAGTCTGGTGATCAGGCGGCGGTCGTTCTCATTCCAGCCGTGGATTACCTGCCGTGCCATCGGATTACTGCCTTATTGAGGAAGACTGGCTGCCCGTCCGCCGCCGCGTATCCGGCCCTTGCACCATCCGCCCCGCGCAGATCACCGAACACATCGCCACCGATCCCGTCATCGCCATCGCGTGGCCGCGCCCGGATTTCCGCTTCGCCACACTGGAATTCCTCATCGGCCTGCTCGCCACCGCCTGTCCGCCGGCCGAAACGCCGGAGTGGGCGGAGGCCTGGGCCACGCCACCCGATCCCGCCACGCTTGATACGGCCTTCGCCCTGCTGCGCGAGGCCTTCCTGCTCGACGGCCCGGGCCCGCGCTTCATGCAGGATCTGGAGGATTTCGCCGGTGAACCGAACACCGCCGAGGCGCTGCTGATCGACAGCCCCGGCGATGCCGGCCTGCGCAAGAATACCGATCTGCTGGTCAAGCGCGGCCGCGTCGCCCGCCTGTCGCGCGCCGGCGCGGCGATGGCGCTGTTCACACTGCAGACCTACGCGCCCTCCGGCGGGCGCGGCAACCGCGCCGGGCTGCGCGGCGGCGGGCCGCTTACCACGCTGATCGCGCCCGACCCGCCGCACGACACGCTGTGGCACCTGCTTTGGGCGAATGTCCCGCGCGGCAAGCCGGCCACGGCGGCGGACTTCCCGCGCATCTTCCCGTGGCTTGCCCCCACCCGCACCTCGGAGAATGACCGCGCCGTGCAGCCGCAGGACGGCGATCCCTTGCAGGCCTTCTGGTCGATGCCGCGCCGTATCCGGCTCGACTTCGCCGATGCCGAAGCGGCCTTCGCCTGCGACCTGACGGGCAGTGCCGACAGCGTCGCCGTCACCGGCTGGCGACAGCGACCCTACGGGCCGAAATACGAGAACTGGCCCGAGCGTCATCCGCTCTCGCCGCGCTACAGCGCCAAGCCGGGCGAACCGCAGCTCGCCGTGCATCCGCAGCCGGACGGCATCGGCTATCGCCACTGGGTCGGGCTGGTGCAGGCCGAACAGGACGCGCGCATGCCGGCACATACGGTGCGCGAATTCCGCCAGCAGCGCAGGGACGAGATCGACTGCGAGCGCGTCCGGCTGCTCGCGGGCGGCTATGACATGGACAACATGAAGGCCCGCGGCTTCGTCGAAAGCGAGATGCCGCTGCACCTGCCGGCCAACGCGGCGGCGCGCGGCAAGCTCGATGAACTGAGCCGCGCCCTCGTCACCGCCGCGAACGTTGCCGCCGGCCTCACGCGTTTCGCAGTGCTCAATGCACTGTTCGCGTCGAGCGCAAGGCCGGATGCAGCGAGCACGCTCGGCGCCGGCGTGCGCGCGGCTGTCTATGAGGCGACGGAGACGGCTTTCTTCAATGCGATGGCCGATGGCGCAAGCCTGCTCTCGGCCGATGCCGCCGCATCGATGCAGCAGATGCACGCGGCGTGGCTCGCCACGCTCCGCCGGGCCGGCATCGTCGCTTTCGACCAGGCCGTGCCGCCCGATCCCGACATGGACGTCGTGAAGGCGAAGCGCGTCGTGGAAGCGCGACGACTGCTGCTGTCCGCCTTCGCCGGCTTCGGCACGTTCGGCAAGCAGCTCCATGAGGCGCTGGGCCTGCCCCTTCCCGAGAGCGGCAAGCCCGCCCGCAAGACAGCGAAGAAGAAGGCCACATGAAGGACGACGATCCGAAGGCGCGCGCCGCGCGCACATGGTGGACCGGGCTGCAGCGTTCCTTCGCGGACGGGCGGCGCAATCCCGCGGGCGATGCCGGCGCGCTCGCCCGGTTGCGCCGCGCGCCGACCGTCCATGAAGCCGCCACCGAACCGGCGACCTTCCGGCTGCTGGAGGCGATCGGCGGCGGCGAGCGGATGCTGGAGCGCGTGGCTCTCTGTGCCGCGGTGCTCGCCCATGTGCGCGAGGACAGGCACGGGTTGCATCCCGCTGCCGCGGTGGGCGGTGATCCGCCGGCGATGTCAGCGCTGCGCTTCAACCGCCTCACCCGCACCGATCGCGATGCGCCGGACGACATGCTCGTGCAGTTCCGCCGCCTCGTCGCGCTGGCCGACCGCAAGGCCGACGTCGCGATGCTCGCGGCGGCCCTGCTCGACTGGTCGCCCGACACGCGGCTGCGCTGGATCTATGCGTGGCACGGCGCCAGCCGTGCCGCACCCGCGGACGCCGACACATCTTCCCGAACCCCAGACGCCCAGGTGGTGCCCCAGACATGAGCCGCTTCCTCCAGCTCCATCTGCTGACCTTCTATCCGCCGTCCAACCTCAACCGCGACGATACGGGACGGCCCAAGACCGCGACCATGGGTGGAGCGCAGCGGCTGCGCATTTCGTCGCAGGCGCTGAAGCGTGCCTGGCGCACCTCGGACGGGTTTGCCGCGGCGCTTGCGGGACATCGCGGCCAGCGGACCCAGCGCATGGGTCGCGAGATGGTTGGCCATCTGATCACGAAGGGCGTGGCCGAGGACAAGGCGATCGCCGTAACGCGTGAGATCATGCCGCTGTTCGGCAAGGTGAACGACGCGAAGGACGACCATCCGGTCGACACCGCGCAGCTCGCCTTCATCTCTACAGAGGAACGCACTGCCGCCTTCGCACTCGCCGAACGTCTCGCCGCGGGCGAAAAGCTCGACCCGAAGAAGGAGCCGGTGCTGCAGAACACCGACACTGCCGCCGACATCGCCATGTTCGGCCGCATGCTGGCCGATGCGCCGGACTTCAACCGCGAGGCGGCGGTGCAGGTCGCGCATGCGGTGACCACGCATCGCGCGACGGTCGAGGACGATTTCTACACCGCGGTGGACGACCTGAAGACACCGGCGGAAGACGCGGGCGCGGGCTTCGTCGGCGAGCTCGGCTTCGGATCGGGCGTGTTCTACCTGTATCTCTGCGTCGATCTCGCGCTGCTGAAGGACAATCTCGGCGGCAACACCGACCTTGCCGCCACCGCCCTCACCGCGCTGGCCGAGGCGGCCGCGACCGTTTCCCCCTCCGGCAAGCAGAACAGTTTCGCGGCCCGTGCGCGCGCGCAGTACATGCTCGCCGAACGCGGTGACGCGCAGCCGCGCACGCTCGCATCCGCTTTCGCCCGCCCCGTCGAGGGCGCCGATCTGGTCGCGGCCTCGGTCGCGGCACTCGCCGGACACCGCAAGGCGCTCGCCGATGCCTATGGGCCGGGCAGCGACAGCGAGGCCGCGTTCACCGTGGGCGGCGACGGCAGCCTTGCCGATGTCGTGGCCTTCGTCCGCGCCGCCTATGCCTGACATCCTGACCTTCGCCCTCGCCGCGCCGCTCGCCGCCATGGGCGGCGTGGCGGTGGGCGAGCGGCGCGGAAGCTGGACGCGGCCGGGGCGGTCCGCGTTGCTGGGCCTGCTCGGCGCCTGCCTCGGCATCCGCCGCGACGACGATGCCGGGCATGCGGCGCTGTCGGATGGATATGAACTCGCCATCCGCGTCGAGAGCCCGGGCCTGCCGCTGACCGACTATCACACCGCGCAGGTGCCGCCGGCCCGGCGCGGCGTGCGCCATCCGACGCGGCGCGCGGAACTGGCGGCGGATGATCTGTCCACCGTGCTGACCTGGCGCGAATACCGCACCGATGTCGCCTTCCTCGTCGCGGTCCAGGCCCGGGCAGAGGCGCGCTGGCCGCTCGCCGAACTCGACGCGGCGATGCGGCAGCCGCGTTTCGTGCCTTATCTGGGCCGCAAATCCTGCCCGCTGTCACTTCCGCTGGCGCCGCAGATCCACATGGCCGCGGACATGCCGGAAGCGCTTGCCGAACGGGCCGCGTCGCAACGTTTCCTGCCGCGCCCGCCCACCGGCTTCCGCCGCTATCTGGTGACCGAGGTGACGGAGGGAGTGCCCGCGCCCCGCATCGAGCACCGCCGCGACGAGCCGCTGGACCGCCGCCGCTGGCAGTTCGGCCTGCGGGCGGAAGTGATCACCCCGCTGGACCCGCCGACATGACCGGCCATGTGCTGATCCGCGCCCGGCTGCGGCGCGACATGCCGCTGCGTGCCATCGCGCCGCTGCTCGTGCCGGATGATCCGCAGGCGCGGGCGAGCGCCAGCCACCGGCTGGTCTGGTCGCTGCTGGGCGACGGGCCCGACCGCAAGCGCGACTTCCTGTGGCGGGAGGAGGCCGATGGCCGCTTCCTGATCCTGTCCGCCCGTGAACCGATCATCCCCCACCCGCTGTTCGAGGTCGAAAGCAAGCCCTTCGCCCCCGTCCTGTCCGCGGGTGACCGGCTGCGCTTCGTGCTGCACGCGAATGCGACGCTGGCGCGCTCCACGCCGGGCCGGCGCGGCCATCGGACCGGCGTGGCGACGGCGGCGGTCAAGGCCCTGCCCATGGAGGACCGCGCGGCGCTGCGGCACGCGGCGATCGCCGAGGCCGGACGCGCGTGGCTGACCCGCACCGGCGCGCGCTGCGGTTTCACGCCCGAACCCGGCTGCGCGGTGGACGGGGACGATCATCGGCGCATCGCACGCACCGGCGCGCCCGCGATCGAGACGGATCTGCTCGATTTCGACGGCGCGCTGCGCGTCGACGATCCGGCCGTCTTCCTCGCCGCCCTGTGCGCGGGGTTCGGCCGGGCGCGCGCCTTCGGCTGCGGGTTGATGCTGATCCGGCGCGGCTGACCGTGGCGGACGCGCCGCCCGGCCTGCCGCCGCCGCGGCCGATCCCGGTCAAGGACCGCGCGGCGATCCTGTTCATCGAGAAGGGGCGGCTCGACGTGCTCGACGGCGCGTTCGTCGTGGTGGACGCCAACGGCGTGCGCACGGTCATCCCCGTGGGCGGCATCGTCTGCCTGATGCTGGAACCCGGAACCCGCGTCTCCCATGCCGCCGTGGCGCTGGCCGCGCGGGCGGGCACGCTGCTGATTTGGGTCGGCGAGGCCGGGGTGCGGCTGTACGCGGCGGGCCAGCCGGGCGGGGCACGCTCCGACCGGCTGCTGTACCAGGCGCGCCTCGCGCTGGAGGAGGATTCGCGGCTGCGCGTGGTGCGGCGGATGTACGCGCTGCGCTTCAACGAGGAGCCGCCGGCGCGCCGCTCCATCGACCAGTTGCGCGGCATCGAGGGCGCGCGCGTGCGCGAGACCTACCGGCTGCTCGCCGAACGCCACGGCGTACGCTGGGACGGGCGGCGCTACGACCCCTATGCGTGGTCGGCGGCGGACCTGCCGAACCGCTGCCTGTCCGCGGCGACATCCGCGCTCTACGGCATCGCCGAGGCGGCGATCCTCGCGGCCGGCTACGCGCCGGCGATCGGCTTCCTGCACAGCGGCAAGCCGCAGAGCTTCGTTTACGACATCGCCGACATCTTCAAGTTCGAGACGGTGGTGCCAGAAGCCTTCCGCGTCGTCGCCGCGGTGCAGAAGGGGCGGCTGCTGGACGGGCAGCCCGTGCGCGAGCCCGCCGGGGCCGTGCGGCGGCTGTGCCGCGACGCATTCCGGCGGACGAACCTGCTGGCGCGGCTGATCCCGACGATCGAGGACGTGCTCGCGGCAGGCGGGCTGCCGGTGCCCGAAGCGCCGCCCGAGGCGATGCCGGTCGCCATCCCCGAACCGGAGAAGCTGGGCGATGCTGGTCATCGTGGTTGAGAACGCCCCGCCGCGACTGCGCGGGCGGCTGGCGGTGTGGCTGCTGGAGGTGCGTGCCGGTGTGTATGTCGGCGATTATGGCCGCCGCGTGCGGGAGATGATCTGGGAGCAGGTCTGCGCCTATATCGAGGACGGCAATGCGGTGATCGCCTGGGCGGCGCCGACCGATACCGGCTTCAGCTTCGACACATGCGGCCGCAACCGGCGGGTGCCGGTTGACCTGGACGGAATGCGGCTGGTGGAATTCCTGCCGGAACCTGCCCCGACGGCACCATTCTCCGGGCCGCCGGGGCGGCGTTTTCAGCGGTAGATTCTTTGACAGGCGAATCCGGGTTTGAAATCAATAGGCTGCCGGAAGAGTGTTCCCCGCACGCGCGGGGATGAACCGGGGATGGCGCCCGCCGGCTCTCGCCGGCAGACGTGTTCCCCGCACGCGCGGGGATGAACCGCCGTCGACCAGCTTGACGACCTGGTCGGAGGTGTGTTCCCCGCACGCGCGGGGATGAACCGGCGGGAGTGCAGGCAACGGTTCGGGGAGGCGGGTGTTCCCCGCACGCGCGGGGATGAACCGTTCCTTTCTTGCTGCGCGCCGTCACGGGGTCCGTGTTCCCCGCACGCGCGGGGATGAACCGGACGATGATGAACTGCACGAATTCGGGTGCTGGTGTTCCCCGCACGCGCGGGGATGAACCGACGAACCTCAACGCACTCAAGGGGCCGAACGGGTGTTCCCCGCACGCGCGGGGATGAACCGTTTAGCCGGAGAGGTCGTTTCGACTTCTATTGGGTGTTTCCCGCACGCGCGGGGATGAACCGGTCCGTTATGCCACAGGGGACGTGCAGTGTCTGTGTTCCCCGCACGCGCGGGGATGAACCGCGATCTTGCGCGCAGCCTCGGGGGCCGAGCCCGTGTTCCCCGCACGCGCGGGGATGAACCGGCGTTCCGGGTAGAGTTCGCCTCCGGGTTCAAGTGTTCCCCGCACGCGCGGGGAGGGTCCAGCACCATGCCCCATGGCATGGGACGAAGTTCCATTCTTCCCTACGCGCCGCGCAGGTGCTCTGGCTCGCTGCTCGCATAGATGTCGCCGCTGTTCGCCGTATCCGGCAATGCCGCGATCCACCCCCTCAGCGCCACCGCATCGACAGGCTCGTCGAACGCCCACGACATGTTCTCACCCAACGCCGCGTTGAAAGCGCGATAGCCGAGCGCTTCCATCCGCTCGATCACCTTCATCGCCACATCCCGCTGGATGGTGGTGAACTCCGCGGAAATCCCGCGCACCGGCTGCGACAGCCCCGCGAGCACGTCAGCCTCATGACCTTCCACGTCGATCTTGATGAAACCCGGCACGCCGTATCGCCCGATCAGCGCATCCAGCGTCGTCTGCCGCACCGTGATCGCCGCATCCCACCGCTGGCCTTCCCAGCCCGGCGCCCCCGCAGCCGCCGCGACAAACGCATCGGACGCGGTGGCGACCGTGGGATTGGCGGTGTTCAGACGCAGGCGCACGCGGCCCTCGCGCGCGCCCAGCACGCAACGCTCCACCTTCACCGCCCGCCCGCCGAACGCGCCGACGATTCGCGCCAGCAACGGCTGCGGCTCCACCGCGATCACGCGCGCGCCCAGTCGCGCGAAACAGGCGGTGCGGTCGCCGACATGGGCGCCGATGTCGAAGGCCAGATCGCCCGCCCCCACGAAGCGCGCGTACCACGCATCGAGCTGCGCGCAGCGACCCGGTGCGAAGTAGGTGGCGATGCTGTGTGCGGCGGCCTCGGCTTCCGCTCCGCTCACGCAAACACCACGACCGCGCCGCCTGCATCGCCGGGCGCGACCTGCAACCCGAGCGGGCCGCGCGTGGCCGCGATGCCGTTCCGCGCCAGCAGCGCCTCCGCCTGCGCACCGCCATCCGTCGTGCCGATCACCATGCCGGCGATGAACGGCAGCGAGGGGATCTCCACGCGGGGCAGCACGCCGCCGAGTGCGGCATGCGGCAGGATGCGCACCGCGCCGCCCTGCGGCAGCGCCAGCGCGAAGCCGCCCGCCGGATCGGGCACGACCGGCAGCCCCGCGAGGCGGGAGAAGCGGGTGGCCGTCTCCGCCGGCTGGGAGACGGCGAGCACCACCGCCTCCAGCGCCGTCGCCCCGTTCGGATGCGTCAGGAAACGCTCCTGCCAGATCGCCTCCGGCGTCAGATGGCGGATGAGCTGGATGCGGCCCTCGGGCGCGTCCGGCAGCGGCAGCCGGGCGAAGCGGGCGCGCGGCCCGTCGGGGTCTGCATCGTCCACCGGGCGTTCCAGATACGCGACACCGGGGATGTCCGCATGCGCCGCCTTCAGCCGCGCGAGGTTCGCATCCTCGTCGTCCACCGCGAGGGCGAGGATGTGGATGCCGGCGTAGCGGGAGAGGAACCGGTCCAGCGTGTTGCTGAACGCCTCCGGATCGACGATGGCGATCAGCTCGATATAGCCGCGCCGGAGCATCACGCAGCGGTTGCCGGTGCCGAACGGCACCACCGGCCCGTCCGGCGTGCGTTTGCCGGAATGTCGGGCAAGCGGGGTCAGCAGGAAGCCGAGCCGCTCGTACTGCGCCGCCACCGCCCCGAGATCGCGCGCGGCGACACCGACGTGATCGAGGCCGGTGGCCGCCGCACTCATGCCGTGCCCTCGTACTTGGGCAGCAGCCACGCCGCCGGCTCCTTCGCGGCCAGGTCGTACCATTCCGCCACCAGCGGATGCGCGCGCACCGCGTCGCAATAGGCGCGCGTGTCGGCCGCAAGCTCCGGCGCGTAGGTCAGGAAGCGGGCGACCACGGGGGCGAACATCGCGTCCGCACCGTTGAACGTCGCGCCGAACAGATAGGGCCCGCCCGCGCCATGGGCCGCGCGCGTCTCCCGCCAGATCGCCTCGACCCGCGCGATGTCGGCAAGCGCGCCCGGCGTGCGCCCCTTGCCGGCGAAGTCGCGGCCGAGATTCATCGGCATGGCGATGCGCAACTCGCGGAAGCCGGCATGCATCTCGGCGGCGATGCTGCGCGCGTGGCTGCGCACGACCGAGTCGCGCGGCCAGATGCTGCGGGGGCTGCATTCCTCGGCGTATTCGCAGATCGCGATCGTCTCCCACACGCGATGGCCGCGATGTTCCAGATACGGGACCAGGGCGTTGGGGGAGACGCGTTTGATCGCATCCGTCGATCCGCCCGCCAGCGGGATCACGACCTCCTCCACGTCCAGTTCGGCAAGCTTCACGGCGAGCCAGCCGCGCAGGCTCCAGGACGAGTAGCGACGGGTGCCGAGATAGAGGCGGCCTTCTGCCATCTGCGTATTCTCCCTTCGGGCACGCACACCTACACCGGTACGGGGCGTTGCGCGACAGGGCGGAAGGATCGCGCGCCGGCACCGCTCCCGCCGGATTCCATGAGATATGCGGAACGCATGCGATGCCGGGGATCGCCGCGCGGGCCGCGGCCGTCTCCGCATCGACAGTGGTTGCAGTTGATACGTCTCAACTCCCTCGGACCGGGGCGGTGGGACACTCGCGACAGGCCGCCCGGCATGGCGGCTTATCGTGAAGGAGGCATCCATGAGGCGTTGGTTCATGATGGGCGCAGCCACCCTGGCCTTGATGGCCGGGAGTGCGGTGGCCCAGCAGGGGGGACTGGACGAGACGGATCTGCACCAGCGCGCCACCGAGCTGTTCCGCCCCATCCCGTCGATGATCCCGAGCGTCGAGGGCAACCCGGTGACGCGCGAGAAGGTGGACCTCGGCCGGATGCTGTTCTTCGACCCGCGGATCTCGGCCAGCGGCATCCTCTCCTGCAATTCCTGCCACAATCTGGCGATGGGCGGCGGCGACAACGTCGAGACCTCCATCGGCCATGGCTGGCAGCGCGGCGGGCGCAACTCGCCCACCGTCCTGAACGCGGTCTTCAACATCGCGCAGTTCTGGGACGGGCGCGCGGCCGACCTGCGCTCGCAGGCCACCGGGCCCATCCAGGCCAGCGTGGAGATGGCGGCGACGCCCGAGCACGTGCTGGGCGTGCTGGGCTCCATTCCCGAGTACCGTCAGCGCTTCACCAACGCCTTCCCGGGCGAGGCGCAGGCGCTGTCCTTCGAGAACCTGGCCAAGGCGATCGAGGCGTTCGAGGCGACGCTGATCACCCCGCATTCGCGCTTCGACCAGTATCTCGAGGGCAACCGCAACATCCTCTCCACGGAGGAGAAGCGTGGATTGCAGCTCTTCATGGATGTGGGCTGCGCGGCCTGCCACCAGGGCGTGAACCTGGGCGGCCAGGATTACTTCCCCTTCGGCGTGGTGGAGCGCCCGGGCAGCGACATCTTGCCCGCCGAGGATCGCGGCCGCTTCCAGGTGACCCGCACCGCGACCGATGAGTATGTGTTCCGCGCCGTGCCGCTGCGCAATGTCGCGCTGACCGCGCCATACTTCCACACCGGCAAGGTTTGGGATCTGCAGCAGGCGGTGCAGATCATGGGCGTGGCGCAGCTCGGGCAGGAGATCTCGGAGAGCGACGCGGCCGCCATCACCGCGTTCCTGAACACCCTGACGGGTGAGCAGCCGCGGGTGGAACTGCCGAACCTGCCGCCGTCCACCGCGCAGACCCCGCGGCCGCAGCCGATGTCGGCGCTGCCGGTGGCCGCGCCGGCGCCCGCGGTCCCCGCCGCGCAGCCGCAGCAACAGCGGCGTGAGTCCGCGCCGCCTGCCCGGCCCGGGCAGGGCCGTCAGACCCCGCAGCCGGTCCGCTGAGCCGGAGGCAGCCGGGATGCGCGCGATTTCGCCGATGAGGCGTTGATCGCGCTATCCGCCCGCGCCGGGGTGCGTACCAGCGTCATCCCGGCGGCTGCGTCTTCCCATCGGGATCACGAGCACGGCGAACGTGCGCCGGACTCGCGCCGCACTGACCGCGAAGCACCGCGACACGCGCGTGGCCGGTGGCACCCATCTTCAACGGTCTGTCTCTCCGACATCGACCGCTTCGCCCGCGCGTGCGTGTGAAAACAGTTTCGCTGCTGCGGTCACGGCACGCTCGCTTGGATCGGCACCGCGGCATGCTGATGATGTCCGTGCGTCGGCTCGTGCCGGCCATGCGCACGGGAGAGGGAGAAGGAAGGGGAGGCTGTCGCGCAAGGTCCCCTCTCCCGCCCGGCGGGAGAGGGACAGGGTGAGGGCATCTGGGCTGAGGCGAGGCCTGCCGTGGTACTGGCCGAAGCACCCTCACCCCGACCCTCTCCCGCAAGCGGGAGAGGGAGAAGGCGCGCAAGGTTTCCCCACCCACGCTTGATGCGATCGGGCACGATCTCGAACGAGCGATAACCGCGGCGCATCGCGCGTGCAGACCTCACCGACCCGAGGCGTTGCGTGACGGGGCAAGTGGCCGATAATCGCCCATGCCCGCCACCGCACTCGACTCCGCCCTGTTCCGCGACATGTTCGGAACGCCCGCGATGCGCGCGATCTTCGCCGACGAGGCGCTGGTGGCGCGCTACCTCGATGCGGAGGTCGCGCTCGCCCGGGCCGAGGCGCGCACCGGCGTCATCCCGGCGGAGGCAGCCGGGGCGATCGCGGCCGCCGCGTCGTCCCTGTCCATCGACTGGGACCGGATGAAGCGGGAGACCGAGAATGCCGGCTACCCGATCCTGCCGCTGGTTCACCAGCTTGCCGAGGCGGCCGGCGAGGCCGGGCGCTACGTGCACTGGGGTGCGACCACGCAGGACATCATGGACACGGCGAACGTGCTGCAGATCCGCGCGGCACTCGATCTGGTCGCCGCCGATCTCGATGCGCTGGGGGCGATCCTCGCCACGCTGGCGGCGAAGCATCGCGACACGCCGATGCCCGGCCGCACCCATCTGCAGCAGGCGCTGCCCGTCACCTTCGGCTACAAGGCCGCGGTCTGGCTCTCCGGCATCGACCGCCACCGGGAGCGGCTGGCGCAGCTTCGCCCGCGCGTGCTGGTGGGGCAGCTCGCGGGGGCGGCGGGCACGCTCGCCTCGCTGGGCACGCGCGGGCTCGACGTGCAGGCGGCGTTCTGCGCCGAGCTCGGTCTCGGTCAGCCCGCCATCACCTGGCATGTGGCGCGCGATGCGGTGACGGAGGCGGTCTGCCTGCTCGGGCTGATCACCGGCACGCTCGCCAAGATCGCCACCGACGTCATGCTGATGATGTCCACCGAGTTCGGCGGCGAGGTGATGGAGCCGTTCGTGAAGGGGCGCGGCGCCTCCTCCACCATGCCGCAGAAGCGCAACCCGATCTCCTCGGAGATCATGCTCGCGACCGCGCGGGCCGTGCGCCAGCTCGTGCCCGCCGCGCTCGATGCGATGGGACATGATTTCGAGCGGGCCACCGGCCCGTGGCATCTGGAATGGCTCGCCGTGCCGGAAGCCTTCATCCTGACCGCCGGCGGCCTGCATCAGGCGAAGTTCGCGCTGTCCGGCCTGACCGTGGATGCCGGCCGGATGCGCGCCAATCTCGACCTCTCCCGCGGGCTGATCGTGGCCGAAGCGGTGATGATGGCGGCCGCCCCGAAGCTCGGCCGGCAGCATGCGCACGACGTCGTCTACGACGCCTGCCGCACGGCCATCGCAAACGGTAGCACGCTCGCCGAGGCGCTGGCCGCGATGCCGGAGATCGTGGAGGCGCTGGGCGGTACGGCGGCGGTGTCGCGCGCCTGCGATCCGGCCAATTATCTCGGTCTCGCGCCCGTTATGGTGGACCGCTTGCTCGCCGCGCGCCCCGCCCCATAGGCCGGGACGCCGGTCGCGATTATGCTGCGCGGAGGGAAGGGAACCTCCATCATGCGCGTCGGCGTACCGAAGGAGATCAAGGACCACGAATACCGCGTCGGTCTGGTGCCGATGGGCGTGCGCGCCCTTGTCGCCGCCGGGCATGAGGTCCTCGTCCAGTCGGGGGCCGGGGCCGAGGCGGGGTTCGACGACGCGAGCTACGCCGCCGCCGGTGCCACGGTCGTGGCCGGCGCGGATGACGTCTTCGCCGCCGAGATGGTGGTCAAGGTCAAGGAACCGCTGCCCGCCGAACGCAGGAAGCTGCGCCCCGGCCAGGTGCTGTTCACCTACCTGCACCTCGCCCCCGATGCGGAACAGACCGACGATCTGCTCGCGAGCGGCGCCATCTGCATCGCCTACGAGACTATCACCTCTCCCACGGGCGGGCTGCCGCTGCTGCAGCCGATGTCCGAAGTGGCCGGCCGGCTCGCCCCGCAGATCGGCGCGCAGCTCCTCACCCGCGAGGGCGGCGGGCGCGGCATCCTGCTCGGCGGCGTGCCGGGCGTGCTGCCGGGCCGCTGCGTGATCCTCGGTGCCGGCACCTCCGGCACCAACGCAGCCGATACCGCCGTGGGGCTGGGGGCGGAGGTCGTCGTGCTCGACCGCTCGCTCGATGCGCTGCGCCGGATCGAGGCGCGTTTCGGCCGCCGGGTGATCACGGCCGCCTCCACCACGCAGATGGTGGCCGAGCAGTTGCGCACGGCCGATCTGGCGATCGGCGCGGTGCTGGTGCCCGGCGCGGCCGCCCCGCGCGTGCTGACGCGCGAGATGATCGCCGCGATGCCCACCGGATCGGTGTTCGTGGACATCGCCATCGATCAGGGCGGCTGTTCCGAGACCAGCCGCCCCACCACGCATTCGGCCCCGACCTATGTCGTGGACGGCGTGATCCACTACTGCGTGACCAACATGCCCGGCGCGGTGCCGCGCACCTCCACCCTCGCGCTGACCAACGCGACGCTGCCGCATGTGCTGACGCTGGCCGCCAAGGGCTGGAAGCAGGCGCTGGCGGAAGATCCGCATCTGCGCAACGGGCTGAACCTCGCCGAAGGCAAGCTGGTGCTGGCCGAGGTCGCGCAGGCGCAGGGCAAGGTCGCCTGGCCGGTGGGCGCGCTGCTTGGCCTCTGACCCGATCCTCTTCGTTTCCCGGAGCTGTACCCCATGAATGAGATCCGCCTGCCGCGTCCGAACGACCTCGAGGCGTTCTGGATGCCGTTCACCGACAATCGCGGCTTCAAGTCCACGCCGCGCATGCTCGCGAAGGCGGAGGGCATGCTCTACTGGACGCCCGACGGGAAGGAGGTGCTGGACGGCACCGCCGGGCTGTGGTGCGTGAACGCGGGCCATGGCCGCCGCGAGATCACCGAGGCGATCCGCGCGCAGGCCGGCGTGATGGATTTCGCCCCCACCTTCCAGCTTTCCCATCCCGTTGCGTTCGAGGCGGCGTCGAAGATCGCCGCGCTGACGCCCGCCGGCATCGACCGCGTGTTCTTCACCAATTCGGGGTCGGAGAGCGCGGACACGGCGCTGAAGATCGCGCTCGCCTACCACAAGGCGCGCGGGGAATCGCAGCGGGTGCGGCTGATCGGGCGCGAGCGCGGCTATCACGGCGTGGGCTTCGGCGGCATGTCGGTGGGTGGGATCGGCGGCAACCGCAAGCAGTTCGGCGCGATGCTGCCCTACGTGGACCACCTGCCGCACACGCATCTGCCGGCGAAGAACGCCTTCACCCGCGGCCAGCCCGAACACGGCGTGGAACTGGCGGACGTGCTGGAGAACCTCGTCGCGCTGCACGGGGCCGACACGATCGCCGCGGTGATGGTGGAGCCGGTGGCCGGCTCGACCGGCGTGCTGGTGCCGCCGAAGGGCTACCTGGAGCGGCTGCGCGCGACCTGCGACAAGTACGGCATCCTGCTGATCTTCGACGAGGTGATCACCGGCTTTGGCCGCATCGGCACCCCGTTCGGCTCCGAGCGGCTGGGCGTGACGCCGGACATCATCACCATGGCGAAGGGGCTGACCAATGCCGCGGTGCCGATGGGCGCGGTGGCGACGAAGGACGAGATCTACCGCACCATCGTCGAGGGTGCGCCCGCCGGGATCGAGCTGTTCCACGGCTACACCTATTCCGGCCACCCGCTCGCCGCCGCCGCCGCGGTGGCCCCGATCGACCTGCACACGGCCGACGCCCGGCCCGGCCGCGCGGCGGGGATGGAACCGGCGTGGGAAAGTGCCGCGCATGGCCTGCGCGATGCACCGAACGTCGTGGACATCCGCAATTTCGGCCTGATCGCCGCCGTCGAACTCGCCCCGCGTCCCGGCAAGCCCGGCGCGCGGGGGATGGAGGTGTTCCATCGCTGCTTCGATGACGGGCTGCTGGCGCGGGTGACCGGCGACACCATCGCGCTGTCGCCGCCGCTGATCGTCGAGAACAGGCACCTCGACCGGATCTTCGGCACGCTGGACACGGCGATCCGCGCGGCGGCCTGAGGCGGACGTTACGGGGCGGGGATAAGGGCGGCCGTCCGCTGGGCGGTATCGCCCCCCTGCGGGAGCCTTGCGGAAAGGGAGCGCGGGAGCCGGAGACACTCGCGCGCATCATCCGGCAGGCGGCATTACCTCTCGACTGAAGGCAAGGACCGTCGCGAAAGGTCCCCTCTCCCGCCTTGCGGGAGAGGGAGGGGCCCGCGCGCAGGCGAAACCTCACCGTGACGCTGGTGGACACACCCTCACCCCGGCCCTCTCCCGCAAACGGGAGAGGGCGGAGAGGGGCGCGGAATCGGACGAGGCAACGGATCGCGCCGCGCACACGGCCAGCGGCCGGCGCTTACGGATGAATGGGGAATTGAACGCCGTCGATCAGACCTTCTGACCGCCGGCAGAAGCAGCCGGCGCCGCCTCAGCGGGCGGCGAGCTGGCCTTCGCGTTCGGTCAGGCTCGCGAGCTGCTGGCGCAGCCGCGCGGTCAGCTTGCCGAGGTCGCCGTTGTTCTGGCCGAGGAAGGAGCTGTACTCCGACCGCGTGGTCAGCCGCAGCGAACTGCCTTCTGCGACGAGATCCACGATCTTCGGCGCGCCGCCGACATTCTCCACCCGCCAGCCAAGGATGGCCGGCTGCTTGCCGCTCTGGGCCACCAGCGTCTGCACCTCCACCGCGCCCTCGTCGCGGGGCAGGGTGCGGGCCACCTGGAACGTCACGCCGGCCAGCTCGCCGAAGCGGGAGGCGAGGTTGCGGACGATCCACTCCTCGAACGTGGACTGGAACTCACGCAGCGCGGCCGTGTCGGCGCCGCGGGCGTAGCGGCCGAGGACGAAGCGGCTGACGCCGTTCAGGTCCACGTACTGCCGCAGCAGCGCGGCGGCCTGCTGGCGCTTCTGTTCGCCGCTGGCTCCCGGTGCGTTGATCAGGTCGACCATCTTGCGCCCGGCCGTCTCCACCATGGAGACGGCGCTCGCCTGCAACCCGCCCTGTGCGAAGGCGAGGGCAGGGGCGGTGGCGAAGACGGCAGCGAGCAGGGGTCGACGCAGCAGCATGTATCAATTGCCTCCGTATGCCCGGCCCAGGGGATCGCGGGCAAATGTATCCAACTCGTAGTTGATCAACGCCTGCCGGCGCTGGCGATAGGCCGACCGCAATGTGGCGTAGGGATCGACAGAATTCTTGCGAATGTCATCCAGCACGTCGATCAAGCCCTGGCGAGTGTCGAGAACGACCAGTGTCGGCCGCGCCACCCTGAACGCATTGACCCACGGATCGTTCGACTGGCCGAACCAGCCCCACGGGTCCATGGCGATATCCACACCGAAGCCGGCCAGATCGCGGGCGTTCATCGGGCCGATGACGGGGATCCAGAGGAAGTGGCCCTCCTCCATGCCCCAGCGGCCCAGCGTCTGCCCGAAATCGGAGTAGTGCGCCGGGTAGCCCATGTCGGTGGCGGCGTCGAAGATGCCGAGCACGCCCACCGTGGAATTGATCGCGAAGCGCGCGAGCGAGTCGCCGGCGCGGCGCGGCTGGCCCTGCAGCACGTCGTTGGCGAAGATCACCGGCATGCGCAGGTTGTCGAGCACGTTGCGCACGCGGTCGCGGACCGGCTCGGGGACGAAGATGCCGTAGGCTTCCGCCGCCGGGCGGAGCACCAGCGTGTCGATCGCCAGATCGACCTGGTAGGAGGCGCGGTTCAGCGGCTCCAGCGGGTCGTTGTTCTGGTGGAACTCGGCCAGTGCCTCCGGGTCCGATGCCGGCGGAGGCGTGGCGCAGCCGGCTGCCAGTGCGGCGAGCGAGAGCGCGGCGAGGGCGACGAACGGTCGGCGCATCGGTGGGGTTCAGTCCTTCCTGGCGGCAGGCGTGCGCGGCTGTCTTAGCACGGCTCGTGCGGGCCGATCAGCCCGGCGCAATTGGCAGGGCAGTTTCTAGCGCATGATGAACGCCTTGCAACAGCAGGCTTGTGACAGGCATCAAACGCACGTGCAACCGAATCCCCCGGCGGCCGGCGGCCGCGTTTCGCCATGAACCATCCGATTTCCGGCTCGGGCACGCTTGCCCGCTGGCTGACCTCGCCCCGCGTCGCCGGCCTCCCCGCCCCCGGCGGGCCGGCCCCGTCGCTGTCCTTCGAGTTCATGCCGCCGCGGACGGAGGCGCTGGAAACCCAGCTCTGGGGCTGCATCCGGCGGCTGGAGCCGCTGGCGCCGCGCTTCGTCTCCGTCACCTACGGCGCGGGCGGCAGCACCCAGGCGCGGACCCATGCGACCGTGACCCGGATCGTGCGGGAGACCTCGGTGATCCCGGCGGCGCACCTGACCTGCGTGGGTGCGACCCGCGCGGAGGTTGATGAGGTCGCCCGCTCCTACTGGGAGGCGGGGGTGCGGCACATCGTCGCCCTGCGCGGCGACCCGCCGGCCGGCACCACGGCCTACACCCCCCACCAGGACGGCTACGCCTACGCCGCCGATCTGGTGGCCGGGCTGCGCCGGGTCGGGGATTTCGAGATCAGCGTCGCCGCCTACCCGGAAACCCATCCGGCGGCGCCCTCGCCTGAGGCGGACCTCGATAACCTCAAGCGGAAGATCGACGCTGGCGCCACCCGGGCGATCACGCAGTACTTCTTCGACTCGGAGGTATACCTCCGCTTCCTGGACCGCTGCCAGGCCGCGGGGATCACGGTGCCGATCGTGCCGGGGATCATGCCTGTGTCCAACTACGCCCAGATGGCGCGGTTCAGCGCCATGTGCGGCGCCACGGTGCCGCGCTGGCTGACCGAGCTGTTCGACGGGCTGGACGAGGACCCGGAGACGCGGCGGATGGTCGCCGCCGTGGTCGCGGCGGAGCAGGTGCGGCTGTTGCAGGCGAACGGGGTGGACGAGTTCCATTTCTACACGCTCAACCGCCCCGACCTGACCTACGCCATCGCCCACGTGCTGGGGGCGCGGCCGCGCAAGGCGGGGTGATACGGGCCGGCCTTTCGTCCCCGCAGGGGGGAGAGGGCGACGACGCGGAGCCCCCGCGCTTTACCACTTTAGGACTTTATCCTTTTATCCGATCTTCGCCTCTGGACGGAGCCGCGTATGCGCGGAGGGCGGCTGAACGCCGAAAATTGGGCAAAGCTTGGGCGTTGAAGAAGAAAATCCTATAGCTGGTGCAGGCTTCCGTCAAGGCACCGCTCAGAGCGGTCGGCGCGACCGGATGACCCGGGAGCCGCGCGACCCGCCGGCTGACCGGCACCATCCGCCGGCCGGAGGCTCCATGCCATCAACGCTACCCGGCACGCCGTCCACTCGTCGCCCGATAGGCGTCGAGCTGGCGCGGCGTGGGGATCTGGTTCGCGACTTCCGCCCCGTCATACCACCGCGTCACCACCACCCCGGTCGCCGGGTCGGGCCGGATCGTCGGGCTGATCGCCGGGGCGCCATCGAGCAGGCTCGCCAGAGGTGCCCGCGGCGCCCTGACCGATGAGACCGGCGTCGCCGTGGCGGCCCTGACGCTCCCCGCTATCCCACGCGCGGCAGTCGGCTCGACAAGCATCGACCCCTCCTTCCGGGCGGAACCTTCCGGTCCACCCCAAAACAGGGTCGCCCACCCCACCTTGCCGCCGGGTTAACCCCGCGCGGCTGCCTTCGCCTCCCGCCGCCGGGCGTGCAGGACGAACTCCGTGTAGCCGTTCGGCTGGGCGCGGCCTTCGAAGATCAGGTCGCACGCCGCGTCCCAGGCAGGGCCCGCGAAGCCCGGTGCCATCGGCCGGTACAGCGGATCGCCCTCGTTCTGCCGGTCCACCACGGCGGCCATGCGCTTCAGCGTCTCCAGCACCTCGTCGCGCGTGACCACCCCGTGGTGCAGCCAGTTGGCGAGGTGCTGGGACGAGATGCGCAGAGTCGCGCGGTCCTCCATCAGCCCCACGTCGTGGATGTCCGGCACCTTGGAGCAGCCCACGCCCTGGTCGATCCAGCGCACGACGTAGCCGAGGATGCCCTGACAGTTGTTCTCCAGCTCCTGCCGGATCTCCTCGGGCGACCAGTTCGGCCGGTCGGCGAGTGGGATCGTCAGGATGTCGCCCACCTTCGCGGGCGCGCGGCCGGCGATCTCCGCCTGCCGGGCCGCCACGTCCACCTCATGGTAATGCAGCGCGTGCAGCGTCGCGGCGGTGGGCGACGGCACCCAGGCGGTGTTCGCGCCCGCCTTCGGGTGGCCGATCTTCTGCGCCAGCATATCCGCCATCCGGTCCGGCGCCGCCCACATGCCCTTGCCGATCTGGGCGTGGCCGCGCAGCCCGGACGCCAGGCCGACATCGACGTTGTTGTCCTCGTAGGCCTTGATCCAGGCGGTGGCCTTCATGTCGTTCTTGCGGATCATCGGCCCGGCCTCGAGCGAGGTGTGGATCTCGTCGCCGGTGCGGTCGAGGAAGCCGGTGTTGATGAAGGCCACGCGACTGCGCGCGGCATGGATGCAGGCGGCGAGGTTGACGGAGGTCCGCCGCTCCTCGTCCATGATGCCCATCTTCAGGGTGTCCGCCGGCAGGCCCAGCAGCGCCTCCACCCGGCCGAAGATCTCGGCGGCGAAGGCGACCTCCTCGGGCCCGTGCATCTTCGGCTTGACGATGTAGACCGAGCCCGCGGGCGAGTTCAGCCGCCTGCCGCGCAGGTCGTGCACCGCGATCAGCGAGGTGACGGCGGCATCCAGGATACCCTCCGGCACCTCCTCGCCGTCCGCGTCCAGCACCGCGTCGGTCCACATGTGGTGGCCGACGTTGCGCACCAGCATCAGCGACCGGCCCTTCAGGGTGACGGTGCCGCCGTCCGGCGCGGTCCAGCTCAGGTCCGGGTTCAGCGCGCGCGCCACCGTGGCGCCGCCCTTCTCGAAGCTCGCGGTCAGGTCGCCCCGCATCAGCCCCAGCCAGTTGCGGTAGACCGCGACCTTGTCCTCGGCATCGACGGCGGCGACCGAGTCCTCGCAATCCATGATCGTGCTGACGGCGGCTTCCAGCACCAGATCCGCCACGCCGGCCGGATCGTCGCGGCCGATGGGGCTCGCGCGGTCGAGGCGGATCTCCGCGTGTATGCCGTTGTGCCGCAGCAGCACCGAGGTCGGGGCCCCGGGTTCGCCCGCGTAGCCGGTATAGGCCGCCGGATCGGCGAGACCCACCTCGCGCCCGCCCTTCAGCACGGCGGTCAGCGCCTTGCCGGCCCGATACGCGGTCACGTCCGCATGCCGGGCCCCGCCGGTGAGCGGGGCGATCGAATCGAGCACCTGCTTCGCGCGCGCCACCACCAGCGCGCCGCGCTTCGCGTTGTAGCCCTTGCCGCGCGCCGCCTCCCGCGTCTCGGGGATGGCGTCCGTGCCGTAGAGCGCATCGTACAGGCTGCCCCAGCGGGCGTTCGCGGCGTTCAGCGCATAGCGGGCGTTGGAAACGGGCACGACGAGCTGCGGCCCGGCGATGCTTGCGATTTCCGGATCGACGTTCGCGGTGGTCACGGCGAAGGCCGCCGGCGCGGGCCGCAGGTAGCCGATCCCGGTCAGGAACGCCGTGTAGGCGGCCGCGTCGTGGGGCTGGCCGCGCCGGGCGCGGTGCCAGTCGTCGATCGCGGCCTGCAGCCGGTCGCGTTCGGCCAGTAGCGCCCGGTTGCGCGGGGTCAGGTCGCGCAGGATGGCGGCGAGCCCGGCCCAGAACGCCTCCGCCGCCACGCCGGCGCCGGGAATGGCCTCCGTCGTGATGAAGTCGTGCAGGCTGCGGGCGACTTTCAGCCCGTGCGTCTCGATCCGGTCCATCGCGGTCCTCCGTACACGGTCCATTGACCGTGTACGCCGCCGCCTGTCGAGGCCCCCCGCGCCGATCGGGCGCCGATTTCATCCTTCGCATGAGATGCGGCAATGGGCCGCCTTGCCTCGGCCGGGGGGCTTCGCCATGGTCGGGCTTCCGAACAACCTTAGCCGCGTCAAGGAAACCCAGCCCATGCGCCTTGCGGTGCTGAAGGAACGACGCCCCGCGGAAACCCGCGTCGCCGCCACGCCGGAGACGGTGAAGAAGCTGATCGCCCTCGGCAACGAGGTGGCCGTGGAGGCAGGCGCCGGCGCCGGCGCATCGATCCCTGACGCGGAGTTCGCCGCCGCCGGCGCGCAGGTCGCCCCGGACGCGGCGGCCGCGCTCGCCGGCGCGCAGATCGTGCTGAAGGTCGCCGCGCCGCTCGGCGCCGGGGAGGGCGCGGTGGACGAGCTGGCGCTGATCCCGCGCGGCGCGCTCGTG
>JBBCJT010000079.1:0-15576 GCA_037190665.1 Rhodovastum atsumiense | reverse complement strand
GGCGGACATGCAGGCAGCCGACCGAGGCGTGCGCGTACCACGTGCCCTTGGTGCCGTGACGCTCGAACACCGCGTTCAGCTTCTCCGTGTAGTCGGCGAGATCGTCGAGATCGACGGCGGTGTCCTCGATGAAGGAGACCGGCTTCCCGTCCCCCTTCATGCTCATCATGATGTTGAGCCCCGCCTCGCGCACCTCCGCGATCGCGGCCTGGAATCCCGGCTCCACCGCGCGCACGACCTGGCCCTGCAGGCCGAGATCGCCCATCATCTCCTCCAGCCGGGCAAGCTCGCGCAGCAGCGCGGCATCGTCGTCGCCGTGGAACTCGACCAGCAGCAGCGAGTCCGGCTCGCCGATCAGCATCTTCTCGATCGTCGGCCGGTAGATCGCGATCGAGCGGCCGAGATGGATCATCGTCCGGTCCACCAGCTCCACCGCCTCGGGGTCGAGGGTGACGAGATGGCGTGCCGCCTCCATCGCGCGGCGGAAGGTGGGGAACTGGCAGATGCCGACCACCTTGCGCGGCTTGACCGGGAACAGCTTCAGGTCGAGCGCGGCGGAGAAGGCGAGCGTGCCCTCGCTGCCGACCAGCAGCCGCGCGAGGTTGCCGCGCCCGGACGCGCGCGAAGCCGGGGTCAGCGCGTCGATGTTGTAGCCGCCGACGCGGCGGAGCTGGCGCGGGAAGCGCGCGGCGATCTCCTCGGCCTCCGCCGCACCCAGCGCGCGCAGCCGCTGGATCAGCTCGGCGATGTTGGCCGGAATGTCGGCGCCGAGATTGTCCGGCGTGTCGCCGAAGCGGTGCGTGCTGCCGTCGGCGAGGATCGCGTCGATGGCGAGCGTGTTGTCCGCCATCAGCCCGTAGCGGATCGACTTCGACCCGCAGGAATTGTTCCCCGCCATGCCGCCGATGGTGCAGCGCGCATTGGTGGACGGGTCGACCGGGAAGAACAGCCTGTGCGCCTTCAGCGCGTCGTTGAGGTGCGACAGCACCAGCCCCGGCTCCACCCGCGCGACGCGGGCCTCGGCATCCACCTCCAGCACGCGGCGGAGGTACTTGGTGCAGTCGATCACCAGCGCGCGGTTGACGGTCTGGCCGCACTGGCTGGTGCCGCCGCCGCGCGGCAGCAGCGGCACGCCGTGCTCGCGCGCGATCGCCATGGCGGCGGCCACGTCGCCGATCGTGCGCGGCACGATCACGCCCACCGGTTCCACCTGGTAGATCGAGGCGTCGGTCGCGTAGCGCCCGCGGCTGAACGGGTCGAACAGGATCTCGGCCTGCGTCTCGCGGCGGAGCCGCTCGGCCAGCCGGGAGTCGCCGAGCGTGGCGCGCGGGATCAGCGGGGCGTTCATGGCGTCACACTAGGCTGCCGCGATCCGGGCGTCACATTGGCAAGCCTCGTGAAACCCACGACGCGCGCTGATGCTCGCATCCGGCGCGCGGGCGGCAGAATGCGACTCCCGCGAGGGTTGCCATAATCGGCCATGCTGCCGTTCGAACACCTCGCCCTCCGCCTGGTCGCCGCCCTGCTGCTGGGCGCGCTGATCGGCGTGGAGCGCCAGTATCGGCAGCGTTCCGCCGGCCTGCGCACCAATGCGCTGGTCGGGCTTGGGGCGGCGACGTTCGCCCTGCTCGGCCTTTCGATCGCAGGAGACAGTAGCCCCACGCGCATGGCCGCGCAGGTGATCTCGGGGATCAGCTTCCTCGGAGCGGGTGCGATCCTGCGCGAAGGGCTGACCGTGAAGGGGCTGAACACGGCCGCGACCCTCTGGTGCTCGGCCGCGGTGGGTGTCGCCTGCGGCGCGGGCATGTTCGCCGTCGCGTTGCTGGCGGCGGCTCTCGTGGTGGTCGTCAACATCGTGATCCGCCCGCTGGTCCTGGCGATCGACAGCGCGCCGCAATCGGGGGCGGAGGCGGAGCGCGCCTTCCGCATCACGGTGGCCGGCGCGACGGACAACCAGGCCGCCCTGCGCCTGCTGCTGGTGAAGCAGATCGCATTGGCCGGGATGCGGCTGCGGCAGTTGCACAGTGAGGATGCGGCGGGCGGCCTCGTGCTGACGGCCGGCGTCGTCGCCGGCGCGGCAGCCGAGCAGCACCTGGAAACGATCGTCGGCCGTCTGAGCGTCGAACCCACGGTGACGCGGACGGGATGGTCGGAGGAGGAGTAGGGGCTTCGGCAGAGACCCGATCGAGCCTTCCGCCCAGGCGGCCCGCTGCGGCTGATTCAGCGCCGGCCGCACGGCGTGCTACAGCCGCCGGCAGAGGGAGGGACCGCCGAATGATGCCCACACGTCGCAGCCTGCTCGCCGCCGGCCTTGCCGCTCCGATGCTCGCCCATGCCCAGGGCGCCTGGCCCGACCGGCCGATCCGCATCTTCGTGCCGTCCGCCGCCGGGGGTGCGGCGGATCTGCACGCCCGCGTCTTCGGCCATTTCCTGGAAAAGAAGGTCTCCCAGCCCGTGGTGGTGGACAACCGGCCGGGGGCGGGCGGGATCATCGGCACGGAGGCGACGAAGAACGCGCCGGCGGACGGCTACAATTTCCTGATCTCCACCAACTCCACCCACAGCGCCAACGAGTTCCTGTACAGGAAGCTGCCCTACGATCCGGTCGCCGATTTCGCGCCGGTGGGCCTGTTCACCACCTATGCCTCGGTCGGCATGGTGCCGGCCGAATCGCCGCTGCGCAGCATCGCGGACGTGATCGCGCTGGCGAAGGCGAAGCCGGGCGAGGTTTTCTTCGGCTACTACTCGTCCTCCTCGCAGGTGCCGTCGGAGCTGGTGAAGGCCCGCGCCGGGATCGACATCACCGGTGTGGCGTACCGCAACGTCACCGGCATCACGACCGACCTCGCCAGCGGCCGCATCCAGTTCGCCTTCGCCGACAACGCCACTGCGACTGCGCCGCTGCAGACGGGCCGCGTGCGCGCCATCGCGGTGACCTCGCGCGAGCGGCTGCCCAACCTGCCGGACGTGCCGACGGTGGCGGAGACGCTGCCGGGCTACGAGATGGAGGGCTGGATCGGCCTGACCGCCCCGGCTGGCACGCCCGCGCCGGTCATCGCCCGGATGAACGCGCTGATGCGCGAGGCGGCCGCCGATCCCGCGGTGCGCGACGCGCTGGAGAAGGCGGGCATGCGCGTGCAGGCCATGTCGGTGGAGGAATTCACCGCCTTCCTGAAAGCCGACCGCGCGCGCTGGGAGGAATGGGTCCGCATCGCCCGCATCGAGCCGCAGTGAGCGCGGACGGCTTCGCCCCGGACCATCTCGCCGGCCTGCCAGCGACCCGCCTGCCCGGCGGCGGCGCGCTGTACGCGGACGGCACGGAAACCGCCGCCCCGCCGCTGCTGTTCGTCCATGGCGGCTATCACGGCGCCTGGTGTTTCGGCGGCTGGATGAGGCTGCTGGCGCCGGCGCGGCGCGTGTTCGCCGTGGACATGGCCGGGCACGGATCGCTGCCGCACGCCACGCTCGATCCGCGCCAGGGCATCGGCGACTGGGCGGCGGACGTGGCGGCTTCCGTGCGGCGGATCGGCATGCCGCCGGTGCTGGTCGGCCACAGCCTCGGCGCGCTCGCGGTGATGCTCGCGGCGACGGAGGTGGAGGTCGCGCGGCTGGTGCTGCTCGCGCCCTCGCCGCCGGGCAACCTGCCGGGTGTCGCCGCCGTCCCGCTCGTGGATGATGGTACGCCCGTTCCGCCGCCGGACGCGGACGGGGCCTCCGCCCGCTGGTTCGGCGGCGACAGGCCGGATTTCCTCGCCGACTGGCTCGCGCGGCTGGGGCCGGAAAGCCCCACCGTGCTGAACGACCGCTACGGGCTGCGCACCCATCTCGACCCGGCCCGCATCGCCGCGCCGGTGCTGGTGGTCGAGGCCGGGCGCGACGATGCCGCGCGCCATCCCGCGGGGCAGGACGAAGCCATCGCGCGCTTCCTGCGCGGCCGGCGCGTGCTGCTGCCGGACGCCGTGCACTGCCTGATGGCGGGGCCGGGATGGCGGGAAGCGGCCGCGCTGGTCGCCGATCAATAATCCTGTTCGATCCGACGATCCGATCTCATGTGCCCCGCGCCGCCGCGTGCCGCATGTGAGGCCGCGAAGGGAGACCGCCCATGGCCTACTACGCCTCCACCCATCCCGAAGGCCGCCAGGCCGGCCGGCATTTCCTGCAGATCCCTGGCCCGACCAACGTGCCGGACCGCGTGCTGCGCGCCATGGACAACCCGACCATGGACCACCGCTCCGCCGAGTTCGGCAAGCTCGGCCAGGAAGTGCTGTCCGGCGTGCGGCAGATATTCCGCACCGAAGGCCCGGTGATCATCTACCCGGCCTCCGGCACCGGCGCGTGGGAGGCGGCGCTGACCAACACGCTGTCGCCCGGCGACACGGTGCTGATGTGCCGCACCGGCTGGTTCGCCACGCTGTGGCACGAGATGGCGCAGCGGCTCGGCATCAGCGCCGTCTTCATCGAGACCGACTGGCGGCGCGGCGCGGACGTGGCCGCGATCGAGGCGAAGCTCGCCGAGGACAAGGCCCGCGCCATCAAGGCGGTGTGCGTGGTGCACAACGAGACCTCGACCGGCTGCACCAGCCGCATCGACGAGGTGCGCGCCGCGATGGACCGCACCGGCCATCCGGCGCTGCTGATGGTGGACACGATCTCCTCGCTCGCCTCCATCGACTACCGCCATGACGAGTGGGGCGTGGACGTCACCGTGGCCGGCTCGCAGAAGGGACTGATGCTGCCGCCGGGCCTGTCCTTCAACGCGGTGAGCGAGAAGGCGCTGAAGGCGTCGGAGAGCGCGAAGCTGCCGCGCAGCTTCTGGGACTGGAAGGCGATGCTGGCGGCGAACGCCACCGGCTACTTCCCCTACACGCCCGCGACCAACCTGCTCTACGGCCTCAACGAGGCGGTGAAGATGCTGCTGGAGGAGGGGCTGGACAACGTCTTCGCCCGCCACGACCGCTTCGCCGAGGCCACGCGCCGGGCGGTGTGCGCCTGGGGGCTCGAGATCCAGTGCGCCGACCCGCGGCACTACTCCTCCTCGCTGACCACGGTGCGGATGCCCGAGGGCCACAGTGCGGACGGGCTGCGCGCGATCATCGCGGAGCGGTTCAACATGAGCCTCGGCAGCGGGCTCGGCCAGCTCAAGGACAAGGTGTTCCGCATCGGCCATCTGGGCGATCTGGGTGACCTGCAGCTCGCCGGGACGCTCGCGGGGGTGGAGATGGGGCTGCGCATCGCCGGCATCCCGGTGAAGGCGTCCGGCGTGCAGGCGGCGATGGACTATCTTGCGGGAAATGCCTGACCCGGGCGCTGGCCGCGCGGGCTGACCCGCGCCATGGTGCGGGCCTCACCACCGGGGTCCGCACCGCATGCCCATCCAGAACAGCATCGCCGATCTCGCCGCCGAGATGACCGAATGGCGGCGCGACATCCACGCGCATCCGGAGCTCGGCCTGAAGGAGCACCGGACCAGCGCCAAGGTCGCGCAGATGCTGGAATCCTGGGGCATCGCGGTGACGAAGGGCCTCGCCGGCACCGGCATCGTCGGCACGCTCAGGGCCGGCACCTCGCCGCGCACCATCGGTATCCGCGCGGACAGGGACGCGCTGCCGATGCAGCAGCAGACGGGCCTGCCCTATGCCTCCACCACGCCGGGGGTGATGCATGCCTGCGGCCATGACGGGCACACGACGATGCTGCTCGGCGCGGCCAGGTACCTCGCGGAGACGCGCAATTTCGACGGCACCGTCCACTTCATCTTCCAGCCCGACGAGGAAGGCGACGGCGGCGGGCGGGTGATGGTGGAGGAGGGGCTGTTCGACCGCTTCCCCTGCGACAGCGTCTACGCGCTGCACACCGATCCCACCCTGCCGGTGGGCACGGTCTCCGCCGTGACCGGCGCGATCAACGCGGCGGCCGACAGCGTGACCATCCGCATCGTCGGCAAGGGCGGCCACGCGGCGCGGCCGCATGTCGCGCTCGATCCGATCCTGGTCGGCTGCCACGTGTATCTCGCGCTGCAATCCATCGTCGCCCGGCGCATCGACCCGCTCGACAGCGCGGTGCTGTCGCTGTGCCAGTTCCATGCCGGCACAGTCGGCAACGTGATCCCGCCGGATGCGGTGCTGAACGGCACCGTCCGCACGCTGCGCCCCGAGGTGCGCGACCGGATGGAGGAGCTGATCACCTCCATCGCGCGCGCCACCGCCGAGGCGCATGGCGCCACCGCGGAGATCACCTACAGGCGCGGCTATCCCTCCGTGATCAACGCAGAGAGCGCGACCGAGACGCTGGCCGCCGTGTCTGCCGCCGTGGTGGGCGCGGACAAGGTCATCCGCAAGCGGCTCCCGGGCATGGGGGCGGAGGATTTCAGCTACATGGCGCAGAAAGCGCCGGGTTGCATGATCCGCCTCGGTCAGGCGGGGGCGGACAAGGGCAACGTCTCCGTTCACAATCCGCTGTTCGACTTCAACGACGAGGCGCTGCCCGTCGGCGCGTCGATCTGGGCGACGCTGGTGGAGAAGGAGCTGGCGCGCGGCTGATCGACGCCGTGGATGATGCCTATCGGCCGGGCGGGTGCTGGCAGGCGCCGCCCGGCCGGCTAGGCTGCGCGCCCCCAATCGTCGAAGGACACGCGCATGACCATCGAAGCCTGGAGCTGGCCTACGCCGAACGGCCACAAGGTGCACATCGCGCTGGAGGAGCTGGGCCTGCCCTACAAGGTGGTGCCGGTGAACATCGGCGCGGGCGATCAGTTCAAGCCCGAATTCCTCGCCATCACGCCGAACCACCGTATCCCCGCCATCGTCGATCCCGACGGGCCGGGCGGGAAGCGGATCGCGCTGTTCGAGTCCGGCGCTATCCTGATCTATCTCGCCGAGAAGGCCGGCAAGCTGCTGCCCGCCGACCCGGCCGCGCGCTACGCCGCGCTGCAATGGCTGATGTTCCAGATGGGCGGCGTCGGGCCGATGTTCGGCCAGTTCGGCCATTTCAACAACTACGCCAAGGAGAAGCTTCCTTACGCGATCGAGCGCTACGGCAACGAGGTGCAGCGCCTGCACCGCGTGCTGGAGAAGCGGCTGTCGCAGGCGGAGTATCTCGCCGGCGATGAGTATTCCATCGCCGATATCGCGACCTTCCCGTGGGTCCGCAATCCGGACCGCCGCGGCATCGACCTTGCCGAATACCCGTCCGTGAAACGCTGGCACGACGCCATCGCTGCACGCCCCGCCGTGCAGCGCGGGGTGGAGGTGCTGGCGGACAAGGCGCGCACCACGCCGATCACCGATGCCGAGCGTGAGGTGATGTTCGGCAAGACCCAGTTCGCCGCCCGATAGGCGCCCCGGCGCGGCCGCGGGGGAAATTCCCCCCGGCCGCGGAAAGGTGCCAGACTGACGCCGGGAGGGCTCGCGATGCAGATCCACGGCTTCGACCATTTCAACATCCGCTGCCGGCCGGCCGAGGTTCCCGCGCTGGTCGATTTCTACAAGGACCTGCTCGGCCTGACGGAAGGCAGGCGGCCGAACTTCCCGTTCCCCGGCGCGTGGCTCTACGCCGACCCGGCGCGCCCGGCCGTGCTGCACATCGCGGCCACCCTGCCGGACGACACGCCCGACCCCGATGCGAGCCTGCCCACGGGCCGCTTCGACCACGTCTCCTTCAAGGTCAGCGGCGTGGACAGCCTGCGCGCGAAGCTCGATGCACGCGGCATCGAATACCGCGACACACCCGTGCCCGGCTGGCCGCTACGGCAGATGTTCTTCCGCGACCCCGCGGGCGTGAAGCTGGAATTCACCTACGATGCCTGAGCAACGCTACACGAGCTTCGCCGAGTTCTGGCCCTTCTACGTGCGCGAACACCTCGACCCGCGCAGCCGCGCGCTTCATGTGGTCGGCAGCGCGCTCGTCCTTGTCGCGCTGGTCCTGGGGATCGTGGTGAGCCCGTGGTGGCTGCTGGCGATGCCGGTGATCGGCTACGGCTTCGCCTGGATCGGCCACCTCGTCTTCGAGAAGAACCGCCCGGCCACGTTCAGCTATCCGCTGTGGAGCTTCATGGGCGACTGGAAGATGTTCTGGCTCACCATCACGGGCCGGATGTCGGAGGAGCTGCGGCGGGCGCAGCAGTAAGAGGCGTGGCGCTGCCCCCGCGCCCCGGCAGGGGGCACGGCCCCCTGCACCCGCGATAGCGTCAGAGGTCGTACAGGCTTCTCGCGAACGAACCGAGGCCCTTGGCGTCCAGAAGGCTGAGCGGTGCGCGGAAGGTCACGCGGATCACGCCCGGGTTCCGCCCGATCTCGATCGCGCCGGCCATCGTCGCCCGGTTCATCACCTCCGGCACGCTGAGCTCGAGCAGATCGGCCGCACGCTGCAAGCCGTTCGTGGTCGCGTCGTTGAGGTTCGCGCCCGTGCCGATGAAAGACACCGGAGCGTCGGCCTCGACGGTCTGTACCCCGTGCCTGCGCGCCAGCGCCTGTGCCCTGCCGCGCTCCGCCGCATCGAGGGGGCGTGCAAGGAAGGGAAGGTCGTCGCGCAGCGGGAACAGGATCGGCCCGTCGATGTTCAGGCCCTTGATGACATGCACTTCCAGCGCGACGGTTCCGGCCACGTCGCAGGTGTGGCCGGCGATCTCGCCATCGCCCTGAAGGGCATGCATGTCGCCCATGTAGATGCCCGCGCCCGGAACCTTCACCGGGCAGATCAGCACGGCGCCTTCGCGGACGGCGTTGACGTCGAGATGGCCATCGGTCTTGTGCCGGGCCAGTTCCTCCGCCGTCAGCGCATAGATGTGCGGGGCGCCCACCAGGAAGGCGCCGAAGTCGCCGGCATTGTGCGAGTCCGGCATGGCCTTGGAGGGCGTCGTTCCCAACTGCCCGAGAAACGGCCGCAGCCGCGTCGCGATGCCGACCAGGTCCGCCGGCGCGAATGACAGGATGGGGTGCTGGATCGAGGTGTCCGGCAACGCCATCAGGCGGCCCGCGTCCTGCGCGAATGCCTCCGCTTCGGTCTTGCCGACGGTCAGCCCGATCCGACGCTCGTCGTCGAAAGCGATGGTGTAGCCGTTGCTGAAGGTGAAGGGCGTCGCGTCCGCACCGCATTTCGCACAGCGGATGGATGTCGGGCCGACACCTTCCACCCGCGTCTTCGGCCACTCCTCGCCGCATCCGGGGCAGACCGCGGCACAGAAAGGATCGCCGTTGAAGCGGCCCGCCATGACCTTGTCGTTGCCGGAGGCCGTGGCCGCCGAGGTGACCGCCAGCGAGCGGATGCGGATCGCGATCGCGTCGCCGATCTCCGCGCCGGCGACCGCGACCGGGCGCGTGACTTCGTGCCCGCCCCGGATCTCGGGGGTGATCATCGGGCCCCAGCAGCCGGGGGCGGTGTTCGCGATGATGGTGCCGCCATCGGCGACCGGCCCGAGCATGGGGACCGCGGGATCGAGAAGGCCGTTGGTCAGTTCGTTGACGAAGACGGTCTGCCGTCCGGATGTGTCGCGCTGTCTGACCTGGTCGAGCATCTCTCATTCTCCTCCATGCATCGCGGGATCCGGGCGCCACGCGGCGGGGTGCTCGCCCCGGGTCCGGCATCCCGGTTCCGTCTGGCGCAGGGTGAGCAAGGGCCGGATTGCCGCGAAACGCAACACTGAAGGTCGAGGTGTGGCCATTGCTCGCTCCGTGCGCCGCCCTCGAAGTGTCGGAGCCGGAAGGTCGTGATGTCGAAGGTACTGCTGCCAGCATCGGCGCGCAGCGGGCCGTTCGGCGATGGTGCCCCAGGTTGTCGGCCGAAGGCCCTTTCTTGAGGAACCCGGGTCAAGGGGCCGGTGGCCCCTTGCGGGTGCAGGGCAGCGCCCTGCCGGGGTGTGGGGCGGCGCCCCGCCTCCCTACAGCGCCGCGAGCACAGCCTCCGCCCGCGGGATCGGCGCCACGGCGCCGTAGCCGGTAGTGGACAGGGCCGCCGCCGCGTTGGCGTAGCGGGCGGCGGCTTCAGGGGCATCGCCGAGGATGATGCGGGCCAGGAAGCTGCCGCAGAACGTGTCGCCCGCGCCGGTGGCATCGACCGCGTTCACGGACAGGCCGGGGATGCGCTGCCGCCGGTCCGGCGTAGCGAGCAGGACACCCTGCCTGCCCATCTTCATCGCCACGACCGGGCAGCCGAGGCGCAGGTACAGGTCGGCGATCGCGTCGGGATCGGTCAGGCCGGTCAGCGCCTGCGCATCATCGAGGCTAGGCAGACCGTAATCCGCCTGGCGGATCGCCTCGTGGATCACGGCGCGCGCGCGGGGGATCTCCCACAGCGACCGGCGCAGGTTGGTGTCGTAGGCAACCTTCACGCCGGCGTCGCGCGCGATGCCGATGGCGCGGAACACGGCGTCGGCGGCGGATGCGCTGATCGCCTGGCTGATGCCGGAGGCATAGAACACCTTCGCCTTCCGGATGGCGTCCTCGGGCACGTCGCGCGGCTGGTAGCGCGCCGCCGCGCTGCCGGAGCGATAGAAGGTGAAGTGGTGGCCGCGCGCATCGTGCGTGACGAAATAGATGCCCGTCGGCGCGTCCGGGTTGCGGCGGATTGTGGAGGTGTCGATGCCCTCCCGTTCCCACAGCGCCATGAAGCTGTCGCCCGGCGCGTCCTGACCGATCGCCGTGATGTAGCCCGCGCTTACGCCCTGCCGCGTGGCGGCGATGGCGGCGTTGGACGTGTCGCCGCCATGGCCCTGCAGGAACATCACGCGCGCGTCCGCGTCCGGCGTCTGCTGGTTGAACTCCAGCATCGGCTCTCCCATCGACAGGAAATCGACCATCGCGTCCTCCGCTCCCCGCCGCGTCGTCTCAGATGCGCCTGTGTTTGGCGAGAGGCTTCGGCGCGGCGGCGGCCGGATCGGTCATGTCCTGCCCTTCAATGCGAGGATGTCGTGCGCAGCCTGCGCGATGGCGCCACGATCGCCGGCTTCGATCCGCGCCTCGTCCACCAGCTTGCCGCCGATGCCGACGAAGGCCGCGCCGGCGGCGAGGTAGTCGGGCGCGGTCTTCGCATCGACCCCGCCGGTCGGACAGAAGGCGACGTCAGGAAAGACGCTGCGCAGCGCGCGGATATGGCCCGGCCCGCCGGCGGAGGAGGCGGGGAAGACCTTCACCGCATCGGCGCCGGCGGCAAGGGCTGCGCGCACCTCGGTCGGCGTCATGGTGCCGGGCAGGGCGGCAGCCCCGGCGGCGCGCGCCACGGCGATCACCGCGGGATCGACCCAGGGTGTGACGAGGAAGCGCGCGCCGGCGGCGATGGCGGCCTCGGCCGCCTTCGCATCCGGCACCGTGCCCGCGCCGACCAGCAGCGCGGAGTCGGAAGCAAGGGTGCGGATCAGGCCGACGGCATCCGGCACCGTCCAGGTGATCTCGAACACTGTCAGCCCGGCGTCGTGCAGCCAGCGCACGGCGGTCTCGGCGGTGGCGGTGGCGCGCGTGCGCACCACGGGCACCACGACCTCCGCCCGCAGGCGGGGAAGCAGCGGGTGCGTCATGCCGGTGTTGAGGCCATGGCAGCCAGGCGCGTGACGGTCATGCCGTCCTCCCTCGCGGTGATCCGGCATCCGCGCCCGGCGCAGCGACCGGTCGCACCGCGGCGATCCGTATCCGCATGCCGCCCTTTGGCGCTTCTGCCCTGAAGGAAGGTACCTACTACAGCCGGGCGGACTGTCGAACCCGGCCGCCCCGGATCACGACAGCGACGCACCGTCGGCAAGACGGCGCGAACGCTCCCGCAACTGCACCATCTCCGCCGACAGCGCCTCCAGCGCCTGCTGGAAGCCGGCGGCGGTTTCGGCGAGGTGCGCCACCCGCGCGTTGAGATCGTCGGCGGAGCCACGCCAGGCCGCCACCGCACTGTTCTGTGCGGTGAGCGCCTCGTTCAGCTTCACGATGGCCTGCCGCAGACGAAGCTGGAGATCGGCTTCCGCCTCCAGCGTCGAGCGATGAGGGAAGGGCACGATCTGCCCTGTCCTGTCTGACGTTTGCATGGCGTCTTCGCGACGTGTTGCGTTAAAGTTTCGTTAATACGTCGCGGCCGTCAAGAAGTTCCCCGCTATTCGAGACGCGGCCCCGTCAGCAGTCCGAGCAGCCCCGCCGATACGCAGATCACCGCGCCAAGGGTGAGGATCCGCCGCAGCCACAGATAGCTGCCCGGCACCAGCCCGGCGCGGGATGCGCCTTCCTCCGCCACGTGGACGGCGAGCAGGCCGGCCACCAGCACGCACAGCCCCAGCCAGCGCGGCAGCAGCAGCGCGAAGGCGGCGATCAGCGGCGGCACGACGCCGAGCGTGAGACGCGAGCGGTTACCCGGCGCATCGGGCTGCGCGATCGCGATGCCCCAGTGCACGGCGCCGAGGAAGGACAGCACCGCCGCGCCGTAGGCGAGCAGCGCATTGGCGGAGAAGGCGCGCCACCACGTGCCGCCGACCAGCACGCCCATGGCGGCGAGCAGGAACGGGATCAGCCCGGCAAGGCCGAGCCAGAGCGCGGGAAAGGGGAGGTTGGTCATGGAAAGGGCGGCGCCCCCGAGGGTGACGCCGCCCTTGTCTCAGGCTCGCAGGGCGGGGATCAATCCCCCGCGGCGATCCGGGCGCCGGCCGGCACCGGCAGCGGACGCGGGGCTTCCTGCCGCGCGGGCATCGCCGCGATCACCGAGACCGCCACCGAGGCGAGGTAGGGCAGGGACTGGGTGAACAGCACCGCCACCCACAGCGTCGCCTCCCACGTGCCGAAGCGGTGCGCGATGGCCACGCCGATCATCGCCGCCCAGGTCAGCGTCAGGATGACGAGCTCCTCGCGCGCCATCACCAGCCCCTGCACCAGCGCCGGAGCGTTCTCCATCTTCGGCGTGCGCAGGAACGGGGCGGAGCGGACGACAAGACCCTTCAGCACCGCCTTGCCGATCGCATGCGTCAGCGACAGCCCGCCGAGGGCGGCACCCAGCCGGTCGATGAAGGGCGCATCGACGCGCGCCTTGTAGAGCGTCAAGAGCTGGGCGAGCTTGAAGACGAACAGCCCGATCGACGGAACCATGAACAGCAGGATCGGGAACTCGAACCGCATCGGGGCGACGATCAGGCCCACCGACCAGGCGAGGCCGCCGGCGAGGAACACGAGGCCCAGCGCGTCGCCGATCCAGGGCAGCCAGCCCATCACGAAGGACCAGCGCTGGCCCAGCGTCAGCGAGCGGTTGAACGGGTTGAACAGGGCGCGGGCGTGGCCGCGCATGATCTGCATCGCGCCGTAGGCCCACCGGAAACGCTGCTTGCGGAAGGCGGCGAAGTCGTCGGGCATCACGCCGCGGCCGAAGCTGCGGGGCGAGTAGACCGCTTCCCAGCCGTTGCGGAACAGCTTCAGGCCCAGCTCGGCGTCCTCGCAGATCGTCCACTCGGACCAGCCGTTGACCTGCGCCATCGCCTCCTTGCGCACCAGCGTCATGGTGCCGTGCTGGATGATGGCGTTGCGCTCGTTGCGGGTGACCATGCCGAGCTTGAAGAAGCCCGCATACTCCCAGAACATCAGGCGCTTGAAGATGGACCCGTCGTTGTCGCGGTAGTCCTGCGGCGACTGGACGAAGCCGACCTTCGGGTCGTTGAAGAACGGCGCCATGCAGCGCAGCCAGTCCGGCGTGACGGTGTAGTCGCTGTCCAGCACGCCGATCACCTCGGCATCCGGAGCCGTCTCGCGCAGCGCGAAGTTCAGCGCGCCCGCCTTGAAGCCCGGCCACTTGCCCAGGGTGAAGAAGCGGAACCGGCTGCCGAGGCGGGCGCAATGCTCCGCCACCGGCTCCCACAGCGCGGGGTCCTTGGTGTTGTTGTCGATCACCAGCACCTCGAAATCCGGGTAGTCGAGGGCGGCGAGCGCATCGAGCGTCTGGCGCACCATGTGCGGCGGCTCGTTGCAGATCGGGATGTGGATCGACACCTTCGGCAGCTTCGTGCCCTCGGGCGCGGGTGCGGGCATCGCGCGGCGGCGCCAGGCGCGGCCCCACACCGTCTCGGCCAGTTCGAACGTGTCGGCCAGCAGCAGCACCAGCAGCAGCACCTGGCCCGCGATCAGCACGCCCCAGACGCCGGCCGCCCAGCCGGAGAGGTACTTCTCCGACATCGACAGCAGCACCGCGGCGAGCGTGGCGCAGAAGAGCTGCGTGAGGACCGCCATCACCAGCTTGCCCTGGATCTTGATGTCCGGGCGGCGGGACAGCAGCGCGCCGGCGAACAGCAGCGCGGCGAGCGAGGCGCCGGCGGCCCAGCCCACCCAGCCCGGCGTCTCCTGCACCTGGCCGGTCAGCGGCCACTTCGGCGCGCGGTCGAGGTCGTACATGCCCCAGTAGCCGGCGGCACGGCCCTCGAAGCTCGTCTTCCACGGCTGGTCGAAGGCTTCCATGACGAAGTAGTCGAGGCCGCGCTTCTCCGCCTCGATGAAGAAGCGGCGCATGAAGTCGGCCTGGTTCACGCGGTTGGCGCGCGCCGCCCCGGTGTCGCGGCCGTCGGACGGCCAGCCGATCTCACCGATGACGATCTTCTTGCCCGGGAAACGGGCCTGGATCGCGTCCAGCTTCTCGAAGGCGAAGCGCAGCGCGTCCTGCACCGGCAGGCCTTCCCAGTACGGCAGCAGGTGGACGGTGATGAAATCCACCGCCTGCGCCAGCTCGGGATGGTCGAGCCAGACGTGCCACGGCTCGGCGGTGGAGACCGGACGGCCCGGCACGGCCGCGCGCACCTGGCGCATGTAGGAGGCGAGCTGCGCGGGGGTCAGGTCGGTACGCAGCACCGCCTCGTTGCCGACCATGATCCGGTCGACATTGGGCGAGGCGCGGGCGACGGAGATGAGCCGCGTGATCTCGGCGGCGTTGCGGTCGAGCCGCCGGTCGAGCCAGGAGCCGAGCGTGATGGACAGCGGCAGATCCTCGGCGAGCGCGGGGATGCGCTCCAGCCCGCCATGGACGGCGTAGGTACGGATCTGGCCGGTGATGGAGGCGGCGAGTTCGAGGTCGGAGCGGATCTGCGCCGCGGTCGGCCAGCTCTCCGTCTCGGCCGACTGGCCGCGATGATAGGGCGAGAAGGCGAGGCCGCCGACCGTGCCCGTGAAGTCGGGCACCGCCACCGGACGGTTCATCGCCCACCACGCGCCGAGATTGACGGCAGCGGCCAGCGCGAGTGCGAACAACGTCGTCGGGTGCAGCCAGCCTCTCCTCTTGGCGGGCGGTTGCCCGACGGAGCGGTCAGCGGACGGGAGCGTGCGATCAGGGGCGCTCAGCGCGTTCATGACGTGTCAGCCGTTAACCGTTCGAGGGTGGGCCCGGGCGCAACGCGTCGTTTGGCTTGACGGTTCACACGGGTCCCAGTCGGAACGGAGAACGGCCGTCCCGACGGATGCCTACTTCGTGCTGCGGTGCGGCGGACGAAGGACTGAATTAGGGCTTTATCAGGGCAATGCGAGACGCCGCGGCTGCGGCGCGCTAAGAAGACCGGTCGAGGGGTGGTCTGATGGGAATAACGGCAGAAATACTTTTGATTCTGGTACTTGTGGCGCTCAACGGCGTTTTCGCCATGAGCGAGCT
>JBBCJT010000078.1:0-14990 GCA_037190665.1 Rhodovastum atsumiense | reverse complement strand
CGCACCGCCATCGTCTTCCGCGAGATCCTGCCCAATGCGCTGTCGCCGATCATCGTGCTCGCCTCGCTGATGGTGGCGACCGCGATCCTGCTGGAAAGTTCGCTGTCCTTCCTCGGCCTCGGCGATCCGAACATGATGTCATGGGGCTTCCTGATCGGCAGCGGCCGCAGCGTGATCCGGCTCGCCTGGTGGATGAGCGTGTTCCCCGGCATCGCGATCTTCATCACCGTGCTGGCGCTCAATCTGGTGGGCGAGGGCCTGAACGACGCGCTGAACCCCCGTCTCGCGAGGCAGCGCTGATGAGCCTCCTCAGCGTCGAGAACCTGACCGTCGCGCTGCCCGAGGGGGGCGACCGGCCGCATGCCGTCTCGGACGTGTCCTTCACGCTCGATCCGGGCGAGATCCTGTGCATCGTGGGGGAGAGCGGGTCGGGTAAGTCCGTCTCCGCCAATGCCATCATGGGCCTGCTGCCGCGCTTCCTGCCGGTGGTCGGCGGCGCGATCCGCTTCGAGGGCAGGGACCTCACGCGCGAGACGCCGGAGGCGATGCGCCAGCTTCGCGGCGCGCGCATCGGCATGATCTTCCAGGAACCGATGACGGCGCTGAACCCGCTGATGCGCGTCGGCGACCAGATCGCCGAGGTGCTGCAGGTCCATGGTCGCGGCGCGGAGGCGGAGGACCGCGTGCAGGCGCTGCTGGAGGCGGTGAACCTGCCCGACCCCAAGGCGATGGCGCGCAGCTACCCGTTCCGCCTCTCGGGGGGACAGCGGCAGCGCGTGATGATCGCCATGGCGCTGGCGCTGGAACCGGCGGTGCTGATCGCCGACGAGCCGACCACCGCGCTCGATGTCACCACGCAGATGCAGATCCTGCGGCTGATCAAGGACATCCAGCAGCGGCGCGGCATGGGCGTGCTGTTCATCACCCATGATTTCGGCGTCGTCGCGGAGATCGCGGACCGCGTGGCGGTGATGCAACACGGCCGGATCGTGGAGCAGGGACCAGCGGCAACCGTGCTCAATTCTCCGCAGCATCCCTATACGCGCCGGCTGATCGCCGCCGTACCGCACAAGGCGGCCGATGCGCGGCCCGCCCCCGTCGGCGAGCCGGTGCTGACCGCGCGCGGCGTGGTGAAGACCTATCGCCGCGCCGGGGGAATGTTCTCCCGCGGGACGCTGGTGCGTGCCGTCCACGACGCCGACTTCACCATCTCCCGCGGCGAGACCTTGGGGCTGGTGGGCGAGAGCGGGTCCGGCAAGTCCACGCTCGCCCGCTGCGTGGTGCGGCTGGTGCAGCCGGAAGAGGGCGAGATCCGTTTCCACGGCACCGACCTGCGCCCGTTGTCGCGCGGCGCGTGGAAGCCCTTCCGCAAGCGCATCCAGATGGTCTTCCAGGACCCGTTCGCCTCGCTGAACCCGCGCCGGCGCGTGGGCGAGATCATCGCCGAGGGACCGATCACCCACGGCACGCCGCGCGATCAGGCGCTGGGCCGGGCGCGTGACCTGCTCAGGCTCGTGCAACTGGACGAGGGCGCGGCCGACCGCTTCCCGCACGAATTCTCCGGCGGTCAGCGCCAGCGCATCGGCATCGCCCGCGCGCTCGCGATGGAACCGGAACTGCTGATCGCGGACGAGCCGGTCTCGGCGCTCGATGTCTCGGTGCAGGCGCAGGTGCTGAAGCTGCTGGCGGAACTGCGCGAGCGCCTCGGCCTGACCATGCTGTTCATCACCCACGACCTGCGCGTCGCCGCCCAGGTCTGCGACCGCGTGGCGGTGATGCAGCGCGGCCAGATCGTGGAGCAGGGTGTAACGTCCGAGGTCTTCGCCGCCCCGCAGCACGAATACACGCGCACGCTGCTGGCATCCGTGCCGGGGCGCGGCTGGACGCCGCCGGATGTCGGCTGAACTACCCCGGCGAGGCCTGGAGGTAGTCGTACGCTGACAGAAGATGCACGCGCACCACGGCGAGGAACTCCTCCTCCGTCACGTGCTCGTCGCCGCGGCCCATCGACACGGGCGAGGGGCCGTACAGGTAGGCGGGCACGCCCTCGTAGCGCCAGTAGCGGCTGTCAGACCCGCCGAGCGAGGACATCGGCACCGGGCGCCTGCCGGTCACGGCCTCGGCGTTGTCCGCGATGATCCGCACCATCTCGTGCTCCGGATCGGCCATGCTGCCCGGGTAGGAATGCGCCTCGATCACCTCCAGCGTGGCGTCGTGCGCTGCGCAGACCGCACGTGCCTCCTCCAGCACCGTGTCGCGGTCGATGCCGACGGGGATGCGCAGGTCGAATTCGGCGACCGCCTCGTGCGGGATCTGGTTCACCTTCAGCCCGCCGCGTACCAGCCCGGGATTGAAGGTCATCCGCCGCACCACCTCGGCCGCGCCGGCGCCGAGTCCGGCTTCCAGCACCGCGACCGCCTCCGGCGAGGTCAGCACGCGGGAGACCGCTTCGGGCAGCACCGTTTCCCGCATGTGGAAGCGGCGATCGAATTCGGCGATCAGCGCGGCCATCACCTTGTTCGGATTGCGCGACAGGTGCGGATAGCCGCCATGGCCGCCCGGCGCGCGCACGCCGACGACCATCCGCAGCGTGCCCTTCTCCATGAAGCGGATGTTGTTCAGGCCGGACGGCTCGCCGTTCAGGCAGCAATCGCCGCGAACCGCATCCGGCATCGTCTCGAACAGGTAGCGCGTGCCCCAGCGGCCGCCGCTTTCCTCGTCGGAGACGGCGGTCAGGGTCAGCTTCCCGCGCAGGTCGGCGCGCACGCGATGCAGCCACGCATAGGCCACCGTGCTCGCGAGCGTGCCGGTCTTCATGTCCACCGCGCCGCGGCCATAGATGCGCCCGTCGCGCCGGTCGCCGGACCAGCCGGATTCATCGAAGGGCGGGAACACGTCGATATGCCCGTTCAGCACCAGATGCCGCCCCGGCCGTGCCCCCGCGAAGCTCGCGACGATGTTGGGCATCTGCGGCTGTGCGGCGGCGATGCGCCAGGGCGCGCCCTCCGCGTCGAGGAAGCCGGTCAGGCAGGCGGCGGCCGGTGTCGTGTCGCCCGGCGGGTTGGCCGATCGCGCCCGCAGCAATTGCTGCAGCAGCGCGATCAGCGCCTCGCGTTCCGCCGCGAGCCGTGCGAGCAGCCCGGCGCGGACGGGATCGCCCGCCGCGCCGTGCACGCCCGCATCGTTCGCGGCGGGGCCGCTCACTTGCGCAGGATCTGCTCGGCGAGCGTCGCCCAGTAGGACGCGCCGACGGGCAGGATCTCGTCGTTGAAGTCGTACTTCGGATGGTGCGGCTGCGGGTCCGAATCGGTGCGTCCGCCGCCGAGCATGATGTAGCTGCCCTGCTTGGCGTTCAGCATGAAGGCGAAGTCCTCGCCGCCCATCGTGGGCTTCGGCAGCTCGCTCGTGCGCGCCTCGCCGGCGACGGCGGCGGCCGCCTTGGCGGTCAGCGCGGTGGCCTCCGCTTCGTTGACGGTCGCGGGATAGGTGCGGGTGTACTTCACCTCGGCGGTCGCGCCGAAGGCGGCGGCGATGCCGGTGGCGAGTTCGCGCACCTTGGTCTCCAGGATGTCGCCGACCTCCGGCTTGAACCAGCGCGCGGTGCCGCGCATCAGCACGGTCTCGGGAATCACGTTGTAGATGTGCCCGCCCTCGATGTGGCCGATCGTGACCACGCCGGACTCCGTCGCCTCGACGTTGCGCGCGACGATGGTCTGCAGCGCCTGCACGATCGCGGCCGCGATCACGATCGGGTCGTTGCCGTTATGCGGCAGCGCGCCATGCGCGCCCTTGCCGGTGACGCGGATCTCGATGTTCGCCACCGCCGCCATCACGGGCCCGACGCGGTGGCCGAACGTGCCGGCGGGCAGGGACGGCCAGTTGTGCATCCCGAAGACCATGTCCATCGGGAACTTCTCGAACAGGCCCTCCTTCACCATGATCTCGCCGCCGGCGAGGTTCTCCTCCGCGGGCTGGAAGATCACGTAGACGGTGCCGTCGAAATTGCGCGTCTCGGCAAGGTACTTGGCCGCGCCGAGCAGCATGGTCGTGTGCCCGTCATGGCCGCAGGCGTGCATCTTGCCGGGCACGGTGGAGGCGTGGGCCGCGCCCGTCTCCTCCAGGATGGGCAGCGCGTCCATGTCCGCGCGCAGGCCGATGGCGCGGTCGCCCTTGCGGCCCCGGATCACGCCGACCACGCCCGTCTTCGCGATGCCGGTGACGACCTCGTCCACGCCGAACGCGCGCAGCTTGTCGGCGACGATGCCGCTGGTGCGGACTTCCTCCAGCGCGAGCTCCGGGTGGCGGTGGAAATCCTGCCGCCATTCGGTCATCTCGGGGTGGAATTCGGCGATGCGGTTGATGATGGGCATGGGGATCCTCCTGCGCCTGTCGTCCTACGCGGCGAAGGTGCGCGCAAGCCCTGTCGTGAGCGGCAGCGGATCGAAGCCGAGCCGGGCGCGGGCGGGGGCGATGTCGAAGGCCTTGTCCTCCAGCAGCCGGCGGATCTCGGCCGCACGGATGCGCGGCAGCAGCGGCAGGACGGTCAGCGGCGACAGCGCGATCAGCGGCATCGCCGGCACGGGCAGGATCCGCGGCGGCCCAAGCCCCGCGGCGGCCGCGACCGCGCGGACGAAATCGGCGTAGGGCAGGGCGGTGGGACCGGCGATGGTCAGCACCTCCGGCCCCGCGACGGGCACGGTCAGTGCCGCGAGCAGCGCGGCTGTCACGTCGTCCTGATAGACGGGCTGCACCAGCGCCCGCCCGCCGCCGGGCAGCGGCACGAACGGCAGCCGCCGCAGCAGGGCGGCGAGGCGGCGGACGTTATCCTCTCCCTCCGCGCCGTAGATCATCGTGGGATGCAGCAGGAATCCGGGCCGGCCGGAGGCCTGGAAAGCCGTCTCGCCCGCGATCACGCCGTTGCCGTGCGGATCCGGCCAGCGCGTGTAGCGCCGCGTGCTGCCGAGGAAGGCGAAGCGCGCGGCAGGCGGCGCGGCGGCGAGGATCGCCGGGATGTGCCGGGCATGGGCGGCAGACGCGATGGCGGTCGCGTCCCGCAGCGCGGCGGACAGCGCGGCGGCGTCGCGCAGGTCGGCACGGCGGGGTTCGGGCGCAAGGCCGGTCGCCGCCCAGCGCGCGGGGTCCCGCACCACCGGCACCACCTCGGCGCCGCCGCCGAGCAGCGCGCGGGCCAGCGCGGTGCCGGACCGGCCCGAGGCGCCGATGATATGGACGCGCAGCGAAGTGACGTTCGGGGAGGGGTGGTTCCCTGTCTCAGGCGCCATCAGGTCGCATCACCGCCAGATCGCATCCTTCATCCGCCTGCAGCACCTGGTCGGCGACGATCCGGTCCCACCCGCGCACGGGCAGCGCCGGCGGCCGCCATGCCTCCCGCCGGCGGCCGAGTTCATCGTCCTCCACCAGCAGGTCGAGCCGCCGCTCCGCCACCGACAGGCGCACGCGGTCGCCGCTGTGGATCAGCGCCAGCGGCCCGCCGGCCGCGGCTTCGGGCGCGACATGCAGTACGATCGTGCCGAAGGCGGTGCCGGACATGCGGCAGTCGGACAGGCGCAGCATGTCCTTCACGCCGGCGCGCAGCAGCTTCTTCGGGATCGGCAAATAGCCTGCCTCCGGCATGCCGGCGGGCGTGCGCGGGCCGGCGTTCTTCAGCACCAGCATGTCGTCCGGCGTGACGTCCAGATCGGGGTCGTCGATCCGCCGCCCCATGTCCTCCGGGTTGTCGAACACCACGGCGCGCGCGGTGCGTTCGAACAGCGCGGGCGTGGCGGCGCTGCGCTTGAGGATGGCCCCGCGCGGGGCGAGCGAGCCGAACAGCGCGACGATGCCGCCCACCGGCGAGACCGGATCGGACGCGGCGCGGATATACGTGCGGTCCACGAACGCCGGCTCGCGCAGCCGTTCGCGCAGGGGCGTGCCGGTCACGTCGATGCAGTCGAGGTGCAGCAGGTCCCGCAACTCCCACATCAGCGCCGGCATGCCGCCCGCGCTGTGGAAATCCTCCATGTACCCCTCGCCGGTCGGCTTCAGATCGACCAGCACTGGCGTGGTGTCCGATAGCTCGTTCAGCCGGTTCAGGTCGATGCGGATGCCGCGGCGGCCGGCGATGGCGGTGAGGTGGATCAGCGCGTTGGTGGACCCGCCGAGCGCGAGCAGCACGCGCAGTGCGTTCTCGACCGAGTCCGGGGTGAGGATCTCCCCCGGGCGTATCGGGCGGGCGAGGAAGTTCATCGCGATGCGCCCGGCGTCCTCCGCCGCGCGCAGCCGGTCGGCCAGCACCGCCGGGATGGAGGCGGCGGCGAGCGGCATGAAGCCGAGTGCCGCGGCGATGCAGGCCATGGTGGACGCGGTGCCCATCACGCCGCAGGTGCCGGCGGTGGTGGCGAGGTTGCCCTCGATCTCGCCGATGCGCTCGGCGCTGACCTCGCCCGCGCGATAGCGGCCCCAGTAGCGGCGGCAGTCGGTGCAGGCGGACAGCCTCTCGCCCTGGAAGCGTGTGGCGAGCATCGGCCCGGTGACGAGCTGCACGACCGGAATGTCGAGGCTGGCGGCGGCCATGAGTTGCGCCGGCACGGTCTTGTCGCAGCCGCCGACGAGGATCGCCGCGTCCATCGGCTGGGCGCGCAGCATCGCCTCCGTGTCGAGGGCCATCAGGTTCCGGTAGTGCATCGAGGTCGGATGCAGGAACGGCTCGCACAGGCTGGTGGTGGGAAAGGGCAGGGGCAGTCCGCCCGCTTCCAGCACGCCGCGTTCGGCGGCGGCGACCAGTTCCGGCACCGTGCGGTGGCAGTTGTTGAAGCCGGAGCGCGTGTCCGCGATGCCGATCACGGGCTTGTCCAGCATGCGCTGGGAGTAGCCCATCGACTTGGCGAAGGACCGGCGCAGGTACAGCGCGAAATCCGTGTCGCCATAGCCGGCGGCGTTGCGGGCGAGGCCGTGCGGGCGTGGCTTGTCCATGGGCGGACTATCCCAGCCCTGAGGGCAACGTAGAAGGGGCGCCATCGGGTTCGCGAGGGCCGGACAAGCGGCGGCACGTCCCGCGGGTCAGATCCGGACGGCGCGCTGTGGACCGGAACGAAGGCGCGGCGCTAGCGTGAGGCCTGCTTACACAAGCGGACAGCCGCGAGACGGCGTCCGATCGGGGAGAGAAGTGGCGATGCTCATGGCTCAGAAGGCGAGACTGACGCGTCGTTGCCTGCTCGGATCCGGCCTCGCCGTCGGCCTCGCCTCCGGGGCCGCCCTGGCCTACCCGACCCGCCCGATCCGGATCGTCATCGGCTTCGGGCCCGGCGGGCTCGCGGACATCATCGTGCGCACCGTGGCGCAGGAGCTGGGCGACCGGCTCGGCCAGCAGGTCGTCGTCGACAACCGGCCCGGGGCCGGCGGCGCGCTTGCGGCGCAGGCCGCGGCGAGTGCGGCGGCGGACGGGCACACGCTGATCGTGTTCACCTCGGGAACCGCCATCAGCAAGGCCCTGTTCCGCAACCTGCCATTCGATCCCGTCGGGCAGTTCACGCCCGTCTCCTCGATGGCATTCTTCGACGCGCTGCTGGTGGCCCCCGGCGACGGGCCGATACGCGGTATGGCGGACCTCGCCGGGCGCAGATCGTCGGACCCGCTCACCATCGGCACGCTGACGGCGGGAAGTACCCAGTATCTGACCGGGGAGATGTTCCGGCTCGCCTCGAACCTCCCCATCACGCTGGTTCCGTTCCGCACGAGCCCGGAAGTCCTGACGGCGCTGCGACGCCGCGATATCGATCTCGCGATCGAGAGCTACGGTGCCGCTGCCGGAGAGATCAAGGCCGGCACGGTCCGTGTCCTCGCCAGTACCGGCAAGCGCCGTTCGCGCTTGCTGCCGGACGTGCCGACGATCAGCGAGAGCGGCTACCCCGACTGCGTGATGGACGGGTGGAATGCGATCTTCGCGCCGGCCGGAACGCCGGCAGACACCGTTGCGCTGCTCAACGCCAATATCCGCGAGATCGTCAGCAGACCGGCGGTGCAGGCACGGCTGCTCGAACTCGGTGTGGAGGCGGGCACGAATTCGCCGGAGGAGATGGCGCGTCTGCTCCAGACCGACATCGCCCTGTGGAACAACATCATCGACCGTGCGGGGATAGAGCGGCAGTAAGCTTCGGCCCCGAGGTCTACAGCAGGCCGAATATCCTGCCATGCGCGGCCAGCGGCGTGCCGGGCAGGCCCAGGGCCGCGAGGCATCCCCAGATGCCGACCGAGCAGGAATCGATCACCGCGACGCCAAACTCCGCCTCCAGCGCCGGCACCACGGGCAGGCCGGGGATGTTGGTGCCCCAGATCAGCACCGCATCCGGCGCAGCTTCCGTCACGCAGCCGCGTACGGCCTCGTTCAGCGTCCCGGCGCTGATTTTCGCGCCTTCGAGGTTCGAGGTGATCCCGAGGCCGCACGCCGCGACGGTCGGGAACCCCTGTTCGCTGAACCGCTCCGCGATGCGTTGCGCACGCGGCGCCATGCCTTGCGAGACCAGTGCGATCTTCGCTGCGCCGAGCCGTCGCAGGATCTCCAGAATGTCGAGCGATACGCTGGTGACAGGTACGCCCAGCCGTGCCGTCATCCGGCCACACAGGTCGCGGTCGATCTGGAAGCCGTCGATCGCACCCTTGGTGCCGTTCCAGCAGATGGCCTCGACCTCCGCGTGGACCAGCATCTCCGCCGCTGCCAGCACCGCGGGCTCGTCGTAGCCTCCCTCCGGCTGGCCGCTGCCATCCGGCCGGTAGGCGATGCGGGAGTAGCAGGAGGCGAGTCCGGGATAGTCCCGCAGCAGCGCTTCCGTCGTGCGCTCCACCGTGCGGTTCGAGGAGGGCACGAGCTGGCCGATGAAGCGGCCGTTCGCGAGACGTTCCATCAGCCGGCCGCTGTGCCTGAGGCCATCATGGGTGACAGGGAGAAAGGGCTGGCCTGTGCGGACCAGCCCCGGCCGATGACGGGCAGGTCGGGATTGAAGAATGCATGCATTGCCGGAACCTCGAGCAAGACACCGTGGTCGGTCCATCATCCGGCACAACCCACGAGGAAAGTGGCGTCATACGCACCGGGTGTCGAGCCGTCGGTCGGAGACGGGCGGCCCGCCATTGCGCTTAGGGTGTGACGTCCGTCCCATATGCGGTATGGTCGCGAAACAATCCGCGGGGACCAGCCGATGGAACAGCTCCTTATCAACCTCGTTGCCGGCGCGCTCGGCGGCAATGCGGTGGGCAAGGCGTCGTCGAACTTCGATCTCGGCACGCTCGGCAACACCATCGCCGGGCTGGTCGGTGGCGGGGTGCTGGGCCAGATCGCCACGCTGTTGCTGCCGGCGGTGATGGGGGCGATGCAGTCCGGCAATCTCAGCGTCGGCGGCATCATCGCGCAGGCGATCAGCGGCGGCGCGGGCGGCGCGATCCTCACCGCGATCATCGGCATGCTGAAGAACCGCGCAGGCTAGCCGGCTAGCCGCCGTCGTAGGCGCGTTTCAGCGCGGCGATGTCGAGCTTCACCATGCCCATCATCGCCTGCATCACCCGCCCGGCCTTCTCACGGTCCGGGTCGGCCAGCATCACGGGCAGGACCTCCGGCACGATCTGCCAGGAATAGCCGTAGCGGTCCGTCACCCAGCCGCACTGCACCTCCGCGCCGCCATTCTCCGTCAGGCGCGACCACAGCCGGTCCACCTCCGCCTGGTCATCGCAGGACACGGAGAAGGAGAAGCTGTGGGAGCGCTCGGTCGGCACGCCGCCGTTCAGCGCCAGGAACGGCCGGCTGCCCAGCGTGAACTTGATGAGCAGGGCGGTGCCTGCCTTGCCGCTGGGGCCGTCCATCGGATTTCGCATCACGTGGACGATGTCGGAGTCCGGCAGCAGCGTGACGTAGAACTGCACGGCTTCCTCGGCCTCGGTCGCGAACCACAGGCAGGGAGTGAGCTTGTCCATCGGGGCGTGCCTCCGTTGCGCTCTCATGCGGCCAGCGCGGGGCGATCGGCGCAAGACCGATGCCGTCGGAAGGGCCCTCCGGGGCCCATCCGCTGACCGCGTCTGTCGATGAACGGGGCAGGGGCGGAATCGTTCAGGACAAATCCCTTCCCGATGGCCCGGTTCAGGGCGGCCCGGCGCCGCCCTGTGAGGCCGGCTACTTGCGGTCGGGGGAGCGGCGCGCGTCCGGGTGGAGCATCCGGCCCAGAAGGTCCGGCGTCTGCTCGATGACGTCTGCGGTCGAGCAGACGATGAGAGGGTCCGGCATGCCGATGACCCGCCGGTCCTTGTCCGGATACGGCAGCGAGGTCAGGAAATGCCGGATGGCGCTGAGACGGGCGCGTTTCTTGTCGTCGGACTTGATGATCGTCCACGGCGCGTCGGTCGTGTCCGTATAGAAGAACATCGCCTCCTTCGCCTCGGTATAGGCATCCCACTTGTCCAGCGACGCGCGGTCGATGGGGGACAGCTTCCACTGGCGCAGCGGGTCCGTCTCGCGCGCCATGAAGCGCCGGCGCTGCTCCTCGCGGGTGACGGAGAACCAGTACTTGAACAGCCGGATGCCGGACCGCACGAGCATGCGTTCCAGCTCCGGCGCCTCGCGCGTGAACTCCAGGTATTCGCCGGGCGTGCAGAAGCCCATCACCCGCTCGACGCCGGCGCGGTTGTACCAGGAACGATCGAAGAAGATGATCTCGCCGCCTGCGGGCAGGTGCGCGATGTAGCGCTGGAAGTACCAGCACGCGCGCTCGCGCTCGGTGGGCTTCTCCAGCGCCACCACCCGTGCGCCGCGCGGGTTCAGATGCTCCATGAACCGCTTGATCGTGCCGCCCTTGCCGGCGGCATCGCGCCCTTCGAACAGGACGACGGCCTTCTGCTGGGTCTGCCTGATCCAGTTCTGCGCCTTCAGCAGTTCGATCTGCAACTTCTTGATCTGCCGCAGATAGGCGCGCTCGGGCATCCGGTCCTGATAGGGATAGGCGGTGCTCTCGAAGGACGCACGGTCGGACGATGCGAAGGGAGCAGAAGGTGCGGGGAGCGCCGGAGGCGGCTGGGCCGCCGGAACGACGATGTCGGGGGCAACGCCGAATTCGGATGCGATCTTAAGTTCTGTTTCGTTCATAGCCAGTCTCACCAATCCATTGTCACAAAAGAAGAAGGGGGCTGCGCTTCGTCCGGATGCCGCTCCGGTGCGGACGCGCAGATCGCCCATCGATACGATTACGACTGCAAACTCCGGCACCGTTTAGGGTGTGTGCGCGGCGGGAATTTTGATCTTGCGCAACTTCGCCCGCCGCCGCGCGCGCCACAGGCGGCGCGCGTGGCGTCCGGTCAGCCGTGCCGGATGGCGATGGTCTTCAGCGCGCCGAACCCGGCCAGCGCCGCGAAGCCCTTCTCCCGCCCGTGGCCGGACCGCTTCACGCCGCCGAAGGGCAACTCCACGCCGCCGCCCGCGCCGTAATTGTTCACGAAGACCTGCCCGGCCCTGATCCCGCGCGACAGGCGCATCGCCCGCCCGAGATCGGCGGTCCAGACGCCCGCCACCAGCCCGTAGGGCGTGCCGTTGGCGATCGCGAGCGCGTCCGCCTCGTCGGTGAAGCGGATCGCGGTCAGCACCGGGCCGAACACCTCCTCCTGCGCGAGGCGGTGCGTGGGCGGCACGTCGGCGAGCAGGGTCGGCTTCACGTAGAACCCCGCCGGCGGCGCGTTGGAGGCGATACGCCCCTCGGCGGCGATGGTCAGCTTCTCGCTGCGGGCGAAGTCGAGGAAGCCGTTCACCCGGTCCCGCTGCGCGGCGTTGACCACCGGGCCGAGGTCGAGGTCGCGCTCGGCCGGCCCGGCTTCTAGCGCCGAGAACCGCTCGGCCAGCATGCCGACGAAGCGGTCGAACACGGGGGCCTCGATCAGCGCGCGGCTGCCGGCGGAGCAGGTCTGGCCGGCGTTCTGGATGATGCCGTTCATCACCGTGGCGGCCGCGGTGTCGAGGTCGGCATCGCGGAAGACGATCTGCGGGCTCTTGCCGCCGAGTTCCAGCGTCACCGGGATCGTATGCTTCGCCGCCGCCTGCTGGACAAGCGTGCCGACCTCCGGGCTGCCGGTGAAAGAGACGTGCGCGATGCCGGGATGCGCCGTCAGCGCCGCGCCCGCGTCCTCCCCGAGCCCGGTGACCACGTTCCACGCGCCCGGCGGGAAGCCGGCCTCGGCGGCGAGCTTCGCCAGAATCAGCGAGGACAACGAGGCGTCCTCGGCCGGCTTCAGGACGCAGGCATTGCCCATGGCCAGCGCCGCGCCCACCGAGCGGCCGACGATCTGCATGGGGTAGTTCCACGGCACGATGTGGCCGGTCACGCCATGCGGCTCCCAGACCGACATCACCGTCATCCCGTCGGCATAGGGGATGGTGTCGCCGTGCATCTTGTCGGCCGCGCCGCCGTAGAACTCGAAGTAGCGGGCGCAGGCGGCGGCGTCCGCGCGGGCCTGCCGGATCGGCTTGCCCACGTCCCGGCTCTCGGCCTGGGCCAGCGCCTCGGCGTCGCGCTGGATCAGGGCGGCGAGCCTGAGCAGCAGCCGGCCGCGCTCGGCCGCGCTCGTCTTCCCCCATGCCCCCTCCAGCGCCGCCTGCGCCGCCCGCACCGCGGCATCGATCTCCGTGGCCCCGCCGGCGGCGATGCGCGCGAAGGGCGCGCCGTCGGACGGGTCGATCACGTCGAGATGGGCGCTGGCCGGAACCGGACGGTTGGCGATCCAGTGGGGGTGCGTTTCCATGGCCGGCGGTGTAGCAGGATGGTGGCCTTGCGCATATGAGGTATGGAAATACCACCACCGCAATGCCTTGACTTTCCGCAGCCCCGCAGGCACATGCCGCGCCGGTTTCGACAAGGTTGCGGCTCGGATGAAGCAGACGATTTCGCTGAAGCCCGCCGAGGTGAAGAAGGACTGGATCCTGATCGACGCGGAGGGCCTCGTGCTCGGCCGCCTCGCGACGATCGTGGCCAACCGCCTCCGCGGCAAGCACAAGCCCCAGTTCACGCCCCACGTGGACTGCGGCGACAACGTGGTCATCGTGAACGCGCGCAAGGTGCGCGTGACGGGCAACAAGCTCGGTCAGGCGATGTTCCACTGGCACACCGGCTACGCGGGCGGCATCAAGGGCCGCACGATGCAGGAGCGGCTGGAAGGCCGTTATCCGGAGCGGGTGATCGTGAAGGCCGTGGAGCGCATGATCACGCGCGGGCCGCTGCAGCGCGCCCAGATGAAGCACCTGTACGTGTACGGCGGCGCCGAGCATCCGCATGCCGGCCAGCAGCCCAAGCCGCTCGACGTGGGCGCGCTCAACACCAAGAACCGGAGGGTCTGAGTCCATGAGCGAGACCCGCAGCGGCACCCTCGCCGACCTCAAGGACCTCGCGGTCGCCGCCGGCACCGTGACGCCGGAGACGCCGAAGCGCGAGCCCAAGCGCGACGCGCTGGGCCGTTCCTATGCCACCGGCCGCCGCAAGGACGCGGTCGCCCGCGTGTGGATCAAGCCCGGCAAGGGCGAGATCCAGGTCAACGGCCGCAAGGTCGGGCAGTACTTCGCCCGCCCGGTGCTGCGAATGCTGATCACGCAGCCCTTCCTGGTCGCCGACCGCTACAACCAGTTCGACGTGTTCTGCACCGTGACCGGTGGCGGGCTGTCGGGCCAGGCCGGCGCGGTGCGCCACGGCATCAGCCGGGCGCTGACCAACTATGAGCCGGAACTGCGCAGCATCCTCAAGCAGGCCGGCTTCCTGACCCGCGACCCGCGCGTGGTCGAGCGCAAGAAGTACGGCAAGGCCAAGGCGCGCCGCAGCTTCCAGTTCTCGAAGCGCTGATCGGAGTCTCCGTCGGCCTCATTCGCCGGCGCCCGCATCCGCGGGCCTGGCTTTCGCGGCAGAGGCCGCGGCGCCCGTTCGGGCGCTCGCCCCGCATGGCGGGGCGCGGAGGTAGGGGTATGCTGGGGGCGGTCCTTCGGGGCCGCCCTTCGCTTTTGCAGGAGCCGACCGGATGCAGGGACCGATCTTCACCCTCGACGGCGTGACGCCGACCATCCACGAAACCGCCTGGATCGCGCCGACCGCGGCCGTGATCGGCGACGTGGTGGTGGGCGAGGGGGCCTCGATCTGGTTCCACTGCGTGCTGCGCGGGGATGGCAACCCGATCCGCGTGGGCGCGCGCACCAACATCCAGGACGGCACCATCGTCCACATTGCCGCCAACCGCTTCCCCTGCCTGATCGGCGACGACGTCTCCGTCGGCCACAAGGCGATCGTGCATGCCTGCACGCTGGAGAACCGCGCCTTCGTCGGCATGGGGGCGATCGTGCTCGACGGCGCGGTGATCGAGGAAGGCGGCATGCTCGCCGCAGGCGCGCTGCTCGCCCCAGGCAAGCGCATCGGCCGCGACGAGCTGTGGGCCGGAACGCCCGCGAAGCTGATGCGCGTGATGAGCGCGGAGGAGCGCGCCCGCTGGGACCGCAACGCGCTGCATTACGCAGCGCTTGCACAGCGGTTCAAGGCGGGGCTGGGAGCGGGCTAGACGGGAGGAAGAGGGGCGGCGCCCCCTTATCCCCGGCCTTCCATCTCCGCCTGATGGGCCTTCGCCAGATCGGCCATGCTGTTGAAGCGGAAGTCGTATTTCGGCGTCTTGCCCGGGTCCATCGTGGCGCCGAAACCCTCCTTGTCGAAGCGCCGGTAGATCCAGCAGGAGGCAAGGCCGGCGCGGTTGGCGGGTGCGTGGTCGTGGAACAGGCTCTCTGCGGTGTGCAGGATGCCACCCTTGCCGACACCGATCGTTTCGAGCTGGCGAAGCATGTAGTCGAAGTTGCGTTCCGAGGGCTTGTAGCTGCCGATATCCTCGGCCGTGTAGATGGCGTCGAATTCGACCTGCAGCCGCGCGTTGCTGGTCGCAAAGCTCTCGTTGTCCACGTTCGACAGGATCACCAGCTTGTAGTGGCGCTTCAGGTACTG
>JBBCJT010000077.1:0-4680 GCA_037190665.1 Rhodovastum atsumiense | reverse complement strand
GGAGCAGATCTGGCGCGTGCTCGCCAACAACGCGCGCGCGGCGGCGCAGGCGACCGGGTGCAAGGCCTATGTGCGCTGGGTGACGAAGACGCGCGTGGGCCTGCCGAACACGGCGATGACGGAGCTGACCTGGGCGAACCTCCAGGAAGTCGGCGCGCCGACCTACGGCAAGGAGGCGCTCGATTTCGGCCGGGAGATCCAGAAGAACCTCGGCCTTGAGCCGATGGCGGACCCGTTCATCGCGTCGGTCACGAAGCTGACCACGCCGGCGGAGAACGATGCCGGGCTGCGCCGCGTGCTGCCGGCCTGGCAGCAGCATCTCAGCGCGGACGACTACGTGGAGTTCTGCTGGCACTGCCCGACCGTGCGGCTGCTCGCCGCGCGGCCGCGCCTGCGCGCGCCCTCGGCCGGCTATGCGTACCCGAACTGGACGTACAACGCGCTCGGCGGGCTGCCGGGGGCGGTGGATCCGGGGATGTTCGTCGCGGCGAAGACGATGGCGCTGACGCTGGTGGACCTCGCCGCCAAGCCCGGGGCGCTGGATGCCGCGCAGGCCGAGTTCCGCGAGCGGACCGGCGGCGGCGTGGGCGGCACGGACTGGGTGGGGCCGCTGCTGCCGAAGGATTTCGATCCGCCGGTGGACCTGCGCTGGCCGGAATACATCACCACCGCGCGCGGCGAGGAGTGGTGCTTCCCGACGCCGCATGAGGGCACGGGCGCCGGCGAGGCGCTCTGACCCTCGCCGCGGCTGAGGTCGAGCGGCTGAAGGCCGTCGTCGTCGCGTGCTTTCCGGAGCTGCGCGACGCGACCTTCACGCCGCTGACCGCCGGCTGGGACAGCGTCGCGCTCGATGCGGACGGGCGCGCCATCTTCAAGTTTCCGAAGTCCAAGACGGCGCGCGCCGGGCTGATGCGCGAGGCGCGGCTGCTGGCCCTCATCGGCCCGGCCGTGACCATGCGTGTGCCGGCGCTGTCACTACATGACGGCCCGCCGCTGTTCTCCCGCCACGGAAAGCTGCCGGGCGAACATCTTCTGGCGGCGGACTACGCGAAGCTGACGGAGGCACAGCGCGGCGGGCTCGCGAGCGCGATGGCGCGGTTCTATGCGGAACTCCACGCCATGGATCAGGACCGCTTCGCGGCGGCCGGGGCGGGCGAGGTTTCGCCGTGGCTCGCGCCGGAGGATGCGCTGCGGCGTGCGTGGCCGGTGCTGCCGGAGACGCTGCGCGCCTTCGCCGAACGCACGGCCGCCGCCTGGGCCGCGCTGCCGCCCGATCCGCTCGGCACGCGGTTTGGGTATTTCGACGGGCATGGCTGGAACATGGCCTTCGATCATGCGCGCGGCGTGCTCAACGGGCTGTACGACTTCGCCGATGCCGGCTTCGGGCCGCTGCATCGCGAGTTCATCTACTCCGACTGGGTCGATCCGGATCTGACGACACGCATCGTCACCGCCTATGGCCGCCTGACGGGGCGGCGGCTGGACCGTGCGCGCATCCACCTGCTCAGCGTTGCGTTGCGGTTGTCGGAACTCGGTCAGTACGCGGACGATCCGTCGCATGCGCCGGCGATGGTGAGGACGCTGGTGGACTGGTCCGGGCGGAAGGTGCCGGGGGATAGCATCCTCGCCCCGCCCGGACTCGCGCTGGATGCCTGCCAGTCGTGAGGATGTCGACATCGCCACAGGCGGCCATCGTTCTTCCAGTCGAGGCAGGTATCGATGCAGGATCTGAAGATGTGGCTTGCGAGCCGTTGGGTGGCGGCAGCCGGGTTCATGGCGGCAGCGCTTCTCGCCATCCTGCCGTTACTGCACGCGGCCTATGCCCTGCCGCTCGTGCTCATATTCCTTCACAGCCCGGGCTACATGGTCCACCAGGTCGAGGAGCATACGGGGGATCGCTTCCGTACCTTCGTCAATCAGCGGGTCTTCGGCGGCCGGAACGCGCTCAGCGTCGCAGCCGTCCTCGTCATAAACATTCCCGTCGTCTGGGGTCTCAATCTGGCGGCGCTCTATGCGGCATATCTCTGGGGTGCCGGGTTCGGGCTGGTGGCTCCCTATGCGATGCTCCTGAACGGCATCACCCACATCGGCGCCGCCGCGCACTTCCGCAGCTACAATCCCGGGCTGGTGACGTCGCTGATCGTGTTCCTGCCTCTCAGCCTATGGACGATATTCGCGATCGGGCCGGTTGGCGCCGGCTTTCATATTGCGGCGCTGGGTCTGGCGGTCGTCCTCCACATTCTCATCATCGCCACCGTTCTCCTGCGCGTCAGGCGGAACGCGGCCTGATACCGCCGAGCCTTGCCGATGACCTTTTCATCGGCGAGGCGAACGGTATCGGCGTGCAGGGTTGGCGTGGCGGCTGCGCGCAAAATGAAGACTCATTGGGGGGCAGCCGAAAGGCTGGCCGGTATGAGACACCAGTTCTGCCCGCGCATCTCGCCGGGCGCGCGTTCGGTGCGCCCGGCTTGCCGGTGCAACGTGCCGGCCAGAGGACGCAACGCGGGGATACAGCCGTCTGGATCGCGGATCTCGATCCGGCGGCCTGCTAGTCGCGTCTCGGAATCGCCAGCCCGCGCTGCACCGCCGGCCGCGCGAGGCACTGGTCCAGCCACGCCGGGACCGCCTTCAGCTCGTCGTACCGCACCAGCTCCCGCGCCTCGTAGAAGCCGATCAGGTTGCGCACCCAGCCGAGCAGGGAGATGTCCACGATGGTGAACTCATCGCCCATCATCCACGCGCGGCCCGCGAGCCGGCCTTCCAGCACGCGCAGCAGGCGCTCGCTCTCCGCGCGGTAGCGTTCCAGCGGCCGCTTGTCCTCGATCTCGCGGCCCGCGAACTTGTGGAAGAAGCCGAGCTGGCCGAACATCGGTCCCACCGCGGCCATCTGGAAGAACAGCCACTGGATCGCCTCCTGCCGCCGGGCGGGATCGGCGGGGATCAACCGTTCGGTCCTGTCGGCGAGGTAGAGCAGGATCGCGCCCGACTCGAACAGCCCCAGCGGCTTCCCGCCCGGACCGTCGGGATCGATGATCGCCGGGATCTTGCCGTTGGGATTGAGCGAGAGGAATTCCTCCGTCCAGCTCTCGTTCTTGCCGATGTCCACCAGATGCGGCTCGTACGGCAGGCCCAGCTCCTCCAGCACGATCGACACCTTCACGCCGTTCGGCGTGGGCAGCGAGTAGAGCTGGATGCGATCAGGATGGGCGGCGGGCCAGCGTCGCGTGATCGGAAAGGCGGACAGGTCGGCCATCTTCAGGGCTCCGGTGCGAAGGCGTGGGTTATCCGGGCACGGAGATGTCGGTCAGCCGCCGGTGCTCGTCGGCGGCGTAGCGGTCCGTCATCCCCGCGATGTAGTCGCAGACCAGGAAGGCCGCGCGCGGGCCGCCCGCCTCGCCGGCGCGGTTGCGCCAGTCATCGGGCAGCAGCATGGGGTCGGCGTGCAGCAGGCGGAACAGGTCCTCCGTCACGCGCTTCGCCTTCGCGACCATGCGGCTGACGCGCCAGTGGCGGTACATGTGCGCGAACAGGTATTCCTTGATCGCGACATTGGCCTCGGCCATCGGCGGGCTGAAGCCGACCACGGGCTGGCGCGCGCGGCGGATCGCATCCGCATCCGCGGGATCGAGCTTCGCCAGCCGCCGGCGCGTCTCGCTGACCAGATCGGTGACCATGGCGTTGATGACGCGGCGGATGGTCTCGTGCCGCAGCCGCGCGGGCGGCATGTCGAGGCTGACCATCCGCGCCTGCTCCAGCGCGGAGGCGGCGATCGGCAGGTGGCGCACCTCATCGAGCGCGAACAGCCCCGCGCGGACGCCATCGTCGAGGTCGTGGCTGTGATAGGCGATGTCGTCGGCCAGCGCCGCGACCTGCGCCTCGGCCGAGGCATGGCTGTACAGTTCCAGCGGATGGCGCGCGTCGTATTCGGCGATGTAGCCGGGCGGACGGCGCACCGGGCCGTTGTGCTTGGCGAGCCCTTCCAGCGTCTCCCAGGTCAGGTTCAGTCCGTCGAAGGCGCCGTAGCGACTCTCCAGCAGCGTGACCACGCGCAGCGACTGGGCGTTGTGATCGAAGCCGCCGAAGGGCTTCATCACCGCCTGCAACGCCTCCTCCCCCGCATGGCCGAAGGGTGGGTGGCCGAGGTCGTGCGCGAGCGCCAGCGCCTCGGTCAGATCTTCGTCCAGCGCCAGTTCGCGCGCGATGGAGCGGGCGATCTGCGCGACCTCGATCGAATGGGTCAGCCGGGTGCGGAAGAAATCGCCTTCGTGATTGACGAAGACCTGGGTCTTGTACTGCAGCTTGCGGAAGGCGCTCGCGTGGATGACGCGGTCGCGGTCGCGCTGGTACGGGCTGCGCGAGGGGCTCTCTGGCTCCGGGTGCAGCCGGCCGCGGGATGCCTCGGGCCGGACCGCGTAGGGGGCGCGGGTCATGGCGCTGGCCTACACCCCGTCCGGGGCCGCCATCAATCGGCGGCGAGCATGTCGCGCAGTGGCAGAGACATTCCGTCTCTGCCGCCAGTCGATATGTTTTCTCGGGATCTGGTTGCGGGGCCAGGATTTGAACCTGGGACCTTCAGGTTATGAGCCTGACGAGCTACCGGGCTGCTCCACCCCGCGTGGGTGTGGTGAGTGTGTTGATGATCCGTCCTGAGGACCTGGCGGCGACCTACTCTCCCGCGTC
>JBBCJT010000076.1:0-16231 GCA_037190665.1 Rhodovastum atsumiense | reverse complement strand
CCGCGCGCTGGGCGAGAAGCGCGGCATCGCCCGTTTCGCCCATGCGGTGGTGCCCATGGACGAGGCGCTGGTGGAGGCGGCGGTGGACATCTCCGGCCGGCCTTTCCTGGCCTCGTCGGTGCGCTTCGGCGCGCCGAAGATCGGCGAGATGGACACCGAGCTGTTCGAGGAGTTCTTCCGCGCGCTCGCCTTCAACGCCGGCATCACGCTGCACCTCACCCAGAAGGCCGGCAGCAACGCCCACCACGTCGCCGAGGCCTGCTTCAAGGCGGTTGCCCGTGCGCTGCGCGCCGCCGTGGCGCTCGACCCGAGGCTGGGTAACGCGATCCCCTCCACCAAGGGGGCGCTGTGAGGGTCTGGACCGTGCACCTGCGGGAGACCGGCAGCCCCGTGCTGCTGCGGGAGGGCTGGTCGTGGGGCGCGTTCCTGTTCCGCGGGCTGTGGCTGCTGGTCCATCGCGCCTGGATCCCCGGCCTGCTGTGGATCGCGGCCGAGATCGGGCTCGCCGCGCTGCTGCCGCCGGTGGTCCTGGCGCCGGTCGGCCTCGCCGCCGCGGTGCTCGCGGGGCTGCACGGGCGCGACCTGCTGCGCTGGCAGCTCCGCCGCCGCGGCTACGCGCTGGTGCACGTGATCACCGGGCGTGACGAGGACACAGCCTGGGCGCGGCTGTTCGCCCGGCGGCCGGACCTGTCCGCGCGCACCGCATGAAGGTCGCCGTCGTCGACTACGGGTCGGGCAACCTTGCCTCGGCGGCGCGTGCGCTGGCGCGTGCGGCCGACGACGCCGGCATCGCCGCCGAGGTGACCATCACCGCCGACGCGGAGACAGTGTCCCGCGCCGACCGCATCGTGCTGCCCGGCCAGGGCGCCTTCGCCGACTGCGCCGCCGGGCTCGCCGCCGTGCCCGGGATGACGGAGGCGATCCGCACCCGCACCGATGCCGGCGCGCCGTTCCTGGGCATCTGCGTCGGCATGCAGCTGATGGCCGAACGCGGACTGGAACATGCGGTCACGCCCGGCTTCGGCTGGGTGAAGGGCGACATCGCGCAGATGCCGGCCGAAGGTCTCCGCCTGCCGCAGATGGGCTGGAATGTGCTGCAGTTCACACCCGGCGCCCATCCGCTTCTGGACGGGCTGCAGCCGGGCGACCACGTGTACTTCGTGCACTCCTATGCGCTGGCCGGAGCGGACCCTGCCGAAGTGATCGCGACGACGGAGTACGGCGGCGAGATCGTCGCCATGGTGGCGTCCGGCAATCGCGCCGGCACGCAGTTCCATGTCGAGAAGTCGCAGCGGACGGGGCTGCGTCTGCTCGCGAACTTCCTGCGCTGGGAGCCATGATGAGCATCCCGCAGCCCAAGGTTACGCCACGCCTCGCCGTGGAGCGGATCACCGATATCGACGACACCGACCTGGAGGCGCTCTGCGAGGCCGCCGATGCGGCGGTGATCGAGGGTGGCGGCTTCGGCTGGCTGCACCCGCCCGGCCGCCCGGCGATGGAGCGCTGGTTCCGCGGCGTGCTGCTGGTGCCGGAGCGGGAGCTGTTCATCGGCCGGCTCGACGACCGGATCGTCGGTGCCGCGCAGCTTGTCCGCCCGCCGCGCAACAACGAGGCGCAGGCCTTCGCCGCCACGCTGACGCACGCGTTCGTGGCGCCCTATGCGCGCGGCCACGGCCTCGCCCGGATGATCACGCGGCGCGTCGAGGAAAGCGCCCGCGCCTTCGGCTATCACGTGCTCAACCTCGACGTGCGGGAGACGCACGTGGCGGCGATCGCGCTGTACGAGAGCCTCGGCTACGTGCGCTGGGGCACCCATCCGGCCTACGCGCGCGTCGACGGGCGGACGGTGCGCGGCTTCTACTACTACAAGATGCTGGAAGCGAAGTCGGGACGCCGCCTCGATCCGGTGGAATGATGGCCGGCTTCACGCTTTATCCCGCGATCGACATCAAGGACGGCGCCTGCGTGCGGCTGAAGCGCGGCGTGATGCAGGACGCGACGGTCTATGCCGACGACCCCGCCGCACAGGCGCGCGCGTGGGAGGCGGCGGGTTTCGGCTGGATCCACGTGGTGGACCTGAACGGGGCGTTTGCCGGCCGCAGCGCCAATGCAAGTGCGGTGGCCGCGATCCTCGCCGCCGTCAGCGTGCCCGTGCAGCTCGGCGGCGGGCTGCGGGACATGGCCGCGATCACCACGTGGCTGGAAGCCGGGGTGACGCGGGTGATCCTCGGCAGCGTGGCGGTCAAGAACCCCGCGCTGGTGCGCGAGGCGTGCCGCGCCTTTCCCGGCCGCGTCGTGCTGGGCATCGATGCGCGCGACGGCCGCGTGGCGACCGAAGGCTGGGCGGAGACGAGCGAGGTGGAGGCGACCGAGATGGCGGTGCGCTTCGAGGATGCCGGCGCGGCGGCGATCATCTTCACCGACATCGCCCGCGACGGGATGCTGACCGGCGTGAATGTCGAGGCGACGGCGGCGCTCGCGCGGCGCGTGGCGACGCCGGTGATCGCTTCGGGCGGCATCGCGGGCGCGGAGGACATCGCCGCGTTGCGCAGCGCCGAACCGCGCATCGCCGGTGCCGTGCTCGGCCGCGCGCTGTACGACGGCCGACTTCTGCCCGAGGACGCGCTGGCCCTCGCGGCCTGACCCGTAGCGGCCCGCGTTTGGGCTGATTCCGGCAGGTCACGCCGGCGATATCGCGCCCTCATCCACGGGCGGGAGCTTTGCGCAACGTTCGCGACGTTCCCTTCTCTCTTCTCCGGCGTGCGCAACGGCCTCTACTTTTGAGGAAGAAGCACAACCTCGCTCCCGCGCCCCCTCTCCCGCCTGCGGGAGAGGGCCGGGGTGAGGGTGCTTCCGCCAGCGCGACGGTGAGGTCTCGCCTCCACGAACGCCCCTCACCCTCCCGCGCAAGCGCGGGCCCCTCCCTCTCCCGCCACGCGGGAGAGGGGGACGTTGCGAGACGCTCCTTGCCTCAACCTCTCAGCAAGCAGGCAGGACGGGCGTGAGGGACGCACCACCGACCCGAAAAACGCGGATGCCATTCCCCTTGCCGATGTCCTCTCACCGGCAAGACTCCGCCGCATCAATGCTCCGGGATACCCGCGCGGCGCAGGCCGTCCGCGAAATGCTCCCGGTCCCGCTGCTCCGCGAAGGGGGCGACGTCCAGGAAGCGGGCGACGGTGAAGGCCGGTTCCAGTTCCAGCAGCCGGTCCCGCGCGGCGCCCGCCGCATCGCGGTCGCCGATATGGCCGACCGCGGCGATGTACGGCTTGTAGGACGCCGACAGTCCGGGCTTGAGCGCGATGACCCGCCGGCCGATCGCCGCCGCCTCCGCATAGCGGCCGAGCAGCAGCCGCGGCAGCATCATCGCGCCGTCGAAAAAGAAGGCGTGCGGATCGTGTGGCGAGAGGTGCTTGTAGCGGTCCAGCCGGTCCAGCGCCTCCGCCTGCATGCCGCTGTAGGACAGGGCGACGCCGGAGAACGCCCAGGCCATCGGCAGGTTGGGGTCCACCGCCAGCGCGCGCTCGTGCAGCGCGGCAGCCTCGTTCAGCCGGCGATGCAGGAAGGCGCGCACGTGGCCGGCGATGGTCAACGCCTTGGCGTCGAACGGATCGAGGCGGACGGCGTTCTCCGCCGCCTCCATCGCCGCCTCCATCGCCGCGCGCGGATTGTCGCTCCAGCCCTGGCCGACGAGGAAGATGTGCCAGTAGGCGTACCAGGCCGAGGCCGCGCCGTACTCCGGCTCGATCGCGACGGCTTCAGCCAGATCCCGGCCCGCCTGCAGGTATTCGTCACGGTCGAGCCGGAAGATCGCCGGGATGGCGGAAAGCAGAAGTTGATAGGCTTTCGGATCGAATTTCCGGCGATGACCGAAGCGCGGCCACGCGGTTGTCTGCAGCCCCGGGGCGGCCAGCGGCGAAACGTTCTCAGGTGGCTTGGCGAAGCTCCCCACGTGTCACCATCCACAACCGGCGGATGCAGATCAAGACAGGAATAGGCGTATCACCCGTCCGGCAGCCCCACCAGCCGCAGCCCCGCGGCGAAGTGTTCCCGGTCCTCCGCCCGCACCAGAGGGCTGCCGTCCAGATAGGCGCGGATCGTGAAACAGGGTTCCAGCGCGAGCAACCGCCGCCTCGCCTCGGCCGCCTCGTCCAGGGCCCCAAGATGGCCGAGGGCGGCGAGGTAGGGCTTGTAGGCGGCGCTGAGGCCGGGCTGCAGCTCGGTCACCTGCCGGCCGATCTCGGCGGCCCTGTCGTGTGCGCCCGTCAGCAGGTGCGGCAGCATCATCATGCCGTCGAAGAAGAAGGCGTGCGGATCCAGCGGCGAGAGGCATTTGTAGCGTTCCATCCGGCCGAGCGCCTCGGCATGGCGGCCGAGATAGGAAAGCGTCACGCCGGAGAACATCCACGCCATCGGCAGATTCGGGTTGAGCGTCAGGGCGCGGGAATGCAGTGCCACCGCCTCCTCCAGCCGCCGGTGCATGAACGCGCGGACGTGGCCGGCGATGGTCAGCCCGCGGGCATCGGCGGGATCCAGCCGCACCGCCCGCTCGGCGGCCGCGGCGGCATGTTCCATCGCCTGGCGGCTGTCGCCGGTCCAGCCCTGGCCGATCAGGAACACGTGCCAGTAGGCGTACCAGGCGTAGGGGGCGGCGTAGTCCGGCTCGATGTCGGTGGCCGCGCGCAGCAACTCGCCGGCTTCGGCGAAGCCCGCCGGTTCGAGCCGGTACATCAGCGGGATCGCGCGCAGCAGCAGGTCGTAGGCGCCCATGCTGGCGGCGGGGCGGGAGCCGGCGCGCCGGGCCTCGATGAGCAGGATCTCCGGATCGACGCGGGCGACGACCTCGGCGGCGATCTCGTCCTGCAGCGTCAGGATGTCGTCCGCCGCGCGGTCGAAGCGCTGCGCCCAGACCATCTCCCCGTCCGCGTTCAGGTCGAGCAGGCGGAGCGTGATCCGCACCCGCCCCCCTGCCCGCTGGACCGTCCCGTCCAGCAGGAAGTCGAGTCCGTAATCCCGCCGCAGCGCGGCCGGATCGCTGCCCGCCTCGGCCAGCCGCGCGAGGCTGCCGGTGGCGACCAGCGGCAGCCAGCGGAAGCGGGCGAGCGCGGTGGTGATCTCCTCGGCGAGGCCGATGGAGAAATGATCGTCCGGCTCGCCCCCGATGGCGCGCAGCGGCGGGACGCCGACGCGCGCGCCGCGCGCGACCATCCGGCGCGGGGGGCGAGGTTCCTCCTCCTGCTGGACCGGGACCGGCGGGGGCTCGGCAGGACCGGAGCGCAGCAACTGGGCAAGCGCCTCCGTCTCGGGGGAGGCGCCGCCCACGGGGGCGAGCGCGGCGCGGGCCCGTTCCAGCGCGGCCAGCGCAAGGCCGCGGTCGCCGCGCGCGACGTGGCGGCGGATGACGACCTGCCAGGCCGGCTCGTGCGCCGGCTCCATCGCCAGCAGGCGTTCGGCGGCAAGCTGGCTCTCGGCCGGATCGGTAGAGCCGACCAGCGCCTCGGCCACCGCGCGGACGCGGTCGCGGATGCGCTCGTTCTCGGCCCGTCGCCAGCTATCGAAGGCGGGATCGAGGTCGCGCAGGTCCTCCAGCAACTCGCCGTCGAGCAGGTCGAGCACCGCCGCCTGCGGCCGGACGCCCACCCCTTCCTGCGCATCGACCCAGACGGTGCCGGGCCGCAGCGCGAGGTGATGGCGGGTGGCACGGATGACCGGGTCGCCGGACGTGGCCAGCACGACCCCGAGTTCATGGAGTGCCTGGCGCAGGGACATGCGCGCCTGCTCGCTGCCGCGCGTGCTCCAGAGCAGCTCGGCCAGCCGGGTCCGCAGCACGGGGCCGGGGGGCGAGAGGGCGAGGATGGCGAGCAGGGCCCGAGTCTTGCGGTTCCTCGGCAGGACCGAGGAACCGGCCAGATTCCACGCACCCATCTCGCCGATCAGCCGCAGCCGGACCCGGTAGCCTCCGATCGTGCGGGCGAAGGGCGGCGCGATATCGTCAACGTTTGCAACCACGACGGGACAGTAACGTCCGTTCACGCACTGCACCATTCATCAATAGGCCGGGAGGAAGCCGGGCGGTCCGGACCGTGGGGGAGGGAACGGTCCGGACCGGAGTGCGGGCTAGCGCGCTACAGCAAGCGCAGGCCCGCAGTCGCCGCACGCTGCGAGGGCATCGAGCATCGTGCGGCCATCGTCTTCGCTGAAATGGCGGTTCATATCCCGCACCGCGGCCTGCAAGTCATTGAAAGACCGCTGAAGATCGGCGAGCGGGGCGACCTGGGCATCGGACGGGACGGCGAGGTCGGCGTGGCAGGCGATGTAGCGCTGTGCGGCCTCGAGCACGCGGAGCAGCACGTCACTTCCGGCCTTCGGATGCGATACCAGGTAGACTACGCCGCTCATCGCCCGACGCCTCCTGAGGGGGGCGCAGCGTGAACGCCCACCCGTGCCCTAATCCTTAATCGGGTCTGGTCTGCGGTAGCGCGTGAGTTCGCCGTTAACGATCGTGATTTCTGTGCAGGGAATCGGCCACAGGCCGTCACCGATGGGACGATTGGCATTTCGAATTGCGTGCCATGGGAAACTGATCGCGAAAATCTTTCCGGAATAAGATTAATGTCCCAATAATCAGGCCAAAAAGGTTAACATTCTGTTAACGGGCCTATTGCAGGCAAGTCGATGACAAATGCTTACTCTGTCCGAAGCCCGCTCAGCAGCTTAAATCGTTAACTGTCAGTTAACGACTGACCGCTAAACATGCAACCACCGGGTCAGTGAGACCCAACCTTAATCAACTGCTAGCTTAACTCGAGGAGCCTGCCATGTCCGTCGCTCTCGCCCCTGCTTCCGTGAAGGACTTCGGCAAGGTTCGCCTCGGCGGCTACGCCCCGGCTCTGCCCCCGATCTCCATCAAGGATGAGGGCAAGGTGCGGCTGGGCGGTTACGCTCCGGCCCTGGCCCCGGTTTCCATCAAGGACGAAGGCAAGGTCCGCCTCGGCGGTTACGCCCCGTCGCTGGCCCCGGCTTCGATCAAGGACGAGGGCAAGGTGCGGCTCGGCGGCTACGCCCCGTCGCTCGCCCCGGCTTCGATCAAGGACGAGGGCAAGGTGCGGCTCGGCGGCTACGCCCCGTCGCTCGCCCCGGCTTCCATCAAGGACGAAGGCAAGGTGCGCCTCGGCGGCTACGCTCCGTCGCTGGCGCCGGCCTCCATCAAGGACGAAGGCAAGGTTCGCCTCGGCGGCTACGCTCCGTCGCTGGCGCCGGCCTCCATCAAGGACGAAGGCAAGGACGAAGGCAAGGTGCGGCTCGGCGGTTACGCCCCGTCGCTCGCCCCGGCCTCGATCAAGGACGAGGGCAAGGTCCGCCTCGGCGGTTACGCCCCGTCGCTGGCTCCCGCCTCGATCAAGGACGAGGGCAAGGTTCGCCTCGGCGGCTACGCTCCGGCCCTGGCCCCGGCCTCCATCAAGGACGAGGGCAAGGTCCGCCTCGGCGGGTATGCCCCGGCTCTGGCCCCGGCCTCCATCAAGGACGAGGGCAAGGTGCGGCTCGGCGGTTACGCTCCGGCTCTGGCCCCGGCTTCCATCAAGGACGAGGGCAAGGTTCGCCTCGGCGGCTACGCCCCGGCGCTCGCCCCGGCCTCCATCAAGGATGAGGGCAAGGTGCGGCTCGGCGGTTACGCCCCGGCTCTGGCCCCGGCTTCCATCAAGGACGAAGGCAAGGTTCGCCTCGGCGGCTACGCTCCGGCCCTGGCCCCGGCCTCCATCAAGGACGAGGGCAAGGTGCGGCTCGGCGGCTACGCTCCGGCCCTCTGATCTGCTAGACAGGCTTTACGGACACCCGCTCCGGAGTGGGCTTCTCCGGAGCGGTTCGTGCGTCCGCCCCCAGGAGCACAGCCCATGAACGCCGATCCCGGTTCCGCGCCGCACGCTGATACGGAGCGCGACGGCCCCCTCGTCACCTTCTACCGCTTCATCGAACAGGCGCGTCCGCCGCAGCGGGCCGATCAGGCCGCCGCCGGCACGCTGCCGACCCGCGCCTTCCGCTACTGCGAGGCAGCCCGGGTCGCTTCCGGCTTCGGCTGGTACCTGTTCCCGCCGATGGATTTCTCGCTGGTCTGGGACGGGGCCGACGTCTTCTGGTCCTTCTCCGGATCGGGCGGGTGGCTGCCGCTCAAGGCCGTGCAGTTCCCGGACTTCCGCCCCCGCTTCGACGAAGTCGCCCCCGAGCACATCAAGGGCTACTCCCCGCCCTTCCTCGCAGCCCTGCCGGAGCCCGGGCTGGTGCAGATCTGGACCGGCCTCGTCGCCCGCACCGCGCCGGGCTGGGCGCTGCTGTTCCGCTGGCTGCCGAACATCGCCCGGCCGGGCGGGTGGGAACCCTATGAGGGGATCGTCGAGACCGACCACTGGTTCGGCCCCGTCATCAGCAACCTGCGGCTGACGCGGACCCATGTGCCGGTGGAGTTCAAGGCCGATTTCCCGATGCTGCTCGCCCAGCCGGTGCCGAACTACGTCTATGACGACCGGCTGCTGAACGATTACCGGGTGGTCGCCCGGCTCGACCAGCTCACCGAGGACGACTGGGCAGCCTACGAGCACACCGTGGTCCGGCCGAACACGATGGCGAACCGCAAACGCGGTGCCTACGCCGCCGAATCGCGCAAGCGGAAGAAGGCGGGCGGCGTGCACTCGGTCCCCGAGGACGACAAGCCGGACACCTGATCGGTCCGCCTTCCGGCCACCGATTGCGGATGACCTGCCGTGTCATCCGCATGCCGCCGCGCGTGATTTCAGTTCTGCGCGGTCTGCGCTTGCGGGAACGCGATTCCTTCCCTCATTGCTTTCGCTGCGAAGGGTGGTGTGGGTGCTGAAGCTGCGGGTCATCCCTTGTCTGGACGTCAAGGACGGTCGCGTCGTGAAGGGCGTGAACTTCGTCTCGCTGCGCGATGCGGGCGACCCCGTCGAGCAGGCGGTGGTCTATGACCGCGCCGGCGCGGACGAGCTCACCTTCCTCGACATCACCGCGAGCCACGAGAACCGCGACACCATCGTCGATGTCGTCGCCCGCACCGCCGCGCGTGTCTTCCTGCCGCTGACCGTGGGCGGCGGCATCCGCAGCACCGAGGACATGCGACGCCTGCTGCTCGCCGGCGCCGACAAGTGCAGCATGAACTCCGCCGCCGTCGCCCGGCCCGAACTGGTGAACGAGGCGGCGGCGAAATTCGGCAGCCAGTGCGTCGTCGTCGCGGTGGATGCGCGCCGCACCGATGCCGGCGGCTGGGAGGTCTTCACCCATGGCGGACGGCGCGGCACGGGGATCGACGCCATCGCCTGGTGCCGCGACGTCGCCGCGCGCGGCGCGGGCGAGATCCTGCTGACCTCGATGGACCGCGACGGCACCGGCACCGGCTTCGACCTCGATCTGCTGCGCGCGGCGACGTCTGCCGTGCGCGTTCCGGTGATCGCATCCGGCGGCGTCGGCACGCTGCAGCATTTCGTCGAGGGCGCCGAGGCGGGGGCAACCGGCCTTCTCGCGGCGAGCGTCTTCCACTTCGGCACCTTCACCATCGACCAGGTGAAGGAGGCGCTCGCGCAGGCCGGCCTGCCCGTGCGGCGGACGCAGCAGGCAGCCTGATGGCCAAGTCTCCCGACAAGCAGAAGAAGGCGCCCCGCGCCAAGCCGAAGAAGCCGCTCAAGCCGAAGAAGAAGGCGCTGCGGAAGCTCGCCGCCGTCCCGGCCCCGCCGCTGCTCGCGCTCGGCCCGTCCCCCGCGGTGCTCGACCGGCTTCATGCCGTCGTGATGTCGCGCAAGAGCGGCGATATCGAGACCAGCCACTCGGCGCGGCTGCTCTCCCGCGGGCGGGAGAAGGTGGCGCAGAAATTCGGCGAGGAAGCCGTCGAGTGCCTCATCGAGGCGGTGCGCGGCGACCGCACGGCGCTGATCGGCGAAAGCGCGGACGTGCTCTACCACCTGATCGTGCTGTGGGTGGATGCGGGCATCGAGCCGGCCGAGATCTGGACGGAGCTGCAGCGGCGCGAGGGCATCAGCGGCATCGCCGAGAAGGCAGCCCGCCCCCGCACGGTGCGGCTTGCCTTCGGCGTGAAGTCCACGAAGATTCCCTGATGGATTACGACAGCAACAATATCTTCGCCCGCATCCTGCGCGGCGAGATCCCGGCGCGGAAGGTCTTCGAGGACGAGCACGCCCTCGCCTTCCACGACATCAACCCGCAGGCGCCGGTGCATGTGCTGGTGATCCCGAAAGGGGCCTACGTCTCCTTCGTCGATTTCGCCGCGAAGGCGAGCGCGGCCGAGTCGGCCGGGTTCTGGAAGGCGGTGGCCCATGTCGCCGGCATGCTCGGCCTGACCTCGGGCTACCGGATCCTGTCCAACATCGGATCGGATGGCGGGCAGGAAGTGCCGCATTTCCACGTGCACGTCTTCGGCGGCCGCAAGCTGGGCCGGATGGTCCCGCCTGCTTCCTGACCCTGCGCTGCCGCCCCGCAACCGTCATGGCCGCGTCATTGTGCCGCAATGGCCGGCGGCTTAATTCGCTGCCGTGGACACCAAGCCGCGCCGCCTCCGCGCCCGTCGCCTGATCCGCCCGCCGCGTGCGCTGGACTGGCGCGCGCACATGGCGGAGGCGGAAGCGGCGGCCGAGCGTGACTTCCTGCGCGGCAGCCAGCCCACGCTGATGAAGACCGCCCGCGCCGCGCGCCGCATGTGCCTCGTCATGCTCTGGATACTCGTCGCGATCCCGTTCCAGACCGTGTGCCACGCCCTGCCCGGCCGGCCGAAGATCTGGTTCGCGCGAATCTTCTGGGCGACGTCTTGCCGGCTGGTCGGGCTGCGCGTGCGGGTCATCGGCGAGATCGCGCAGGCGCCCGCGGGGCGCGCGACGGTGTTCGTCAGCAACCACTCCTCCTGGCTCGACATCGCGGCCCTGGGCGGCGTGCTGGAGGCGTGCTTCGTCGCCAAGCGCGAGGTGGGCGAATGGCCGGTCATCCGCCGCATCGCCCGCCTCGGCCGCACCGTCTTCGTCTCGCGCAAGCGCGGCGAGACGGCGCGCGAGCGCGACGAGATGCGCGCGCGGCTGGCGGCCGGCGACAACCTGATCCTGTTCCCCGAAGGCACGACCAGCGACGGCTGCCGCGTGCTGGAATTCCGGTCGGCCTTCTTCTCCGCCATCGAGGGCGAGACGCCGCCGCTCGTCCAGCCGGTGACCATCGTCTATGACCTGCTGTCCGGCCTGCCCGCCGGGCGGCGCACCCGGCCGGTGCTCGCCTGGTACGGGGACATGGATATCGGCAGCCATTTCTGGCGCCTGACGCAGCACCGCGATTACCGCGTGACCATCGTGCTCCACCGCCCGGTGGAGCCGCACGATTTCCCCGACCGCAAGGCGCTCGCCGCCGCGTGCTGGCAGGCGGTCGCCACCGGGGCCGCCGCGCTTCGCCAGAACCGCGCCGTCGCACCGGTCGACGTCGCCCGCCCGCCTGCCACGCCCGCGCCCGCATTTGCTTGACACGGAGCGCGCCGGTTCCGGACACTTGGCGCGGTGTGAAGGAGGCAGGTTTGGCGCCAGTGCGCTTGACCACCCCGGACAGACTGAGGATTCCTCCGCCCCCCGCGCCGGCCGATCGCCGGACGCGACTGGCGGAGCATCCTCGGACATGACGATCCCCACCCCTGTCCCCCCGCGGCGGCTGCACGTGATCACGTGGGGTTGCCAGATGAACGTCTACGACAGCGGCCGCATGGCGGATGTCCTGCGCCCCCTCGGCTATGCCGGGGCGGACACGCCCGAGGGCGCGGACATGGTGATCCTCAACACCTGCCACATCCGCGAGAAGGCGGCGGAGAAGGTGTTCTCCGAACTCGGCCGGCTGCGCCTGCTCAAGCAGGCGAAGGAGCAGGACGGCGGGCGGATGATCCTCGCGATCGCCGGCTGCGTCGCCCAGGCCGAGGGCGCGCTGATCCGCGAGCGCGCGCCGTTCGTGGACATCGTGCTCGGCCCGCAGACCTATCACCGCCTGCCGGAGATGGTCGCGCGCGCCACCCGCGGCGCGGGCGCGGTGCTGGAGACGGACTTCCCCGCCGAGGACAAGTTCGACCATCTGCCCGAGCACGCCGTGCCGCAGGGACCGGTCGCCTTCCTGACCGTGCAGGAAGGCTGCGACAAGTTCTGCTCCTTCTGCGTCGTGCCCTACACGCGGGGGGCGGAGACCTCGCGCCCGGCGGCCTCCGTGATCGCGGAGGCGCGGCGGCTGGTCGCGCTCGGCGCGCGGGAGATCGCGCTGCTGGGGCAGAACGTGAACGCCTATCACGGCGAGGGGCCGGATGGCGGCACATGGTCGCTGGCGCGGCTGCTGGCGGCGCTGGCGGAGATCCCGGACCTCGCCCGCATCCGCTACACGACGTCGCACCCGCGCGACATGGGCGACGACCTGATCGCCGCGCATCGCGACCTGCCGCAACTCATGCCCTTCCTGCACCTGCCGGTGCAGTCCGGATCGGACCGGGTGCTGGCGGCGATGAACCGGCGGCACACGGCCGACGACTACCGCCGCCTCGCCGACCGGCTGCGGGATGCGCGGCCCGACCTTGCCCTGTCGTCCGACTTCATCGTCGGCCATCCGGGCGAGACGGATGCCGACCATGCGGCGACGATGGCGCTGGTGCGCGATGTCGGCTTCGCGCTCGCCTATTCGTTCAAGTACTCGCCGCGACCCGGCACGCCCGCAGCCGGCGCGCCGATGCAGGTGGCGGACGCGGTGAAGGATGCGCGGCTGCAGGAGCTGCAGGCGCTGCTGCGCGCCCAGCAGGCCGACTTCAACGCGCGCTGCGTGGGGCTGACGGTGGACGTGCTCGTCACCGGCCCCGGCCGCCATCCCGGCCAGATCGCCGGGCGTTCGCCCTGGCTGCAACCCGTCCATGCGCCGGGGCGTCCCGGTATGGCGGGCACGGTGGTGCCGATGAAACTGACCGCCGCCCTCCCCAACTCCCTGTCAGCAACCCTCCTTGAGGAGAAGGCCTGCGCTTGACCTCACTCACCCAAGCTGCCCCTGGCAAATCCGTCACCCTGGAGTTCGACGACAACGCCCTGCTGCCGCTGCTCTACGGTGACCATGACCGCCATCTCGCCCGCATCGAGCAGGCGTTCGGCGTCCGCATCGCCTCCCGCGGCAACCGATTGGTGATCACCGGCCCGCCGCCGCAGGTCGAGGCAGCGCAGGACGTGGTGAAGGGATTGTGGGACCGTCTGGGACGAGGTGGCAGCCTCGGCAGCGGCGAGGTCGATGCGGCGATCCGGATGGCGGAAGCGGATTCCGACCCGCGGCTGCCGCTGTCCGACCTGCCGGCGATCCGCACCCGCCGCGGCGCGGTCGCCCCGCGATCCCCGGGCCAGGCCGTCTACATGGACCTGCTGGGACGCAGCGAACTGGTCTTCGGCGTCGGCGCGGCCGGCACCGGCAAGACCTATCTCGCGGTGGCACAGGCGGTGGCGATGCTGCAGGCGGGCCGCGTGGACCGCATCGTGCTCGCGCGCCCGGCCGTCGAGGCGGGCGAGCGGCTGGGCTTCCTGCCCGGCGACATGAAGGACAAGGTCGATCCCTACCTGCGCCCGCTCTACGACGCGCTGCACGACATGCTGCCGGCCGAGCAGGTGCTGCGACGCATCCAGTCCGGCGAGATCGAGATCGCGCCACTCGCCTTCATGCGCGGGCGGACGCTGGCTCACGCATTCGTGATTCTGGACGAGGCGCAGAACACCACGCCGGTGCAGATGAAAATGGTGCTGACCCGCCTCGGCGAGGGCAGCCGGATGGTGGTCACCGGCGACCTGACGCAGATCGACCTGCCCGCCGGGGTGAAATCCGGCCTTCGCGACGCACTTGAAACGCTGGAAGGCCTGCCCGGCGTTGCTGTGATGCGTTTCGGCAATCGCGATGTGGTAAGGCATCCGTTGGTTGCGCGCATCGTGGACGCCTACGACGCGCGCGAAGCCGCGTCCCGCGAGCGCGGGCGCGAGGTGGAAAGAGCGAAAGAGCGGCCCCGACGGGCCGCCGATGAGAATGGAACCGCGAAGTAGCAGCGAAGCCGCCGAAGAACCTCCGCAATCGGTCACGGTCCTCGATCCGCGCTGGCACAGGCTGGTGCGCGATCCCGTGCGCATCGCCCGCGCCGCCCTCGGCGGCGTGTCCGCGCAGGTGGTGCTGACCGACGACAGGACGCTGAAGGCGCTGAACGCGCGCCACCAACCGCACGGCGCGGTCGGCAGCAACCGGCCCACGAACGTGCTGACCTTCGATGCCACGCGGGAGATCGTGCTCGCCTCCGGCATCGTCGCGCGGGAGGCGCGTGCCGCAAGGCGCAGCCCGGCGCATCACCTTGCGCACCTCGTCGTCCACGGCGCGCTGCACCTCGAGGGCCATCTGCATGACGGCCCCGGCGAGGCGCGGCGGATGGAGATGGAGGAGGCGCGGCGGCTCGCCCGGCTCCGCGTGCCCAACCCGTGGAAGTCGCGGTCATGAGCGGCACCAACGGCCATCGCGCCAGCGTGCTGTCGCGGCTGCGCTCCGCCCTCGGCCGCCGCTCCGAGCAGACCGCGCGCGAGGCGATCGCCGAGCTGATCCAGGGCTCGCACGAGGAGGACACCGGCGAGCGCCGGGAAGCCGACTCAGGCGCGGAGCTGGACCGGCAGGAACGCGCGCTGATCACCAACGTGCTGCGCCTGCGCGAGACCACGGCCTATGACGTGATGGTGCCGCGCGCGGACATCGTGGCGATCAAGCTCGACACCACGCTGGATGCCGCGATCGCGCTGATCCGCGCGGAGGGCCATTCGCGTTTTCCGGTCTATCGCGAGCAGCTCGACGACATCGTGGGCATGGTCCACATCAAGGACGTCTACGCCTATGCCGGCCGGCCGGAGGCATTCTCGCTGGCCGCGATCCTGCGCCGGCCGCTGATGATCGCCCCGCAGATCCCGGTGCTCGACCTGCTGCTGCAGATGCGTCAGGCGCGCATGCATCTGGCGCTGGTGGTGGACGAATACGGCGGCATCGACGGGCTGGTCACGATCGAGGACCTCGTCGAGACCATCGTCGGCGACATCTCCGACGAGCACGACGAGCCGGAGCGCCCGTCCTTCACCGACCGCGCGGACGGGACGATCGACATGGATGCGCGCGTGCCGGTGGAGGAGTTCGAGCAACGCCTCGGCAGCGTGCTCACCGAGGACGAACGCAACGCGGATATCGACACGGTGGGCGGGCTTGTCTTCACCCTCGCGGGCCGCGTGCCGGCGAAGGGCGAGGTGCTGACGCATCCCTCCGGTGTGGAGTTCCGCGTGCTGGACGCCGACGCACGGAACATCCGCCGGCTGCGGGTGCGCAAGCCGGGCACCGCACCGGTCGCGCAGGCGGCGGAGTAAGGGCTGCGAGGGTAGGGCTATCGAAGCGGCCGGCGTTGCGAGGCGTAGCGGATGACAGCGCGATATCCTGTCAGGTCGTGTCCCGCCGGATGCAGGCGTGACCTGATACGAGATGGCGTTGCTTCACTAGCCTATGACGCCGCCCCCTCACCGCGGTCTTCTTCGCCGAGAGCGGTGGAGAGGGAGCGCCTTCCCCTCTCCCACCTGCGCAAGCTTTGCGGAAGCTGAGGCAAGGATCGTTGCGCAAGGTCCCCTCTCCCGCCCGGCGGGAGAGGGACAGGGTGAGGGAGACTGCGCGGAGGCGAACCCGCGCCGTGGTGCTGGCGGAAGCACCCTCACCCCGGCCCTCTCCCGCCGGGCGGGAGAGGGAGAAGGGCGCAACCGTTCCTCAGGGCTTTTCGCCTGCGGGAGAGGTCGGTGGCGCAGGCTGCGACCCGATCCCAAAGGCACAGGTCACCTGCCAAGGTGGGTCACAGCGGCACGGTGACCGGGCGGCCTCTTACCAGTTGACCCTGATGCCGACGGCACCTTGCGTGACGTTGGTGCGCTCGCGCCCGCCGCCGAGGTGCCACGTCTGGTCGACATGCGCGTACAGGCTGGTCATCGACGCGATCTTCGCGGTGATGCCTCCGCCGACCTCGATCGCCGTGCCGCCGAAGCGGCTGTCGACCCCGTCATCGTCGAACCGCGCACGGTCGGTCCCCGAGGCCCCATGCCACAGGTTCACCTTGCCGTAGGGCTGCCACAGCGTCGCCCCGTCCCGGCCGGTGTGCTGCAGCCGCGCGCCGATACGCCCCGTC
>JBBCJT010000075.1:0-6440 GCA_037190665.1 Rhodovastum atsumiense | reverse complement strand
GGCCGGGACCTAGCCGAGCGCCGCGCGCACGCCGTCCAGCGCGATCTGGGCGGCAAGTGCTGCCAGCACCACGCCCAGCACCCGCGACAGCACCGCCGATCCGAAGCGGCCGAGCAGCTTCGTCAGCGGCGCCGCCACCAGCAGCGCCGCCAGCACCAGCGCCAGCGCGGCGGCGAGCGCGAGCGCGAGGGCAAGGAGCTTCACCGGATCGTCCCCGGCCCGCCCGCGCAGCAGCACCATCGTCGTCATCGCGCCGGGCCCCGCGAGCAGCGGGATGGCGAGCGGGAAGATGGAGATGTCGTTCTCCGTCCGCTCCGCATCGGCGCGTTCCTTCTCCGTGGCGCGGAAGCCGGAATCGCGCTGCATCACCATGTCCGCCGACAGCAGGAACAGCAGCACGCCGCCCGCGACCTGGAAGGCCGGCACGCCGATGCCCAGCACCCGCAGCAGCCATTCGCCCGCGACCGCGAAGAAGGCGAGCACGACGAAGCTGACCCAGGTGGCGCGGATCGCCTGCTCGCGCCGCTCGCGCAGCGTGTCGCGCGGCGTGATGCCGACGAAGATCGCCGCCGTGCCCGGCGGATCAAAGATCACCGTCAGCGCCACGAAGGCATAGACGAAGGTGTCGAGCATCGGGGGCGTCCGGCGCTAGGTGCCGACCTTCAGCGTGCTCACCAGCCCCTTCAGGCAGGCGAGCAGCGACAGCGGCGTGATCCTGCCGGTGCGCGGGTTGGCCTCGCTGGGCACGTTCTCGATCGTCATGGTCAGCCGCGCGGCTTCCGCCTCCACGCGGATCGTGTGCGTGTTCCGCGTTACCGCCGGATCGGCCCAGATCTCCACCATCGTCCGTTCCGGCCCGATGCCGGCCAGCGCGAGCGCGGCGGCGACGTTCACGTTGGCCGGGAAGCCGCGTGCCGCATCGAAGGCGTTGCCCTTGAACACGCGCGTGGCGGCCGTGATGCCGTCCACCTCGATGCCGTTCTGCTCCAGGTACGGCGCACCGGCGAGCCCGCGCGGCGGCTTGCGCGTCTCGATCGTGACCGAGTCGACCGCGCCCTCTGCGGCCGCACGCACGGCATCGAGGCCGAGCAGCGCGCCCGTCGGCACCACGATCCGCGCCCCCGTCTCGCGTGCACGCGCGACCAGATGCATGCGCGGCAGCAGCGCGCCGACCGAGGACGGCACGAAGATGCGCCCCGCCTCGATCGCAGCGGTGGCGATCGGCTCGAACACGGCGGCGGGCGCCGCCTCCACCACGATGTCTGCCTGCCCGAGGTCTTCCAGCGCGGTCAGTGGCGGCGCGCTGCGGAAGCCGGCGAGGTTGCGGCGCGCCTTGTCATGATCGCGCGCCGCGACGGCGACGAGCCGCAGCCCTTCCACGCCCGCGTCGAGCGCGCGGGCCAGATCGAGCCCGATCGCCCCCAGCCCGCCGATCGCCACCGTCATCTCGCGCATCGCTCAATCTCCGTCGGTCGCCGGCTGCATGCCAGAAGATGCGACGTGGCGCGACCGTGCGCGGAAGAAGGTTCCTGCCTCAGGCCCGCGCCTCACGCCACGCCTGCACCCGCGCCGACCGGTGCGGCACACGCCGCGCCTCGACCCGCGCGCGCAGCCCCAGCGGCGCATCGGTGAAGCAGGCGGCGTCCATCGTCGCGATGGCCGGCGCGAGCCGCGGCCGGAAGCCCATCCGCGCGAGCACGTCGCGCTCGAGGTCGATGCCCGGCGCGATCTCCGTCAGCACCAGCCCGTCCGGCTCCAGCCGGAACACCGCGCGCTCCGTCACCAGCATCATCTCGCGCCCCTGCTCGGCCGCGTAGCGCCCGCTGTAGGAGAGCTGCGCGACTTTCGCGACCAGCTTGTCCACCCGCCCGTCCTTGCGGATGTCCAGCCGCCCGCCGCCGACGCCAAGGTCGAGCCCCCCTGCGGTGAAGGTGCCGCAGAAGATGACCTTGCGCGCGCCCTGGCTGATGTTGACGAAGCCGCCGATACCGGTGATCCGCCCCTCGAAGCGGGAGACGTTGATGTTGCCCTCGGCATCCGCCTCCACGAAGGACAGGAAGGCGAGATCGAGTCCGCCGCCATCGTAGAAGTCGAACTGGTAGGGCTGGTCGATCATCGCCGCCATGTTCCGCGCGGCACCGGCCTCGTTGCCGCCGGCCGGCGCGCCGCCGATCATGCCCTGCTCGTTGGTCAGCACGATCGCGTCGAGCGCGTCCTCCTCGGCCGCCACGTTGGCGATGCCGGTGGCGATGCCGGAGCCGAGGTTGCAGACCGCGCCCGCGTACAGCTCCAGCGCCGCGCGCCGCGCGATCACCTTGCGCTCGTCCAGCGGCAGGCGCGGGATGTCCGTCAGCGGGATCTTCAGCTCACCGGCATAGGCCGGGCTGTACTCGGTCTCGTAGGTCTGCCACTGGCCGGGCTCGACGACCACGAAATCCACCAGCATGCCTGGGATCTTCACGGTCTTGGCCGGCAGCGTGCCGGCGCGCGCGATGCGCTTGACCTGCACCACCACCGGCGCGCCCTGGTTGTGCGCGGCCTGCGCCATCGACGTCATCTCCAGGAACACCGCCTCCTGCTCCATGGAGATGTTGCCGTCCTCGTCGGCGGTGGTGCCGCGCAGGAAGCACACGTCGATCCTGTGCGGCTTGAACCAGATGTAGTCCTCGCCGCCGAGGGTGACGATCTCGCTGAGGTCCTCCTTCGCCGACGGACTCTGCCGCCCGCCGCCGAGCCGCGGATCGACGAAGGTGTGCAGCCCCGTGCGCGTGATCAGCCCGGGCCGGCCGGCCGCCATCTCGCGCATGAGCTGGCTCGTCACGCCCTGCGGCATCGAATAGGCCTCGACCTCGTCGCGCAGCGCCATCGCGCTGATCAGCGGCGCATCGGTCAGCGTGCCGCAGACGATGCGCTTCAGCAGGCCCGGCAAGGCGAAGTGCCCGACGCCGCGGCGCGCCCGGTCGCCGAGGCCGGTGGGATGCAGGCTGGTGATGCCGCGCGGGTGGCCTTCCTTGCCGAAGCGCCGCGCCACCGCCTCCATCAGCGCATCCGGCACCGCATGGCCGGAGCCGGAACCGCCGATCAGCAGCGTGTCGCCATCCTGAAGCAGCGCGGCGGCCTGATCCGCCGTGATCACATGCATACGCGGGACCTCATCGTCAGCTTGAACGGGCGTAGGGGTCGAGCCAGTCGCGCACCCCGTCGCCGAGGAAGTTGAAGCCCATCACCACCGTCAGGATGGCGAAGCCAGGGAAGGTCGCGACCCACCACTGCTCCACCAGCTCGCGCCCTTCCGCCACCATCGCGCCCCATTCCGCGGTCGGCGGCACCACGCCGAGGCCGAGGAAGGACAGGCCCGCGAAGGCGAGGATCGCGTAGCCCAGATCGAGTGTGATCAGCACCATCATCGGCCCGAGCGTGTTCGGCAGGATCTGGCGGAACAGGATGTAGGTCGATCCGAAGCCCGCCGCGCGCGCCGCCTCCACGTAGTCGCGCCCGCGTTCGACGAGGACGAGGCTGCGCGACAGGCGCGCGAATTTCGGCCACCACACCACCAGCATCGCGATCGCGGTGTTCACCACGCCGATGCCCATCGCGGCGGCGATCGCCATCGCCAGGATGATCGGCGGGAAGGCGAGCACGAGGTCCGTCAGCCGCATCAGCGCTTCTTCCACCCAGCGCCCCGCATAGGCGGCGAGCGCGCCGAGGATGGTGCCGATGACGGCCGCGATCATCACCACCGAGAAGCCGACCGCGAGCGAGATGCGCGCTCCGAAGATCACGCGCGTGAACACGTCCCTTCCCAGCGCGTCGGTGCCGAACCAGTGCGCCGCCGAGATCGGCAGCAGCCGGTTCGGCAGGTCCACCGCATCGGGCGGATAAGGTGTGATGAAGGGCGCGAACAGCGCGGCGAAGGCCCACAGGAACAGGATCACCGCGCCGACGATCGCCAGCGCATAGCGCCGGCCGAAGCCCCGCCGGCGCCTGATGACCACGGGCGGCGCCGCCGCGACGGAGACCGCGCCGCTCATTTCCGCGTCACCCTCGGATCGAGCAGCGCGTAGGACAGGTCGACCAGCAGGTTCACCACCAGATAGACGATCGCGACCAGCAGCGTGATCGCCATGATCGCCGGCACGTCCAGCGCCACCGCCGCACGGAAGGTGTAGCGGCCGAGGCCGGGCCAGGCGAACACCGTCTCCGTCATCACCGCGCCGGTCAGCAGGTTGCCATAGGCGAGGCCGGCGAGCGTGATCACCGGGATCACCGCGTTGGAGAAGGCGTGGGTCACCACGACCACGCGCCGGCTCAGCCCCTTGGCGTGGGCGACGCGGATGTAGTCCCGGCCCAGCGTGTCGAGCATCGCCGCGCGCGTGGTGCGCGTGATCAGCCCCACCGTGGCGGCGGCGAGCACGATCGACGGCAGCACGAGATGCGCCGCCGCCTCACGGAACAGCTCCCAGTCGCCCGCGAGTGCGGTGTCCACCAGCATCAGCCCGGTGACGCGCTCGGGCGGGAAGGCGAAGCTCGGGATGCGCCCCGGTCCCGGCGCCCAGTCGAGCTGGCCGTAGAACACCGCGAGCATGATGAAGGCGAGCCAGAAGGTCGGCGCGGAGACGCCGATCAGCGAGACGAAGCGCGCGACGTGATCGACCAGCCGGTCGCGCCAGACGGCGGCCGAGATGCCGAGCGGGATGCCCACCATCAGCGACAGCATGAAGGCGATCGTGGACAGTTCCACCGTGGCCGGCGCGTATTCGGCGATGTCGTCCAGCACCGGCCGCTGCGAGGCGATGGACTGGCCGAGATCGCCGTGCGTGAGGCCCTTCAGGAAGATCCAGTACCGGTCCCACAGCGGCAGATCGAGCCCCCACTTCGCGCGGAAATCCGCGACGAAGGCGGGGTTCGATGCGGCCACGTCGCCGAGGAACGCGATAACGGGATCGCCCGGCACGATGTTCGCGATCAGGAACACGACCAGCGTGGCCAGCACCGCCATCGCTGCGGCGATGACGATGCGGCCTGCGAGGTAGCGGATCACCCGCGCGCGTTTCCTGCCATCATCAGGCGGGCCGCGCCTTGGCGAATTCGGCCATCCAGCCCGCCGCCGTCAGTTGCACGCCCTGCACCGACTTGCGCGCGCCGACCTGGTAGATGGGCTGGATCAGGATCAGCAGATGCGCGGCATCGACCATCTGCTTCTGGTACTCGATCCACATCTGCCCGGCCTTGCCGAGATCGCGCTCCGCACTCGCCTCGTCCACGAGCTTCTTCAGCGCCTCGGGCGGGGTCCAGTGCACGCGCCGGGCGACGCGGTTGACGGTGGCGGACGCCCAGAGCTGGTTCTCCACCGCCGGCGGGTTCCAGTAGGTCAGCACCGATTGCAGCTTGCCCTGGATGAACAGGGTGCGCATGCCGACCTGATCCTGCGGCGTGAGGTTCGCCTTGATGCCGACGCGGGCGAGGTCCGCCTGTATCTTCTGCGCGAGCAACTGGTAGGACACGCCGAACACGGCGGCATTGGCGAAGGACAGGTCGAAGGAGAAGCCGTCCGGCAACCCGGCCTCGGCCAGCAGGGCCTTCGCCTTCGTCAGATCCTCGCGGAAGCCCACCTGCCGGGCCACCTCCTCCGTCGAGCCGACCACGCCGATCGGCAGGAAGCTCGCCGGCCGCTTGCCCTGCCCGCCGGCCAGATTCTTGATGATGCCGTCGTAGTCGATCGCATAGCCGATCGCCTGCCGCGCGGCCTTCTTCGCGAGTGCCGGGTTCGCCGGGTCCTCGCTGATCGCCATGTACATCCAGTCGAGCGACAGTTCCCGCATCACGGTGATGTCGGGGCTGTCCGCCAGTGTGGCGATCTGCTCCGGGATCAGGTTGAACGCCATGTCCACGTCGCCGCGGCGCAGCGCGAGAAGCTGGGCGGCGGATTCGCCGATATGGCGGATGATGATGCGCTCATAGCCCGGCGCGGGACCCCAGTAGTTCGGGTTGCGCACGAGCTGGATCTGCTGGTTGCGCTCCCAGCCCACCAGCCGGTACGGGCCGGTGCCGGCGCTGTTGGAATCGAGCCAGCGCGTGGCCTTGTCGTTCTCCTTGGCACCCGGCGCGCCGCTGCCGCCCTGCGCCTCGACCACCTTCTTCTCCAGGATGCCGAAGCCAGGGGCCGCGATGATCGTCAGCAGCGGCTGGCTCGGGTCCTTCATCACCACGTCGACCGTCTGCGGATCGACGATCTCCACCTTCTCGACATGCGCGATGTACTGCTGCGACTGGTCCTGCAGGTGGATGATGCGCTCGATGCTGAAGCGCACGTCCTCCGCCGTCAGCGTCGCGCCGGAGGGGAAGCGCATGCCCTGGCGGATCTTGAAGCGCATCGCCTTGCCGTCCGGGCGCATCGCCCATTCGGTGGCGACCGCCGGGCGGATGGTGATGTAGTCGCC
>JBBCJT010000074.1:0-90946 GCA_037190665.1 Rhodovastum atsumiense | reverse complement strand
AGCGCCACGATCTCCGGCTTGTCCGCGAGCCCGCCGCCATAGGCTTCCAGCTCGGCGCGCACGGTGCGGTAGGCGGCGGTGACCGATGGCTGGGTGCCGTCCACCAGATGCAGCAGCACCGCGCAGCGCTCGACATGGCCGAGGAAGCGGTCGCCGAGGCCCGCGCCCTCATGCGCGCCCTCGATCAGCCCGGGGATGTCGGCGAGCACGAAGGCATCGCTGTGCGACAGGCGCACGACGCCGAGGCCGGGATGCAGCGTGGTGAAGGGATAGTCCGCGATCTTCGGCTTCGCCGCGCTGACGGCGGCGAGGAAGGTGGACTTGCCGGCATTCGGCAGCCCCACCAGCCCGGCATCGGCGATCAGCTTCAGCCGCAGCCAGACCCACCGCTCCTCCCCCGGCCAGCCCTTGTCGGCGCGGCGCGGGGCGCGGTTGGTGGAGGACTTGAAATGCGCGTTGCCGTGGCCGCCATCGCCGCCGCGGCACAGCACGATGCGCTGGCCGGCTTTCGTGAGGTCGGCGATCAGCGTCTCGCGGTCCTCGTCGAGGATCTCGGTGCCGACCGGCACCTTGATCACCACGTCGTCCGCCGCGGCACCGGTGCGGTCGGAACCCGCGCCGTTGCCGCCCTTGCGGGCGCGGAAATGCTGCGTGTAGCGGAAGTCGATCAGCGTGTTCAGGTCGGGCACGGCCTCGACGATGATGTCGCCGCCCCGGCCGCCGTTGCCGCCATCGGGGCCGCCGAACTCGATGTATTTCTCGCGCCGGAAGGCCACCACGCCGTCGCCGCCATCGCCGGAACGGACATAGATCTTGGCCTGGTCGAGGAACTTCATCGGGCGTGGTCCAAACAAAAAGGGGGTCCGGCGCGCCGGCCCCCCTTCGGGTCGTTCGCTGCGGGGCGGCGCGTTTACTCGGCGGCCTGCGGCAGCGGGTCCACGTTCACGCGCACGCGGTCGTTGGCCGTGTCGAAGCGCACGCGGCCGTCGGAGAGCGCGAACAGCGTGTGGTCGCGGCCGACGCCGACATTGAGGCCGGGCTTCATCTTCGTGCCGCGCTGGCGGACGATGATGTTGCCGGCGATCACGGGCTGGCCGCCGAACTTCTTCACGCCGAGCCGCTTGCCGGCGCTGTCGCGCCCGTTGCGGGAGGAACCGCCCGCCTTCTTGTGTGCCATGGGTGAGTGCTCCTTCGGCTCAGGCGGCGTTGATGCCGGTGACGCGCAGGATGGTCTGGTGCTGGCGGTGGCCGTTCTTCCGGCGGCTGTTCTGCCGGCGGCGCTTCTTGAAGATGATGATCTTATCGTCGCGGATCTGCTTCACGACGGTGGCCACCACGCTTGCGCCCGCCACGGTGGGCGCGCCCAGCGTCAGCGCGCCTTCGCCGCCGACGGCGAGGACGTCCGTGAACGTCACGGTCGCGCCCTGCTCGGCCTCGAGCTTCTCGACCTTGACCAGCGCGTCCGGGGTCACGCGGTACTGCTTTCCGCCGGTGCGGATGACTGCGAACATCGTCTTCATTCCTGCCAGAACCACCCGCGAACGGGCGCGGCGGCCGAGAGATCCCGGCCGCCGGGAAGCGGGGGATATACGCGGAGCGGCAGCAGAGTCAACGCGCAAGCGGCGCAAGGCCCCTGCGCGAGGGGCGGAGCCGGCCCGCGCGGCGGGCGGATGCCGGAGCCGAGGGTTCGGCGGCCCTGCTCGCCGCTCGATCTGCCCGAGCCGCCCCTCCGCCGATCTGAAAGAGAGGGCGATTCTCCCTTTCCCGCCTGTGGAGGCTTTGCGGAAAGGCCGGGCGGAAGCGGGAGACAGACGAAAAGCAGAAGGCAGGACCGCCGCGCAAGGCCCCCTCTCCCGCGTGCGGGGATGCGCAGAGGCGAAACCTCGCCGCGGTACCGGAGGGCGCGCCCCTCACCCCCGGCCCTCTCGCGCAAGCGGGAAAGGGGGAAAGGCACGGCCGTTTCGCAGAGTTTCCGCCCGTGGAAGCGCACCGGCAGCGCAGGCGCGCCCAACGTCAAAGACATGGGCCGCCCGCGTCAGAACAGGCTGAGCTGCAACCGCCGGCTGCGCTGGCGCTCCTGCGTCCCGCTGCTCGCCGTCAGGTGCCGGGGGATTTCCCCAAGGAACGGCGACGGCGGCAGGGCGCGCACCGCGCCGCGCCAGAACCGCTCCACCGCGCGGGTGAGGAAGAGCCGGTCCCGGGCGCGGGTCATGGCGACGTAGAACAGGCGCCGCTCCTCGGCGGAGGTCGCTTCCTCCTCCGCCGGCCCGGCGCCCCCGGAGAACGGCACCAGCCCCGCCTCCATCCCCACCACGAACACGACCGGGAACTCCAGCCCCTTGGCCGCGTGCATGGTGAGCAGGGAGACCCGGTCGGCCCGCGCGTCGCGGAAATCGGCCTCAGTCGACAGCGCCACCGCCTCCCGCAGCCGAGCGATGTCGCCGGCCACCGCCTCCGACTCGGCGAGGGTGGCGAGCCAGCCCCTCGCCTCGGCCAGTGCCGCCGCATCGGCCGTGCCCGCCCGGCGCGCCGCCTCCGCCGCCGCCGCGATGCGGGACGGCAGGTCGCCCGGGGCCGGCTCCGCCCCCTCCTGCCCCAGCAGGTCGAGAATCGCCTCCACCCCCGGATGCCCGGCGATGGGCGCGGGCGAGCTCTTGCCGAACGGGATCCCGGCCCGGTCGAACGCCGCCCGCAGCGCGGCGGCCTGTGCGTCGGTGCGGTACAGCACGGCGCAATCGGCGAAGCCGAGCGGCCGGTCCGCCACCCCGCCACGATTGGCGGCCAGCATGTCGTGCCCGCCGAGCAACTCCTCGATCGTCGCGGCGACGAACTCCGCCTCCCCCGCCTCGTTCGCGGCGGCGTGCAGCGTGATCGGCTGTTCCGCCGGCCGGGTGATGCCGTCCGCCGCTGCCCCGATGAAAGCGGCGGAAGCGGTGACGATGGTGCCCGTCGAGCGGTAGTTGCGCGTGAGCAGCAGCGTCCGCGCGGCGGGGAAATCACGCTCGAAACGCGCGAAGCAGGCGGCGTCGGCGCCGCGGAAGCCGTAGATCGCCTGGTTGGGATCGCCGATCACGCACAGATTGCCGCCGGCCCCCGCCAGCAGATGCAGCAGCCGGTACTGCTGCTCGTCCACGTCCTGGAATTCGTCCGCCAGAAGGTGGGAGAAGCGCCCCCGCCACAGCGCCGCGATGTCGTCCCGCGTCTCCAGCAATTCGGCGGCGAGCAGGACGAGATCGTCGAAATCGACCCAGTTCCGCTCCCGCCCGATCCGGTCGAGCGTGGCGCGCGCCTCCCTCTCCTCCGCCGTGCCCCCCGCACCCGTGCGCTTCAGCACGGAAACGGACCGGATCAGCCTCCCGGCCCGGCTTTCGCTGATGCCGAGGGAGGCGGCCAGCGCGCTCCTGCGCTCCGCCTCGCCCGCGATGCGCATCTCCGGCGCGAGGCCGAGCAGCCCGCCATGGGCGCGCAGGATGGCGAGGCCCAGCGAATGGAAGCTGTGCACCGCCACCTCCCGCGCGCGCTCGCCCAGCAGCACGGCGAGCCTCGTGCGCAGTTCCTCCGTCGCCTTGCGCGTGAAGGTGACGGCGAGGCAGGCGGAAGCCGGCACGCCGCGTTCCAGCACGAGATGCGCGATGCGGTGAGTCAGCATCCGCGTCTTGCCGGAGCCCGGGCCGGCGATGACCATCACCGGCCCGTCCGTCGCCTCCGCCGCCCGCGCCTGATCGGCATCGAGGCCGGCGAGAAGGCCCGCACGCCCGGATGACGCCGGCACGGCGGGCGCGGCGGGAGCGACCGCCTCCGCCGGCGCGGGGTCCTTCGCCGGCAACGGCTCGCGTCGCGCGCGGCGGGTGCGCGGGGCGTCGAACAGCAGGTCGCCGCCGGAGAAACGCGCGAGCTCGCCATCCTCGAACAGGCGGATCACGCCGTATTCGCCGTCATACCCCGCCTCGCGGATCACCGTGCCGGCGCGCAGCCGCGACACCGCCTCGCCCATCAGCGGATGCACGCGCGCGATGTCCTCGACCGGCACGGCGCCGAGCACGGACAGCTCCGGACCGAACGCGGCGGTGGTGCGGTCATAGGCGTTGGCCACCACCTTGGAACCGACACCGGCGCCGACGATCTCGGACAGGATTTCCGGCAGGGGCACGAGGCTCGACACCTCGCCGGCCGTGGGCGGCGGGGCGGCTTCGGTCTCGGCGCGGTCGGCCAGCAGCTCCACGCGGTGCGCCACGCCCACGGTGACGCGGCCGCCGCAGGCAGGGCAGCGCCCGCCGAGCGCCAGCGTCTCCTTCGGATCGAGCCGCACGCCGCAGGCGCGGTGGCCGTCCAGGTGGTATTTCCCTTCCTCCGGAAAGAACTCGACGGTGCCGCCATAGCCCTCGCCCGTCTCCAGCGCGTGGCGGATGGCGAAGTAGTCGGGCGCGCAGGTGAAGCGCGTCGCCTCCCGGCCGAGCTTGCCCGGCGAATGCGCGTCCGAGTTGGAGGTGAGCCGGTAGCGGTCGAGCGAGGAGACGCGCCAGTTCATCGCCGGATCCGACGACAGCCCGGTCTCGGCGGCGAAGATGTGGTGCGCGAGGTCGCCGTAGCATTCCTCGATGGAATCGAAGCCGGACTGCGAGCCGAGGGCGGCGAACCACGGCGTCCAGATATGCGCCGGCACCAGATACGAGTCCGGCCCGGAGGCGAGCGCGATCTCCAGCAGGTTGCGCGAGTCGAGCCCGAGGATGGGCCGCCCGTCCGAGGCGATGTTGCCGATCCGCGCGAGGCTCGCCGCCAGCCGGTCGGCGGCGTCGAGATCGGCGGCGTAGATCAGGTGATGGATCTTCCGGGTCTTCTCGCCCTTCTTGTAGATGGTCGAGATCTCGGTGCAGAGCATGAAGGAGACCGGCTGCCGGCAGGACGGCGGCAGGGTCTCCCACAGCGGCTTCTCGATCTCCGGCCGGAGCCGGAACAGCCCGCCGCCGGTGGGAACGAGCTTGTCCTTGATCTCCGCGAGCCAGCCCGGATGCACGCAATCCCCGGTGCCGACCACGGAAATGCCCTTCCGCGCCGCCCACCAGGCGAGATGCTCAAGGTCGAGATCCCGGCTCGTGGCCCGCGAGTATTTCGAGTGGACGTGCAGGTCGGCGTGGAAGGTCATGGTTGTGGTCGTCCGGCTTACGGAGGGCGGGCAGGCCGCCGCGACAGTCATGGCAGCGGACGCCCGAGTCCCGGGCGGGCGCGATTTTGCCCCGGTCGCCGCCGGCGCGCTATGTGGCGACGCAAGCGGCAGGCCGCCAGTGCAGCGGCCCCGGGGAAAGGTGCGGGATGGCGGCGCTCGAGATTGCTGATCTGAAACGGCTGGCCCGGCGGCGGGTGCCGAAGATGTTCTTCGACTACGCCGACAGCGGCGCCTGGACCGAAGGCACCTACCGCTCCAACGAGGAGGATTTCCGCCGCATCCTGCTGCGCCAGCGCGTGCTGGTGGACATGACCGACCGCTCGCTCGCCACCACCATGGCCGGCCAGCCCGTGTCGATGCCGGTCGCGCTCGCGCCCACGGGCATGACGGGGATGCAGCACGCCGACGGCGAGATCCTCGCCGCGCAGGCGGCCGAGGCGTTCGGCGTGCCCTTCACGCTGTCGACGATGAGCATCTGCTCGATCGAGGACGTGGCGGCGAACACGACGAAGCCGTTCTGGTTCCAGCTCTACGTGATGAAGGACCGCGACTTCATCGCGGCACTGATCGCGCGCGCGAAGGCGGCGAAGTGCTCGGCGCTGATGCTGACGCTCGACCTGCAGATCCTCGGCCAGCGGCACAAGGACCTGCGCAACGGGCTGTCCGCGCCGCCGAAGTTCACGCCGCGGCATGTGTGGCAGATGGCGACGCGCCCGGCGTGGTGCATGCGGATGCTGGGCACCAAGCGACGCGGCTTCGGCAACATCGTCGGCCACGCGAAGAACGTGTCCGACCTGTCGTCGCTGTCGGCGTGGACGTCGGAGCAGTTCGACCCGCGCCTGTCCTGGAAGGACGTGGCCTGGATCAAGGAGCAGTGGGGCGGCACGCTGATCCTCAAGGGCATCCTGGACGAGGAGGACGCGCGCGCCGCGGCCGACACCGGGGCGGATGCGCTGATCGTCTCCAACCACGGCGGCCGGCAGCTCGACGGCGCGCCGTCCTCGATCAGCATGCTGCCGCGGATCGTGGAGACGGTGGGCGACCGGATCGAGGTCCACCTCGATGGCGGCATCCGGTCGGGGCAGGACGTGCTGAAGGCGATCGCGCTGGGCGCGCGCGGCACCTATATCGGCCGGCCGTTCCTGTACGGGCTGGGCGCGGCGGGGCGGCCGGGGGTGACGCTGGCGCTGGAGATCATCCGCAAGGAGCTGGACGTGACCATGGCGCTGTGCGGCCGGCGGCAAATCGGGGATGTGGGGCCGGACATCCTGCTGGACGGGGGCCGCCCGGTGCGCTGAGCCCGCCCGCCCCCTTGAAAGCGGGGGGCGCGATGGCTATTGCCAGTCCGATCGCGACGGCCGGACCTGGAGAGGTGACAGAGTGGCCGATTGTGACGGTCTCGAAAACCGTTGTACGGGCAACCGTACCGAGGGTTCGAATCCCTCCCTCTCCGCCAGCCGTAAGATATTGATATCATTTATTTTGCAGTCTTCTGCTGCCTTGACGCGAAGTGCCCGCGCCGCGCGGGCTTCACGGCACGGCGACCTCACCTCTCGTGTCTCTGCACTCCGTCTCTGGCCCTGATGCTGGCGATGGCCTTCCATGATCGTTGCGACGATGTCCGGGGCGAGATAGGCCAGCCGGACCACACGGGTGACCCAGGATGGCGTGACGCCTTCCCGGGCGGCGAACTGCTCGAGGGCATGGCTCGGTGGTCGATGTGGCGCCACCGCCGGACGAATGCACGGACGGCTTCCCGGCCGAGAGCCAGCTCTGGCTGCTTGCCGGCATGGCCATCGGTCGCGTCAGCGCGCCCGGGCTGCGGACGATCCGCACGTCCACCCATATCCGGCGCGATCCCACGGATCATTGGGTTCTGACCATCGGTCTGGGCGCGACGACGCAGGTCGCCTGCAATGGCGATGTGCATTCGGTTCCGATCCGCGTGCCGTTCGTGACATCGCTTGCCGAGACGTGCGAGAGCGTCCGGGGGCGGGATGACCGTCTTCACCTCTACATCGCGCGCGACCGCTTCGTCGCGCTGAGCCGCATCCTGGATCGGGTGCGCGGCCCTCTGGTGGGGCCGCTGGGCATGCTTCTGGCGGACTATCTCGAGCTGCTGGTCAGGGCGCTGCCACGCCTCTCGGAGGCCGATCTGCTGAAGATCTCCGGCGCCGTCAGCACGATGCTGGCAAGCTGCATCGATGCCTCGGTTCTTCAGGAAGGCAGCGCCGCGACCCAGATCGGCCACACGCTGCGGGAGCGGGTCCGCCAGGTGGTGCGCAGCCGGTTGCAATCCTCGTCACTGGGGCCGGCGTCGATCTGCCGCGCCGTCGGCATCTCCCGGTCCGGCCTGTACAGGTTGATGCAAGGCGAAGGCGGCGTCGCGCGCTATATCCAGAGCCAGCGCCTGCAGGCCTGCTACGCCGCTCTCTGCGATCTGGAGAACACCCAGACGATCAACGCGATCGCCGAGGCGCACGGCTTCCCCGATCCATCGAGTTTCAACCGGGCATTCCGCCAGAGATATTCCCTGACGCCGGGAGATGTCCGGGCGGCTGCGCAGGCCGAGGTGGTACTGGTGACGGCAGGCAACGCCTCGCCCACGGAAGATCTGGTGACGATGCGCGACTATCTGCGCTCGCTCTGAGCGAGTGGGAACTGCCGGAAGCGCTGATGGTCCTGCGCGGAGGCGCTGCGGTCGTCTCACTCCACCGTAACCGACAATTCCCGCCCGCCACGCTTCCCGCAGGCCCGCCGGGATACCGGCTCGCCGAAGCCCGGACCGGGTGGTAGGGTCCGCCCCGCGCGGTCGAGCGGCCTGCTCCCCCGCCCTGACGAAGATCGGAGATGATCCATGAAACGCCGTAGCATGCTCGCCGGGGCGGTTGCTCTTGCCGCGCCCCGCATCGCCGCCGCCCAGGACGCGCGCGTGCTGAAATTCGTCCCGCAGGCGGATCTCGCCGTGCTCGACCCGATCTGGACCACGGCGGAGGTGACACGCAACCACGCCATGCTGGTCTACGACACGCTCTACGGCCGCGGCGACAAGCTGCAGCCCCTGCCGCAGATGGCGGAAGGCGTGGTCTCCGACGCGGACGACAAGGTCTGGACCTTCCGGCTGCGCGAGGGGCTGCGCTTCCACGACAACGAGCCCGTGCTCGGCCGCGACGTCGTCGCGAGCCTCGCGCGCTGGGGCAAGCGCGACGGGTTCGGCCAGGTGCTGTTCAGCCTGGTGGACGAGCTGTCGGCGCCCAGCGACCGCGAGGTCGTGTTCCGGCTGAAGCGCGGCTTCCCGCTGATCCTGGAGGCGTTGTCCAAGGTCGCCTCCAACGTGCCGGTGATCATGCCGGAGCGGCTGGCGAAGACCGATGCCTCGACGCAGGTCACGGAGATGATCGGCAGCGGCCCTTACCGCTTCAAGGCGGATGAGCGGGTGCCGGGCGTGCGCGCGGTGTACGAGAAATTCGCCGGCTACCGCCCGCGCGAGAGCGGCCCCGTCACCTGGACCTCGGGCCCCAAGGTCGCGCATTTCGAGCGGGTGGAGTGGATCACCCAGCCCGATCCGTCCACCGCCGCGGCGGCACTGCAGCGGGGCGAGGTGGACTGGTGGGAATGGCCGAGCGCGGACCTGCTGCCGGTGCTCGCGCGCACCCGTGGCGTGGCGGTCGCGGCACCGGACCGGCTCGGCAACGTCGCGCTCATGCGGATGAACCACCTGCAGCCGCCGTTCGACAATCCGGCGATCCGCCGCGCCATGCTGGGCGCGGTGAGCCAGGAAGACTACATGACGGCGATCTCCGGCACCGACCGGTCGCTCTGGCAGACCGGCATGGGCTATTTCGCGCCCGGCTCGGCCATGGCGAGCGATGTCGGGATGGAGGCGCTGAACTCCCCCCGCGACATGGAGAAGGTGAAGCGCGACCTGAAGGCCGCCGGGTACAACAACGAGCCCGTGGTGCTGCTCGGCGCCAACGATCTCGCGGTGGTGAAGGCCTCGGCCGATGTCGGCAACGACATGATGATGCGCGCGGGCATGAACGTGGACTACGTGGCCACCGACTGGGGCACGGTGGTGCAGCGGCGCGCCAAGAAGGACCCGCCGTCGCAGGGCGGCTGGAACGTGTTCTTCACCGGCACGCGGGCCATGGACCAGCTCAACCCCGCCGGCCACATCGCGCTGCGCTCCAACGGCGCGGATGCATGGCCAGGCTGGCCGTCCTCCCCGCGGATGGAGGCGCTGCGGCAGGAGTGGTTCTTCTCGCGCGATGCCGCCGACCAGAACCGCATCGGCCGCGAGATGCAGCGCCTGGCCTTCGAGGAAGTGCCCTACATCCCGCTCGGCCTGTACCTGACGCCCACCGCCTACCGGCGCACCCTGGAAGGCATGGTCGACGGCATCCCGGTGTTCTGGAACATCCGCCGCACGGCCTGAGGAGAAGGGCTTCGTCCCGCGCCCCGGCACCACGCCGGGGCCGGGGCCTACTTCAGCTTCCGCGCGGCGCTCTCCGACCAGCTCTTCTGGAACCGGGGCGCGCCGTCGACCGTGATCGCGATGTCGGAGCTGTGGTGAAAGCTCTCGGCATCGCTGGTGGTGCGGCAGGTCGCCTCGATGCGGATGTCGTGGCGCTGGTGCTGCGGCCGGTAGGTGCAGGCGGAATCGATCGTCGCGACGGCCGGATCGACATTGCTGACCGTGTAGCGGGACCGGACAAGGCGTACCGCGTCGCCGGCCTGCTGCTCGCAGGTCACGGTGTCCGCGACCAGATCCTGTTCCAGCCTGTAGGTGGGAGTGGCAGGCAGGCGCAGCGGGTCCGGGGCGGGCGCGAAGGCGGGGGGCGGCAGGTGTCGCCGGCCCTCGGGCATCACCGGCAGCACGACGCGTGACGTCTCCTGCACGGTGATGCGCGCGGCCATGCCGGCCGGCCAGGCATTCTGGAAATCCGCGCTCGACACCGCGACACGCAGCCGGTGTCCGGCGGCCAGCGCGTAGGCGCAGTGCAGCAGCGCGATGCGGATCTCGTGGACCGTCCCGGGCACCAGCGGCGCGGGCCGTTCCGATCCATCGCGGTGGGTGCCGAGCAGGAACCCGTCCGTGATCAGCCGCGAGGCGCCGTCGGGTGCGACGTCGCAGAGCCGCACGTTCAGCCCGATCACCGGCGCGGAGGCCACGACCGACAGCACCGCCTCCGGCGCGCCGAGCAGTTCCATCGGCGCGGCGAGCGGCTCCGTGTCGTAGCAGAGCGCGAAGGCATCGTCGGCGCGCTGGTCGATCGGCATGGCCCAGGGCGTGGTCAGCCCCAGCCCGCGCCGGCCGGCGGCGAGGCCGAAGCTGGCGCGGTGGTCGAAGCTGCGCGCCCCCGCTCCCGGCGTCGCGCGCAGCCCGCCGCGCGTGAGGTGCAGCGTCGTCGGCCGCAGGTCCCCGGGCGGCCACGCGGCCTCGTTGCGCCAGGCGCCCGCGCCCTCGACGCAGAGCAGGGACGGAGCCTGCCAGCCGCGCACGAACACCGTCACCGGCGGGTCGCGCTCCACGCCGTTGTCGATGTCCTTCAGCCAGCGGTCGAACCAGCGCAGCACCTCGGGCCGGCTGTCGATGCGCGGGCCGGGGGCCGCGTCCTCCTCCTCGGCGTAGTAGTGGCCCCACGGACCGATCAGCACCTTGCGCGGCACGGACAGGCTCTGGAAGGCGCGCAGCTCCGCGGTCGCGTACCAGTCGGCCCAGCCCTCCACCAGCAGCGTCGGGCAGCGGACGCGGTCGAAGCCGGGGGCGAGGCTGCGCTCCCGCCAATAGAGGCCGTCCGCGAGGTTGCGCAGATAGCCGAGGCTCCAGGGCGCGCTGCGATCCAGACGCTGCTGCCAGATCTCCGCCCACGCATCGCCGACCAGATCCGGGTCGGGCGGGGCGAAGTTCAGCGCGTTCATCATCGGCGCGTAGTATTCGAACATCCACGGGCGGATGGCCCCGCCGGGATTGGCGAATTCGTTGAACAGGTCGATGCCGCCGGAACGGACCACGATGGCCTTGAGCGCGGGCGGCGCCTGCGCAGCGACCTGCCACTGCACGACCGCGCCATAGGATTTGCCGATCATGCCGACCGCGCCCGTGCACCAGTCCTGCGCCGCGATCCAGCCGACCATGTCGACCGCGTCCTGCCGCTCGTCCCGCGCGTAGATGTCGGTGGTGAAACCGGCGGAGCTGCCCGTGCCGCGCACGTCGAACTGCACGACGACATAGCCATGTGCTGCGAGGTACGGGACGGCGGGCGGATAGGATCCTGCCCCGTCCGCGCCGATCGGGCCGAGGCGGCGATAGGGGTTGTATTCCATCACCGCCGGATAGCGGCCTTCGCGGGCCGGCCGGGTGATGCGCAGGTTCAGCTCCACGCCGTCGCGCATGGGCACGCGCACGCCGCTCAGGACACGGATCGGTTCCATGTCAGGCAAACGCCACCGTGGCGGCCGATGTCATGACCGGCACACGGACGATGACGCCGAGGCTGATACTGGCCGCGATGGAGAAGATGAGGGTCATGGAGCGCACCACGATGACGGCTGGGTGGTTACCCCGTCATCTCATCCCCGTCCACGCCCTGCGCAGCCTGTGTATCGAGCCGAGGCAGACGTCTCTCACCAAGGAATGCACGACCGCGGATATGGATCACTTGAGGACTTCCCGATACCGCGGCGTCCCTCACGGCGCCTCTGCGTAGGCCGACCGGATCGCACCGGCGAGCCTGCCCCGATCAGGATAGCGGCCCGCGATGGCGGCGGTGACTGCTTCCACGGTCTGGTCGATGCTGCGGCCGGCCCGCTTCTCCGCCTCCACACGATCCCGGACTTCGGTCAGATAAGCGCGGTAGCCGGCGATGAAGCCGACATCGCCGATCGGTCCATGGCTTGGAACCACCACGGCGGGGCCAAGCGCTTCGAGCCGGTCGAGACTCGTGAGCCAGTGGCGCACGCTGGAATACGGACTGGCGAAGGATGGCTGCGCCCGCATCGCCACGTCGCCCGAGAACAGGACGCGATCGGACGCGACCCATACCGCTGTATCGCCGCGTGTGTGGTTGGGACCGAGGGCGAGGATCCGGGCGCGAATGCCGCCGAGGTCGAGATCGTATTCCCGCTCGAAGGTGATGTCCGCCGCACGGAAGTCGGCTCCCTCCAGCAGAGCGGCCATCTCGCGCGAGCGGGCCGCGAAGATGCGGGCCAGGCCGAGCCCGAATTCGCTGATGTCCGCTATCTGATCCGTCGAACGGATCAACCGCGTGCTCGCGGGGAAGGCCTGCGCGCCGAGGTCGTGCTCGGGGTGGAAATGGGTCGTGACCAGATAGACGGCGCGCTGACCTCCGAGCCTGCGCGCGACCGATGCGACCACCTCGCCATTGCGGGGCCCGAGCCCGGTGTCGATGACGAGAATTCCCGTCTCGCCGACGACAAATCCCACATTGGGGACGACCGGCACGTTGTCGTCGGGGATGACCTGAACGTGGTCGGATACCCGGCGCAGCCCCTCGGCCCTGACCATGGGAACGGGCGGCTGTGCGGGTTGGGACATCACGATCCGTGGCAGCAGCAGAAGGAGCGGCACGGATGCCGCGATCGCCCGGCGCCGGATGTGCATGCAGCCCTCCCTCGGAGCCGTCACGAGCCTAGGTCATCGTCCAGCCTTGGCGCAATTCCTGCCGGCATCTTCCCGATCTCAGCGCTTCAGCAGCGTGCCGCGACCGTTCTGCATGGCCAGCACAAAGAGCTCACTCGCCACGGCCAGATCAGCAAGGGCGAAGCCGGGGAACAGGAACAGGATCCGCTGCGCGGGATCCGTGCGCCCCGGGGCGGTTTCGCTCACCAGCATGGCGAGATCGGCATCGAAGGGGCCGGGGTAGGCAAGCTTGGATCGGTTCGCCGGATCCTGCGCCTGAACATTGTCGTCGACGATGCGCGTATCGAAGGCACCGAACGTTTCGGGCCGCCAGGACCGGCCGAGGTCGACAGCACTGACAAAGCTGCCGGCGCGCAGTTCGGTTGCATCCAGGAAGGGGGTGAGGCCAGCCGCGCCCGGGACGGTGGTTACGACGACATCGCATGCGAGCACATCGCCGGGAGATGTCGTCTCACGACCCCTGAGCCCCAGCCCGCGGGCGGCATCCGCCAATGCTCTCGCCGAGCCGGCGCTGCGGGAGAGGCAGACCACATCGGTCAGACCCGGCAGGACATCCCGCAGCGCCTCGAGATGACCATGTGCCTGCTGGCCGCATCCCACGAAGCCGATGGACATACTGTCGCGGCGCGCCAGATGTTCTGCGGCGAGCCCCGACATCGCTGCCGTCCGCAGGACGGTGAGGCTGTTGCCATCGATGATGGCAAGAGGCTGCCCGGTCTCGAGATCGCTGAGAACGACGAGACCATCGACGTTTGCGAGCCCACGGTCCGAGTTGGCGGCCGCGACGCCGACCCACTTGGCCGCTGCATAGGGCGGATCGGGCGAAGCGGCACACATCGCCTGGAAGAAGTGGCCCGGTGCGATCGCCAGCGTCTGCTTGGGTTGCGTCCATACGCTGTGCCGGCCGTGCTGAAGGAAGCTGCGTGCAAGAGTGGAGCGGAGCTGGGCCGGCGGTGGCTTCAGGGCGGCAATATCCGCCGCGCCCAGATAGAGAAGGTCCGTCATGTCAGCTCCTGACCAACAGCTCGACGCGGAAAAAAAAGGGTCGCCATCAACAGCACAGGCGCATTCGTCATGGCAATGAAGTGCGGCCGCGGCTGACGGGCTCATGTCCCGACCGCAGGAGCAGAATACAGTTTCCGCAACGCGCGCAGCGTTCGGCCATAACAAGGATCATGTGAAAGCAATTCCCCTCGCTTCTTGCAGCAGGCCGGACGGATGCTAAGGTTCGGCAAGATGCGGGGAGATCGAGCGTGACTGAATACCGAACGCTCCAGGACCTGGTCTGGGCTGCATACAGTAAACTTCCCCGCGATGTCTGGGAATACGTCACCTACGGAACGGAAACGGACTCGACGCTCTTCCGCAACAGGCAGGCGCTGGACAGCCTTGCCTGGATGCCGCGCGTACTGCGCGACGTCAGCGATATCGACGTGCGTGGCAGCTTTCTCGGGCAGGCGCTGCGCATCCCCGTGATCTTGGCGCCGATCGGCTCCATCGGGCGTTTCGATCCGCGCGAGATCGAAGCATCTGCCCCCGCCGTCCGCGATTTCGGCGTCATGCAGATCGTCAGCAGCTATGCGGACCCCGAAACCGGAATGGCGCCGCGGAAGACCAATGCGCCATTGATCTTCGCGCTGCATCCCGAGGCGGACACCGCGATGCTCGATGATCTCGTGGATCGCATCAACGACAGCGGCTACCGCGGGATCTCCTTCGCGACCAATTCGGCCTACTACAGCCGCCGCGAACGGGACCTGATCAACGGTCTGGCTTCGAAGGTCGTGCACGCGCACACCTACGCGAGCTACATGCAGCAACAGCGCAGCGAGCTGGCGGCCGGCAAGGTGCCGACGAAGGAGGGGCTTCGCAGCGCGGCGGTCACCTGGGACCTCTTCGAGCGCGTCGTCCAGCGATCGAAGATTCCCGTGGTGGTGAAGGGCATCCAGACAGCGGCCGACGCACGACTGGCCGTGGAGCACGGCGCAGCAGCGATCTACGTCTCGAATAACGGCGGCCGTGGTCTGGACCACGCGCGCGCCGCGATCCAGATCCTGCCCGACGTCGTCGGCGCCGTCGCAGGAAAGCTGCCGATCATCGTGGACGGTGGCTTTGTGCGCGGAAGCGATGTCCTGAAAGCGATTGCGCTGGGTGCGACGGCTGTCTGCATGGGGCGCCTTCAGGCCTGGTCCCTCGCGGCGGACGGGGAAGCAGGATTGCTGCGAATGCTCGAGATCCTGGAGGAGGAGATGATCATCACGATGGGTCAGCTCGGCGCGACGCGGCTTTCCGAACTGTCGCCGGAGCTGCTGGCCGCCGTGCCGCCTCCTGTATTGCCGCATCCGCTCGCCGCCTTCCCCGTGGTCATGGAACGGATCGCACGGGCGGGGAGTGGAGCGTGACTGTCAGCCGGTATCCGCGAAGGCCGACGCACAGTGAGCGATAGCGATCGACTTCTGCTGCTCTCGCGAACAGATCTCGAGGCCAGCGGCCTCGGGCCGCAGGACTTCGAGGCGCCTCTGGCGGAGATGTTCCGCGCCAAGGCCGAGGGGCACTGGATCCAGCCCCCCATGATGTTTATGCGGCGCGGCGGCAAACGCTGGGCCAATGCCATGATGGGCTCCGTCACCGGCGGACGCCATACGATCGGCAAGGTTCAACTGGGCGACCCCGACAACCCTCGCCGGGGCCGGCCGCAGGTGCAGGGCATCGCCGTCCTGTTTGACGATGCGACGGGCAATCCGCGCGCAATCATGGACTCGGGCTGGATCACGTCGCGACGCACGGTCGGTGTGTCCATGCTGGCCACACGGCACCTGGTCCGCCCGGCGCCGACGGATCTGGCGATCATCGGCTGTGGCCTGCAGGGACGCCTGCACCTCCAGGCCCTTCCGCACGTGTGCCCCACGCTGCGCCGGGCCCGCGCCTACGACATCGAAGCGGACCGGACGGACGATTTCGTCCGCTGGTCCAAGACCGTCAGCGGCATCGAGGTATCGGCGGCGCGCGACATGGAGGCTGCGGTGCGCGACGCGGATATCATCGTCAGCGCCACCGCCATCCCTCTCGATCGTCGGCCCTGCATCGTCGAGAGCTGGCTGAAGCCGGGATCGCTTTTCATCTCGCTCGATCGCGACGCCCACCTGACGGATGAGGCCATCCGCGCGCTGGATGTGTTCGTCACCGACGATCGCGCGCAGTTCGACAGCAAGCGTCAGCGTGAGAATTCCTTCTTGGGTGTCGAACGGATCGATGTCGAGCTTGAGCAACTCGTTGTCGGTTCGGCAGTCGCACGGAAATCGAATACCGACCGGATCGTTGCGTTTATGCTAGGCGTGGCCAACGCCGATCTGGCGGTCAGTGCTGCTGTCTTGGCCCAGGCCGAGGCACGCGGTTGGGGACAGTGGATACAGTTCGACTGAAGGGGACCTCGTCATGGCCGTGGTTACTGACGTCGCCGGCGCGACACGACTTTCCGCCCGCCGCAGGGCTGGCAGGCGTCGCCTCCTTCTCCTCACTTCGGCGATCGTCGCCGGCAGCGGGATCGGTGCGATCTCGCCCGCGGCGGCGCAGACGGGCGACTTTCCCAATCGCGCGCTGCGCTTCGTCGTACCCTTTCCGCCGGGCGGGGCCGTGGACTTCGTTGCCCGGGTCGTCGCCCAGGAGGTCAGCACGCGGGTCGGACAGCCCGTTGTGGTGGACAACCGCCCCGGCGCGACGGGAACCATCGGCGCGACCTATGTCGCCCGGGCCCCGGCAGACGGCTACACGCTGCTGACAACTGCCGCGACGAGTTACGCGGCACTTGCGGGCCTGCCGGGGGCAGGCTTGCCGTTCGACCTGGAGCGGGAGTTTGCGCCGGTCGCCTTCGTCGGCGCCTTGCCGATGGTGGTCGCCGTCGGGCCATCGGTACCCGCGGCCAACCTCGCGGAGTTCATCGCTTATGCGCGGGAGAGGCCGGGACAGCTCACCTTCTCCTCTGCCGGCAACGGAAGCACGGAGCACATCACCGGCGAGGTCTTCATGTCCCTCGCGGGCATCCGCATGCTGCATGTTCCGTACCGCGGCGGGGCCCCGGCCATCACCGCACTCATCGCCGGCGAGGTGCATGTGATGTTCGCCACCGCGACGAACATCCTCCAGAATGGTGGCGGTGGCGGATTGCGTTTCCTCGCGATCGCGAGGCCGCAGCGGAGTTCCGCCCTCCCCGACGTGCCGACCGCCGCGGAAGCCGGATTGCCGGGATTCGACGTCGCCTCGATGTACGGCTTCATCGCACCCGCAGGGACTCCGCGCCCGATCGTCGATCGCCTCAACGAAGCCATCGTGTCGTCGGTGCGGCAGCCGGAGTTGCAGGCGAGGCTGCGCCAGCAGGGCATCGAGGCCGTGGCGGCGACCCCCGACGAGTCGGCGGAAATCATCCGCTCCGAACTTGCCAAATGGTCAGCCGCAATCCGCGCCGCCGGGATCACGCTTCAGTAAGGAGCCCCGCCTAGCCGGAGATCGCCTGGGCGGTCGACACGACCAGCGGCCCGAACCGGTACTCCGCCATCTCCGGCGTACAGCGCGCCTTGGAGACGGCGATATTGACCGCGCCGATCGGCTGCCCGCCCCGGTCCACGATGGGAGCTGCGATGGAGATATCGTCCAACAGCATCTCCTCGATGCAGATCGCATAGCCACGGGCCGAGACCTCGCCGATCTTCCTGATGATGTCCGGAACCTGGATCGTGGTGTGCGGGGTGTAGGTCCGGAGGGTGGACTGATCGAGCAGCGCCCGCACGGCATCCGCAGGCATCCGCGAGAGGATCGCCCGGCCCGGCGCGGTGCAATAGAGCGGCAGGCGGCGGCCCGCGGTGACGTTCGCGGCCAGCACGTGCCGGCTCATGAAGCGGACGACATAGATGATGTCGGTCCCCTCGCGGATCGACAGGTTCGTCGCCTCCTCGGTCGTCTGGCTGAGATGCAGCAGATACGGCAGCGCCCGCCGTATCAGCGCGTTGGACTGGCTGAAGTGATACGCCGTCTGCAGATTGCGGGGGGTCAGCTCGAAATGCTTCGTATGCGGGTCCTTGTACAGGTAGCCCAGCTTCTCCAGCGTGTAGGCGAACCGCTGCACCGTGCTCTTGTCCATGCCGAGAGTGTCGGCGAGCTGGGTCAGGTTCAGCGTCGGCCGTTCCGCGTTGAACGCGCCGAGCACGCGGAACGCCTTCTCCACGGAATTGACGAACATCGGATCGCTTCTCTCGACCGCGGCTCGCGGCTGGCGAGCTGCGGCGCGGGATCGCGGGGAAGGCTTGGCGTCACCCATGAAGATCACTCACGAAATTCGGCCGGACCGTTCTTGCAGGCGGCAACGTGTTCATCTAGCCTCATAAAAGTATGAAATACCGCATTGCGGTAAATCTGCAAAGGCCGCCCCACCACAATCAACCCGGGGCGGCAGCCGTGGGGAAAACCAGGAAGAAATGAGCGAGACAAAGCCAGGCCGCCCGGTGATCATCACCTGCGCCGTGACCGGCGGCGCGGACTCGGCGCATCTGACGCCGCACCTGCCGATCACGCCCGAACAGATCGCAAACGAATGCCTCGCCGCGAGAAAGGCGGGCGCGGCGATCGTGCATATCCATGTGCGCGATCCCGCCACCGGCGCGCCGAGCATGGACAGGGCGCACTACCGCGAGGTCGTCTCGCGGATCCGCGACGCCGGCAGCGACGTGCTGATCAACCTCACCACCGGCCCGGGTGCGAGGTTCGCCCCGGATACGGAAAAGCCGCTGGCGAGCTTCTTCCCGCCGGAGGAACGCGTCGCCCACGTGCTGGAGAACCGGCCCGACATCTGCAGCCTCGACGTCGCGACGATGAACTTCGGCACCCGGGCGATGGTCAACGTGCCCGGCCATCTCGACACGATGGCGAAGCTGATCCGCGAGGCCGGGATCAAGCCGGAGCTGGAGGTCTTCGACCTCGGCCATGTCGCGCTTGCGGCGCGGATGATCTCCCAGGGCGCGTTCGAGGGAAAGCCGCTGGTGCAGGTCTGCCTCGGCATCTCCTGGGGCGCGCCCGCCACGGCGGAAGGCATGCTGGCCATGAAGTCGCTGATTCCCGCCGGCGCCATCTGGTCGGGCTTCGGCATCTCGCGCACCCAGTTCCACATGGTGGCGCAGGCCGTGATCCTCGGCGGGCATGTGCGCGTCGGCATGGAGGACAACCTTTATCTGCGGCGGGGCGTGCTGACCCCCGGCAATGCGGCTCTCGTGGAACGCGGGGCCGCCATCGTGGAGAGCCTGGGCGAGTCCGTCGCCACCCCGGCGGAGGCGAAGGCGATCCTCGGGATCGCCTGAACAGCGCGGTGGATCTGCTTGACAGGCCTGGCGCTGCGATGATCTGCTGAATTTCAGAAAAAGATACTGCATAGCGATAAACGTCTACGCGTCAGCCAGCGCACCCGCCACGGACCGGCAAGCAGGCACTTGCCGGTCCGCCCGTGCGGCGGAGGGGGAAATGACTGATGGGCTCAGCCGTCAACGAGCTTGATATCAAGGCGCCTGCGCGCGACGCGGTGGACGCGCGCTATCGCCATCTCCTTTCTCCGTTGACGGTCGGGCGCATCACGCTCCGCAACCGCGTCTTCTCATCCGCGCACGGCACGGGGTTCGGCAAGGACGGCGGGCTGACGGACCGCCACATCGAATATCACCGCGCCCGCGCCCATGGCGGCATCGGCCTGATCGTCATCGAGGCCACCGCGATCGACGAATCGCCGCTGAGCGCGGCCGGGCGCGGCGGCACGCTGAAGAACATCGACGATTCCGTGATCCCCGCCTATCGCCGGCTCGCGGCCGCCGTGCATGCCGAGGGCGCGCGGATCTTCTGCCTGCTCTCCCATTCCGGCCGCAACTCCGCGATGGGGCCGGATGGTCGGCCGCCGGTTGCGCCCTCGCCGATGCCGATGGACCGCACGCGCGACATCCCGCACGAGCTGGAACCGGAAGAGATCGCCGAGATCGTCCGCGCCTTCGCCGACGCCGCCCGGCGCTGCCGGGATGGCGGGCTGGACGGTGTGGAGCTGTCGTTCACCCACGGCAACCTGGTGCAGGAGTTCCTCTCCCCCGCCTCCAACAAGCGCACCGACGCCTATGGCGGCAGCGAGGAGAACCGGCTGCGGATGGCGCGCGAGACGCTGCAGGCCTGCCGCGCCGCCGTGGGGCCGGATTTCACCTTCGGCATCCGCTTCAGCGCCGATGAACTGATCCCCGATGGCTACGGGCTGGCGGACGGCATCCGCTACGCGCGGATGATGGTGGAGTGGGGCAAGCTCGATTTCGTCGATGTGAGCGCGGGCACCAACTCCAGCATGTGGAGCCGGTCGCGCCACTACCCGACCATCGCCTCGCCCGCCGCGCCGCTGGTGCCGATGGCGCGCGCCATCCGCGATGCGGTCCCGGTCCCGGTGTTCTGCATCGGCAAGATCTCCACCCCCGCCGAGGCGGAAGCCATCGTCGCGGCGGGGGACGCGGACCTGGTCGGCATGACCCGCGCCCACATCGCCGAGCCCGCCATCGTCCGCAAACTGCTGGAACGCCGCGACGACGACATCCGCCTCTGCATCTACTGCAACGAAAGCTGCTTCGGCCGGCAGCAGCGCGTCGGCGACATCACCTGCGTCTACAACCCCCGCAGCGGGCGCGAGTATCTGTGGCCCGTCCTCCGCCCCGCGCAGGTGCAGCGGCGGGTGATCGTCGTCGGTGGCGGGCCCGCGGGCATGGAAGCCGCGCGGGTGGCGGCCAAGCGCGGCCATCAGGTCGAACTGCATGAGCGCGGCGACGCGCTCGGCGGCCAGATCCTCTCCCTCGCCAGGACGCCGCATCGCTCCGGCTATCTGCGCATCTCCGACTGGCTCTCCCGCCAGATCGAGAAGCTGGGTGTCGATATCCGGCTCAACAGCGAGATGACGGCCGAGGAGATCCTCGCCCGGCGCCCCGATGCCGTGGTGCTGGCGACCGGGGCGGCGGATACCGGACGCGATCTGCCCGGCGCCGACGGCGCGAATGTCTTCACCGCGCGGCAGGCGCTGGCCGGCGCCAATCTCGGCCGGCGGGTCGTCATCGGCGACTGGGACGGGCGCCATATGGGATTGTCCGTGGCGGACCTGCTGTCGTCGCGCGGCCATCAGGTGACGATCGTCACGCCGGCCTTCTTCGCCGGCATGGATGTCGATCTGCTGACATGGCGGCCGATCTACGAACGGCTCCAGTCCCGGGGCGTGACCTTCGCCGCGCTGGACGAGATCACGGCCATCGGCGACGGCTGCGTCACCGCGACACGGACCGATGGCAGCCAATACCGCCTCGACGCCGACAGCGTCATCCTCTGCACGCGCGGCTGTTCCGAACGGCCGCTGTATCGCGCCCTGCTCGGCCGGGTTCCGGTGCTGAAGACGGTGGGGGATGCATGGTCCCCCCGCCAGCTCGAGCAGGCGATCTACGAAGGCGCGAAGGCAGCGCGGGAGATATGAACCCGCTGCTGCGCAACCGGCTGCGACAGGCCGGCGAGGGCTCCGTATCGCCCTCCCGTCCGGGCCGGCCGGCATGAAGGCCGTTCACCTCATCCTGCGGCGGCTCGGCCTGATGGTGATCGTGCTGTTCGTCGTCTCGATCCTCACCTTCGGCATCGTGAATGTCCTGCCGGGCGACGTCGCCTACGCCATCCTCGGCGACCTCGGGACACCGGAGCAGGTCGCGGCGCTGCGGACGAAGATGGGGCTCAACGAGCCGCTGGTGACGCGGTACCTCCTGTGGATCGGCAGCGTGCTGCGAGGCGATTTCGGCATCTCGCTTCAGTTCGACCAGCCGATCGGACCCATGCTGGTCGGCCGGCTGTCCAACTCGGCGGTGCTCGGGGGCATCACCCTGCTGGTCGCTGTGCCTCTCTCGGTCCTCCTCGGCGTTCTCGCCGGTGTCCGCCAGGGGCGCCTCGCCGACCGGATCGTCTCCGGCTTCTCCATCGTCACCTTCGCATTGCCCGAATACGTCATCGGCATCCTGCTGATCCTGGTCTTCAGCATCTGGTGGCCGATCCTGCCGGGAAGCAGCCTGATGGACCCCGGAGCGAACCCTCTCAGCCGGCCGGAGGCGCTGGTCCTGCCGGTCGCGGTGCTCAGCCTCGGCATGCTCGCCTACATGAGCCAGGTGACGCGGGCGGGGATGATCACCGCGCTCGAAAGCGCCTACGTCCGCACCGCCGTGCTGAAGGGGCTGGCCGGGTGGAGCGTGGTGCTGAAGCACGCGCTGCCCAACGTGATGCTGCCGACGCTGACCGAGATCGGCATGAACTTCGGCTACGTGCTGGGCGGCATCGTCATCGTGGAGACGCTGTTCTCCTATGCCGGGCTCGGCCAGATGATGGTCACCGCGGTCAACCATCGCGACATCCCCGTCGTGCAGGCGGCGGTTCTGGTGGTGGCCGTCGCCTATGGCGTGGGCAATCTCTGCGCCGACGTTGCGTCGATCATGCTCAATCCGAAGCTGCGCGCATGAGGCAGGCCATCGCACTGCGCGCGCGGAGCAGCGTGGCGCCGGCCGATCTGGTGGCGATCGGGTTCGCGGTCCTGATCGCGGTCGCCGTCGTGCTCGGCCCTGTCATCGCGCCCTATTCGCCGACGACCTTCCATCCGGAATACGCCCTGCAGCCGCCCAGCCTGCAGTTCATCTTCGGCACCGACGAGTTCGGCCGCGACATCTTCAGCCGCGTTCTCAGCGGCGCCCGGCCGACGCTGGTCGTCGCCTTCTCCAGCGCGCTGGTCGGCGTCACGCTCGGCACCACGACCGGGCTGATCGCCGGCCTCGCCGGTGGCGTGGTCGATGAGGTCGTCATGCGCTTCATGGACGCGCTGATGTCCTTCCCCGCCCTGATCTTGTCGATGCTGGTCGTCGTCATGCTCGGGACGAACCCGGTCAACGTCGTGGTGGCGCTCGGCATCGTCTTCTGGCCGCGATCCGCGCGGCTCGTGCGCAGCGTGGCGGTGGAGCTTGCCAAGCGCGATTTCGTCGATGCGGCGAGATCGCGCGGCGAAGGCTGGCTCTACCTGCTGGGGCGCGAGCTGCTGCCGAACGTTCAGATGATCGTGGTCGTCGATCTCAGCCTGCGGATCACCTACGGGGTTCTGCTCGCCGCATCGCTCGCCTATCTCGGCATCGGCGTCGCGCCGCCGACGCCCGCCTGGGGCCTGATGGTGCGCGACGGGCAGCAGTTCATCGAGATCGCGCCCTGGATCGTGGTCTTCCCGTGCCTGGCCGTCGCGCTGACAGCGGTCGGCACCATGATCGTCGGCGAGCGGTTGCGCCGCGGCGTCACCCTGCCTGGCGGCGAGCGGCTGCGATGAACGTCATGGCCGCCATGAGGGAGACGGGGGACCTCGACCGGGCGCGCCAGACGCTCGAGATCGAGGAGCTGTCCATCAGCTATGGACGCGGCCCCTCCCCTCTCCGGGCCGTCCGCAACGTCTCGCTGACCATCGCGCCGGGCGAGGCTTACGGCCTGATCGGCGAATCCGGCTCCGGCAAGACCAGCGTCGCCTACGCCGTCATGCGATACCTGCACGGCGCGCACGTGACGGCGAACCGCGTCGCACTGCGCGGCCGGGATCTGATGCGGATGCCGGTCCGGGACCTGCAAGGCATTCGCGGCCGCCAGGTGGCGATGGTCTATCAGGACCCGCTGAGCGCGCTGAACCCCGTCCTGACGGTCGGCGAGCAGATTGCCGAGGTGCTGCGACGCCATCGCGGGATGAGCCGGAGCGCCGCGTGGGATCGGGTGGTCGATCTTTTCGGCCGGGTCCATCTGCCGAACCCGTCCGCGATGGCGCTGCGCTACCCGCACCAGCTTTCCGGCGGCCAGCAGCAAAGGGTGGTGATCGCGATGGCGATCGCCTGCGAGCCCGACATGCTGATCATGGACGAGCCGACGACAGGGCTCGATGTCACGACCGAGGCCATCATCCTGGAACTGGTGCGCGAGCTGCGCCAGAGCATCGGGGCCTCGGTTCTCTTCATCAGCCACAACCTGGGCGTGGTCGCGAATATCTGTGACCGCGTCGGCGTGCTCTACGCCGGGCAGTTGATCGAGGAGGGACCGGTCCGGTCGGTGCTGACCGAACCGCAGCATCCCTATACGGCCGGGCTTCTCGCGGCCATTCCCCGGCCCGAGGCGCGCCAGCAACGTCTCCATGCGATCCCGGGCCGCCTGCCCGACCTGCGGCAGGTTCCCGCAGGCTGCATCTTCAAGCCCCGATGCGCTTTCGCCATGGCGGCCTGCGACACGATGCCCCCGGTCACGGAAGTGGCGGCGGGGCATGTGAAGCGCTGCCATCTCGACGTTCCGGCGACGGCTTCGATGGAAGCCATACCGCGGCACGTCACCGCACCGGCCTCCACGGGCACGCCCCGGCTGTCGATCGAAGGGCTGAGCAAGTGGTTCGGCGGCGGGGTCCTGCTGCGAAGAGACAGCGATGCCGTCAAGGCGGTGAACGACATCACCCTGTCGATCCAGCCGGGACAGACATTGGCCATCGTCGGGGAAAGCGGTTCGGGCAAATCGACCCTTGCCCGATGCGTCGCCGGCCTGCTTCAGCCCACGCACGGGCGGCTCCTGCTGGACGGGCAGCCGCTCGCCGCCACCGTGCAGCGGCGCAGCCGGGCGGAACAGCAGGCCATCCAGTTCATCTTCCAGAACCCGGAATCCTCGCTGAACCCCCATCACACGGTGGAGGAAATCGTCGGACGGCCGGTGAAGCTCTACAGCGACGCGCGCGGGGCCGAACTGCGCCGCCGCGTGATCGAGCTTCTGGAGATCGTGAAGCTCGACGGCACCTATGCGAAGCGCTACCCGCGCGAGATGTCGGGGGGCGAGAAGCAGCGCCTCTGCATCGCCCGTGCCTTCGCGGCCAACCCGAGCCTCGTCATCTGCGACGAGCCGACCTCCGCGCTCGACATCTCCGTGCAGGCGGCCATCCTGAACGAGCTCGTGGAGCTGCAGCAGCGGTTCGGCACCTCCTACCTGTTCATCTCGCACGATCTGGCGGTGGTGCAGCACGTCGCCGACAGCGTGGCGGTCATGTACAGCGGCCGCCTGCTGGAACACGGCACGCCCGAGCAGGTCTTCAGCGCACCGCACCATCCCTACACCGAGGCCCTGCTGGCGGCGGTGCCGAGGCTCGACGGCGTGCGCCGGCCGCGGCTGGAACGCCCGACGGCAGCCGCCAGGACCGGCTGCGTCTACCACCGGCGTTGCGGGCGCAGGCTCGGCGAGGAGTGCGACACCGTGATGCCGGCACTGCGCCGCGATACCGCGGGACACGCGCTCGCGTGCCACGCGCCGGCGGATGTCCTTCAGCAACTGCAGGCCTGAGGTCGGTCAAGACAGCGATGTATGCGCCCTACCAGGACTCCGACGCACTTCCGCGAACCATCTTCGCGCTGACCGCCGGCGCGCCGGTCGAGACGGTCCCGCTGCGCGGCGACCAGCGGGCCGATATCGTCGTGATCGGCGGCGGCTTCGTCGGCCTGTCCGCGGCCCTTCATGCCGCGGAGGCCGGCGCGCGCGTCATCGTCACCGAGGCGAAGACGATTGGCTGGGGCTCGGCCGGCCGCAATGCGGGGCAGGTGTCCGCGCATGCGAGCAAGCTGGAGCCGTGGGACGTGCTGCGCATCTACGGCCCCGAGCGCGGCGCCCGCCTCAACGAGGCCGGCGCACGCGCCCCCGAGTTCGTCCAGACGCTCGCCGCGAAGCACGGCATCGATCTCGGCACCGTGCATGGCGGCATCGTGTCCGCGGCACATACGCCGGGCGCGGTCAGCAAGTTCCGGCGCCGCGCGGAGTACTGGCAGGCGCAGGGCGCGCCGGTGGAATACCTCGATGCAGCCGCGGCGGCGGAGGTCATCGGCGGCGACTACTACCTCGGCGCCGTGCTGGACCGGCGGGGGATCGCGATCAATCCGCTGTCCTTCGTCCGCGGGCTGGCGCGCGCGGCGATGGCCGCCGGCGTCGCGATCCACGAGCACAGCAAGGTCACGCGGCTGGAGCGCAACGGCGGCGCATGGCGCGTGGAGACGTCGGACGGCAGCGTGTCCGCCGATCACGTCCTGCTGTGCACCAACGCCTATACCGACGATCTCTGGCCGGGCCTGCGCAGATCCATCATCCCGGTGCGCGGCTATCAGATCTGGACGAAGCCGCTCGGCGACAATGTCGCCAGGACGATCCTGCCCAACGTCTCGGCGCTGAATGACTCCCGCCGGCTCATCTCGGGCGCACGCCGCTATCCCGACAACCGCATCCATTTCGGCGGCCGCCCCGGCTTCGGGCCCGAGCGTGCGCCGGACCTCGCCGCCCCCATCCGTCGCATCAGGACGCTGTTCCCGCAGGTCGACAAGATCGAGATCGAGGCGTGGTGGAGCGGCTGGGTGACGCGCGGCATCTCCGATGGCTGGCGCCTGCACGAACTGGCGCCGGGGCTTCTGACCGCGATCGCCTGCAACGGCCGCGGCGTGGCGATGGGGCCGATCATGGGGCGCGAGCTGGCCCGCTACGCCGGCGGCACGCCGGAGCGCGACCTGCTGGTGCCGTTCAGCACGCCCGTGCCGCTTCGGAGCTACGCGCTGCGCGAGCCGCTGGGGACGGCCATGGTCCGCTACTACGCGTGGCGCGACCAGCGCGAACTGAAACGGATGCCCGCGCTGCGGGCGATGCAGCGCGCTTGAGCCTGCGAACAGGGGAAGAACTGGATGCTGCTCGGATTCGACCATCTGATCGTCGCGGTGAACGATATCGTCGAGGCGGATCGCAACTACGCCCGCGCCGGCTTCGACGTCACCCATCGCCCCGACGCGGGACCGTCGGAGACCGCGATCCGCATCATCTGCTTCGACGATGGCTCCTACCTTGAGCTCTTCTCCTTCCGGGATCCCGGCCAGCCGAGCAAGCACCGCTGGGCAACCCTCGTGCCGCGTGGCGAAGGGTGGATCGACTGGTCGCTGCACTGTGACGATGTGGAAGCCGAAGCCGGCAAGCTGAAGCAGCACGGCCTGCCCCATGCCGGGCCGCGCACCGGCGGCAAGAGCCTGCTGGACGGCCGGGCCTGGAAGGTTGGCGTGGTCGATGCCGGTTATGGCGTCGGCAACCCGCTGATGCCGTTCTTCATCCAGGACCTCGCCGAACGGCAGATCCGGGTGCCGCGTCTCGCGGGCGCACCGCCGCAGGCGGGCGGCACGCCGGGCATCGCGGGCGTCACGCAGGTGACGAAGGACCTCGCCGGTTCGGTCAGCCTGCTTTCGAAGGTGCTCGGCCCCGGACAAGCCGTTCCGGCCCGCCTGCGTGGCGCCTCGGCCGCCCACCTTTTCCCGATCGCGGGCGGGTGGATGGAACTGGTCGAGGCTGCGGAGGGCGAGCTGGCCGATCACATCGCCGTCCATGGCGAGGGCGTCTGGGAAGTCACGCTCGGCCCGCGCCCCACCACCCGTCCCGGAGACGGCGCCCTGCTACCCGCCGAGCTGACACATGGGGCCCGCCTGCGGGTGGCCCGGTAAGAAAAACGCAAGAAGGGAGAGCAACATGGCCGTACTGCAACACGACCTGAGAGACGGTGCCGGACCCGATCTCGCCCGCCGTCGCCTTCTGCAATTCTCGACGGCAGCGGCAGGCGGCGCGCTGCTGCTGCCCCGCGGCACTGCCGCGCAGACGAGGGAACCTCGCAAAGGCGGCACGCTGCGGGTCGCCTTCCCCGATGCGCCCCGCACGCTCGATCCGCAGGCGTCGGTTTCGTTCACGGAGCAGCAATACTCCCGCCTTCTCTTCGACAGCCTCACCGCGCTCGACGCGGAGAGCCAGCCTGTCCCGGCGCTGGCCACGGCGTGGCGCGCCGAGAACGGCGCGACGGAATGGGTGTTCGACCTCCGCCAGGGCGTGCGCTTCCACCACGGCCGCGAGCTGACCTCCGCCGACGTGGTCGCGACGATCGAACGCGCGCAGGACCGTAGCCTGGCCCTGACCGCCTTCGGCTACTTCGGCCCCGTGCGGACGGTCATCGCCGAGACCCCTCATCGCGTGCGCATCGTGCTGACGCGAGCGTTTGCCGAACTTCCCGTCCAGCTCGCGCACAACATGGCGCGGATCGTCCCGGCCGACCGGCTCGACACGCTGAAGACGGAACCCGTCGGCACCGGCCCGTTCGTCTTCAAGGAGTTCCTGCCGGGCAGCAGCCTCACGGTCGCGAAGAACGAGCATTACTGGGTGCCCGGGCGTCCCTATCTGGATGGCTTCCGGATGGTGCTGATCCGCGAGGCCGTCGCCCAGCAGGCGGCATTGCGGAGCGGGTCCGTCGACCTCATCACCCGCGCGCCGATCGAGGCGGCGCTGGTGCTGCGCAACGTACCCGGGCTTCGGGTCTATTCCGCGCCGACCGGCGATCATCATGCGATGATCACCCAGGCCAACCTGCCGCCGTTCGACAACGAGAAGGTGCGCGAGGCCTTCAAGTTCATCCTCGACCGGAAGGCGCTGATCCCGTCCGTTCTGTTCGGCCAGGGCATCGTCGGCAACGATGTGCCGCTGCCGCCCGACAGCCTGTTCCTGCCCGAGCTGCCCTCGCACGAGCAGGACCTGGATCGCGCCAAGCGTTTGATCGCCGAGTCCGGTGTGGGGCCGATCTCGCTGGAGCTCTACACCAGCAGCGAGCGTCCACCTGCGCCGAAGCTGGCGGTCGCGTTCGCGGAGGCCGCTTCGCGGATCGGCGTGAAGATCACGATCCGCGATGTGCCCTATACGGAATACGTCGCGAACGTGTCCCGCAAGAAGCCGTTCTACACGTCGCAGTGGATCGCGAGCGCCACGCTCTACGACAGCCTCTATCTGAAGTACCACAGCACGGCGAGCTACAACTACAGCAAGCTGGAACAGGCGCCCGGGCTCGACGCGCTTCTGGAGCAGATGATCTCGGAGGTGGATCTGGAGAAGCGGAAGGCCATCGTCGCGACGGCCGTGGCCAAGATCCAGCAATCGAGCGAGCGGATCATTCCGTACTTCCTGAACTACATCGGCGCGAGTACCAACAAGCTGCAGGGCTTCAAGCCGCCCTCCTACGGTCCGTTCGACGTCACGGACCTCTGGCTCGACGCGTAGCACCGGGACGCTCGCCGATGATCGAGGATCTTGTCAGGGCCGGCGATGACCTGAACCGCCTGCTGAAGCTCAGGACGCCGCCGTTCGGGATGAAGCTGTTCGAGAACCGGGCGGACATGGAAGCGGTGCCCCGCATCCGCCGGCCGACCAAGATCCACATGCTCGATCAGCTTGTCGCGCAGTCCGCGCGGCTGGGCTGGACCATCGGCGTGACGGCCGAGGACCTCGCGGGGTCCCAGTGTCGCGCCGTCGTCGGGCTGGGCCGGGCCAAGGATGCGGCCTGGTCCTCCGGCGCCCATATGACGGATGTCTGGTACGCGACGCCGGAGGATGCCGCCGCGCATCAGGCGGCCATGCACTGCGTTCCGGACGGCAAGTATGACGCGCTGGTGATCTCGCCGGTGGCGGCGGGCCGGCTCGATCCGCCGGACATCGTGCTGTTCTACGCAACGCCCGGGGCCATGATCTACTTCATCAACGGGCTTCAATGGTCGGGCTACAGGAACTTCGAATGGGGCGTGGTCGGGGAAAGCGCCTGCGCCGACAGTTGGGGGCGGGCGCTGACGAAACGCACGCCCTCCCTTTCAATCCCGTGCTTCGCCGAGCGGCGCTACGGCGGCGTGCTGGATGACGAGATGCTGATGGCGACGCCGCCGGAGTTCCTCGCCCGGGCCATCGCGGGCATGGAGGCGCTGGCCAAACGCGGCTTCAGGTATCCGTTCCCGCAATACGGCATCCAGCAGGACGCGCGCGAGGGTCGCGCCAGGAGCTATTCGGACAACAAGCCGCCGGCGCGGGCTTGATTTGTGTTCGGGAGTTGGGGCTGAGCTGTGCTCAGCAGAGTGGGGCCATAGGAATACTGGTTGCGCGGATCACTCCGACCATCAGCCGCGCGCCGGCCAACCTCCTCAGCCTCTTGTCACACTGGGCAGGGCTCGGAACCCTCGCCCACACAAGCAGACCCTTAGCTAGGTCGGCCCATATAATTTCAATCTATCGGGAGAATATCTCGATATCATCTAACACATCAGAAATATATGGCAGTAAAACTTGATCTTTTTTATAAAAATTTAGTATATTAACTATCTTTTGTTTATTTATGTTTTTATTCCTTCTTACTATATACCCAACACCAATTATCGAAGCTATATTTATATTCTTTGAACTATGTTTCAGGTGCTTTACCATAATTTCCTGTGCATTTTTTAAGTTATCAAAAAATGCCGCAACAGATAATAGCGCATTTATTACATCTCCTTCTTCATCGCTCTTTAACATATTATTTATTGTTCTATCGTCATATTTTTCTATACTTTTATACATCATTCTATTCATTTTATGATGTTTCCACGAGAATCAACAATGCCCGCTCTTCTGAGGGCATTTTTGCATGTCGGGATGAAGCTCGCTCCATGTTCTAACATGACCGTGATATATATCCCCTCCAGTATGATCGAACACAACAAATTCATTATTGGTTGCTTCAGCAGAAACTCGCCTCGGTGAGGTCGGCTTTACCTGGATAGAATTGTCCAACGCCAACTGCCCGTTCGTTGGCCCGGTGCTCTTACCTCCACTCGCCTGTGCACCGTGGTAAGGAGCCGCTTGATACCTAAGGCGAGCACCAGCCCCTCCCCCGTCTGAATCGACCGGATTGATCTGAGCGATTGCTGGCAGCAGTACAAACTGCGTTGCGACAAAACGCACACCCGCGCCGCCATCCAGATGCGTCAGACGCGCCGTCGTCGTGTCATCACCGCGCCCCGAGGAGGACTGCCACCACGGCGAACTCGCCTGCCGCGTCTCGCTGCGGTAGTCGCGTTCCGTCAGGTTGGGTTGCCCGGCACCAATCCACCGAGCTGCGACTGCCCCACGCCATCAGTTTCCAGGCGTTCTCGCGCAGGCCTCTCCGCGGCTTGACAGCCGCGCCCACGCCCGCTCCGGACCTCGTCCTGCGCGTTGCTGCCGCGCCGGACGGGTCGGCGCGCGCGCCCCCTCGCCCTGGGGCCGAACAAAATGCTACGCGGCCCCCGCCGAAAGCGGAGCGGCCCGGGCGGACCACCGCCACGCTATCGGCTTCGTTCGTCTCATTGGAACCGCCCACGGCGGCACGACGGAATTGATGGATGCGAGCCACGATGGAAGCCTTGAACGAATTCTGCCGTTCGGAGATCCACGCCCTCCGCCAGGAAGGGCGCTATCGAGAATTCTGCACGCTTGAACGGCAGGGACGCCGTTTCCCCTTCGCGACCATTGCCCTCGACGGCCAGGCACGGGAGGTCGTCGTGTGGTCGTCGAACGACTACCTCGCCATGGGATCCGGCGACACGGCCGTCGCGGCCGGCATCACGGCGCTCGAGACGCACGGGGTCGGCGCCGGCGGAACGCGCAACATCTCCGGCACGACGAGGTATCACGTCGATCTGGAGCGTGAACTCGCGGCCCTGCACCGCAAGGAGGCGGCGCTTCTCTTCGGCTCCGGATACATCGCCAACGTGTCCGCGCTGTCGTGCATCCTCGGGACGTTCGGCGGCGCGTGGCATGTCTTCTCGGACGAGAAGAACCATGCCTCGATGATCGCCGGCATGCGGCGCAGCCGGTCCGCCCGGCGGTCGATCTTCCGGCATAACGACCTCGCGCATCTGAAGGAGCTTCTGGGCACCGCCCCGGAAGGGGTGCGCAAGCTGATCGCCTTCGAGTCCGTCTACTCGATGGACGGGGATTTCGCGCCGATCCGGGAGATCATCGGGCTCGCGCGCGAGTTCGGGGCGATCACCTATCTGGATGAAGTGCACGCCGTCGGCCTCTACGGCGACGAGGGCGGCGGGCTTGCCCAGCGCGAGGGTGTCGAGCAGGACATCGACATCATCCAGGGAACGCTGGCCAAGGGCTTCGGCGCGCAGGGCGGCTATGTCGCCTCGTCGGCCAGCTTCATCGACTACGTCCGGTCATACGCCTCCGACTTCATCTTCACGACCGCGATCGCACCACCGATCGCCGCGGCCGCGCTGTCGAGCGTGAGGTTCCTCCGCTCCGCGGATGGCGTCAGGCTCAGGGCGCGTCATCAGGAACGGGCGCAGCACGTCAGGACACTGCTGCGGGACGCGGGGTTGCCGGTCATGCCGACGGCCACCCACATCGTGCCCGTCAGGGTGGGCGATGCGGACCGGTGCAGGGCCGTGGCGTGGCATATGCTGGCGGAGGAAAACATCTACGTCACGCCCATCAACTACCCGACCGTTCCGCGGGGAAGCGAGATCATCCGCATCACTCCCACACCCGCGCATACGGATGAGATGGCGAGCCACCTCGCCGGTGCCTTGCAGCGGGCATTCGGGATGAACGCGTAGGGCTGTTCCCGGCGGCGTGCGGACGGCGCCGTGCGTGTCAGCCGTGATGGTCCAGGCCGATATCCAGAACCGTCGCGCTGTGCGTCAGCCAGCCGATGGAGATCAGGTCCACCCCCGTCTCCGCCACCGCAGGGGCGGTCTGCGGCGTGATGCGGCCGGAGGCCTCGGTCAGCGCGCGACCGCCGACCATCGCCACCGCCTCGCGCAGCATCGGCGGGGCCATGTTGTCCAGCAGCACCGCATCCACGCCGAGTGTCAGCGCCTCCTCGAGCTGCGCCAGCGTGTCCACCTCGAGTTCGACCTTCACCATATGGCCGACCTGTGCGCGGACACGTTCGACCGCGGGCCGGATGCCGCCGGCGATGGCGACGTGGTTGTCCTTGATCAGCACCGCGTCATCCAGCCCGAAGCGGTGGTTGGAACCGCCGCCGACGCGCACCGCGTATTTCTGCACCGCGCGCAGCCCGGGCATGGTCTTGCGCGTGCAGCAGATACTCGCCTTCGTGCCGCGCACGGCGTCCACCACCGATGCGGTCGCGCTGGCGACACCACTGAGATGGCAGAGAAAGTTGAGCGCGGTGCGCTCCGCCGTCAGCAGGCCGCGCGCCGGGCCGGAGAGCGTCGCGATCGCGTCGCCCGGGGCGAGCCGGCTGCCATCCGTCCGTTCCACCGTCGCCTCGATGCGCGGATCGACCAGCCGGAACGCCAGCAGCGCGAGGTCCAGCCCCGCGACCACGCCCGGCTGGCGCACCACCAGCCGCACCCGCGACGTCGCCTCCGCCGGCACGACGGCGTCGGTGGTGAGATCGCCGGCGCGTCCGAGATCCTCCAGCAGCGCGGCGCGCACCAGCGGTTCCAGCATCACCTGCGGCAGCGGGGAAACGCCCATCGGCAGGCTCATATCGCCAGCATCCTTTCGACCGCGCGGCGGGCGGGCGCGGCGACCTCGGGTGCGATCGTCACCTCGTGCCGCATCTCCTCCAGCGCCGTGCGGATGTTGGCCAGCGTGATGCGCTTCATGTGCGGGCATAGATTGCAGGGCCGCACGAAGGCGACCTCCGGGTGCTGCACGGCGACGTTGTCGCTCATCGAACATTCGGTGATCAGCACCACGTTCGCCGGTTTCCGCTGGCCGACGAAGTCGCTCATCATCGCGGTCGAACCGGCGAAATCCGCCTCCGCCACCACCTCCGGCGCGCATTCCGGATGGGCGAGCACCACCACGCCCGGGTTCTCCCGCCGCAACTGGCGGATCTCGGCGGCGGTGAAGCGCTCGTGCACCTCGCAGCGGCCGGCCCAGGTGATGACCTCCACGCCGGTCTCGCGCGCGACGTTCAGCGCCAGATATTCGTCCGGCAGCAGGATGACACGCGGCACGCCGAGCGCCTCGACCACCTTCTTCACGTTGCCCGACGTGCAGCAGATGTCGGACTCCGCCTTCACCGCGGCGGAGGTGTTCACGTAGGTCACCACCGGCACGCCCGGATGGCGTTCGCGCAGGCCGCGGATATCGGCGGGCGTGATGCTTTCGGCGAGCGAGCAGCCGGCCGCCGCATCGGGGATCAGCACGGTCTTGCCCGGATTGAGCAGCTTCGCCGTCTCCGCCATGAAGTGCACGCCGGCCAGCACGATGACCTCCGCCTCCACTTTCGTCGCCTCGCGCGCGAGGGCGAGGCTGTCGCCCACGATGTCGGCGACGCAGTGGAAGATCTCCGGCGTCTGGTAGTTGTGCGCCAGCACGACCGCGTTGCGGCGGCGCTTCAGCTCCAGGATGGCGTCGATATCCTCCGCGAAGACCGGCCACTCCATGGGCGGGATGACGCGCCGCACGCGCTCGTACAGCGGAGCGGTGCGTTCCAGGGCGATGGCTGCGGACATGGCTCTCCTCCCTTATGCTCGCACTGAGCAAATTAGGGTCGAAAAATGCGCCGGACGTGCCGGCCCCATTATGCTGATCCTGAGTATAAGCTCTGTCAAGCCACCACCCCGGCACGCGGGCGGGGATCACGCGGTCTTCAGGCCGTACGGGTGACCGGCAGCTTGGTGCCGGCGACGGCGCGTTCCAGCAGCACCTGCGGGCGGAAGCGGAACAGCTTGGCGGGGCGGCCGCCGGTCTCCGTCGTCACGTCGCCGGTCTCCTCCACCAGCGCCTGGCTGTCGATCAGGCGGCGGAAGTTCTGCTTGTGCAGCAGCCGCCCGGCCAGCGCCTCCACCGCGCGCTGCAACTGCAGCAGCGTGAAGCTCTCGGCCATCAGTTCGAACACCACGGGCCGGTATTTGATCTTGGCCCGCAGCCGCGCGATGCCGGTGGCGAGGATGCGGCGGTGGTCGTGCAGCATCGGCTCGCCGGGCAGTACCCGGTCGTCACCGTCGCCACGGCGGATCGCTTCCGGCGCCAGCCCGGCCTCGAACAGCAGCTCATAGCGCTGGAGCACCAGTTCCTCGTTCCAGTTCTGCCCGTTGAGGCCGAAGGCGATCCGGGCGCGCTGCTGGCGTTCGCGGCGCAGCGCAGGGTCCGCTCCCGCCGCCGCCCAGGCGCGCAGGCGCGGCGCGATGACCCGGGCGATCACCGGCGGCGCGCCGTCGCGCCAGTCCTCCCACGGGAAGTAGCGGTACCAGCTTCGCCAGGCGATGTCGGGCCGGTTGCCCTCGGCGCTGGCCTGCCGCGTGAGCGCGAGGTAGCTGATCGAGATGAACCGCCGCGCCGCATCCTCGGCCGAGCGGTCGCGGTCGGCGAAGGTGTAGAGCTGCTCGGTGTAGCCGAGCGGGTGGCCGGTCTGCTGCTCCACCCACGCGCGCAGGCTGGCCTGCAGCGACCGGTGCGCGGTCTCGAACGGGCCGGAAGGCAGAAGGCTGCCATTGCGGATCGTCAGCACGCGCGGCTCGTTGTCCGTGACGGCGACAAGCACCGCGATCAGTTCAGCCTCGATGGTGTGGGCGGGGACGGCGGGCACGGCTGACTGCTGCTGGCTCCCTGCTGGGCCGGATGTCCCGGCCGGTTCCGGCATCGGCGCACGATTAGGCGATTCCCGACATGCGGAGAATGCCCGCTCCCGGCCCGGATGCAGGCCACGGCCCTTCATCACGCCCCGGCTTTTCATCTGTTATGTTATACTGTAACTCATTCGGCGCCCGATCGAAGGATGCCCGCCCATGCTCTCCCGCAGGATGCTCGCCCGGCTTTCCGGGGCGGCACTGGCCATGCCCGCCCTGCCCGCCTCCGCACAGCCGCGCGCCACGCTTCGCGTCGTCACGCCATGGGAGATCGGCGGGCTCGATCCCGCGCGCAGCGGCTACATCTTCGCCCGCATGCAGGTGGCCGAGACGCTGGTCACCACCGGCACCGACAACACCCTCACACCGTTGCTCGCGCGCGCGTGGACGGTGAGTGACGATGGGCTCGCCTGGACCTTCAGCCTGCGCCCCGGCGTGACCTTTCACGACGGCACGGCGCTGTCGGCGGAGATCGTGGCGGCGAGCCTGCGGCGGGCGCAGACCCCGCCGGGCATCCTCTCCAACGCCCCCCTCGCGGCGATCGAGGCGGCGGGCGATGCCGTGCGCATCCGCACCTCGCAGCCCTTCGCCGCGCTGCCCGCCTTCCTCGCCCACAGCTCCACGCTGATCCTGGCCCCCGCCGCATCCGGGCCCGACGGCGCGGTCCGGGCGATCATCGGCACCGGCCCGTTCCGCATCACCTCCCTGACCCCGCCGCAGGGGTTCGAGGCAGTGCGCTTCGACGCATGGTGGGGCGGCAAGGTGCCGGCCGCGGGCGCCCGCTACCTCGCCGCGCCGCGCGGCGAGACCCGCACGCTGATGGCCGATACCGGCGAGGCGGACCTCGTCTTCAACCTGCCGCCGACCGCCTTCCAGCGCCTGTCCCGCAGCGCCCGGGTCGCGTTCGTCACCGCGCCGATCCCACGCAGTTACATCCTGAAGATCAACGCCGGCGGGTTCTTCTTCGGCGACCGGCGCGTCCGTCAGGCCCTCTCGGCGGCGATCGACCGGACAGGGATCGCCGCCGGCATCCTGCGCACGCCGGACTCCGCGGCTACGCAACTGTTCCCGCCCTCGCTCGCGGGCTGGCACGATCCGGCCCTGCCGCCCCTCGTGCATGACGCATCGCTGGCCCGCCGGCTGCTGGCCGAAGCGGGCTGGCGGCCGGGGCCGGACGGCGTGCTCGTCCGGGACGGGCGCGCCTTCCGCGTCACGCTGCGCACCTTTCCGGACCGGCCGGAACAGCCGGTGCTCGCCACCGCGATCCAGGCGCAGCTCAAGGAAATCGGCATCGCCGTGGAAGTGGCCATCGGCAATTCGGGCGACATCCCGCTCGGCCATCGCGACGGCACGCTCGATCTCGGGCTGGCCGCGCGCAACTTCTCCCTCGTGCCGGATCCGATCGGCACGCTGCTGCAGGATTACGGGCCGGAGGGCGGCGACTGGGGCGCGATGGGCTGGACCGGCCCCGGCAGCGCGGACCTCGCCACGACGATCGGGACGCTGAGCCGCACCTTCGATCCCGCCGCCGCAGCCGCGCTGCGCCGGCGTGCGACCGCCATCCTGCAGGATGAGCTGCCGGTGATCCCGCTGGCCTGGTTCATCCACTCGGTCGCTTCCGGCAGACACCTGGCCGGCGTCACGCTCGATCCGTTCGAGCAGTCCTACCGCCTGTCCGACATCCGCTTCGGGGCCTGATCATGACCGGCCTGTCCCGGATCCTGCTCGCGCGCGCGGTGCAGGCGTTCACCGTCGCGCTGCTGGTGGGCGTGATCACCTTCCTGCTCGTCCGCAGCCTGCCGGGCGACATCGCGATGCGCATCGCCGCCGGCCGCTACGGCATGGACATGGTCAGCGTCGCGGCCGCGGAACGGGTGAGCGCCGAACTCGGGCTCGACCGGCCGTGGTCCGCACAGCTCCTCGAATGGCTGTGGAACATCGCGCGGTTCGATCTCGGCACCTCGCTGGTCACGGGGGAACGGGTCGTCGACTCGCTCGGTGTGGAGCTGGGGCACACGCTGCTGCTCTCGCTCGCGGCCCTCGGCCTGTCATTGCTGATCGGCCCGCCGCTCGGCCTGCTGCTCGGGCTGCGGGCGGGATCTGCGGCGGATCGCGCGGGGCTGGTCGCGGCCGCGGCGATCCGCGCACTGCCGCCCTTCGTGCTCGGGCTGCTGCTGATCCTGCTGTTCTCGCTCACCCTGGGCTGGCTGCCGCCCGCGGGGTTCGAGGGGCCGCGCGAACTGCTGCTGCCGGCGTTGACGCTGGCGCTGGGTCTGGCGGCCGCCTCCTCGCGTGTCGCGCGCGATGCCACCGCGCTGGTGGTCGCGGCCCCCTACTTCGCCTTCGCGCGCTGGAAGGGCCTGTCCGACCGGCAGGCGCTGCTGCGCCACGGGCTCCGCAACGCGAGCGTGCCGCTGGTCGCCTATCTCGGCATGCAGCTCGTCTGGCTGATCGAGGGCGTGGTGGTGGTGGAGAGCCTGTTCGCCTGGCCGGGCATCGGACATTCGCTGGTGCATGCGATCTTCGGCCGCGACATTCCGATGGTGCAGGGGACGGCGCTGGTGATGGGGCTGATCTTCGTGGTGCTGAACGCCGCGGTCGATCTGCTCTGCCTCGCGCTCGATCCGCGGCGGAGGGCCGGCGCATGAGCGACATGGTGCTGGATGCGGCCTCCGCGATGCCCCGTGCCCGCCGCGCGGTCTCCACGCGCATCGCGGGGGCGGCGATCCTGCTGGCGCTGGTCGCCTTCGCGGCGTTCGGGCCGCTGCTCGCGATCGACCCGGCGCGGCAGGACCTGCGCAACATGCTCGCGCCGATGGGCGGCGAGTATCTGCTGGGCACCGACCATCTGGGGCGCTCCATCCTCGCCCGGCTGGCGCATGCGGCGCGCCTGTCGCTCGGCTTCGCGACGCTCGCGCTGCTGGCCGCCGCGATCCCGGGCACGCTGCTCGGCGTGATCGCGGCGTGGTCCGGCGGCTGGATCGACCGCGCGCTGTCGATCCTCGCCGACATGATCCTCGCCCTGCCCGGGCTGCTGCTGGTGCTGGTGCTCGCGGCCTTCGCGCCGGGCGACATCCGCGTGCTGTTCATGGGCGTGTCGGTGGCGCTGTGGGTCGAGTTCTTCCGCGTCGCGCGGGCCTCCGCCGCCGGCGTGCTCGCGAGCCCGGAGGTGGAGGCCGCACGGCTGCTGGGCTTCGGTCCCGCCCATATCGTGCGCCGCCATGTCGCCCCGCGGATCGTGCCGGTGCTCGCCACGCTCGCCGCCTTCGGCGTCGGCGGCGCGGTGGTGACCATCTCCACCCTATCCTTCATCCATGTCGGCGTGCGGCCACCGACGCCGGAATGGGGCAACATGATCGTGGAGCTGCTGCCGTATTTCGAGGAAGCGCCCGCCCACGCGCTCGCCCCCGCCGGCTGCATCTTCCTGCTGCTGATCGCGCTGAACCTCCTCGCCGGGCAGGACCCGCGATGAGCCTGCTGATCGAGGACCTGTCGGTCGCCGGGCCGCAGGGGCGCATCATCCATGGCGTGAGCCTTTCGGCGGCCCCCGGCGCGCCGCTGACGCTGATCGGCGAGACCGGGTCCGGCAAGAGCCTCGTCGCCGCCGCGGTCATGGGGACGCTGCCCGCCGGACTGTCCGCCACCGGCCGCGTGCGGCTGGAGGAAACGGAACTGCTGACGCTGCCGCCCGCGGCGCGGCGCGGGCTGTGGGGGCGGCGGATCGCGCTGCTGCCGCAGGAGCCGTGGCTGTCGCTCGACCCCACCATGAAGGCGGGGCCGCAGGTGGAGGAAGTGCTCGGCCTCGTGCGCGACGAAGCGCCGGCGGCGGCACGGCGCGGCGCGACGCGGCTGCTCGCAGCACTGGGGCTCGGCGCGCAGGCGACGTCCCGTTACCCGTTCCAGCTTTCCGGCGGCATGGCCCAGCGCGTCGCCATCGCCGCCACCCAGGCGGCCGGCGCGACGCTGCTGCTGGCCGACGAGCCGACCAAGGGACTGGACGAGGCGCTGCGCGACGAACTCGCGGACACGCTCCGCGCCCGCGCGGCGGCGGCGACGGTGCTGACCATCACGCACGACATCGCGCTGGCACGCGCGCTCGGCGGCACGGTCGCGGTGATGCTGGAAGGGCGCGTCGTGGAATCAGGCCCGGCGGCGGAGGTGCTGGATACGCCGCGCCATGCCTATACCCGCAGGCTGGTCGCCGCGGACCCGTCCCGCTGGCCGCCGGCGGACCCGGCGCCGCCCGGTGCGGCGACGGTGGTGTCGGGGCGCGGGCTCGCCTGCGGCTTTCGCGCGCGGCGGCTGTTCAGCGACCTCCATATCGACGTGCGCGCGGGCGAGATCGTTGCCGTGTCCGGCCCGAGCGGCTGCGGCAAGACGACGCTGGGCAACGCGCTGCTGGGGCTGATGCGGCCCGCCGCCGGCACCGTGGCCCGCAGCGAGGCGGCGCCGACGCGGTTCCAGAAGCTCTACCAGGATCCGCCCGCGGCCTTCGCGCCGCATGCCACGCTGCGCACCGCGCTCGCGGATCTGGCGCGCAGGCATGATGTGCCGTGGGCGCGCATCGCGCCGCTGCTCGCGAGGCTGCGCCTGTCGCCCGCGCTGCTGGACCGGCTGCCGGGCCAGATCTCGGGCGGCGAGCTGCAACGCTTCGCGCTCGCGCGGGTGCTGCTGCTCGATCCGCTGTTCCTGTTCGCGGACGAGGCGACGTCGCGCCTCGATCCCGTCACGCAGCAGGAGGTGATGGAGCTGCTGCGGGCGCAGGTGACGGAGCGCGGGCTGGGGGTGCTGCTGGTCACGCATGAGACCGCGTTGGCTAAGGCGGTGGCGGTGCGGCATGTCATGCTGGGTGTGGAGCCGTGAACAACGCCGCGAGGTTCGCGCCCCCTCACACCGGCCTTGCGCCCGCACGCGAGCGCGAAGCGGACGAGGAGGAGAAGGCAACAACCGTCCCGCAAGATCCCCTCTCCCGCCCTGCGGGAGAGGGAGGGGCCCGCGCTTGCGCGGGAGGGTGAGGGTACCTGCGCCGAGGCGAGACATCATCGTCGCGCGGGCGGACGCACCCTCACCCCGGCCCTCTCCCGCACGCGGGAGAGGGAGAAGGCGCGCAACCATTTTCCGTGCTTGCGGGAGAGGGTCGCGAACTACGCGACCCCCATCGACCGACGCAGACCCCGACCTAAACCTTCGTCAGCCAGCTCTTCCCGATCCGGCAAGCCACCGTGAAAGCCGGGTTGAAGACATTGCCGACATCGTAGCGGACCACCTGCCCCATCAGATGGCTGGCCGCCCGCGCATCCAGCCCATAATCCTCGCCGAGCCAGCGCGACATCTCCGTCGTCGCATGTTGCAACGCCTGATCGAGCGGCCTCGCATTGCCGATGGTGAAGATGTCCTCCGCCGTCTCGCCGCGCGGCCAGGCGATGGTCCGCTTCAGCACGCGGAACGTCACCTCCATCTCGAAGGACGTCTCGATGCCCGTGCCGGTGATCTCGCCGTCGCCCTGGCACGCATGGCCGTCGCCCAGATAGAACAGCGCGCCGGGAACGGAGACGGGGAACCACGCCGTCGTTCCCGGCGCGAACAGCCGGTAGTCCATGTTGCCGCCGTTCTGGGCGCTGGTGGCGGTGGACAGCGCCTGCCCGCCTGCCGGCGCGACGCCGAAGCAGCCGATCATCGGCTGCAGCGGCGGGGCGAATTTCTCCAGACCCTTCGGCGGCTCCTGCAGCCGCACGGTGCCGGCCTTCGCGTCGATATCCCAGACGACACGCTGCGACGCCGGCCGGTCGACGATCGCGGCGGGGTCGAGCACGGTCAGCGCCAGCGGCGAGTACGTCCAGCCGGTGGCGCGGCTCGGCGTCAGCCGGTCGATGCGGACGGCGAGCGTATCGCCGGGCTCCGCGCCTTCGATGAAGAACGGCCCGGTCATCGGGTTCGGCCGGCCGGCGGCGACGACCTCCCGCGCATCGAGGCCGGAGGCGTCGACCGTGTCGGTGATCACCGTGTCGCCGTCGGCGATGCGGAGGCAGGGCTCGGCGGTGCCGATCGCGTTGTAATAGCGGGCAGGACGGAAGCGGTGCGTGGCCATCAGATTCCCCGGGGACCTCGACGCGGGCGGTGTGCGCGCGCCGGACTTCACCGTGCACGCTAGAGCTTTTTCTATCCGCCGGCACCGGCCCGCGCCCCCGCCCGGCCCACCAGACCAGCATACTGTCGGTGGGTGGCCGGGCGGGGGTGGGGGCCGGTGCCGGCTCCGCGCAAGCGGAAGATGCTCCGGGAATCGCCGCGAAGGTTGGTCAAGGAACCGCGATGCCGGCAGGCCCCGGCCGGGCCGCGCCTCGCGGACGCGGATGGCGGCAACCCGTCTGGCCAAGCGGCCGGGGCATCCCATATGGGCGTGATGGTTCCCCTCTCGATCCTCGATCTGTCGCCGGTGCCGGATGGCAGCGACGTCGGCCAGGCGCTGCTCAACTCCGCCGATCTGGCGCGGCATGCGGAAACGCTCGGCTACCGCCGCTTCTGGATGGCCGAGCATCACAACATGCCCGGCATCGCGAGTGCCGCGACCGCGGTCGCTCTCGCCCATGTCGCCACGGCGACGCAGCGGATCCGCATCGGGGCCGGCGGCATCATGCTGCCGAACCACGCGCCGATCGTGGTGGCGGAACAGTTCGGCACGCTCGCCGCGCTGCATCCGGGCCGCGTCGATCTCGGCCTGGGCCGCGCGCCCGGCACCGACCAGATCGCCGCGCGCGCCCTGCGGCGCAACCTCGCCGGAGACATCGACGCGTTCCCGCAGGATGTCGTCGAGCTGATGGAATACTTCCGCCCCGCGCAGCCGGGGCAGGCGTTGCAGGCCGTGCCCGGGGCGGGCGAGGCGGTGGAGGTCTGGATCCTGGGGTCCAGCACGTTCGGCGCGCAGCTCGCGGCGTATCTGGGGCTGCCCTACGCCTTCGCGTCGCATTTCGCGCCGGCGCAGATGACCGAGGCGATCGCGATCTACCGCGAGCGGTTCCGCCCCTCCGAACGCCTCGCCGCGCCGCGCGTGATGCTGGGCCTGAACGTGTTCGCCGCGGACACGGATGCGGAGGCACGGCGGCTGTTCTCATCGTTGCAGCAGGCGTTCCTCAATCTGCGGCGCGGCCGGCCGGGCAAGCTGCCGGGGCCCGTCGATGGACTGGACGGGACCCTCGCGCCGCATGAGCGGGCGATGCTGGACAATGCGCTGTCCTGCTCGGTCGTCGGCGGGCCGGAGACGGTGCGGCGGGGCGTGGCGGAGTTCGTCGCGCGGACCGGCGCCGATGAGGTGATGGTCACGGCGCAGGTCTTCGATCACGCGGCGCGGAAACGCTCGTTCACGATCCTGGCGGATGTGCACGAGATGGCCGCGACCGCCGCGGCCTGATCACGGGCGGGCTTCAGGGCGGTCCGGTACCCGCCTCACCCGGCGGGATCGCACCGCAGCTCGAAGCGGCACTCCGGATGGCCCGCCGCCATGCACGCCACCTCCCGGCACACCGGCTCCCCGCTCCGCCCCGCCATCTCCAGCACGTAGCGCATGCCGCCCACGAAGCTGCCCTCGAACACGTAGCAGACGGGCCGCCCCGTCCCGGGCCCGTAGCCGAGCGCGAAGGCCGAATGGCGGACGACGACGGTCGCGGTGCCGGCGGCCTCGTCAAGCGCGGTGATGTCGAGCAGGCCGTAGCCGCGCTGGGACAGCCGCCGGAGATAGTGGCGGAAGGTCTCGACCGGGCTCAGCCCGTGCGTCTTCGCCTCCGCCCGGCACCATTGCAGCGCGGACAGGTCGCTCGACCCGTGCAGCACCTTCCGGTACGCCTCCGCGCCGATCGCCGCCTCGATGCCCTTCTGCATGTTCACCAGGAAATGGCGCGGCAGGTAGATCATCGGCAGGCCATCGGTGGACCAGATGCCCGTCCCGGGATCGACATCGATGGGGACCTGGGGTTGGGCCATGAGCACTCCTGAAAACACATCCGCGCACGGGCCGTGGCGGTGCGGGCGACGTGATCAGGAATGCCGGCAGCGCGCAATCCGGCTGGGCACGGCAGCTCGCAGGCGGCGGCACCGCATGCGCGAACCGCGAACGTTCTATGATCGCAATTTCCTCGCGGACCCGGAACCGCCGGGAGTACGGTCGCGCCCCGAACATCCGGATGCCGGCGCGATGATCCGCCCCCTCGCAGGCCGAGCCACGCCGCGCCGGAGCATCATCGCGGCGGCGATCGCAGCCGGTGCAGGACTCCCCGAAGGCCGCACGACCCGTGCGGCCGCGCCGGGGGACAATCGCGCGGAAAGGACGGCAGGCATGAACGACGGGCTGGAACGCGGCCGCACACGGGTTGCCGGCTTCGCCGATGCGGAGATGGATTTCCAGCTCATCCGGCAACTCGGCAGTGCGCGCTACGGCGGCGCCTCGGTCGGCGAATGCCTGGCCCTGGCCCAGCGCATCGAGAACGGGGTCCCCGCGAGCTGGGTCTCAGCCTTCGCGGCGGCCGCCGCACGGCAGGAAGACGATGCGAACGCGCGCGTCGGCCGCGGCCATGCGGTCAGCGCGCGCGACCAGTTCCTGGTGGCCAGCAACAGCTACCGCGCCGCGGAGTACTACACCGGCATCGCCGATCCGCGGCACGCCGCCTACGGCCTGAAGAGCCGCGACTGCTTCCTCGCCGCGATGCGGCTGGCGGATCATCCGTTCGAGGCCGTGGCGCTGCCCTTCGGCTCCACGTCGTTGCCCGCGTACCATCTGCGGCCCGCGGCCGGCGGCAACGGCGGCACGCTGATGATCGTCAGCGGCTATGACGGCACGCTGGAGGAGACCTATCTCGCCTATGGCCGGGCGGCGCTGGAGCGGGGCTACAACCTGCTGCTGTTCGCAGGTCCGGGCCAGATGGATACCATGCGCGTTCATCCGGACGTGCCCTTCATCCCGGACTACGAACGCGTCGGCTCCGCCGCCGTGGCGTATGCGCTGTCGCGCCCGGAAACCGACGCGCGGCGCATCGCGCTGATGGGAATCAGCTTCGGCGGCTACTTCGCAACCCGCATGGCGGCACACGAACCGCGCATCCGCGCGCTGATCGCCAATTCACCGATCGTCGACCTGCATGCCTACATGGCGTCCTTCATCGGCTTCGACCCTGCGGTCATGCCGGAAAGCGAGGATGTCCGCCTGCAGGACCTCGACCGCCTGCCGCCGGAGCAGATCTCGCCGCAGCAGCGGGAGATGGCGCGCAACCTGATGCTCCGCTTCGGCCAGGACAGCTTCCGGCGAACCTATATCCGCCTGCGCGATTTCCGGGTCGGCGACGATGACCTGAAGCGGATCGTCTGCCCTGTCCTGGCCCTCGCCGGCAGCGGCGAAGGGCGGGAGCCGCTTGCCCAGCTCGACCGTTTCCACCGCACCGTGTCCGGCCCGGCGACGGTCCACATCTTCACCGATGAGGAAGGGGCGGACGGGCACTGCCAGTCCGGCAACCTCGCCTATTCGGCCGCGGTGTCGATGGACTGGCTGGACGAGGCTTTCGCCTGACCCTGCCCGGCTGCCGGGGCGCTCAGAACAGCCCCGGCCAGCGCCGCGTGCGGTTGGCCTCCTGCGCCGGGGTCAGTTCCCGCGGCCCGTCCGCGATCTCCCGCTGCGGCATGCCGAACGGGTCCCGCTGCGTCCAGCAATCGGCCGTGCCCAGGCTGCGCGTGCAGTATTGCGGCGGCGGCGGGGGCAGGTCCTCCCGGCAGTAGCTCCCTTCCCGGTCCAGCCGGGCGATCGAGCAGTCCTGGCCCGTCACCAGCGACACCGCGGCATCGACCGGGGTGCGCTGGATGGCGACCAGCGAGGCGCCGGTCCCGGCGGCGACCCAGCTTGCCGCCTCGCATCCCGCGAGGAGCAGACCGGCCAGCAGAAGCGTGAAGCGGCGCATGGCGCACAATTGACCATGCGGGGCTGAAGAAAGCGTTGCCCGGTTTGCCGCCTCGGTCCCTCGCGGCTATATCCGCGACCTCGCATTCCGGGACCGGTTGATTGGTCGACATTTTCGACGAGGTCGAGGAGGACCTGCGCGCCGAGCGCGCGAAACGCCTGTGGCGGCGCTTCGGGCCGGTCGCGCTCGCGCTTGCCGTGGCGCTGGTGCTCGGCGCCGGCGGCTACCAGTTCTGGCGCCACCGCACGGCCGAACGCGCCGCCTCCGCGGCCGCGGCCCTGCTTGCCGCCAATACGCAGACGGACAAGGCGCAGGCTGCCGCCGCCTTCACCGCCGCGGCCGCGAACGCGCCCGCCGGCGTGGCCGCGCTGGCCCGGCTGCGCGCCGCCGCGCTGAAGGCCGAGACCGGGGACCTGCCCGGCGCGCTCGCCGAGTGGAACACGGTCGCCGCCGACAACGCGCTCGACCGCGTCTACCGCGACCTCGCGAGCCTTAACTGGGTGCTGCACCAGATCGACCGCGCGGAGCCGGACACGCTCACCCCCCGCCTCGCCCCGCTGATGGAGGAAGGCGCACCATGGCGCGCCTCGGCGCGCGAGCTTTCCGCGCTGATCGACCTGCGCGCCGGCCGGGCCGATGCGGCGAAGAACACGCTCACCCTGCTCGCCGGCGACCTCACCGCGCCGGAAGGCGTGCGCGCGCGGGCGCGCGACCTGCTCGCCGGGATGGGCGGATGATGCGCCGCCGTGCCGTGCTCGGCAGCCTGATGCTCGCCGGCTGCTCCACCCTCACCGAGACCTACGAATCGATCACCGGCGACGCCAAGCCGAAGCTACCGGGCGAGCGCGTGCCGATCCTGGCGGGAACGGCCGCGCCCACGCCCGAGGCGCCCGCCGATGCCGGCCCCGTCGCGCTGCCGCGCCCCGCGCCGCTCGCCGAATGGCCGGTCGCCGGCGGCACGCCCGGCCACGCGCCGGGGCACATCGCGGCGGCCGACCAGCTTGCCGTCGCCTGGCGGTCCTCCGTCGGCGACGGCGCCGGCTACCGCGCACGCCTGCCCTCGCCGCCGGTGACGGCCGGCGGCCGGCTCTACGCGATGGATTCGAACGCGCAGGTCACCGGGCTGGACGCCGCGGGCGGCGGCCGCGCGTGGCGCGTCGACGCCCGCCCGGACAACGACTCCACCGGCAATCTCGGCGGCGGCGTCGCCATCGTCGGCGAGACCGTCTTCGCCGCCACCGGGCTGGCCGAGCTGCTGGCGCTGGACGCCGCCACCGGCGCCATCCGCTGGCGTGCCCCCCTGCCCGGCCCGGCCCGCGGCGCGCCTTCCATAGCCGAGGGCGGACGGGTCTGCGTGCCGGTGATCGACAGCCAGCTCGTCGCCTGCTCACCCGAGGACGGCCACGTGTTGTGGTCCTACCGCGGCCAGCCCGCCATCGCCGGGCTGTTCGGCGCGCCCTCGCCAGCGGTGGACGGCGGGCTGCTGGTGGCCGGCTTCCCCTCCGGCGAACTCGTCTGCCTGCGCGCCGATTCCGGCCGCGTGGTCTGGAGCGACAGCCTCGGCGCCTCCGGCCACGAAAGCGTGTCCGACCTGTCCGCGATCCGCGGCCTGCCGGTGATCGACCGGGGGCTGGTCCACGCGATCTCGGTCGCCGGCCAGTTCACCGCGCTCGACCTGCGCGCCGGCCGGCGCGTGTGGGAACGCGAGGTGGCCGGGCAGGAAACGCCCTGCGTGGTGGGCGATTACATCTTCACCCTGTCCACCCAGCAGGTCCTGTCCTGCGTCGGCCGCGAGGACGGGCGCATCCGCTGGCTGCGGGAGCTGCCCGCCTATGGCGACACCGAACGCCGCCGCGACCCGATCTCCTGGACCGGCCCGCTGCTGGTGAGCGACCGGCTGGTGGTCGCGGGCACGACGTCCGAGGCGCTGGCCATCAGCCCCTACACCGGGGAGATCATCGGCCGCCAGCGCCTGCCCGGCCGCTGCACGTTGTCACCCATCGCCGCCGCCGGCACGGTCTTCCTGCTCACCGACGACGCCACCGTGGTGGCGCTGCGCTGAACGCCATGCTGCCCACGGTCGCGATCGTCGGCCGCCCGAATGTCGGCAAGTCCACGCTGTTCAACCGGCTGGTGGGCCGCCGCGTCGCCATCGTGGACGACACGCCCGGCGTCACCCGCGACCGCAAGACCGCGACCGCGAAGCTGCGCGGGCGCGAGGTGCTGCTGGTGGACACGGCCGGGCTGGAGGAAGCCCCGCCCGAGACCATCCCCGGCCGGATGCGCGCCCAGTCCGAACGCGCGGTGGCCGATGCCGACCTGATCGTCTTCGTGGTGGACGCGCAATCCGGCCTGACGCCGGCCGACCGCCACTTCGCCGACTGGCTGCGGCGGCAGGGCCGCCGCCTGCTGCTGGTCGCCAACAAGAGCGAGGGCCGCGCCGGCGCCGCCTCCGCGATGGAGGCCTACGAACTGGGCCTCGGCGATCCGGTCGCGGTCTCCGCCGAGCATGGCGAGGGCATCTCCGCGCTGATGGCCGAGATCGCGGACATGCTGCCCGAGCACGAGGCCACGCCGGACGACGAATCCGTGGCCGGGGTGGACCGCCCGCTGCGCCTGTCCATCGTCGGCCGCCCGAATGCCGGCAAGTCCACGCTGGTGAACCGGCTGCTGGGCGAGGAGCGGATGCTGACCGGCCCGGAGCCGGGCCTGACCCGCGACGCGGTGGAAAGCGAGTTCCGCGACGCCGAGGGGCGGCGCGTGCTGATCGTGGACACGGCCGGGCTGCGCAAGCGCGCGCGGATCGAGGCGCGGCTGGAGAAGGCGGCCGTCGGCGCCGCCATCGACAGCCTGCGCATGGCCGAATCGGTGCTGCTCGCGGTGGATGCGACCGAGGGCCTGCACGAGCAGGACCTGCAGATCGCCCGCCTCGTCGAGCGTGAGGGCCGCAGCATCGTCATCGCGCTGACCAAGTGGGATGCGGTGGACGACCGGGAGGCCGCACGGCGGCGCGTGGCGGACCGGCTGCAGACCAGCCTCGCCCAGCTCAAGGGCGTGCGCGTGGTGCCGCTGTCCGCCCAGACCGGCGCGGGGATCGACAAGCTGATGCCCGCGATCTGGGAGGCCTACGCGGTGTGGAACCGCCGGGTGCCGACCGGCGAGATCAATCGCTGGTTCGACGCGGCCCTGTCCCGCCACCCGCCGCCGCTGGTGGACGGCAAGCGGCTGAAGCTGCGCTACATGACCCAGGCCAAGGCCCGGCCGCCGACCTTCGTGGTGTTCGGCACGAGGGCCGAGGCGACGCCGGAGGACTGGCGGCGGTATCTGGTGAACGGGCTGCGCGAGGCGTTCGACCTGCCCGGCACCCCGATCCGCATCGAGTTCCGCGGCACGACCAACCCTTACGGCTGACGCCGCGGGGCTTTGCCACGGCGCGCTGAGACGGCCCGCTCACCGGGCGGCCGGATCACCGCCCGTCCGCCGGATCATCGCCACACGCTCCGCAACGCCGGACCAGCGTTCCCGCTCGGCCGCAAGCTGCGAGGCGAGTTCGGGCCAGTCCGCGTCGGGCTCCATGATCGTGAAGCCGCGCCGCGCGTAGAAGGGTGCGTTGAACGGCACATCGCGGAACGTCGTCAGCGTCAGCACGCCCCAAGGCTGCGCCCACGCCGCGGCCTGTTCCAGCAGCGCGCTGCCGTATCCCCGCCGATGGTGGGCGGTGAGCACCGACAGTTCGACGACGTAGGGGCGCCCGTCCAGCAGGCGGCACGCCACGAAGCCGGCCGGGCGGTCCTCCGGATCGGGGGCGACCCAGGCGTGCCCGGCCGCGACGGGCGGGGCGAAGGCATCGTCCGGCAGTCGCCCGAAACTCTCGGCACGGGCGCGGATCGGCTTGTCGAAGGCCCGGGTGGACTCGTACTCGATCCAGGCCAGCGCGGGGATGTCGGAGGTACGGGCGGGGCGGATCACCCGCCGGTGACGCTCATGTGCCGCGCGACGGAGGGCGCGCTGCGGCGGCGGTCGATGATGAAATCGTGCCCCTTCGGCTTGCGCGCGATGGCGGCACGGATCGCCGCGTCCAGATCCTCGCCGGCGCGCAGCGGGGCGCGCAGGTCAGCCGCGTCGTCCTGGCCGAGGCACATGTACAGTGTGCCGGTGCAGGTCAGCCGCACGCGGTTGCAGCTTTCGCAGAAATTGTGGGTCATCGGCGTGATGAAGCCTATCCGCCGCCCGGTCTCCGCGATCGTCATGTACCGAGCCGGCCCGCCGGTGCGGTAATCGGTGTCGGTGAGGGTCCAGCGCCGGGCGAGCCGCGCGCGCACCAGGCTCAGCGGCAGGTACTGCTCGGCACGGTGCTCGACCTCGCCCATGGGCATGGTCTCGATCAGGCAGAAATCGAAGCCGTGCTCGCCGCACCAGGCGATCATGGCGTCGTACTCGTCCTCGTTCACGTCCTTCAGCGCCACCGCGTTGATCTTCACCGCGAGCCCGGCGGCCTTGGCGGCGTAGATGCCGTCCAGCGTCTTCTCCAGCTTGCCCCAGCGGGTGATGGCGGCGAATTTCGCCGGGTCGAGCGTGTCGAGGCTCACGTTGATCCGGCGCACGCCGGCGGCGGCAAGCTCGTCGGCGTGGCGGGTGAGCAGCGTGCCGTTGGTGGTCAGCGTCAGCTCGTCGAGCCCGTGGCCGAGATGGGCGCCGAGCCCGCGCACCAGCGACATCAGGTTCTTGCGCACCAGCGGCTCGCCGCCGGTCAGGCGCAGCTTGCGCACGCCGCCCCGGATGAAGACGGCGCAGAGCTGCTCCAGCTCCTCCAGCGTGAGGATCTGCGCCTTCGGCAGGAAGGTCATGTCCTCCGCCATGCAGTAGACGCAGCGGAGGTCACAGCGGTCCGTCACCGATACCCGCAGGTAGGTGATCTCCCGGCCGAACGGATCGACGATGGCTTTCCCCACGGGTCAGATATCCTCCGCGCCGGACCCGGTTTCAAGTCCGCGTCCGGCGAGCGGCCAGAAGGTCCGACCGCCCGGCTCGAGTCGTTGTTCCCGCTCAACCGCCGGGCGGGTGCAGGTGCGCCCCCCGGTCACGCCCCGGCGATCAGGCCCTGTCGTTCAGGTGGCAGGCGCTGCGGTGGCCCGGGGCGATCTCCTTCAGCGCCGGCCGCTCCACCTTGCAGCGGTCGAAGGCGTGCGGGCAGCGGGGATGGAAATGACAGCCCGGCGGCGGGTGCAGCGGCGAGGGCAGTTCCCCCTTGATCGCCGCGAAGGCCCGCTTGCGCGCCTCGATCCGGGGCACCTCGGCCAGCAGCGCCTGGGTATAGGGGTGGTTGGCGCGGAGGAAGACCTCGTCGGTCGGCGCCTCCTCCACCACCCGGCCCAGGTACATGATGACCACGCGGTCGGAGAGGTGTTCGACCACGCCAAGGTCGTGGCTGATGAACAGGTATGTCAGGTCCAGCTCGCCGCGGAGCTGCATGAACAGGTTCAGGATCTGAGCCTGGATCGACACGTCGAGCGCGGCCACCGCCTCGTCGCAGACCAGGAACTCGGGCTGCACGGCAAGCGCGCGGGCGATGCCGATGCGCTGGCGCTGGCCGCCCGAGAACTGGTGCGGATAGCGCCGCTTGAACGCCGGATCGAGCCCGGCGCGGCGCATCTGCGTGTCCACGTAGCCCTCGAACCCACGGCGGTCGGTCAGGCCGTGGAACAGCGGCGCCTCGCCGACGATCTCGGCCACCCGAAGCCGCGGATTGAGGCTGGCGTACGGGTCCTGGAAGATCATCTGGACCGCGAGCTTGGCGCGGCGGCTGTCCGCGCCGGGCAGGTGGGCGCGGTCGGCACCCTTCCACAGAATGCTGCCCTCGGTGGGCGGCATGATGCCGGCGACCATGCGGCCGAGGGTGGACTTGCCGCAGCCGGACTCGCCGACCAGGCCCACCACCTCGCCCTTGCGCACTTCGAGGTCGACGCCGTCCACGGCGTGGACCGTCTGCTCGGAGACGTTCGCCCCGAAGCGGCGCGCAAGCTTGGCCGCGAAATCCAGCGGGCGGGAGAAACGCTTGGTGACGCCCTTGGCGGCGATCATCGCCGAGCCGGTGGCCGGCGGGGTCTCGGACAGGGCCGCGCTCATGCCGCCTCACTCAGGATGGGCCGGAAACAGCGCAGGTCGCGCCCCGGCGTCGGGTGTTCGATCTGCGGCTCGGCGGTGCAGACCTCGGCCGCGCGCGCGCAGCGCGTGCGGAAGGAGCAGCCGGGCGGCAGGTTCAGCAGCGAGGGCGTCATGCCGGGGATCTGCCGCAGCGGCTCGCCGCGCCGGTTGCGGCTGGGCACGGAGCCGATCAGCCCGTGTGTGTAGGGGTGCATCGGCCGGTCGAGCACTTCCTCCACATTGCCCTTCTCGACGACGCGGCCAGCGTACATCACCGCGATCTCGTCGGCGAGGCCGGCGATGACCGACAGGTCGTGCGTGATCCAGATCAGCGCGGTGCCCTGCTCGCGGCACAGCTTCTGCGCCTCGGCGAGGATCTGCGCCTGGATGGTCACATCCAGCGCGGTGGTGGGCTCGTCCGCCACGATCAGGTCGGGCCGGTGCAGCAGCGCGATCGCGATCGCGACGCGCTGGCGCATGCCGCCCGAGAACTGGTGCGGATAGGAGGACAGCCGCTCCTCCGGGCTCGGGATGCCCACCATGCCGAGCGTGTCGCGCGCACGGGTGCGCGCCTCCTCGCGGCTGACCTTGGCGTGCGCGAGCACCGTCTCGACCATCTGGGTGTCGATGCGCAGGACCGGATTGAGCGTCATCATCGGGTCCTGGAAGATCATCGCGATGCGGTTGCCGCGCAGGTCCCGCATCTGCTCCTCGTTCAGCGTCGCGAGGTCGGTGCCCTTGAACAGGATCTGCCCGCCCGCGACGCGGCCCGGCGGATCGACCAGGCCGATGATCGAGAAGCCGGTGACCGACTTGCCCGACCCGGACTCGCCGACGAGGCCGAGCACCTTGCCGCGCGAGACGGTGAAGGAGACGTCGTCCACCGCCTTGACCACGCCTGCGCGGGTGAAGAAGTGCGTCCGAAGGTTGCGGACATCCAGAGTGACGTCGCCCGCAGGGCGCGGTTCCACTTTGTTCATTTCTTCAGCCGCGGGTTCAGCACGTCGCGCAGGTGATCGCCGACGAGATTGATCGAGACGATGGTGATCAGCAACGCGATGCCCGGGTAGAAGCTGATCCAGTACTTGCCCGACAGCATGTACTCGTAGCCGTTGGCGATCAGCAGGCCGAGCGAGGGCTCGGTGATCGGCACGCCGAGGCCGAGGAAGGACAGCGTCGCCTCGAGCGCGATCGCGCGCGCCACCTGGATGGTGCCGATGACGATCAGCGGCGGCAGGCAGTTGGGCAGCAGGTGGCGGAACAGGATGCGCCGCGACGGCAGCGCGAGGCATTCCGCCGCCTCCACGTACTCGCGCCGGCGCTCCACCAGCGCGGTGCCGCGGGCGGTGCGCGCGTAGTACGCCCATTCCACGATCACCAGCGCGAGCACCACGTTCATGATGCTCTTGCCTAGGAAGGCGAGGATCATCAGCGCGACGAGGATGGACGGGAAGGAAAGCTGCAGGTCCACCAGCCGCATGATCAGCGTGTCGGTGCGCTTGCCGGAATAGGCGGCGAGCAGCCCGAGCGAGGAGCCGACGAGGAAGGCTATGAACGCCGATCCGGCGCCGACGCCGAGCGAGATGCGCAGCCCGTACAGGATGCCGGAGAACATGTCCCGGCCCTGGTCGTCGGTGCCGAGCAGGTAGGTATAACCTGCCGCCGACTGCGACCCCGGCTCCAGCCGCCCGTCCATGATGTCGAGCTGGGCGAGATCGTAGGGGTTCTGCGGCGCGATCCAGGGCGCGAAGATGGCGCACAGCGCGATCAGCATGACCACGAACAGCGCCCCGAGCGCGATCTTCGATTCCGCGAACTCGCTGACGAAACGCCGGAACGGCGTCTCCTCCTTGCGCGGCGCGGCGGGCGGGGCCGCCGCGACGGGTGCGGTGGTCGCGCTCATGCCTTGCCCTCCAGCCGGACGCGGGGATCGAGCACGGTGTACAGCAGGTCGACGATCAGGTTGATCGCGATGAACAGGAACACGATCACCATCAGGTAGGCGACGATCACCGGCCGGTCGAGCACGTTGATGCTGTCGATGATCAGCTTGCCCATGCCCGGCCAGGCGAAGATGCTCTCGGTGACCACCGAGAAGGCGATCGTCGATCCCAGTTCCAGCCCGACCACGGTGACGACCGGGATCATGATGTTCTTGAGCACGTGCACGCCGATGACGCGACTGGGACTGAGCCCCTTGGCGCGGGCGAACTTCACGAAGTCGAGCTGCATCGTCTCGCGCACGCCCGAACGGGTCAGGCGGATGACCAGCGAGATCTTGAACAGGCTCAGGTTGATCGCGGGCAGCAGCAGATGCGCGAGCCCGTCGCGGGTCAGGAACGACCAGCGCAGCCCGAACAGCTCCGCCGTCTCGCCGCGGCCGGTGGAGGGAAGCCAGCCGAGCTGCACGGCGAACACCATGATCAGCATCAGCCCCACCCAGAAGCTGGGCAGCGAGAAGCCGAGGATGGAGCCCGCCATGATGGTCTTGGACACCGGCGAGTCGGGCTTGAGGCCGGCATACATCCCCAGCGGGATGCCGATGACGCAGCCCAGCACCAGCGCCGCCAGCGCGAGTTCCAGCGTCGCCGGCATGCGCTGCAGGATCAACTGCAGCGCCGGCTCGTTGAACACGAAGGACCGGCCCAGATCGCCGTGGAGCGCGTTGATGACGAAGGAGCCGTACTGCATCCACAGCGGCTTATCGAGGCCGAGCGCCTTCACGGCGCGCTCGCGCTCCATCTGGTCGGCGTCCGGCGCGATCAGGATCTCGACCGGATCGCCGATCGCATAGACGCCGACGAAGACGATCAGACTCATCGCGACGACTACCAGAACGGCCTGCAGCAGCCGTCGGATGAGGTAGACTGTCATGGCGCGGGCTTCGTGTCCTGGGCGCGGGTCAGTTCGTCGGCGCGGGCCTCATGCACGAAGCCCTTCCGCGTGGCCCAGATGTTGGTCTGGATGTGGATCGGGATCATCGCCACGTCGTCCAGCGCCATCTTGGATGCCTCGCGCAGCAGCGCCTCACGCTTCTCGTCGTCCAGCTCGCGGATCGCGCGTTCGATGACCGCGTCCACCTGCGGATTGGAATAGCGGCCGCGGTTGGACGCACCGAAGCCGCGGTCGCGGTCCGGCGTGTGGATCAGGTTGCGCAGCGGGTTCGACGCCTCGCCGCCCGAGGAGCCCCAGCCGATCAGGAAGGCGGAGAACTCGCCCTTGCCGGCGCGGCCGACGAAGGTGGACCAGGTCTGCGCCTCGACCTGGGTGCGGACGCCGATGCGCGTCCACATCTGGCCGATCGCCTGGATGATGCGCGAATCGTTGATGTAGCGGTCGTTCGGCCCGTGCAGGGTCAGGCGGAAGCCGTTCGGGAAGCCGGCCTCGGCCAGCAGCTTCTTCGCCCCGTCCGGATCATAGGCCGGCACCGGATAGTCCGGCAGCGCGCCGAAGCTCGCGGTGGGCAGGAACTGGCCCGACGGCGTCGCCGCCCCTTCCATCACCCGGCTGACGATCGCGTTGCGGTCGATCGAGGTGTTGAGCGCGCGGCGGACGCGCGGGTCCCTGAACGGGTTCTGCGCCAGCGGCTTGCCGTCGTTGTCGAACGCGAACGGCGACGGGCCGGTGTTGTGGTGGTCGACCCACAGGTAGACGATGCGCAGGCCCTGGATCTCGGCCAGCGTCACGCGCGGGTCGGCACGCAGCTTGGACAGGTCCGCCGTCGGCACCTGGTCGATCACGTCCACGTCGCCCGCGAGCAGCGAGGCGGTGCGCGTGGCGTCGTTGGTGATCATCCGGTAGGTGACGGTGGCGAAGGCCGGCTTCTGGCCCCAGTAATTGTCGTTGCGTTCGAACTCGATACGGTCGCCGTTGCGGTGGGATTTCACCCGCCACGGGCCGGTCCCGACCGCCAGCTCGCCGCTGTTGAACCGATCGGTGGTCGCGCCCTCGTGCGTTTCCTTGTCCAGGATGCGCACGTTGGCCATATCCAGCGGCATCAGCGGGTACGGTCCTTCCGTGCGGATGCGGATCGTCAGCGGATCGACGATCTCGACACCCCGCATCGGCCGCGTGAAGACGGCGAAGGAGGACGGGCTGTTGGGCACGGTGGGCACCCGCTGGAAGGTGAAGGCCACGTCCTCGGCCGTCAGCGGGTTGCCGTTGTGGAAGCGCACGCCGGGGCGGAGCTTGAATTCCCAGACATTCTCGGCCACCGGGCGGTAGCTCTCCGCCAGCGCCGGCCGCAGCCGTTCGGCCGCGTCCGTGTCCGTCAGCGTGTCGAAGATCATGTCCGCGACGGCGTTGTTGGGCGAAAGCTGATGATAGTGCGGGTCGAGCGAGGTGACCGGCGCACCAACCGCCATATTCAGGTGCTGCGCGGACGCACCACCTGTCAGAATGCCCATCGACGCGGCGCCGAGCAGCGCAGCCTTCCAGCCCGTGTTCATATGACTCTCCCGTCCCCCCGGGGCGCGCCCCGGGGCAGCCCCCTACACACCCGGATCGTTGGTTATAGCGACGGCGTTTCTATCAAGCTAGGGTTGCTTGGGAAATCACGAAAGCCGGGAGATCTGGGAATGCGCCGCCTTCTGTTCGCTTGCACAATGATCGCGCCGCTTGCCGCCGGCGCGCAGACTCTGACCATCGGCACCGGCGGGTCGATCACCTCCGCCGACCCCCATTTCTACAACGCCGCGCCGAACAGCGCGCTCGCATCCCACATCTTCGACCGGCTGATCGAGCGGGACGCCCGGGCGCGCACCTATCCGGGCCTCGCCGCCTCGATGCGCCCGATCAGCGAGACGGTCTGGGAGGTGAAGCTGCGCCCGGGCGTCAAGTGGCACGACGGGCGGGATTTCACCGCGGAAGACGTCGTCTTCACCATCGCCCGCGTGCCCAACGTGCCGAACAGCCCGGCGAGCTTCGCGGGCTTCGTGCGCGCCATCACCAAGGTCGAGGTGGTCGACCCGCTGACCCTGCACCTGCACACCGCGCAGGCCCATCCGCTGCTGCCGATCGAGATGGCCTCGATCGCCATCGTCTCGCGCCATGTCGGCGAGGGCGCGAGCACGGAGGATTACAACAGCGGCAAGGCGGCGGTCGGCACTGGTCCGTACCGGCTGGTTTCGCATTCGGCCGGCAACCGCACCGAACTCACGCGCAACGACACCTGGTTCGGACCAAAGCAGGAATGGCAGCGCGTCTCCTACCGCTTCATCGGCAATGACGGCGCGCGCACCGCGGCACTGCTCGCGGGCGATGTCGACATGATCGACCAGGTGCCGTCCGGAGACCTGGAGCGGCTGCGGCGCGATCCGAAGGTGACGCTGGCCGAGATCCAGGGCCTGCGCATGATCTACCTGTCCTTCGACCGCTCCCGTGTCGACAGTCCCGTCTTCGTCTTCGACAACGACGGCAAGCCGCTGGCGAAGAACCCGTTCGAGGACGTGCGCGTCCGCCGCGCCCTGTCGATCGCGATCAACCGCGAGGCGCTGGCCGACCGCGTGATGGAAGGCACCGCCAGCCCGTCCGGCCAGTGGCTGCCGGAAGGCGTGTTCTCCTACAACCCGGACGTGAAGCCGCCGCAGCAGGATATCGAGACCGCGCGGCGCCTTCTGGCCGAGGCCGGCTTCCCGCAGGGCTTCCGGCTGACGCTGCATTCGCCCAACGACCGCTATCCGAACGATGCCAAGACGGCGCAGGCGGTGGCGCAGATGTGGACGCGCGCGGGCGTGCGCACGGATGTGGAGGCGCTGCCCTGGGCCAGCTTCTCGGCCCGCGCGGCGCGGCAGGAATTCGGCATGCGCCTCGTCGGCTGGGGCAGCTCCACCGGCGAGGGCAGCTACGCGCTCGTCAACATCCTGGGCACCTACGACCGCGCCAAGCGCACCGGCGCGGCCAATGCCGGCCGCTACAGCAACCCGGCGCTGGATGAGCTGACCGCGCGCGCGACCTCCACCATCGACGACGAGAAGCGCGAGATGATCCTGCGCGAGGCGGTGACGGTGGCGATGGACGACGTGGCGATCATCCCGCTGTTCCACCTCACCAATGCCTGGGCCCTGCGCAAGGGCCTGACCTACGACGCGCGGATGGACGAGAGCACCCGCGCGATGGGCGTGCGCCGCGCGCAGTAGCGCCGTCCGCCCGAAGGCAGCGGATCGGCCCGGCCGCGTTCAGGTCGGGCCGAATCCCTGCACAAGGCTGCCGGCGGCCAGTTGCCAGCCGTCCACCAGCACGAAGAAGATCAGCTTGAACGGCAGCGACACCACGGAGGGCGGCAGCATCATCATGCCCATGCCCATCAGCACGCTCGCCACCACCATGTCGATCACCAGGAACGGCAGGTAGAGCAGGAAGCCGATCTCGAAGGCCCGACGCAGTTCGCCGACCACGAAGGCCGGCACCAGCGCGCGCCACGGCGTGGTCTGCGGATCGGGTGCGGCCGGCAGGTCGGCGAGGTCGAGGAACAGGGCGATATCGGCGCTGCGCGCGTGCGCGGCCATGAAGCGGCGGAACGGCTCGGCGGCAGCGGCAAGTCCCTCCATCTCGCCCAGCCGCCCCTCGCTCATCGGCAGCAGCCCGTTGACCCAGGCCTGCTGGAGCACCGGCTCCATCACGAAGTAGGTGAGGAACAGGGCGATGCCGATCAGCACCGGGTTGGGCGGTACGCCCTGCGCGCCGATCGCCGTGCGCAGCACTGACAGCACGATCACGATGCGGGTGAAGGCGGTGACCAGCACGAGCACCGACGGCGCGATCGACAGCACGCCGATCGCGACGGTGAGCTGCACGAGGCGCGCCGTCACCCCCGTCGCGTCGCCGCCGCCCAGATCGAGCGAAAGCGACTGCGCCGCCGCCGCGCCGGGCAGCAGGAAAAGCACCGCGAGCAGCAGCCTCATTGCGGCGCTTCCAGCAGCAGGTCGCCCGCCGGCCCGGTGAGCACCAGCGCCTCCCGCCCGTCGCAGCGCAGCAGCACAAGCCGCCGCTTGGGATCGATGGCGATCGCCTCGATCACCGCGAGCCGCCTTCCGCCCGTGCCCTTCACGGCGCCGGCGAAGCGCAGGGCGCGGCCGAGGCCCACGGCCAGGGCAGTCACGAGCAGCAGCGACGCGGCGGCGATGCCGAGCGAGGCGGGATCGAGGAGCATGGTGCGGCCTTCTGCCGGAAACGGAATCTGCGGGCGGGGCGATGTCAGCCGGGCGGGCGGGCGGCCAGCATCGCCGTACGAAGCGCATCGACATGGCCGAGCAGGGCACGCAGCGCGGGCACGGAGGCACGCCCCCATTCGCGCGGCAGATCGGGTAGGCCGGCGCACACGGCGCCGATCTCGGCATCGAGCCCGGCCAGATCGACCTCGCGCCCGGCATCCACCAGCGCCCGCGTCATGGCGAGCGCACCGACGATACGGTCGATGGACTGGAAGATCGCGGCCCCGGGTTCGGCGTGCATGCGGCAGTTCTTGCCCAGTACGCCTTGACGAAGCGTAAGCGGCGGGCGGGTTTCGCGCTTAAGGGGGCATTCAGCATGGCCGCGTAGAACGGCGCCGACCGATGGAGGCCAGAATGGACCCTTCCCGCATCGGCATGTTCGCGCTCGCCGAGCGCCGCCTGGCCTGGCTCGGCCAGCGGCAGGCGGTGCTGGCGCAGAACATCGCCAACGCTGACAGCCCCGGCTACGCCGCCCGCGACCTCGCGCCGTTCGGCACGCATCTGGCGCGCGCGCTGCAACCCGCACGCACCGCCCCGACGCATCTCGCCGCTGCCGGTGGATCGGCCGAACGCGCACGCCCCGAACGCATCGCCGCGGAGCGCACGCCGGACGGCAACGCGGTGCAGCTCGAGGATCAGTTGCTGAAGGTCGCGGACACGGATTCCGCGCAGCTTCTGGTGACCGGGCTGGTGCGCAAATACGCGAACCTGTTCCGCACCGCGCTCGGCCGGAGCTGACCGTGGCCAGCGACCTGTCCACCGCGCTGGCCCTCTCCTCCCGGGGCATGGCCGCGCAGGGCACGCGGTTGCGCGTGGTGGCGGAGAACATCGCCAACCGCGACACGACCGGCTCTGCACCCGGCGCCGATCCCTACCGGCGCAAGACGATCACCTTCGAAAGCCGGCTCGACCGCGCGCTCGGCGCGCAGGCGGTGCGGGTGAAGCGCATCGGCCGCGCGGAGGGCGAGTTCCCCGAACGCTACGATCCGGCGCACCCGGCGGCGGACGCAGCCGGCTACGTGCGCACCCCCAACGTGAACACCCTGGTGGAGATGATGGACATGCGAGAAGCGCAGCGGTCCTGGAACGCCAACCTGTCCGTGCTGGAAACCACGCGCGGAATGCTCGTCCGCGCCATCGAGATGCTGCGCGCATGAGCACGATCTCCGCCCCCGCGGCCTCCGCCGCCTACCGCGCCGCCGCCCGCACCGTCCTGCCGGCCGCGCCCACCGCAGGCGGATCGGCCGAACAGCACGACAATTTCGCCGATGCGGTCGCCCGCGCCCTGCAATCGACGGTCCGCGCCGGCCGCGATGCGGATCGAAAATCCGCCACCGCCATCGCGGGCGACGGAGACATCACCGAACTCGCGCTCGCGGTCACCAAGGCGGAACTCGCGCTGCAGACGACGGTGGCGGTGCGCGACCGGCTGGTCGCCGCCTATCAGGACGTGATGCGCATGCCGATCTGATCCCGGCATGGAGGCGGACATCGCGCTCGCCGCCCGCGAGGCGCTGGCGCTGACGCTGGCGATCGCGGCCCCGCCGCTGCTCGCCGCGCTGGCGCTCGGCCTGCTCGTCTCGCTGATCCAGGCGCTGACCCAGATCAACGAGACGAGCCTCGTTTTCATCCCGAAGTTCATGGCCGTCGGCACGGCGCTGTTCCTCGCCGGCGCCTGGATGCTGGAGCGGCTCGGCGGCTTCGCCCGATCACTGTTCGACCGCGCGATGGGCGTGGGCCTGACGTGAGCGAGCTTCTCGCCACCCTGCCCGGCCATGCCTTCGCTGGCGCGCTGCTGTTCGCGCGCATCGGCACGGCGCTGATGCTGATGCCCGGCGTGGGGGAGGCGGAGGTGCCCGTGCCCGTCCGCCTCGCCTTCGCCGTGGTGCTGACCGCGCTGCTGTTTCCCCCGCTCGCGCCCGCCCTGCCCGCCGCGCCCGGCGATGTCGGGCGGATGCTGGCGCTGGTCGCGTGCGAGACCACGGTCGGGCTGTGGCTCGGCTTCCTCGCCCGTCTCGCGCTGTTCGCGCTGGTGATGGCGGGGCAGCTCACCTCGCTGCTGCTCGGCTTCGCCTCGGTGCTGACGGCGGATGCCGTGCTAGGCCCGCACGGCACCGCGCTGTCGCGGCTGTTCATGCTCGCCGGTGTGGCGCTCGTGCTGTCCGCCGGGCTGCACGCGCTGCCGCTCGGGGCGCTGAAGGCGTCGTATGCGCTGATCCCGCCGGGCGAGGGTTTCGCGATGGCCGACGCGGCGGAAATGCTGCACCGGGCCGTGGCCGGCAGCATCGGCCTCGCGCTGCAGCTCGCCGCACCGTTCCTGCTCGCCGCGGTGCTGGCGCAGGCGGCGCTGGGGCTGCTGTCGCGGCTGGTGCCGCAGGTGCAGGTCTATTTCCTCGCCCTGCCGGCGCAGCTTCTCGCCGGCATCGGCCTGCTCGCGGCGCTGATCGTGCTCGTGCTCGCCACCTGGCGGGAGCACGCCACCGCCCTGATCGCCGTGTTCCCGGGCGGCGCCTGAGTGGCCGAGGAAAGCGAGAGCGGCGAAGACCGGACGGAAGCCCCGACACCGCGCCGGCTGGAGCGGGCGCGCGAGTCGGGACAGGTGGCGCTGTCGCGGGAGCTGTCCACCTTCGCGAGCCTGCTCGCGGTCGGCATCGGGCTGTGGCTGATCGGCCCCTACGCCACCGGGCGGGCGGCCCAGCACCTCGGCGCCGTGATGGCGATGGCGCATGCGCTCGACGTCCCGGCCGGGTTCGCGCGGGCAGCGGCGGCCGGGGCGCTTCTGGTGCTCGCCCTGCTGCTGCCGCCGCTGCTGTTTGGCGCGGGGACGACGCTGCTGCAGACGCGCTTTCTCGTCAGCGCGAAGCGACTCAAGCCGGATCCGGCCCGCATCTCGCCCGTGCGCGGCGCGAAGCGGGTCTTCGGTCTCGACAACCTGATCGAACTGCTGAAGGCGCTGCTGAAGATCACCCTGCTCGCCTGGGCGGCGTGGCACGTGCTGGGCGGGTCGCTCGGCACGCTGGCGGGGCTGCTCGACCTCCCGCCGGCCAACCTCGGCCGCCATGCCGGGGAGGGGCTGCTGCGGCTGATCTTCGCCGTGCTCGCCGCCTTCGCCCTGCTGGCGGGGCTCGACACGCTCTGGGTGCACCTGCGCCACGCGAAGAAGCTCGGCATGACGCGGCAGGACCTGCGGCAGGAGATGAAGGAGAGCGAGGGCGACCCCCACCTGAAGGCGCGGCTGAAGCAGATCCGCCAGTCGCGCGCGCGCCGCCGCATGATGGCCGCGGTGCCGAAGGCGCAGGTGGTGATCACCAACCCGACCCATTACGCAGTCGCGCTCGCCTACGACCGCGGCAGCCAGGCGGCCCCCGTGGTCGTCGCCAAGGGCACCGACCTGATCGCCGCGCGCATCCGCCACGCGGCGGCCGACGCGGGGGTGCCGCTGGTCGCGAACCCGCCGCTCGCCCGCGCGCTGCACAGGCTGCCGCTGGAGACCGCGATTCCGCCCGAACACTACCGCGCGGTGGCCGAGATCATCGCCTTCGTCTGGGGCCTGTCCCGCCACGCCCCGCCGTCCGCCACGGCCCCTGTGGAATCGCGAACAAATCGGGTACAGTGACCGCAGGCCATGGCGCCGATTCGAGGGCTGTGGCACAGGTGATCACACACGTAAGGCGAAAATCAGACCGGCAATACAACCCATTGGTTGTGTGCCCTCGCCGCGGACAGGAGCGTGGGATGGAAAAGAACAAGGCGCTGGACGCGGCGCTGGCGCAGATCGAGCGGGCCTTCGGCAAGGGCTCGATCATGCGCATGGGCAGCCGCCCTGGCGACGAGCAGATCGAGGTGATCCCCTCCGGCTCGCTGGGTCTCGACCTCGCGCTCGGCATCGGCGGACTGCCGCGCGGGCGCATCATCGAGATCTACGGGCCGGAAAGCTCGGGCAAGACCACGCTGGCGCTGCACGCGATCGCCGAGGCGCAGAAGCGCGGCGGCACCTGCGCCTTCGTCGACGCGGAGCACGCGCTCGACCCGATCTATGCCCGCAAGCTGGGCGTGGACGTGGACAACCTGCTGATCAGCCAGCCCGATGCCGGCGAGCAGGCGCTGGAAATCTGCGACACGCTGGTCCGCTCCGGCGCGATCGACGTTCTGGTGATCGATTCCGTCGCGGCCCTGGTGCCCCGCGCCGAGCTCGAGGGCGAGATGGGCGACAGCCATGTCGGCCTGCACGCGCGGCTGATGAGCCAGGCGCTGCGCAAGCTCACGGGCTCCGTCTCCCGCAGCCGGACAATGCTGATCTTCCTGAACCAGATCCGCCTGAAGATCGGCGTGATGTTCGGCAACCCGGAGACCACGACCGGCGGCAATGCGCTGAAGTTCTACGCCTCGCTGCGGATGGAGATCCGCCGCATCGGCCAGATCAAGGACCGCGACGAGGTGGTGGGCAACCAGACGCGGGTGAAGGTGGTGAAGAACAAGCTCGCGCCCCCGTTCCGGCAGGTCGAGTTCGACATCATGTACGGCGAGGGCGTGTCCAAGGTCGGCGAGCTGATCGACCTCGGCGTCAAGGCGGGCGTGGTGGAGAAGTCCGGCGCCTGGTTCAGCCACGACAGCCAGCGCATCGGCCAGGGACGCGAGAACGCCAAGCAGTTCCTGCGCGACCATCCCGACGTCGCCGCCACTATCGAGGCGAAGGTGCGCGCCCAGTCCGGCCCGGTCGCCAACGCCATGGCCACCCAGCCGACCGAGGAAGAGGCGGAGGAAGCCGAAGCGGCGGAGTGATCGCGGCGGTAGCCGGCCGCATTGGCTGATGCGGCCGGGTGTCTCCTCGCTCTCCCGCCTGCGGAGCTTTGCGGAAGCGCGTCATCCGGAAGACGGCGGTGCCCTGCGACCGGGGGTAATAGCATCGCGCAAGGTCCCCTCTCCCGCTTGCGGGAGAGGGGGGGGCCCGCGCTTGCGCGGGAGGGTGAGGGACTCGCGCGGAGACCAAACCTCGCCGTGGTGCTGACGGAGGCACCCTCACCCCGGCCCTCTCCCGCAAGCGGGAGAGGAAGTCGGTCGCGGCCGTTTCACGAAGCCCGCCTGCGGGAGAGGACCGTGATCGCCCGTGGACGTTCGATCTTGCCGCCGGGCGCGGGGGGCGGGTAAGGCCGCCGCATGCGTGGAGCCTCCTGTCCTGCCTGCTGACGCTGCCCCCTCCGAGGCCGACCTCGAACTGATCGAGGCGGCGCGCGATGCCGTCCGTCGGCACTACCGGCCGTTCTGGCACACGGTCGCCGCGGCCATCCGCTCCCGCGACGGGCGCATCTGGACCGGGCTGCACCTCGGCGCCGTGGTCGGCAGGCTGCAGATCTGCGCCGAACCCATCGCGCTCGGCCGCGCCATCCTCGAAGGCGACGGCACGGTGGCCACCGCGGTCGCCGTGCGCCACCCGAAGCCCGAGGAGATCGGCGGCGAGATCGCCATCGTCGCCCCGTGCGGCGCGTGCCGCGAGTTGCTGTTCGACTTCGCGCCCGACGCGCGCGTGATCGTCCCCGGCCCGCGCGTGGTGCCGATCCGCGCGTTGCTGCCGCTTCCCTACCAGCGATAGGCCGCCCCCTCCGCGCGGATTGCGGTTCCGTCGGCCGACTCGAAGCTGCATACGGGGCGCTGGGGATCGGCCGGCCATCATCGCGCCATCGTTCTTTGTTGCGATATCGATCTCCCCGCCGCAGCCTGCGGATCGGGGAATTCGGGGTGGGCGTCGCATGAGTTTCGAAAAGCAGATGGACGCCTGGAACGCCGGCGCGCGCGGCGGGCTCTATTTCGGTTCATCGTCCGGTGAGGCAGCCGCCTACGATGCCGGGCAGAACGCGCGATACGCGAGCGGCGGCGGGCCGGGCGGGGGTGTCGGCGGCAGTGCGGGCGGGCTGCTGCTATTGCCGTTCGTGTTCCTCGCGCCGGTGGCCTTCGTGGCCGGCACCTGCCTGTATCCGCTGCCGGGCATCCTGGCGCTGTTCGGCATCGCGATGATCGGCGAAATCCTCGGCGACGGGGTCGGCGGGCTGGCCATGCTGGTCGTCGCGGTCGTGGCGGGCTTCGTCTTCTTCATCGGTGGGCTGGTGCTGGAACGCCGGCTCGAGACCTACGCCCTGTACCGGCGCATCCGTCACGTGATGAGGCTGATCGTGGTCGCCTTCGTGGCCAACGGGATCGTGTTCTCCTTCCGCGGGGCGGGACGCTTCGATCCGAACATATCGTTCCTGGACCGGCTGTCGGTGCTGCACGTGGTGCTGGTGCTGGCGGCGGTGGTCGCGGCGCATTTCGGCTTCCGCGCGGCCGAGGGCAAATACGGCGCCACCGCGGGCGAGTTCTTCGGCCGCTTCCGCCTGCGGCGGAAGGCGGCGGAAACGGGCAAGCCGGCGAGCGCGTGAGCATCCTGTCGCGGGTTGGCAGGCATCTGCGCGCGCACCGCCTCCGGCCTGCGCTGCGCGTGCTGGCGCTTCTGGCCATGCTGCCGGCGCTGCCCGCGCATGCGGTCGCCGACCTGTCGGTCGCCGTGGGGGCACCCGCCTGCGACGCGCCGGACGCGAAGAACCGCCCCACCTTCCGCTACACGCTGAGCTGGGCGGCCGGCACCGCCGGCCCGCGCCAGTTCGACGTCTACACCGGCAACGCCTGCGTGCTGTCCGGCCCGACCTGCGGCGGCAAGACCTGCGTGCAGTGCGCGGGCACATGCCGGGTGGAGCTGCGGTCCTGCCAGTTCGACAACCGCCAGTGGATGCGCGTGGTCAGCCGCGACCGGCTGGTGGCGACGGAACGGATCACGGTATCGGGCGGCGATCGGAAGGCGTGCCAGTAGCCGCCGCCTACAACCGCCCCGCCCAGCTCCCGGCCAGCCGCCGCAGCCCGGCCCATTGCTGCGCCAGCCACGAACCGCTGGCCATCGCTTCCTCCGCCGTGGGGTCGCCGGTCGGCTCGTACTCGCCCTTGAAATCGGCGGTGCCGAAGATCCAGTCCCACACCGGCAGGATGGCGCCGAAATTCACGCTGCGCCGCCCGGCCGACCACACGGCGTGATGCGCGCGATGGAAGCGCGGCGAGACCAGCAGCCGCTCGCCCAGCCAGCCGAAGCCCATGCGCACGTTGGCGTGGCTCAGGCTCTCGATCAGCTTCAGGCATAGCACCACCAGCGGGAACTGCGCCGGCGGCACGCCGATCAGCAGCGCCGCGGCCCCGAACCACACCAGCGAGATCAGGTCGTCGAGGATGTGGTTGCGGTCGTCCGTCCAGAACGTCATCTGCCGCTGCGCGTGGTGCACCGAATGCAGCGCCCACCACCACGGGATCGAATGCTGCAGCCGGTGCCGCCAGTAATCCGCGAGGTCGAGCAGGATCACGTACAGCGCGAAGGTCACCAGCGGCATGCCGACGAGGAACGGGAACCAGCCCTCCAGCGTCGGCGCGACCAGCCCCCAGTCGGCGAGCCATCCGTCCACCGTGACCTGCACCTCGCGGAACACCACGAAGGCGAGCAGCGGCAGCAGGCCCATGCGCGCGATGAAGGTGTAGAGCACGTCCGTCCAGACCACGCGGTGGTCGTCCCATTCCTCCACCGGGTTCAGCCGCTCCAGCGGCACGCAGATGGCGAGCATCAGCAGCACCTGCGCGCCGCCGTAGAGCGCGAGCAGCACGAAGGTGAAGCCCGTCTCCTCCCACGCCATCAGCCCCAGCGCGTAGAACATCGGCACGATCCAGTGCTCGTGCACGTAGCCCGCGGCGGCGGAGAAGGGATCGATCACGCGGTCACCGGCGCGAAGCGGAAGCCGCGGTCGAGCAGGCCCGCGAGCAGCGGATCGAAGATGTCGGCGAAGGGCTCGCGGCGGCTGCGGATGCCCCAGTGCATCACCATCACGTCGCCGTCGCGCAGCCGTGCCAGCGCGCGCGACAGCAGGGCGCGGTTCGGATAGCGGTCGGCCGGAAGCTCGTCGCCAAGGAACCCCGCCTCCGCCCAGCCGACATGGTGGAACCCCGCCTGCCGGGCGAAGGCGAGCGCGTTGGGCGTGGTCCGCCCGCCGGGCGCGCGCCACAGCGGCCGCGCCTCGACGCCGAGTTCGGCGAGCCGCGCCACGGGGCGGCGGAGTTCAGCGGCCACGCCCGCCGCATCCAGCACCTCCCGCCCGGATTGCCCGCGCGCGGCATAGACGACGCGGCTGCCCTGGTCGGGGCCGAAGTACCAGTGCCGCCACGTATGGCTGGCGAACACGTGCCCCTCCGCCGCCCGCGCGCGCCAGAACCCGTCCCATTCGGGCCCCAGCGAGCGGTCGCCGCGGAAGGTCGCCTCGTCGGCGCAGAACAGCGTGGCCCGCACCTCGCGCGCGCGGAGGATGCCGGCGATGCGCTCGGCCTGATCCATCCAGCCCGTGTCGATGGTCAGGTGCAGCGTGCCGGCCGGGCTCGCGAGGGCGGGCGCCGCGAATGCTGCCGCGAGGACCGCGCGCCTACTCGCCGCCGCCATGGACGAAGATGCCATGCGGCGAGCGGCCCACATCCGCGGTCTCGAACGCGCCGGTCTCCGGGTCGATCACCGCGACGCGCTTCACCCAGCGCAGCGTCGCCCAGATCTTCCCGTCCGGCCCGAAATCGAGGCAGTCCGGGCCGCCGGGAACCGCCCAGGTGGCGCGCACCTCCAGCGTGTCCGCGTCGAGCACGGAGATGCCGGAATCCACCCGCGCCGTCGCGTACAGCACCCGTCCGTCCGGCGAGGGGAAGATCGTGTGCGCGCCGCGCCGCGTGATGATGCGCCGCGTGGTCAGGCCGGTGGCGGGATCGACGACGGAGATGTTGTCCTCGCCCATGTTGCCCACCAGCAGCACGCCGCGATGCCACGTGACACCCGCCGGCGCACGGCCCACGCGCGTCTCCCAGCGCACCGCGCCGGTCTCGGTGTCGATCGCGATCAGCCGGTTCGCGCCCTGCAGGGTGACGAAGGTGACGCGGCTGTCCGGGGTGAAGGTCACGTGGCTGGGCATGTCGCCCACCTTCACCCGGCGCCGCAGCGTCAGCTTCTGCTCGGCGGCCGCCCAGTCGTAGATGTCCACATGGTTGCGGCGCAGGGAGGTGACGACCAGCTTGCTGCCGTCGGGCGTGAAGCCGAAATGGTAGGGGTTGGAGAAGCGCTCCCGCCGCTTGATCTCCGCCGTGGCGGGGTCGAGGAACAGCATCTCGTTGCCGCCGGAATCGCCGACCAGCAGGGTGGTGCGGTCGGGCGTGAGCGCGAGGTGATGCACCTCCCGCAATACCGGCATCCGCCGCAGTTCGACCCGGCTCTCCCGGTCGAGCACGCTGATCGTCGCCTCGCCGGAATTCAGCACGACCACCTGGCTGGCGGCAGCCGGCAGGGCGAACAGCAGGGCGGCGGCGAGCAGCGCGCGGCGCATGATGGCGCGGACCATACGCGAAGCCACCTCGCGGCAGAATGGGCGGATCATGCCAGAACCGTCATGATGCCCTGCGCGGCAAGCGTGGCGGCGAGGCCGGCGGGCGGGGCGGCATCCGTCACCAGCCGGCCGAAGGCGGAAGCCGGGGCAACCAGCGCGGGTGCGGTGCGGGCGAACTTCGCGGCATCCGCCAGCAGCAGGGCGTCCCGCGCCGCGCGCAGCATCGCCTGCTTGGCGGCGATCTTGTCGAGGTCGTGGTCCATGACAGCCCCGTCCTCCGCGAAGCCCGAGCAGCCGATCAGCGCGATGTCGCAGCGGAAGCGCGCCAGCGCCGCGCAGGTTTCCACCCCCACCAGCGACCCGTCCGCCCCGCGGAGCATGCCGCCGGCCACGAACACCTCGATCCCCGGCCGGCCGGCGAGCAGCCCGGCCACGTGCAGGCTGACGGTGACCACGCGGAGCCGGGCATGGCCGGCGAGTGCGCGGGCGGCCGCCTCCGCCGTCGTGCCCACGTCGATGAACACCGAGGCCCCGCGCGGGACCAGGGACGCGGCCGCCGCGCCGATCCGCCGCTTCGCCTCCGGCGCGGCGTGGCGCTTCAGGGCGTAGCCCGGCCGCACCCGCTCCTCCGGCAGGCCCACGCCCCCGTGGAAGCGCTGAAGCAGCCCGGCCTGCTGCAGCCGAATCGCCTCCCGCCGGGCGGTCTGGGCGGACACGCCGAGCGTATCGGCCAGGGCTTCGATCGTGGCGAACCCCTGGGCCTGGACGGCGGCGAGGATGCGCTGCTGGCGGGCGGTGGCGTCAGGCATGGGGCGAGTGTGCCCCGGCGGGTGGTTGGAAGAAATCTTCCATTGCATCTGTCACCGAACGATCATACCCGGCAGGAAACGTATGGATATAAGCCCGCGCCGATGGCCATCGCGCTGTACCTGACCTACCTGCTGATCCCGATCGCCCTGCTGCTGGTGGGCAGCTTCGGCGCGCGCTGGACCAACACGCTGCTGCCCGAGGGCTTCACCACCGAGTGGTACGTGCAGGTGGCGACCGACCCGTCCTTCCGCCGCGCCTTCACCACCAGCCTGACGGTCGCAGCGGGTGTCGCCGTCACCGTGCTGGTCACCGCCACGCCGCTCGCCTGGGCGCTCGCGACCGGGGGCGGCACGCTGTCCCGCTTCGCGCTGCGGCTGGTCGCGCTGCTGCCGATCGCGGTGCCGGAACTGGTGCTCGCCTTCGGCTTCGTGGTGGTGTTCTCGTCCGATGCGCTGCCCTTCCTCGGCAGCACGTGGCTTCTGGTGATGGGCGTGTCCGTGGTGACGCTGCCGTACATGGTGCAGACGCTGGTGGCCGATATCCGCCATCTCGGCCTCGCCGCGCTGGAGCAGGCGGCCGAAAGCCTCGGCGCCTCCTCCTGGCGGCGCTTCGTGGACATCGTGCTGCCCTCGCTGCGGCACTCGCTGCTGGCGGGGCTGATGACGGTGACCGCGCTGACCATCGGCGAGTTCCAGCTCGCCAACCTCGTCTCCGGCTTCCTGTCGCGCCCCTTCCCGGTGGTGCTGCTGCAGGCCTTCTACGGCGCGGCCGGCTTCGCCTGCGCGGCCACGGTCATCCTGCTCGTGCTCGCGGTGCTGGCATCGACAGGCGCGGCGCTGGCCGCGCGGGGGACGTCACGGGCATGAGCGTCACCTTCGACAACGTCACCTATCGCTACGGCAGCGCGGGCGGCGTCAGCGACGTGACGCTGACGGTCGCTCCCGGCGAGCTGGTCGCGGTCATCGGCGCCTCCGGTTCCGGCAAGACCACGCTGCTGCGGCTTGCCGCCGGCTTCCTCGACTCACAATCCGGGCGCGTCGCGATCGGCGGGCGGGACATGGCGGGCGTGGCGCCGAAGGAACGCAACCTCGGCGTGGTGTTCCAGTCCTACGCGCTGTTCCCGCTGATGTCGGCGGCCGAGAACGTCGCCTATCCGCTGCGCCTGCGCGGCATCGCGCGCGCGGAGCGGATGGCGCGGGCGCGCGAGATGCTGGGCCGCGTCGGCCTCGCTGAACAGGCGGAGAGGCTGCCGGGCCGGCTGTCCGGCGGGCAGCAGCAGCGCGTCGCGCTGGCCCGCGCGCTGGTCTTCCGCCCCGCCGCCCTGCTGCTCGACGAGCCTCTCTCCGCGCTCGATGCCGCCGTGCGCGCCGAGCTGCGCGACCTGATCCGCCGCATGCAGCGCGAGTCCGGCGCGGCGACGCTGCACGTCACCCACGACCAGGAGGAGGCGCTGTCGATCGCCGACCGGGTCGCGGTGATGCAGAACGGACGGCTGCTGCAGGTCGCCGACCCGCATACCCTGTATGATCGCCCCGCCAACCGCGCGGTCGCGGCCTTCGTCGGCCATGCCAACCTGTTCCCCGCCACCATCGCCGCCCCCGGCCTGATCCGCACAGCGCTGGGCGAACTGCGCGCGGAGACGTCCGGCCACCAGCCCGGTACGCGGGCGGTGGCGCTGATCCGCCCCGAGCGCGTGGTCCCCGGCGCCGCCGAGATCAACCGCATCGCCGGCGAGAAGGCGGCCGACCGCTTCCTCGGCAGCCTCCGCCGGATCGACCTGCGCGTCGGCCCCGACACGCTGCTGCGCATCGAGACCGCCTCCCGCGCCGAGTTCGCGGAGGCGCATATTCCGCCCGAGTCCATCCTGCTCCTGCCAGACGAGGACACAACGCCATGATCACCCGCCGCACGCTGACGGCCGGACTGGCCGTCGCCCCGCTCGCCGCCCGCGCCTTCGACGGTGCGGAGATGTACCCGGGCGAACGCGCCCTGTTCGAGGCGGCCGCCAAGGAAGGCATGGTCGTCTCCTTCGACACCGGGCCGACCTGGGCCAACTGGGCCGCGCAGTTCGCCGCCTTCAAGCGCCGCTATCCGGGGGTCGAGATCGTCTATAACGACCTCGGCTCGGCGGCGACCGTCGTCGCGCTGGACAAGGCGCGCAACCGGCCGCAGGCGGACACCGCCTACTACTTCGCCGCCTCCGCCGTGGACGCGGTGGCGAAGGGGGTGGTGGCACCGTTCACCCCGGTGAACTTCGATCGCCTGCCCGCGGTGCTGCGGCATCCGGAAGGGCAGTGGTTCACCATCCACCAGCTCGTCATCGCCTTCGTGGTGAACCGCAAGCTGGCGAAGAAGATCCCCGAGAGCTTCGCCGACCTGCTCGGCGCCGACTTCCGCAACGCGGTGACGTATCTCGATCCGCGCTCCACCGGCGTGGGCCAGGTCGGCGTGTTCGCCGCCGCGTTCGGCAATGGCGGCGACATGGACAACATCGCCCCGGGTGCCGACTGGTTCGGCCGGCTGCACAAGGCTGGCAACGTGCAGCGCGTGGAGGGCACCACGCCGTACGCCAAGTTCGTCAAGGGCGAGATCCCGGTGTGGATCGCCTACGAGAATGACGGGCTGAAGGCGAAGTACGTGGACGGGATGGGCGACGACTGCGCCGTCGTCATCCCGAAGGAGGCCTCGGCCGCGGCACCCTACGCGATCAGCCTCGTCAGGAACGGGCCCAACCCGAATGCCGGGAAGCTGTGGCTGAACTGGACCATGAGCGACGCGGGCCAGCGCATCTTCGCCGAGGGTTTCGTCCGTCCCTCCGTCCCCGGGCTCGAACTGCCGCCGGAGATCGAGGCGCGCATGCCCAAGGCGCCGCAGGTCCGCCCGCTGGACATCGTGCAGGCGAGCGCGCGCAAGGCGGAGGTGGACCGGCTGTGGGCTGCCGCCGCGCTGACGCGCTGAGCGTGGCGGCCAGGAAGATTGGCCGCCACGCTCAGCTCCTTTCTTGCCCTCAGGCGCCGGGCGCGGCCTCCGGCCGCTTGGCTCGCGGCATACGCCGCGGTCCGCAGTCGCGGCCTCGGGCCGGCGTATCGGGCCGGCCCGTTCTCCGGTGCCCTCAAGCGCCGGGCGCGACCTTCGACCGCTTGGCTCACCGCATAAGCGGCGGGCCGCAGTCGCGGCCTCGGGCCGGCTTATCGGGCCGGCCCGTGATCTCGTGCCCTCAGGCGCCGGACGCGGCCTCCAGCCGCTTGGCTCGCCGCATAAGCGGCGGGCCGGCGTCGCGCTCTCCGGCCGGCTTGTCGGGCCGGCCCATTCTCCGATGCCCTCAGGCGCCGGACGCGGCCTCCGGCCGCTTGGCTCGCCATATAGGCCGCGGGCCGCAGTCGCGGCCTCGGGCCGGCTTATCGGGCCGGCCCGTTCTCCGATGCCCTCATGCACCGGGCGAGGCCGCCGGCCGCTTGGCTCGCGGCATAGGCGGCGGGCCGCAGTCGCGGCCTTGGACCGGCGCGCGGAGTCAGCCCGTTGTTGCTGTTGCGGGCGAGGCAAGCTCCCCGCGGAAGTTTCGCGGAACCGTCGTGGCTCTTCCCCCTCTCCCGCTCGCGGGAGAGGGCCGGGGTGAGGGTGCTTCTGACAGCGCGTCGCTGAAGTTTCGCATCCGCGCAGGCCCCCTCACCCTCCCGCGCAAGCGCGGGCCCCTCCCTCTCCCGCCCGGCGGGAGAGGGGAAGCAGCGCGACGGGACGCGCACCGATGAAGGCGCTCGCCATCCTGCCGGCGGCGGTGCTGCTGTGCGGCTTCTTCCTGCTGCCGCTCGGCTCCGTCGTCGGCGAGGCCTTCGTCGACGGCGCCTCCGCCTTCGGCCGTGTCCTCGCCGATCCGCTGCTGGCCCAGGCGTCCTGGGGTAGCGCGGTGCTAGCCGTCACCGCGGCGGTGCTGTCCGTGCCCGCCGGGCTCGCGGTCGCTTTCGGCCTCGCGCGGCTGCGGCCCGGGCTGCGCACCGGGCTGCTGTTCCTTGTCTCGCTGCCGCTGACCTTCTCCGGCCTCGTGATCGCCTACGGCTTCATCCTCGCCTATGGCCGCGCCGGTTTCGTCACCATGCTGCTGGAACGCATCGGCTTCGATCCGGTCGCGGTGTCCGGCCTGCTCTACTCCCCGGAAGGACTGGCCTTCGCCTATGCCTACTTCCTCATCCCGCGCGTCGTCGCGATGCTGCTGCCGGTGGTGCTGAACCTCGACGCCCGGCTGTCCGAGGCCGCCGCCTCGCTCGGCGCGTCGCGGCTGCGCACGCTGTTCGACGTGACGATCCCCGAACTTCTGCCCTCGCTCGGCGTCGCCGCCGCGCTGTGCGGGGCGATCGCGCTCGGCGCCTATGGCACCGCGCTCGCGCTCGTCGGCACGCAGTCGCCGGTGCTGCCGCTGCTGCTCTACTCGCGCATCGCGGAGACCGGCAGCGACTTCCCCGCCGCCGCCGCGATGGCGGTGCTGCTCGCCGCCGCCTGCACCGCGGTGATGGCCCTCGGCGAGATCGCCGCCGTGCGCCGCGAGCGTGCGCGTGGGTAGCCCGCCGGTCGCGGTCATCGGCCCGCGCGAGCCGAGCGACGCACAGGCCGCCTTCGCCGAGATACTCGGCGAGGCGCTCGCACGGCAGGGCCTCATCGTGCTCTGCGGCGGCAAGACCGGCGTGATGGAGGCGGCCTGCCGCGGCGTGGCGAAGGCAGGCGGCATCAGCGTCGGCCTGCTGCCGGACGAGCACTGGTCCGGCGCGAACCCGCACGTGACCATCCCGCTCGCCACCGGCATCGGCCCCGCGCGCAACGCGCTGATCGCACGCGCCGCCTGCGCGCTGATCGCGGTCGGCGGGGGCGTGGGCACGCTCAGCGAGATCGCGCTCGGCCTGCAGTTCGGCCGCGCCGTCTTCGTCGGCCACGGCGCGCCAGTCGTCGCGGGCGTGCAGACCTACGAGGCGTGGGACGACCTCTGGCCGAGATTGAAGGTGGCACTGCCGGGGTGAAGCGATGGGGCTTTGCCCCATGCCCCAACAGGGGCTCTGCCCCTGTACCCCGCGAGGAGCCGCGGGCTCCTCGACCTCGATTCCTTCAGGAAGGCTTTGATCAGGTCGGTTGATTGAACCCCCTCCTTCAGGGAGGGGGTTCAATCAACCGATTTGGCCGAAGGCCCTCTTGATGGAATCCCGGGTCAAGGGGCCGGTGGCCCCTTGCGGGATGCAAGGGCAGCGCCCTTGCCGGGGCGCGGGGCAGAGCCCCGCCTCTTCCCGGCCATGGCTCCGCCACGAAGTTCCGGCCAGCATGCAGCGCATGCATCATCGTTTTCGTGTCGGCGCCTGGCCGGCTGTCGTTCTGTCGGATGGGCCGCTCACGCTGCAGGCACCGCAGGAGGTGCTTCTCGATGCACCCCCGGATGCGCTTCTGGCTGCGCTGGCCGAAGCCGGCCAGCCGACCGACCGGCTGCGCGTGCAGCAGAACCTGCTGCTGCTCGATCTGCCCGGCCATCGCGTGCTGTTCGACACCGGGCTCGGCACCGCGCGCCTGTTCGGCGACGAGAGCGGGCAGCTGCCGGACAGTCTCGCGGAGGCCGGCATCGATGCCGCCTCGATCACGGACGTGGTGCTGACGCACGCGCATTCGGATCATGCCTGGGGCATCTCCGCCGAGGACGGCACGCCGACCTTTCCCGACGCGCGCATACACATGGCCGATGTCGAGTACGCGCACTGGACCGACCCGGCGCTGCTCGCCACGGGTAGCCGTTCTGCCGCCTGGGTCATGCGGCATCTGTTTCCGCTGCGGGACCGCATCACGCTGCTGCGCGACGGCGACGATCCGCTGCCCTTCATCCGCGCGATCCGCACGCCGGGGCATACGCCGGGTCACACCTCCTACCTGATCGGCGAAGGCACGGACGCTCTGCTGCTGATCGGCGATGCCGCCGATCATGCGCCGTTGTCGCTGGCTTTCCCCGGCTCACGCAGCGGCTACGACGACGATCCCGTCGCCGCCATCGCCACGCGTACCGCACTGCTCGCACGCATCGCCGGGGAAGGCCGGAAGGTGATCGGCTACCATTATCCGTTTCCGGGGCTCGGCTTCATCGAACGGCATGAGGCGGCCTTCCGCTTCCACCCCTGCACGCCTGACGTGTAGGCTGCGCCGATGGATGCGCCCCCCGCCCCCGCGCGCCTTTCCACCACCGAGATGCTCGCGCGGCTCGTTGCCTTCGATACCACCAGCCGCAACCCGAACGGCGCGCTGATCGATTTCGTGCGCGACTGGCTGGAAGCGCATGGCGTGGCATGCCGGTTCAGCGGCAACGCGGCGGCGGGCAAGACCAGCATCCACGCGCTGATCGGCCCGCCCGTGCCCGGCGGCATCGCGCTGTCCGGCCATGTGGATACCGTGCCGGTGGACGGTCAGGCCTGGACCGCCGATCCCTTCACGCTGCGCAGCGCCGGCGGGCGGCTGATCGGCCGCGGGGCGTGCGACATGAAGGGCTTCGTCGCCGCCTGCCTCGCGGCCGTGCCCGATCTGGCGCGCCGCGATCTCAAGCGCCCGATCCACCTGTTCATCACCTATGACGAGGAGATCGGGATGGACGGCGCGCGGCGGCTGATCGCCGCGCTGCCGGATGGCCCGCCGCCGCCCGCGATGTGCATCGTCGGCGAGCCGAGTTCGATGCGTCCCATCATCGCGCACAAGGGCGTGCTGGGCCTGCGCGTGATCGCGCACGGCAAGCCCTTCCATTCCTCGCGCCCCTCAGGCGGGGTGAACGCGATCTACGCCGCCGCGCAGGCGATCGACTGGGTGCGGGAGGAAGCCGCGCGCCTGTCGCGCGAGGGCCCGTTCGCGGCCGGCTTCGATCCGCCGCACACCACGGCCCATGTCGGCACGGTCGCGGGCGGGACGGTGCTGAACATCGTGCCGGAGCGCTGCGAGTTCGTCATGGAATGGCGCCTCGTGCCGGGCGAGGACCCGCAGGCCGGGCGGCTGCGCTTCCAGCGCTTCATCGCCGAACGGATCGAACCCGCCATGCGCGCTGCCGATCCCGCCTGCGGCTTCAGTTACGAGACCTATGCCGACCTGCCGGGGATGAACCTCGACCCCGCGCACGAACTCGCCGATCTGGCGCGCCAGCTCACCGGATCGAACGCCGCCGGCAAGGTCGCCTACGGGACCGAGGGCGGGATGTTCGAGCAGGCGGGCATCGCCACCATCGTCTGCGGCCCGGGCGACATCGCCCAGGCGCACACCGCCGACGAGTGGATCGCCGAAAGCGACCTCGCCGCCGCGGACGCCTTCATCCGCCGCCTCGCCGACCGGCTGGAGGGCTGAGCGTGAGCGAGACGTACGGGACGTTCGAGGTGCGGCTGCCCGTGCCCGACCTTTCGCCCTGGCGGAACGGCAATAGCGGGATCGAGGGCGTGTGGAGCCTTGCCGCTGCCGAACCGGGACCGCACCTCGCCCTCGTCAGCCTCGTGCATGGCAACGAATTCGCCGGCGCGGTCGTGCTGAACCGCTTGCTGCGCGCCGGCTTCGCGCCCGCGCGCGGGCGGGTGAGCTTCGTCTTCGCCAACCTCGCCGCCTTCGACCGCTTCGACCCGGGCGCGCCCACCGCCTCCCGCTTCATCGAGGAGGACCTGAACCGCGTGTGGGAACCGCACCTGCTCGACGGGCTGCGTTCCACGGTGGAGATCGAGCGCGCGCGCGTGCTGCGCCCGGTGATCGAGGCGGCGGACGTGGTGCTCGACCTGCACACCATGCTCTGGCAGCACGAACCGATCCTGCTGTGCGGGTCGAGCGCGAAGGGCTGCGACTTCGCCCGCGCCCTCGGCGCGCCGCCGCTCATCGTCGCCGATGCAGGCCATGAGGCCGGGCCGCGGCTGATCGACTGGACGCCGTTCCGCGACGAGGCCGATCCGCGCGTCGCCGTGCTGCTGGAAGCGGGGCGGCACTGGGACTGGGACGCGGTGGCGGCGAGCGAGGCGGTGGTCGCCCGCGCGCTGCGCCATCTCGGCCTCGCGGGCGATCATGCGAAGGGGCTTCCCGCGCCGGCACCGCCGCAGCCTGCGCGCATCGCGACCGTCACGCACGCGGTGACGGCGGCGAGCGACGATTTCGCCTTCGTGCAGGACTGGCGCGGCCTGACCGAGGTCGCGCGGCGCAACACGCTCATCGCGCTGGATGGCGAGACGGAGATCCGCACGCCCTACGACGACTGCCTGCTGGTGATGCCCAGCCTGCGGCCGACGCGCGGGCATACGGCGGTGCGGCTGGCGCGGCGCGAGGGCTGACGGAGACGGGATGGAAGAAGCGTTCTGGCAGGAGAAATGGGCGCGCAACGAGATCGGCTTCCATGAGGCCGGGACCAATCCGCTGCTGCTGCGCCATTTCCCCGCGCTGCGCCTTGCTCCGGGCGCGCGCGTGTTCGTGCCGCTCTGCGGCAAGACGCGCGACATCCACTGGCTGCGCGCCAACGGCTACCGGGTGGCCGGCGCGGAACTGAGCACGCTCGCGGTCCGGCAGTTGTTTGCGGAGATGGGCGTCGAGCCGCGGATCTCGGCGGCCGGGGCGCTGCAGCGTTTCGAGGCGGCCGGGCTGTCCATCTACGCCGGCAACATCTTCGATCTCGACCGCGACGTGCTGGGCAGGGTCGATGCCATCTACGACCGCGCCGCGCTGGTGGCGCTGCCCGATGCCATGCGCGCACGCTACGCCGAGCACCTGATGGCGATGACGGGGACTGCGAAGCAGCTCCTCGTCTGCCTCGACTACGACCAGTCGCTCATGGCCGGTCCGCCCTTCTCCATCGATGAGGCCGAGATCCGGCGGCATTACGACGCCGTCTATCGCATCACCTGCCTGGAGAGGCGTGAGGTCGAAGGCGGGTTGAAAGGCTTTCCGACGCACGAGAGCGCCTGGCTGCTGGAGCCGCGCTGACATCGGATCCCGCTCTCGACGAGAGGGAGAGGCACAAGGCAAGGACCGTCACGCAACGTCCCCTCTCCCGCTTGGCGGGAGAGGGAGGGGCCCGCGCTTGCGCGGGAGGGTGCGGGGGGCCTCGGCGCAGGCGAAACCCTCAACGAGACGCCGGCGGAAGCACCCTCACCCCGACCCTCTCCCGCACGCGGGAGAGGGAGGAGAAGGAGCAAAGCTCCGCTACGAAAAGGGGCAGCGGACACGACCACCGCCCTACGGCCGCCGCGCCGTCCCCCCACCCCGCAGCACGCTCACGACCGCGCCGCAGATCGCGAACCCCGCCGCCACGAACATCGCCAGCACCGCCCCGCCATCCGGCAGCAGCCGCAGCAGCAGCGCCACCAGCGCCGCGCCGATCGACTGGCCGAACAGCCGGGCCGTGCTCAGCATGCCGCTCGCCGCCCCGCCGCGTGACGGCGGCGGCGCGGTGACCAGCGTGCGGTTGTTCGGCGTCTGGAACAGGCCGAACCCGAGCCCGCACAACGCCATCCGCCACACGATGTCGGCGAAGCCCGGCGCGTCCGGCAGGCAGCCCAGCGCCACCATGCCGGCGGCCAGCAGCACCAGCCCCGCTCCACCGAGCCAACCGGCGGGGTACCGGTCCGACAGATGGCCCGAAACCGGCGCCATGATCGCCAGCGCCAGCGGCCACGGCACCATCAGCAGGCCGATCATCGCCGGCGAGAAGCCGAAATCGTCGTGGAAGCGGAAGGGCAGCGCGGTGAGCACCATCATCTGCCCGGCGAAGGAGGCAACGGATGTCGCGACCGTCAGCCCGAACAGCGGCATGCGCAGCAGATCGAGCGGCAGCATCGGCGCGGGCTGCCGGGGCAGCCGGCGCAGGATCACGCCCATGCTCAGCGCCGCGAGCACGGCGAGGGCCGCGACCGCCTGCCAGGCCAGCCCCTGCCCGATCGCGACCAGCGTCATCACCGTGAAGCCGATGCCCGCCGCGGTCAGCACCGCCTCGACACGGTCGTAACGGCGGGATTCGCGCGCCGTGTCGGGCAGGTTGCGCGCGCCGACCACGATCGCCAGCAGGCAGAGCGGCACGTTCAGGGCGAACAGCCACGGCCAGGAAGCGAGGCCGAGCACGAGGCCGGAATAGCTGGGCCCGACGGTCGAGGCGATCGCCACGACCATGGAGTTCAGCCCGATCGTCCGCCCCAGCCGGTTGCGCGGAACGATGTGGCGCACCAGCGCGATGTTCACGCCCAGCACCGCCGCCGACCCGAAGCCCTGCACGGTGCGCGCGAGCGCGAGCGTGGTCAGCGAATCCGCGAAGGTGCAGGCGGCAGACGCCGCCGCGAACAGCACGAGTCCCCACAGATAGACGCGCCGGTAGCCATGGATCTCCCCCAGCGCGGCGAGCGGCAGCAGCGCGACCACCTGCGAGAGCTGGAACGCGTTGATGACCCAGATCGCGTGCGAGGGGTTGGCCTGCAGCGCCGCCGCGATGGACGGCAGGGCGACGTTGGTGGCGCTGGTGTCCAGCACCGACATGGCCAGCGTCAGCATGACGGTGGCGAGCGCCCACTGCCGCCGCGGCGGCTTCAGCCCGTCCTCACCCGTCATCCGACGCGTTTGGCCATGAACACGCGGGCGAAACCGGCCTGCTCGGCGCGGTGCGTCTCGACGAAGCCGAGCCGCGCATAGAGCGCGATGTTCGCCGCCATCCGCTCATGGGTGTACAGGCGCAGTTCGCCGTATCCGCGCGCCTTCGCCTCGGCCTCGGCGAAGGCAACCATCGCGCGGCCGAGGCCCTCGCCCTGCCGCTCCGGCGCGACGGCGACGTTGTCGAGCAGCAGGTGATCCGGGGCTTCGACCAGCACGCAGAAGGCGGCGATCCCGCCGTCGCGTTCGGCCACGAAGGCCTCGCCGGCGGCGATATGGGCCGCGTAGTCGTCGTCCATCGGTGCCGGCCGCCGGCCGACCGCCGGGACCCATGGGCCGTAGGCGCGCTGCGCCAGGTCGCGCAGGGCCGCTGCTTCACCCGCGCGCGCGGGGCGGATCGCTGTCATCGTCAATCCCGTCTTGGACCGGAAGCTTGCGCCGCGCCCGCCGCGCCGCCTAGGGCGGTCGGCGGCGGGGGCTGTCGGAATGGCCGCGCAGGCGGTTTCCGCCAGCAGGAGCTTTGCGGAGAACGGACGAGAGGGCGAAGGCAAGGAACGTCACGCAAAGTCCCCTCTCCCGCCGGGCGGGAGAGGGAGGGGCCCGCGCCTGCGCGGGAGGGTGAGGGTACGCGCGCGGGGGCGAAACCTCGCCGTGCTGCTGGCGGAGCCGCCCTCACCCCGGCCTCTCCCGCACGCGGGAGAGGGAGAGACAGCGCAGCCGTTTTGCAAAGTTCCCACACGCAGGCGAGGGAGACGGTCGCGACCGTTTCGCGAACCCCTGCCCGCCGCGCGGACGCGGCAGCGCGGATCAGACCGCCGTGCCGCCGATCGTCAGCCCCGTCATCTTCAGCGTCGGCTGGCCAACGCCCACCGGCACACCCTGCCCGTTCTTGCCGCAGGTGCCGATCCCGGGGTCGAGCGCCATGTCGTTGCCCACCATGGCGATGCGCGTCAGCGCCGTCGCGCCGTCGCCGATCAGCGTCGCGCCCTTCACCGGCGCGCCGATCTGCCCGTTCTCGATCAGATACGCCTCGGAGGCGGAGAAGACGAACTTGCCCGAGGTGATGTCCACCTGCCCGCCGCCGAAATTCACCGCGTACAGGCCGCGCTTCACGCTCGCGAGAATCTCGCCCGGATCGTGCGCGCCGCCGAGCATGATGGTGTTGGTCATGCGCGGCATCGGGATGTGCGCGTGGCTCTCCCGCCGGCCGTTGCCGGTGGAACCCGTGCCCATCAGCCGGCCGTTCTGCCGGTCCTGGATGAAGCCGACCAGGATGCCGTCCTCGATCAGCGTGGTGCGGTTGGTGGGCGTGCCCTCGTCGTCGACGGTCAGGCTGCCGCGCCGGTCGGGGATGGTGCCGTCATCCACCACCGTCACGCCGGGGGCGGCGATCCGCTGGCCCATCAGCCCCGCGAAGGCGGAGGTCTTCTTGCGGTTGAAGTCGCCCTCCAGCCCGTGGCCGATCGCCTCGTGCAGCAGGATGCCGGGCCAGCCGGGGCCGAGCACGACCTCCATCTCGCCCGCCGGGGCAGGCACCGCGTCGAGGTTCACGATCGCCTGGCGCAGCGCCTCGTCCACCGCGCCCTTCCAGGTCGCGGGATCGGCCAGCTTCGCGTAGTCGAACCGCCCGCCCAGCCCGTGGCTGCCGGTCTCCCGCCGCCCGTCCTGCTCGACGACGACATTCACGTTCAGCCGCACCAGCGGCCGCAGGTCGGCGACGCGCACGCCATCGGCGCGCAGCACCTGCACCGCCTGCCATTCGCCGGAAAGGCTGGCGATCACCTGCTTCACCCGCGGATCGCGCGCCCGCGCATAGGCATCGATCCCGGCGAGCAGCGCGGCGCGGGCGGCGGTATCCAGCGCCGCGAGCGGGTTCGCATCGCTGTACAGCCGCGCGTTGGTGGCGCGCGGGGCGACGGCGGCGGTGCCGGAATAGCCGGCGGCCACGCCGCGGACGGTCTCGGCCGCGCGGGCCAGCGCGGCATCGTCCAGCACCGCGGCATGGCCGTAACCGGCGGCCTCGCCGGCGACGGAGCGCAGGCCGAACCCCTGGGCGGCGTCGAAGGCGGCGGAGCGGATGCGCCCGTCCTCCAGCACCATGCTCTCGCTCTCGCGGTATTCCAGGAACAGCTCGCCATCGTCGGCGCCGGCCAGCGCCGCGGCCACGCGCCGCTCCGTGGCGTCGCGGTCGGTGAAGCCGCCTTCGGAGCCGAAGAACAGCCGGTCGGTGACGGAAAGTGCGTTCATCTGGACCTATGTGGCGGGAGGCGGCGGAAGCAGGCGATCGCGGGGCAGGGAGACGATGGCGGTCGTCCCCTCGCCCTCCTTGCTCTCCAGATGGAGCGTTCCGCCATGCGCTGCAACCAGCGCCCGCGACAGGTACAGCCCCAGGCCGGAGCCCTGGAAGCGCCGCGCCAGCGAGGCGTCGAGCTGGGTGAACGGCTCGAACACCCGTTCGACCTGGTCGGGCGGGATGCCGATGCCGGTGTCGTGCACCGCGATGCACAGGTATTCCGGCTTCAGCTTCGCCGTCACCACGACCTTGCCGCCCGATGGCGTGAACTTGATCGCGTTGGACAGCAGGTTGAGCAGCACCTGCCGCAGCCGTCGCTCGTCGGCGACGAGGATCGGCAGGTCGGAGGGCAGCGCCGCGCCGATCTCCACGCCGGCCGCCTGCGCCTGCGGCCCGACGATGCGCAGGCAGGCATTGGCGACACGCGCCAGCTCGATCCGGTCGGCGGACAGCTCGAACCGCCCGGCCTCGATGCGGGCGACGTCGAGGATGTCGTTGATCAGCGCGAGCAGGTGCCGCCCGGCATCGTTGATCGCCTGGGCGAATTCGGCGACCTGCGCCGGGTCGGGCTTGCTCGACAGGCCCGCCAGCGCGTCGGAGAAGCCGATCACCGCGTTCAGCGGCGTGCGCAACTCGTGGCTCATGGTGGCGAGGAAGCGCGACTTCGCATGGCTCGCCGCCTCGGCCGCGTCGCGCGCCTCGCGCAGGGCCGCGGCCTGCATCCGCTCCGCCGTCACGTCGGCGTAGGTGATGACGAAGCCACCATCGCCGGTGGGATCCGAATGGATCTCCAGCATGCGCCCGTCCGGGGTGTTGCGTTCGTGGCGATGGCTGCGGGTGGTGTCGCGGGTGGCGATCTGCTCCATCGCCGCGCGGGCGGCCTCGCCCTCGCCGAAGCCGCCGTTGCGCAGCGTCTCCTCCAGCAGCTCGCGCTGGTGGCGGCCGGGCCACAGCATCGCGGCACTCACGCCGAGCAGGTCCTGCGCGACCTTGTTCGCGGCCACGATCCGGTGGTCGCTATCGAACAGGACGATGCCGTGGCGGATGGAGGACAGCATCGAGGTGAGCACCGTCGCCCGCCGCGTCGCCTCGGCCTCCGCCTGCACCAGCGGCGTGATGTCCGTGACGACGGAGACGTGGCCGCCGTCGGGCAGCGGGGCGGTGCGGATGTCGATCGCCGTGCCGTTGGGCCGCACCCGCCGCCGCACCTGCGGCCGGCTCACATCGTAGGCGAGCTGCTGGCGCTGCACGTCCGTGGGCATGCCGGCGCCGTACTCGCCGACCTCCGCGCGCCGGCGGATCACGTCGAACAGGTGATCGCCGACGGTCAGCGGCGCGTCCTTCATGATCGCCGTGTAGGCGGGATTGAACATCGTCACCCGCCGGTCGGGCCCGTAGACGCAGATACCGTGCGGCATGGAGACGAGGATGCCGTCCAGCACCGCCGCACGCTGGCGCGCCTCGTCCTCCGTGCGGGCGAAGGCGGTGATGTCCGTATGCGTCAGCAGGAACCCGCCGCCCGGCATCGGATCGGTGGTGCTCTGCAGGACCGTGCCGTCGGGGCGGATGCGCCGCGTCAGGCGCGAGCGCGTGCGGTCGAAGCTCAGGACATCGGTCACGTAGGCCTCGCTGTCGCCCGCGGCGAACTCGCCATGGGCGGCGAGCGTGCGCACGATCGTCTCGAAGCTGGTGCCCGGCTTCATGCCTTCGGCCACCATGCCGTACATCTCCTCGCTGCGCCGGTTGCGCAGCACGAGCCGATGCTCGGCATCGAACGCCATCACCGCCGGCCGCAGCAGCGACAGCACGTTCTCCAGCAGCGCGACCCGTTCGCGGGCGGCCCGCTCCCCCTGCGCGAGCCGCGTCACGTCCAGGCTGGTGACGACGTGCCCCCCGGACGGCAGCGGATCGAAGAACAGGTCGAACACGCGGCCGTCCTGGGTGTGGCGGCGGCGGCGCTGCGCGCGCGAGCGGTCCATGACCAGCCGTTCCGCGGCCTGCCGCTCCGGATCGCCCGGGCCGAACGCGCCGCGATGGGCGATCAGGCGCAGATTGTCGGCCAGCGCGCTGCCGGGGCGCAGGACCTCCGGCGGCGTGTTGACGCTGGCGCAATAGGCCGCGTTGACGAAGACGAGGCGGCGGTCCGCGTCGTAGATGCACAGCCCGACGGGCAGGTTACGCACCGCCTCATCCATGGTCCCGTCCGGGGCGACGGGCAGGATCTGCTCGCTCATGCCACGGCCCCTCTCAGCCGGTGCAGCGCCAGCAGCCCGGCGGCGAGCACCAGCGCGGCGACGGTCTGGTGCAGCGTGCCGAGCGCGACGGGGACCACCAGCAGCAGCGTCGCCACGCCGAGCGCGTACTGGGCGGCGACCGCGCCCGCCAGCAGCAGCGCGGCGCGGTGGCCGTTCGCGCGGAGCGCGACGAGCAACGCGCTGGCGAGCGTGGCGGTGGCCAGCAGGCGATGGTTGAACTGCACGGCGGCGATGTTCTCGAACGCATTGAGCCAGACGGGGGTCAGCGCGGCGTAGCCATCGGGGACCAGGGCGCCGTCCATCAGCGGGAAAGTGTTGTAGGTCAGCCCCGCGCGCAATCCGGCGACGAACCCGCCGGCGAGCATGGTCGCGCCCGCGAGCACCGTGGTCGCCAGTACCGCCCGGCGCAGCCTCCGCGATGCCTCCGCCGCCGCCGGCCGGGGCCAGAGCAGGCCGAACGCGGTCCACAGCACGACCCCGAACAGCAGGAAGGCAAGCGCGAGATGGACCACCAGCCGGTAGGGGGAGACGGTGGTGCGGTCGGCGTCGAACCCCGAGGCGACCATGAACCACCCCACCCCGCCCTGGGCCGCGCCCAGCAGCAGCAGCAGGACCAGCCTGCCGCCCATGCGCGGCGGCAGCCTGCCGCGCAGCCAGAACCAGGCGAGCGGCAGGGCGAAGGCGAGGCCGATCAGCCGCCCCCACAGCCGGTGCAGCCATTCCAGCCAGAAGATGCTCTTGAAGCCTTCCAGCCCGAACCCGGCATTGATCAGCTCGTACTGCGGAATGGTGCGGTACAGGTCATAGAGCCGTTGCCATTCCGCCTCGCTCATCGGCGGCAGCGCACCGCTCAGCGGCGCCCACTCCATGATCGACAGGCCGGAGCCGGTCAGCCGCGTGGCCCCGCCCAGGGCGATCATCGCCAGGATCATCGCCGCGACCGCGAGCAGCCAGACCGCCACCGGGCGGGAGCGCGCCATGGCAGCCTGCTGGGACGGGTCCGGAGGGCGGGGGGCGTCGAACGGCATGTCTCCACTATAGGTTGCCCCGCACCGCGGCGCGACGGGCTCGCCTTGCGGCGCGGCCCGGCCCGGTGTAGCGGGCGCCGCCATGGCGGACACCGCGCCCGAGATGCTGTCCGTGGTCGTTCCGGTGCGGAACGAGGGACCCAACGTCCTGCCGCTGGTCGCCGAGATCCGCGCCGCGCTGGCGTCCATCCCGCACGAGATCGTCTACGTCGATGACGGCTCCACCGACGACACGCCCGCCCGGCTGGCCGAGGCCCAGGTGGTCCGCCGCCGGCACCGGGCGAGCTGCGGCCAGAGTGCGGCCGTCGTCACCGGCGTGAAGGCGGCCTCCGGCACCTGGATCGCCACGCTGGACGGCGACGGCCAGAACGACCCGGCCGACATCCCGGCCCTCTACGTCCGCGCCCGGCAGGAAGCGGCGATCGCGCGCGGCCCGGTGCTGATCGCCGGCTGGCGGACGACGCGGAAGGACACCGGCTCCAAGCGGTTCGCCTCGCGCTGGGCGAACCGGCTGCGCGCATGGCTGCTGCGCGACGCGACGCCGGACACGGGCTGCGGGCTGAAGCTGTTCCGCCGCAGCGACTTCCTCGACCTGCCGCGCTTCGACCACATGCACCGCTACCTGCCCGCGCTGTTCATCCGCGCCGGCGGGCGGGTGGTGAGCGTGCCGGTCAACCACCGCCACCGCACGCGCGGCGTGTCCAATTACGGCGTGTTCGACCGCGCCTGGGTGGGCGTTGCCGACCTGCTGGGCGTGATGTGGCTGATGCGGCGCGGCAAGGTGCCGCAGGTCGAGACGCCCGAGTGATCCGCGCGGCGGGCACCGCCCGGCATGCGCGCGGGGGATCGACGGGCCGGCCGCGCGCGGAATGAACGCGCCGGTCCTCGCCAAGCTCTGGAAACCGCTGCTGCTGCTCGCCGGCCTCGTGGTCGCCGGCACGGCGCTGCGCTGGCTGCGCACGCATGGCGTGTTCGAGGGCGGTTTCCTGGAACGCGAGTTCGTCGCACGCGGCGGCTGGGGAGAGGTGCTGTTCGTCGCGGCCGGCGCGCTCGCCACCGCGATCGGGCTGCCGCGCCAGATCGTCGCGTTTGCCGGCGGCACGGCGTTCGGCGCGCTGATCGGCACCGGGCTCGCGCTGCTCGCCTCCGTGTTCGGCTGCATCGCGGGCTTCCTGTGGGCGCGGCTGGTCGGCCGCGACTGGGCGCGGCGGCGCATCTCCGGCCGGCTCGCCAGGCTCGACCGTTTCCTGGCGGAGAACCCGTTCTCCGCCACGCTGACGCTGCGGCTGCTGCCGGTGGGCAACAACGCGGCGTTGAACCTGCTGGCCGGGCTGTCCGGCGTGCGGCTGCTGCCCTTCGTCGCGGGATCGGCGATCGGCTACGTGCCGCAGACGGTGGTGTTCGCGCTGCTGGGCAAGGGCGTGCGGGTGGAAGGCTGGATGCAGCTCACGGTCGGCATCGCGATGTTCGCGGGATCGGCGCTGCTGGGGCTGTGGCTGCTGCGGCGCAGCCGGAAGGCCGCGGAAATGGCGGAGGCGGCGGCCGGCGGGGAGTGAGTGCCGCCCTGCACATCCTGCCGCGGTAGCACCCCGCTTACGACGCCAGCGCGTTCAGCCCATTACGCAGCAGATCGGGGTTCGCCTCGCCCAGCCCCGCCTCCAGCGCGCGATGCTCCGCCGTCCAGATCGGCATGGCGCGGGCGATTGCCTCGCGCCCCGCGGGCAGCAGCTTCAGCCGCCGGCTGCGGCGGTCGGCGGGGTCGATCATCACCTCCACCAGCCCCTGCCGCTCCAGCACCTTCAGGTTCGCCGTCAGCGTCGTGCGGTCCATGCCCAGCAGGGCGGCGACCGGCGCCATCGGTGGCGGCTCCGGCCGGTTGAGCGCGTGCAGCAGGGAGAACTGGAAGCTGGTCAGCCCCACCGGGCGCAGCGCCTCATCGAACCGCCGCGCCAGCGCCCGGGCCGCGCGCTGCACGTGCAGGCACAGGCAGGTGTCGCGCACGTGGATCGTGGTGGCGAAGGTCGCTGCGGATTCGGGGTTTGACACGACCGGATTATGTTGATATCAACGTTTCCTGTCAAGACGAAACCGAAAGGAGGAAGCAGGATGGAGATGAAGCTCGAGATCACGACGGAGCACGGCTGGCTCCAGGCGCTGGCCGGCGAGTGGACCTATGAGGGCGAGTGCTCCATGGGCCCCGACCAGCCCTCGATGAAGTTCACCGGCAGCGAGACGGTGCGTGGCATCGGCGAGGCGTGGATCGTCGGCGAGGGCAAGGGCACGATGCCGGACGGTTCGCCCGCCACCACGCTCATCACCGTCGGCTACGATCCGGCGAAGAAGAGCTTCGTCGGCACCTTCGTCGGTTCGATGATGACGCATCTGTGGGTGTACGAGCGCGGCAGCCTCGACGCCTCCGGCAAGGTGCTGACGCTGGAGGCCGAGGGCCCCAACTGCATGGCCGCCGGCGAGATCGCGAAGTTCCGCGACGTGGTCACGATCGAAAGCCCGGACAGCCGCGTGTTCCAGGGGCAGATCCTCGGCCCCGACGGGCAGTGGCATCCGATGATGACGACCCGCTACACGCGGAAGAACGCCGCCCGCCTCGCGGCGGAATAACCCCCCTCACCTCCACCCTCTCCCGCCGCGCGGGAGAGGGAACGGGTGAAGCCCCCTACTGCTCCCGCGGATCCAGCGCGTCGCGCAGCCCGTCGCCCAGCAGGTTGAACGCCAGCACGACGAGGAAGATCGACAGGCCCGGGAACACCGACAGCCACGGCGCCTGCGTGAGGAACCGCTGGGCGCTGTTCAGCATCGATCCCCAGGACGGCGCCGGCGGCTGCTGGCCGAGGCCGAGGAAGGACAGCGCCGCCTCCGCCAGCGTCGCGGTGGCGATGGCCAGCGTCGCCTGCACCAGAAGCGGCGGCACGATGTTCGGCGCGACATGCCGCCACGACACCCGCCAGCCCGTGGCCCCGATGGCGCGGGCGGCTTCCACGAAGTCCCGCACCTTCACCTCCAGCGTCGCGCCGCGGGCGACGCGCACGAAGATCGGCGTGGCGGAGATGCCGATGGCGATCATCGCGTTCTCCAGCGCCGGCCCGAGGAAGGCGGCGAGCGCGATGGCCAGGATCAGGAACGGGATCGCCAGCATCGCATCGGTGATGCGGCCGATGATCGCATCGGTCCATTTCCCGCCCAGCGCGGCGAGCATGCCGATGGGAACCCCCACCCCCGCCGCGATCAGCACGGAGACCACGCCCGCGAGGAGGCTCGCCCGCGCGCCCCAGATCACGCGCGAGAGCACATCGCGCCCGTTCTCGTCGGTGCCCATCCAGTGCGCCGCGGACGGCGCCTTGCGGATCGCCGTCCATGACGTCTGCAGCGGATCGTAGGGCGCGATCCACGGGGCGAACACCGCAACGCCGATGAACAGCACGACGATCACCAGCCCCACGACCGCGGCGCGGTGGCGCAGGAAGGCGCGCAGCGCGAGGCCGGCCGGGCTCGGCGCGGCGGTGAGGGCGACGGACGCGCTCATGCGCCGCGCAGCCGCGGGTTGGCGACCACGTACAGCACGTCCGCGATCAGGTTCAGCGTCACGTAGATGAGCGCGGTGATCAGCACCACGCCCTGCACCACCGGGTAGTCGCGGTTGAACACCGCATCGACGATCAGCTTGCCGAAGCCCGGAACGCTGAACACCTGCTCGGTCAGCACTGCGCCGGACAGCAGCGTGCCGAGTTCCAGCGCGCCGAGCGTGATCACCGGCACCAGCGCGTTGCGCAGCGCGTGGCGCAGCAGCACCACGCGGTTGGCCAGCCCCTTGGCGCGGGCGGTGCGCACATAGTCCTGGTTCAGCGTCTGCAGCATCGCGCTGCGCGTGTGCCGCATCAGCACCGCAGCGATGCCGGATGCGAGCACGATCGCGGGCATGATGGTGGTGGCGAGACTCTGCCGCCAGTCCTCCGCCAGCGACACGTAGCCGGAGGGCGGCAGCCAGCCGAGCTGCACCGAGAAGAACAGGATCATCATGATCCCGAGCCAGAAATTCGGCAGCGACAGCCCGCCGAGCGCGACCCCGTTGGCTGCCCAGTCCCACGGTGTGTCACGCTTCACCGCGCTGATGACCCCGGCCGGCACGCCGACGCAGACCGCGATCACGAAGGCCATGAGCCCGAGCTGCAGCGTCACCGGCAGCTTGTCCGCGATCAGCTCCGCCACCGGCTGGCGGATGCGCCAGGAGAAGCCGAGATCGCCCTGCAGCACGCGCCCGGCCCAGTGGACGTACTGTTCGACGATCGGGCGATCGAGCTTCAGCTCGGCGCGGATCTGCGCCAGCACCTGCGGGTCGCCACGCTCCTCCCCGGCGAGGATCAGCGCAGGATCGCCCGGCATGAGCTGCTGGAGGCCGAAGATCAGGACCGACAGCACCAGCAGCGTGGGGATGATCTGCCCGATCCGGCCGAGAAGGAGTGATATCATCGCCTGCTCAGTCCAGCTTGATCCCTTGCAGCCGGATCAGCCCGTCCGGGATGTCCACGAAGCCGGTCAGCTTCGCCGAGTGCGCCACGAGGTTCTTGCGCGACCACAGATAGATGCGCGGGCGATCCTGCTGGACGAGGATGCGCGTAACCTGCGCGTACAGCTCGCGGCGCTTCGCCTCGTCGCCCTCGGCGCGCGTGGCTTCCAGCAGGCGGTCCACCTCCGGGTTGGCGTACTTGCCGTCGTTCTGCGCACCGGAGCTGTGCGCGAAGGTGTAGATGTTGCCGTCGGGATCGACGCGACCCGACCAGCCGATGAAGTACGCCTCGAAATCGCCGCGCTGGGCGGCCTGCAGGGAGGAGGCGAACTCCATCGCCTGGATGCGCACGTCGAACCCCGCCTCGCGCGTCATCGCCTGGATCACTTCCGCGGCCTGCCGCGCATCGGGTGAGTTCGGCACGGTGAAGTTCACCACCACGGGCACGGTCACGCCCGCTTCCCGCAGCAGCCGCTGCGCCAGCGCCACGTCGCGGCCCGGCGACTTGATGGCCGGTGCGTGGAACGAACTGGCCGGGGAGACGAACTGCGCGTTCGCGGTCCACAGCCCGTTATAGACGACCTGGATCAGCGCCTCCCGGTCGATCGCCGCGTCGAAGGCGGCGCGCACGCGCGGGTCGCGGCCCAGCGGCGTGTCGCCGCGCGCGCCGTTGTTCAGGTTGAAGGTGATCGACTGGTAGCCGAGCCATTCGGAGGTGGACAGCCGCAGCGCGCGGTCCTTGCGGATATCCTCCACATCCGTCGCCTCCGCCCGCTCGATCAGGTCGAGCGCGCCGGCGCGCAGGTTGGCGAGCCGCACCGTGCCGTCCGGGATCGGCCGGTAGGTCACGCGCTGGACGTGGATGTTCGCCGCGTTCCAGTAGCCGTCGAACTTCTCCAGCACGATGCGGTCCTGCGCGACGCGCTCCACGAAGCGCATCGGCCCGGCGCAGACCGGCTTGTTGCCGAACTGGTTGCCGGCGGCCTCGGCCGCCTTGGGGCTGACGATCATGCCCGAACGGTCGGCGAGCTGGGACACGAACGGCACGAAGGGCGCCTTGAGCGTGACGCGCACGGTCAGCGGATCGACCACCTCGATCTTGTCGATGGCGTTGATCTCGCTGCGGCGGAAGCTGCCCTGCATGGTCAGGTGCCGGTTCAGCGAATAGCGCACCGCCTCGGCATCCATCTTCTCGCCGTCGTGGAAGGTCACGCCCTCGCGCAGCTTCAGCGTCAGCACCGTGGGGCTGTCCCACGTGTAGCCGGTGGCGAGCTGCGGGACGATGTTCAGCTTCGCGTCGATGTCGAACAGCTTGTCGCACAGCCCGGCATAGACGATGCGGCCGACGAAGGTGCGCGACAGGGTGGGGTCGAGGATGTCCGG
>JBBCJT010000073.1:0-12131 GCA_037190665.1 Rhodovastum atsumiense | reverse complement strand
GTGGCCGATGCCGAGCAACTCCACCACGTCATCGAACCGGATCGCCCCCGGTTCGGCACGGCGCATCCCGTAGCGCAGGTTGGCGGCGACGTTCATGTGCGGGAACAGCCGGCCTTCCTGGAACACCTGCCCGATCCGCCGCCGCTCGACAGGCAGGTCGGAGAGCAGCACGCCGTCCAGCTCCACCCGCACGAAATCGGCGCGCAGCAGCCCGGCCACGGCAGCGAGTACCGTGGACTTGCCGCAGCCCGACGGGCCGAACAGCGCGACCACGCCGGGGGTCGGGGCGGTGAAGGCGATGTCGGCGGAGAAGGCCGGAAATTTGTGCCGCAGCGTAACCGACAGCGTCACGGGCGCAGCTTCCGGTTCGCCCATTCGCCTAGGCCGAGCCCGATCATCGCGAGCAGGATCGAGATCATCGACAGCCGCGCCGCCGTCGCTTCGCCGCCCGGAGTCTGGAGCGCCGCGAAGATGGCGAGCGGCAGTGTCTGGGTCTCGCCCGGCACGTTGGAGGCAAAGGTGATCACCGCGCCGAACTCGCCGAGGCTGACGGCGTAGGCGGTGATGGCGCCGGAGATCACGCCCGGCGCCATCAGCGGCAGGGTGATGGTGAAGAAGCGGTCGAGCGTGCGGGCGCCCAGCGCGCGGGCGGCATCCTCAAGCCCGCTGTCCACGCCTTCCAGCGACAGGCGGATGGCCCGGATCATGAACGGAAACGTGGTCACGGCGCAGGCGAGTGCCGCGCCGTTGGCGGTGAAGACCAGCCGGATGCCGAACCAGTCGTTCAGGATCTGGCCCACCGGCCCGCGTACGCCGAAGGTGACGAGCAGCAGCCAGCCGACGACCACCGGCGGCAGCACGATCGGCAGGTGCACGAGCACGTTCACCACCGACCGGCCCGGCAGGTTCGACCGCGCGAGCAGCAGCGAGGCGAGCACCGCAAAGGGCAGGCCCATCGCCACCGCGCGCGCGGACACCGACAGGCTGAGGTGGATTGCCTGCCACTCCTCAGCCGTCAGCTCGAACATGTCAGGGCAGCGTGAAGCCCAGCCGGTCGTAAACCGCCATCGCCTCCGGCCCGGTCAGGAAGGTCAGCAGCGCACGGGCCTGCGGCGTGTCGCGCTTCGCACCCACCGCGAAGGGATAGGTGACGGGTTCGTGCGATTCCTTCGGGAAGGTCGCGATCTTGCGCACGCGCTGGGAGATGGCGGCATCGGTCGAGTAGACGATGCCCAGCGGGGCCTCACCGCGCTCCACCAGCAGCATGGCCGAACGCACGCTGTCCGCCCGCGCCAGACGCGGGGAGATCGCATCCCACTGGCCCATCCAGGTCAGCGCCTGCTGCGCGTAGCGGCCCACCGGCACGTGCTGCGGGTCGCCGGTGGCGAGGCGGCCGTTGGCGCCGAGCAGGGCGACGAGGTTGGTGGACCTCTCCAGCGTCGTCTGCGCCGTGCTGTCGTTCGGGGCGATCAGCACCAGCCGGTTGCCGATCGGCGAGACGCGGGTGGCGGGCACGATCAGGTTGCGTTCGGCGGACCAGTTCATCCACTGCTCGTCGGCGGAGATGAACACGTCCGGTTCCGCGCCCTGCTCCATCTGCCGCGCCAGCGTGGACGACGCGGCGAAGTTGAAGCGCAGGGGCGGATTGCCCTTCGCCACCCAGATCTGGTCCACCTGCCGCAGCGCATCGGTCATGGATGCGGCGGCGAAGACCGTCTGCCCGGTCTGTGCCATCGCCGGCAGCGCCAGGGCGAGGGCGGCGATCAGAATACGCCGGAACATGGAAATACCTCCTCCGATATCGGCGGCGACGATATAGCCGAGGAACGCGATCGACCAAAGCCGGGAATACGCATTCGATATATAATAATGAACATATCGACCGCGGCCGCCGTGGCGGTCCGCCCGGCCGGAGCCGGCCCTGGCCCGCCCCCGCCGGTCAGCCGGCGGGGCGGCAGCGCACCTGATGGTCGGCCCCGATCTGCACCAGCTCGCTCGGCGGCGGTTCGGCGTAGACGTCGGGCATCGACACGTCTTCCGGGTAGAAACGCATGCCGGCGGGCGGGTGCACCTCCGGCAGCGTCTCCGCGATCCCTTCGCGCAGGATCGCGTCGGGGTCGGGGATCGTGCTGATCAGCTTGCGCGTATAGGGATGCGTGGGCGTGGAGAAGATCGAGCGCCAGTCGCCGATCTCCACGATCTGCCCGTAGTACATCACCGCGACCCGGTCGCTCATGTGCTCCACCACGCCGAGGTCGTGGCTGATCATGATGTAGGAGAGCGAGAGCTTCTCCTGCAGGTCGAGCAGCAGGTTGATGATCTGCGCGCGGATCGAGACGTCGAGCGCGGAGACGGGTTCGTCCAGCACGACGATCTGGGGATCGAGGATGAGGGCCCGCGCGATGCCGATGCGCTGGCGTTGCCCGCCGGAGAATTCGTGCGGATAGCGCTTCGCGTGTTCCGGCAGCAGCCCGACATGCCCGAGCATCATCGCCACCCGCTCGTCGATCTCGCTGCGGCTTCTCTTGCCATGCAGCCGCAGCGGCCCCGCGAGGGAGGAATAGACGGTCTGGCGCGGATTGAGCGAGGCGTAGGGGTCCTGAAAGACCATCTGCGCGATCAGCGCGCGGTCGGTGCGGTCAGGCGCGCCCGCGCCGATCAGGGTCTTCCCCCGGAAGCGTATGTCGCCCGAGGTCGGCGGCTGCAATCCCATCACCGACAGCGCGGTGGTGGATTTTCCGCAGCCGGACTCGCCCACGATGCTGAGGCACTGCCCCTGATGCAGTTCGAGGCTGACGCCGTTGACCGCGCGCAGGGTGCGCCGGCGCCCGCCGAGCAGCCCGCCGCCAAGCGTGAAGTGCACATGCAGTTGGTCGATGTCGAGCAGCGGTTCGCTCATGGCCGCACCTCGGCGCCGGCGCGCAACTTGCGCGGTTCGAAGCACAGACGCTCGGTCAGCCGCGAGCGGTCGTCGATGATGCTGTCGATATCCACCAGCCGCGAGCGGCCGTGACGCTGGCGCGAGCCGAGCCGCGGCAGCGCACCGAGCAGGCCCTTCGTGTAGTCGTGCCACGGGTCGGAGAACAGCTCGTAGGTATCGCGCTCCTCCACGATCTTGCCCGCGTACATCACGCCCACGCGCTGGCACATGTTGGCGATCACGCCGAGATCGTGGCTGATCAGCAGCACCGCGGTGCCGCGCGCGGTGCACAGCTCCTGGATCAGCTTCAGCACCTCCGCCTGCACCGTCACGTCGAGCGCGGTGGTGGGCTCGTCGGCGATCAGCAGGTCGGGATTGCAGGCGAGCGCGATGGCGATCATCACGCGCTGGCGCATGCCGCCGGACATCTGGTGCGGATAGGCATGCACGCGCTGCTCGGGCGCCGGCACGCGGACGGAGGCGAGCGCACCGACCGCGAGCTCATGCGCCTCCTTCCAGGTCTTGCCCTGATGCAGCACGAACATCTCGGCGATCTGCCGCCCGACCGTGGCGAGCGGATTGAGCGCCGTCATCGGTTCCTGGAAGATCATCGCGACGCGGTCACCGCGCAACCGCCGCATCGCGCGCGACGACAGCGTGCGCAGGTCCGTGCCCTTGAAGACGATCTGCCCGGCCGATGTGCGCAGCGGCTTCTTCAGCAGGCCGATCACGGCAAGCGACGTCACGCTCTTGCCGGAACCGGATTCGCCGACCAGCCCGTAAGCCTCGCCGGGGAGGATGTTGAAGGAGATGTCGCGCACGATCCCGTGCTGCCGTCCGCCGGCGGCGGGCAGCGAGACGGTCAGGTTCTTCACGTCCAGAAGCGGCTGCACGGTCATACCCGGCGCGTCCTCATGTGCGGATCGAGCGCATCGCGCAGCCCGTCTCCCAGCAGGTTGAAGCCAAGCACCGTGAGGAAGATCGCAAGGCCGGGGAAGATCGCGGCCCAAGGCGCGATCACGATCAGCTCCCGCGCATCGGTCAGCATGTTGCCCCAGCTCGGGGTCGGCGGATGGATGCCGAGACCGAGGAAGGACAGCGCGGCCTCGGACAGCACCGCCGAACCGATGCCGAGCGTGGCCATCACCAGGATCGGCCCGATCATGTTGGGCAGGAGCTGCCCGAACATGATGCGGATGTCGCCGTACCCCATGGTCTTGGCCGCTTGCACGTAGCCCTGACTCTTGAGCGAGAGGGTGGAGCTGCGGGCGATGCGGCAGGTCCAGGACCAGTTGGTCAGCCCCAGCGCGATCAGCAGGCTGCTCAGCCCCGGGCCGAGCACGGCCATCACGGCCAGCGCGAAGATCAGCGACGGGATCGCGAGCATGACGTTGGTCAGCCCGTTGACGAGGTCATCCCACCAGCCACCCCAGTAGCCGGCGGAGACGCCGAGTGCCGTGCCGATAAACGAGTTGATGAGCTGCGAGATGACGCCGACGGCGAGCGAGACCTGCGCGCCGTAGAGCACGCGGGTGTAGATGTCGCGTCCCTGCGCATCGGTGCCGAACCAGAACTCGCGGCCCGGCGGCATCTCCGCGTTCATCAGATCGGCGCTCATGATCGGATCGAGCGGCGTCAGCCACGACGCGAAGATGCCGCCCAGCACCACGACGGCCGACAGGATGCCGCCGAGCAGGAGGTTGAAGCGCAGATGCATCGGCGATCAGCCCTGCTTGATGCGAGGATCGATCGCCGCGTAGACGAGATCGATCAGCGTATTGATGACGAGGAACCACAGCACGATCACCAGGATCGTGCCCTGCACCGTGGGGATGTCGCGCACGGCGACGCTGTCCACCAGCAGCGAGCCGATGCCGGGCCAGGAGAACAGCTTCTCGATCACCACGGCCGCGCCCATCAGCGAGCCGAACTGAAGCCCGATCGTGGTCACGATCAGCACCAGCGCGTTGCGCGCCACGTGCCAGCGCACGACCTTCTGGTTGCTCATGCCCTTGGAATGCGCGGTGCGGATGTAGTCCGCGTTCAGCACGTCGAGCACGCCCGCGCGCGTGGTACGCGCGAGCAGGGCGAGCGGCGTCAGGCCCAGCGTGATCGCGGGCAGGATCAGATGCATGAACCCGCCGTCGCCGTAGCCGAAGCTCGGCAGCCAGCCGAGCTGCAGCGCGAACAGGTACATCAGCAGCAGGCCGAGCCAGAACTGCGGCATCGACAGGCCGGATACCGCGCCGATCATCGTCGCCGTGTCGAAGATACTGCCGGGACGCAGCGCGGCGATGAAGCCGAGCGGCACGCCGATCACGGCCGCGAACAGCATCGCCGCGATGGCGAGCTTCAGCGATGCCCAGACGCGCTCGTTGATCATGTGCGTCACGGGCAGCCGGGTGCGGAAGGACGTGCCGAGGTCGAATCGCGCGATGTCGTACAGGTACTGCCCGAACCGTTCATAGAGCGGCTTGTCGAGGCCGAATTCGCGGTTCATCCGTTCCATCAGCGCCGGGTCGGCATCCATCCGGCCGTCGGCCATCATGCTGGCGGCGAAGCTGCCGGGCACCACGCTGAAGATGATGAAGATGAGCAGCGCCACCGTGATGACCGTGGGGATCATCTGCAGCAGGCGCCGGATCGTGAATCGCAACATGCCGGTACGTCTCTAGGGAATTCCGGCCCGCCGCGGGGGCGGGCCGGAGATGGCAGCGATCGGGATCAGCGGCGCGAGGCGGGCGCGTTGGCGTCGATCCAGATCTCTTCGTAGTTCTGGAGCGCCTGCTCGGTCGCGTTCGGCTGGATGCCGTGCACCCAGGGCTGATACGCCATGACGGCCTTGTTGTAGTTGAAGAACCAGACCGGCGCTTCCTGCTGGATCAGGTTGTTCGCCTGCCGCAGCAGTTCGGTCTGCTTGGCCGGATCGGGCTCGGCGCGCGCCGCGTCGAACAGCTTGTCGAACTCGGGGCTGCGGAAGCGCGTGTAGTTGCAGGCGCTGGCCGGCGTCTGCGAGTGGAAGCACTGCAGGGCCTGCAGCGGATCGGGTCCGGTCGTGTTGGACCAGATATAGGCCTGGAACTCGCCCTTGATGACGTATTCGGAGTGCACCGCGCTTTCCACCGGACGCGGCCGCACCTTGATGCCGACCTGGGCGAGCATCGGGATGATCGCCTCCACGATGGGCACGCCCCAGCTCTCGTTCGGGGTGGCGTTCACCTCGAACTCGAAGCCGTTCGGGTAACCCGCTTCGGCCAGCAGCGCCCGCGCCTTCGCCGGGTCGTAGGCGTAGGGTGCGGCGTTCTTGTCGAACGGCGGGGAGGAGATCGGCAGCCAGCTCACCGCCGGATAGGCCTTGTTGCGGGCCAGCCGCTGGACGATCAGCGGCCCGTTGATGGCGTGGTTGATCGCCTGCCGGACGCGCCGGTCGGTGAAGGGACCGAAGGTGTTGTTGAAGCCGATATTGCGGGTGAAGACCTCCGCAACCTCGATCATGTGCTTGCTGAGGTTGGGATCGGCCGAATACGCCTGATACTGGGACGGGCCGAGGATCGAGGCGTCGATCTCGCGGTTGCGGAACGCGACGTCGCGCGCCGAGGCATCGCCCATGATGACGATGTTGACCCGGTCGAGGAAGGGGCGGCCTTCCTTGTAGTAGCGGTCGAAGCGGGCGACGACGCCCTGCGAGCCCGGGACGTGCTCGACGAAGCGGAACGGGCCGAGGCCGACGGGACGGGTGGCGAACTCGGGCCGGCCGGCGATGTCCGACGGCAGGATCGCCATCGACCCGCGCATCAGCGTGAAGCCGGGATTGGTCGGCTGGGTGAAGGTGATTTCCAGCGTGTGGTCGTCGATCTTGCGCAGGCCGGAGATCGTGGTCGCCTTGCCGGACGCGAAATCGGCCGCGCCCGCGATGGCGGCGACGTGCCGCGCGCCGGGGAAGGCGTTGGATGCCGTGGCGATGCGCTGGTAGCTCCAGATCACGTCATCCGCGGTCAGCGGCTTGCCGTGGTGGAACACCGCGTTGGTCAGCAGCTTGTAGGTGAAGACGCGGCGGTCGGGAGAGGCGGTGACTTCGGACGCCAGCTCCAGGACCGGCTCGTTCTTGGTCGTGTCCCAGCGATACAGGCTGCGGTGGATGGCGGAGGCGAAGATCTCGTCCTGGATCGTCACCATCGCGTGGGGGTCGAGCGTCGCGAAGCTCGATCCGTAGGGCGCGGTGAAGTTCAGCGTGCCGCCGCGCTGCGGCGTCTGGGCGTGGGCGGCGGCCATGGCGCCAAGGCCCACCAGCCCGACCAATGTCAGGGTTTTCAGCATCTTTCGGTCGCTCTCCTCATACGTGGTTTATTTTTTCGGTTCGGGCGCGCATTCCGCATCGCGCGACAGCCGCTGCTCTTCTGGCAATGAATAGTCAGGTCTGGCGTTCAATGGTCAGGGCGGACGGCGGCTCCGGGCTTGTGGGCAGGCCTGGCAACGGGATGCGTTTCGACCAGGACTGCATCCTTGGCCGGGCAATACGGGCGCGTCAACGAAGGGTTGGGCACTTCGTGCCCGTGGGCAGGCGGGGGCGCGGGGCGCCCTACACCGCAACGGCGTGGCGGGTCCCGGCGGCCTCCGGCCGCAGGTAGGCATCGAAGCAGGCGGCCGCCTGCCGCACGAAGCGCCGGCCGTCCGGCGTGACGCGCAGCCGGCCGCCCTCCAGCCCGACGAGGCCGTCGGCTGCCAGGGGGGCGAGCTTCTCCCGCGCCTCCGCGACGATGGCGGCGGAGGCGGGATCCGCGGCGGCGATCGCGTCCAGATCGAGGGCGAAATCGCACATCAGCCGCTCGATCATCCGCGCGCGCAGGCGATCTTCGTCCGAAACCGCGCGCCCTCGCACCACGGGCAGCCGCCCCGCCAGCACGGCGGTGCGGTATTCGGCCTCCCGCGTGTCATTCTGCGCGAAACCGGCCGGCAGCGTCCCGATGGAGGAGACGCCGAGGCCCAGCACCACCTCGGCCGCGTCCGTCGTGTAGCCCTGGAAGTTGCGGCGCAGGGTGCCGGCGCGCGCGGCCAGCGCGAGGGGATCGTCCGGCCGCGCGAAGTGATCGAGACCGAGCGCCTGATAGCCCTCGGCGCAGAGCGTGCGTTCGGCGCATTCCGCCTGTTCGAGCCGCGCTTCCGCGCCGGGCAGCGCCGCCGCGTCGATGGCTTTCTGGTGGGTGCGCATCCACGGCACGTGCGCGTAGCCGAACACCGCGACACGCTCCGGTTGCAGCCCGGCCGCGAAACGCGACGTGGATTCGACATGCGCCGCGGTCTGCCGCGGCAGGCCGTACATCAGGTCGAGATTGATCGACCGCAGCCCCGCCTGACGCAGACGCCCGACGGCGGCGGCGACCTGTTCCGCCGGCTGGATGCGCCCGATGGCGGCCTGCACCTCCGGCGAGATGTCCTGCACGCCGAGGCTCACGCGGTTGAAGCCGATCTCCGCCAGCGTCCCGACCAGTTCCTCGCTCGTGTAGCGGGGGTCGAGTTCGATCGCGATCTCCGCGCCGGGGCGGATGCCGAACGCGGCGCGCAGCGCCTGCATCAGCGTGCGCAGCCGTTCGCTGCCGAGGATGGAGGGCGTGCCGCCGCCCAGATGCAGGTGGGAGACGCCCGCATGCGCCGGCAGGGCTGCGGACAGCAGCGCGACCTCCGCCAGCAGCGTTTCCGCGTAGCCATCGATCCGCGGATCGGACCGCGTCGGCCGCGTCAGACAGCCGCAGTACCAGCACAGGTTGCGGCAGAACGGCACGTGGACATACAGCGACAGCGTGTCGGACGGGCGGATCGCCGTCCGCAGCCAGCCACGGTACGTCGTCTCATCCAGCGGGCCGAACTGCGCGGCCGTGGGATAGCTGGTGTAGCGGGGCACGCGCGCATCCGCGAGCGCGATAAGGGCACGGGAAGTCACAACTCATCATTGCGCAGTCGCGGCATGGGGACGTTGATCTTGCGCAACCTCACCCGGCCATGCGCAGCACCCGGTCCAGCGCGTCGGCGACCTCCTCCGTCCCGGCGAAGGCCGCGCGTTCCAGCACCTTGGAGATGCTGGGCGAGGCCTCCCCGCCCGCGACCCGCTGCACGGGCTGGTCCAGCCAGTCGAACAGGCGGCGGTGGATCGCATCGGCGAGCCAGCCGCCGTAGGACGTGCCCTGCGCGCCCTGCTCGACGATCAGCACGTTGTTGGTCTTGCGCACGCTCGCCTCGATCGTGCCCCAGTCGAGGCTCGCGCGGTCGAGCCAGCGCAGGTCGATCACGTCGATATCCGCACCGAGCCGGTCGGCGGCTTCCAGCGCCCGGTGCACCATCGACAGGTAGGTGATGACGGTCGCCCGCGTGCCCTGCCGCCGCAACGCCGCCGTGCCGGGCGGGATGATGTAGTCCAGGTCCGCGCGCGGGGCCGGCATGCTGCGCTGGTAGAGATCCACGTGCTCGATCACCAGCACCGGATCGTCGCAGGCGAGCGCGGCGTTCATCAGCCCCACGTAGTCGACGGGGTCGGAGGGCGCGACGATGCGCCAGCCGGGCGAGGTGGCGAAGATGCCGGCCGGGTCCATCGAGTGTTGCGATCCGTAGCCGGTGCCCATCGCCACCTTGGTCCGCAACACCAGCGGCACGTCGATATCGCCGCCGAACATGTGCCGCGCCTTGCCGATCTGGTTGAAGACCTGATCGGCGGCGACCCACATGAAGTCCGGGTACATGAACTCGACCACCGGCCGGTAGCGCCCGTCCATGGCGATGCCGCCGCCGAGGCCGCAGAACGCGGCCTCGCTGATCGGCGTGCCGAGCACGCGGTCGGGGAAGCGGTCCTTCAGCCCGCGCGTCGCGCCGTTGGTGCCGCCTTTCAGGCGGTGGATGTCCTCGCCCATCAGCACGATGCGTTCGTCGGTCTCCATCCGGCGCCCCATGACGTCGGCGACGACATCGACGAACTTGCGCTCCACCGTGTCGGCGGTGGCGCCGGGGCTTTGGGCGAGGGTGCGCAGGCCGGCCAGCTCGCCGAGATCGCCGCGGATACCCACGTCGCGGAAATCGGGCGAGGGCCACAACGCGGCGCGGACCACGCGGCGGTTGCCCTCGGCCTCGGTCAGCGTTGCGGCGATCTCCGACATCGTCGCCTGCGCGCGGCTGCGCAGTCCGGCGACGTCGGCGGCGGTGAGCCGGCCGCGGCGGATCATCTCGCCCGCCACGCGGTCGAGCGGATCGCGCGCCCGCCAGGCGGCCTCCTCTTCCTTGCTGCGGTAGCCAAAGGCGCTGCCGGGCAGCGGGCCGTTCTGGTGGAAGTAGCGGTACACTTGGGCCTCGATCACCGAGGGGCCGCCGCCCGCGCGGGCCAGTTCGATGGCCTGCCGCGTGGCGAGCCGCACGGCGAGCGGGTCCATGCCGTCCACGCGCCAGGACGGGATCGCGAAGCCCTGCCCGCGCGCCGACAGGCGCGGTTCGGCCGTGACCTCCTCGATCGTGGTGGCGACGGCGTAGCGGTTGTTCTCGATGAAGAAGATCAGCGGCAGCTTCCACGCCGCCGCGAGGTTCATCGTCTCCAGCACCGAGCCGATATTGGTCGCCCCGTCACCGAAATAGGTGATGGCGACGTCGCCCTTGCCGGCACGGCGATGCGCCCAGGCGGCGCCCGCGGCGAGCGGCACGCCGCCGCCGACGATGGCGTTGGTCCCCAGCACGCCCGCCTCGTTCCAGCGCAGATGCATGGACCCGCCGCGGCCCCGGCAGAAGCCCGGGGCGAGCCCCATGATCTCGGCCAGCGCGCCATGCAGCGTGGTGCGGATGGCGCCGTCGAACGGCGCGTCGATGTCGAGCGCCTGGCTGCGCGCGACGTGGGCGAGCGCCTTGGCGAGGAACTGGTGGTGGCCGCGATGCGAGCCGTTGACCTGGTCGGAGCTGCGCAGGTCGAGGATGGAGCCCATGGCTCCGCCTTCCTGCCCGATCGAGGAATGCGCGGGGCCATGCACCAGCCCTTCGCCGGCCAGCTCCAGCACCGTCTCCTCGAAGGCGCGGATCAGATGCATGCCCGCCAGCAGCCGCCGCATGTCCTCGGGCGAGGCCGCGTCCCAGTCCTCGGCGGTCGTCTTCAGTTCGGTCCAGGGAACGGCGGGGGAGAGGGGCGTCAGCAGGGGCATGGCATCATCCGTGAGGGCGGCGCGGCGGTGCGTCTGGTCGCGACGACGCTGCATGATAGCGTGCGGGAACGGTGCATCGGCGAAGGAAGGAGACGGGCTTGCAGGACTTCACCGGCCGGACGTTGGTGCTGACGGGCGCGAGCGGCGGCATCGCGCAGGAAACGGCGCGCCTGTTCCACGCGCAGGGCGCCAATCTGGTGCTGACCGACATCGCGGTCCCGGCGCTGGAGGCGTTCGCGGCCACGCTCGATCCGGCAGGCACACGCGTCGCAACGCTGCGGATGGATGCCTCGCGGCCGGAAGATGCGCAGGCGGCCGTCGATCTCGCCCGCACGCGCTTCGGCGGCATCGACTTCCTCGTGCCGGCGGCAGGCATCTTTCCCGATCAGGCCTTCGCCACGATGACAGGGGCGCAGTGGCGCGACCTGATGGCGGTCAACCTCGACGGTGTGTTCCATCTCTGCCGCGCCGCAGTGGCGGCGCTGCGCGAGGGCAGCGCCATCGTCAACCTGGCCTCGGTCGCCGGCCATCGCGGCAGCCGCGACCATGCGCACTACTCCGCCAGCAAGTCCGCCCTGTTCGGCCTCACGCGGTCGCTGGCGCTGGAACTCGCGCCGCGCACGCGCGTCAACGCCGTCTCGCCCGGGATCATCGTCACCGGGATGACCGAGGGACTGCGCGCCCAGCGCGGCGACGCACTGCTGGCGCAGACGCCGCTGGGCCGCCATGGCACGGCGGCGGAGGTCGCCTCCGTCATCGGCTTCCTGTGCGGCTCGGGCGCATCGTTCATCACCGGCGAGGTCGTGCATGTGAACGGCGGCCTCTACATGGCCGGCTAGGCGCCGGGGCGGGATCTCCGACTCGGCAGGACAGGAGGGACTGGACGGAATGGCGGCGGGAAGGACGGGCTTGCCGGGGCTGCGCGGCGGTGATCATGTCGGGATCACCGTGCCCGACCTTGAGGCGGCGACGCGGTTCTTCGTCGATGTGCTGGGCGCCGAACAGTTCTACGAGATCGGCCCGCTCGCCGACGACACGGGCGCCTG
>JBBCJT010000072.1:0-5741 GCA_037190665.1 Rhodovastum atsumiense | reverse complement strand
GGCTATTTCCTCAACCCGTCGGCGGAGACGTCGGACACGCTGGGCTGGATCCTGGCGCGTGGCGGCAAGGTGCAGGAAGCGGTGCCGCTGATGCGGCAGGCGGCGGCGGTCTCCGCCTCCCGCGAGCGGGCCGACCCGGGCATCTTCTACCGGTTCGCGTACACGCTGAACCGGGCAGGCCAGAAGGAGGAGGCACGCAAGGTGCTCGAGCGGGTGGTGGCCGCGGATGTGACCTTCCCCGAGCGGGAGGCCGCGACACGGCTGCTCGACGAGCTGCGCGCGGGCGGCTGAGGTCCACTTCGCGTGCGTGATCTTGCCCTGACTCTCGTGCTTGTGCCGCTGCTCGTGATGGCAGCGGCACAGCCGTTTGTCGGCGTGCTGGTCTGGTCGTGGATCTCCTTCATGAACCCCCACCGGGAGGTTTGGGGGTTCGCGCAGACCATGCCGTGGGCGATGATGTCCTTCCTGGTGATGCTCTTCGGCTGCCTCGTCGCCCGCGAGCCGAAGCGCCCGGCCGTGAACGGCGTGACGGTGCTGATGCTGATCTTCGCCGTCGGCATCACGATCACCTCCATCACCGCGCTTGGTCCCTCGGAGGGGGTGTGGGCCAAGTGGGATCGCACCATCAAGGTATTGCTCGGCCTGCTTCTGACTGCTGCGCTGCTGACGGAACGCCGGCGTATCCACGCCATGATCTGGCTGATCGTGATCTCGTTGGGCTACTACGGCGTGAAGGGCGGGATCTTTACAGTGATGACCGGGGGAGGGTTCATCGTTCTTGGCCCACCCAACAGCATGATCAAGGACCGCAACCATCTGGCGGTCGCGTTGCTGGTGGCCATTCCGTTGATGAACTATCTGCGCTTGCAGTCCCCGTATGCCATTGTGCGAATGGGACTCGTGGCAGCGATGGTCTGCACGCTGTTCGCAGTCGTTGGCAGCCAGTCGCGGGGCGCGTTGCTCGGACTTGCCGCGACCGCCGGGTTTCTTTGGCTGCGCAGTCCCGGCAAGATCGTTTCCGGTATTGGCATCGTTGCGGCCCTCGCGGTGGCGATCCTCTTCATGCCCGCAAGCTGGGTGGAGCGGATGAACACCATCTCCAACTATCAGGAAGATGGGTCGGCGATGGGGCGAATTACGATCTGGCTTGCTATCATCAAGCTGGCGTTGATGCGGCCGCTCGTGGGTACGGGCTTCCTCGGATTTTACCAGCAATCCGTCGTGAACATGGTTTCACCCGATACGATGGCGCGTGCTGCCCACAACATCTGGCTTGAAGTGCTGGGTGAGCACGGATTCGTAGTGTTCTTCGTGTGGACAGGCATCCTCGTCTTCGGCGTTCTCTACTCAATCCGCACTACTCGCTTGGCCCGCGGGAGACCGGACCTGCAGTGGACCGTAGATCTGGCCCGCATGACACAGGTGTCGATCGTCGCCTATTGCTCGGGAGGATCCTTTCTGTCCCTCAGTTACTGGGATGTGGCATGGACCTTGCTTGTCGTCATGGCCGCGACATACGCCTTGGTGGTGAAGGCCGTGCCTGTACAGGCTGCGGAACCAGTGGCTCGCCTCGGTTGGCGCACGCCAAGCCTTCGTGCCGCCGGTGCGGTGACCACTTCCCGGCGAACGCTGTCACCATGATGTCCTTGCTGGAGCAATACCGCCCGTGCAGGCCCTTTACTATCTCTCGATGCTCATCGGCGTCTTCTGGCTGGCCCTATGGAGCATTGGCGATCCGCGCAAGTTCGGCATCCTCTGGTCGCCGTTCGATATGCGCGACGATTCCGCGCTAGCAAGCGAGGATCGTGCAGATGGCGCGGATGCGACCGCTGACAGCCGAACGAGACGCAAGCGCGGTGACGCGGGAAACGGTCATGGCCGCTCCGTCGAGCCCGTCGCCCCTGCGCCTGCTGACCTTCACGACGCTGTATCCGAACGCGCGCCAGCCCAATCATGGCGTGTTCGTCGAAAATCGGCTGCGACACCTGGTCGCAAGCGGCGAGGCGACTAGCACCGTCCTCGCGCCCGTTCCGTGGTTCCCCGGACGCGCACCGATGAATGCCGTTCCCGCGAGGGAGGAACGCCACGGGCTGACAGTCCATCACCCGCGCTTCCTCGCCGTGCCCGGCATCGGACAGGTCTCCAATCCGCTGTCCCTGTTCCACGTTGCGCGGCGTGCGCTGGATCGGCTGATCCGGGACGGGCTGAGCTTCGACGTGATCGATGCCCATTACCTTTATCCCGACGGCGTCGCGGCGGTGTGGCTGGGGCAGCATTTCAGCTGCAAGGTCGTCATCACGGCGCGCGGATCGGACACGAGTGAGTGGCCGGGCTACGCGTTGCCCGGAAGACTGATCCGTCGTGCTGTTTCGCGCGCCGACGCCCTCATCGCGGTAAGCGAATCCCTGAAGCAGGGGCTGACTGGACTCGGTGTCGCCGACGACAAGGTCACGGTGCTGCGCAATGGTGTCGACCTGCACCAGTTCCATCCAGTGGCCGATCGCGACGCTGCGCGTGCCGAACTGGGTATCGATGGACCGACCTTGCTGTCGGTGGGCCATCTGATCGCCCGTAAGGGGCATCATCTGACGATAGAGGCGCTGGCATCGTTACCTGAGTTCCGGCTGATGATCGTGGGCGACGGCCCTGAGCGGGCCGCGCTGGAAGGCCTTGCGGTCCGGCTCGGCGTGTCGGACCGCGTGCGCTTTGCGGGCCCCCAGCCGCATGCGCGCCTGCCGTTCTATTACACCGCGGCCGATATCATGGTGCTGGCGTCGAGCCGCGAGGGATGGGCGAACGTCCTGCTCGAATCAATGGCGTGCGGGACACCGGTCGTCGCCACCCCTGCGTGGGGATCGCGGGAAGCCGTGGCATCACCCGAGGCCGGCATCGTCGTTGACGAGGCAACGGGCGGGGCCATCGCCGCCGCTGTCAGGGTACTGGCGGACAGGCCGCCGTCGCGCGCGGCAACCCGCGCATATGCCGAAGGTTTCAGCTGGGAGGCGACGACGGCCGGCCAGATCGCCTTGTTCCGCCGGTTGTTGGGAGATGCATCATGATGCTCGGTCGCCGGGAACTCGCCGCTATCGCGGGCGCGATGATGCTGGGCGGGCGTTCGAGCTGGGCGCAGCGGTCGGGTGCGGTGCGCGCGCCGGCGGTGCCTTGCCCGAGCCAATCTGGCGATATCGTGGCCGTCATGCTGCGGGGGCCTGCCGCGGGGGGCAGCGTGGCGGTGTTCGGGCAGGTTTTCCGGCGCGGTGACGTGCCTCGCGATGCCACGCTGCTTGCCCGACCGGCGGGCGGGGCGCGTGCGCTGCCTGTGCAGCTCGATGTGAAGACACGCCATGGCGACGGTTCGGTCCGGCATGCGGTGGTGAGTCTCGCTGCACCCGCCCTTCGTGCTGGCGAGTGGACTTCGGTGATGCTTGCACGCGGCAATGCCGAACCTGCACGCCCGATCGATCTTGCCGCGGCGCTGAACGGCCGCGGTGCGATGCTGGAGATCGCTCCGTCCAGCGGTGGCGCGCCGTGGCGCGTCGATCTGGTGAAGCTCGCGCAGACGCAAGCGGCCAGCCCGGCAGCGGGTGCGATGTGGCAGGATGGTGCTCTCGCGAGCCAGATCCGCATTGCGCTTCCGGTGCCATCGGAAGCGGTGGGGAGTGCGGCGACGCCGCGGCTGATTGCCGACCTCGCGGTGCGATTCGACGGAACGCTGTGGGTTGCCGTCTGGATTCGCAACGACCTGGCGATGCAGCGCAGCGGCGGTGCGGCCGAGTATGCCCTTCGTCTCACCCTGGATGGGCGTGAGGCGCTGCGGACCGAGCCGTTCCGTCAGGCCCAGTACCAGGGCTTCGGCCGGACGCGGGCTGTCGGGCGCGGGGGAGCCGCCGCACCGGTCATCGGCGTGCATCATGACGTGGTCTATCTCGCCGACACGGGCGCAGTGCCGAACTTCGACATCGCGGCCGGAGTCGATGAGCGCCTGCTGGGACGCATGGCGCAGGGGATGAGCGCCCCTGCCTGGGATACGCCGCTCTCGCCGCGCGGGTTCACCCAGTACATGGGGACGACCGGCGGCCGGGGCGATATCGGCACCGTGACGCTCTGGCAGGCGGCCTGGCTGATCAGCGCGGATCCGCGTGCTGCTGCGTATGCGATGGGACAGGCGGAGGCAGGTGGCGGCATTCCCTGGCACTTCTGGGATCCGGGGCGCAACGGCTGGCTGACCCTGACTGACCATCCAAAACTATGGGCCGATCAGCGTGGCAATCCTACGCTGACCCAGCCGGTGCCGCGTGATACGGGGTGGACTCCTGAACTCGCCCATCATCCTGCGTCGTCTGCCGTGCCCTACATCCTGACCGGTGAGCGGTGGCTGTTGGACAACCTCCAGGGGCAAGCGGCCGGCGTCATCCTGTCGGCGTACCCCGCGAGCCGCCAGGATGGACGTGGCTTGGTGGCGAATCGCGGGCAGGTGCGCGCGCAGGCATGGACCCTGCGGGATATCGACAATGCGGCGTGGTTGAGTCCGGATGGCACACCGGAGGCGGCGTATTTCCGCAAGATCGCGGATAACAATTGGAGCTTTCTTGCCAGCAGCATTTCGGATTGGACGAGCAGGCAGGGCGCGCCGCATGGATGGATCCCAGGCACGAATCGTGATCCCGGACTCATTGCACCTTGGCAGCAAGACTACTTCGCTATGACCAGCGCAATCGCCGTGATGCGCGGTAACGAGCATGCGGTTTCATTCCTGCGATGGCAGTCGAATTTTCTTATCGGCCGCTTCGTCAATGAAGGAAATGGATTCAGGCCGACTCTCGGTGTTGCCTACCAGCTTGCTGTATCTGATTCCCGATCCCAGCAACCGCTGCAGGGAACTGCGTTTCCCACCTGGGCGGAGATCGATCGCCAGTCGGAAGAGCGGCGCTTACTTCCTTCAAAACCCTGGGGCTCCGTCGGCTATAACGCCTTGGCGCTGGCAACCTTGGCCGGACTATACAATAGCCTGGGCCTGCAGCAGGCGGCCGATCTCTTCTCCGCACTCTCGCGGCAGATGCTGGGCACATCGCTGGCCGACTATCAGCGCACCCCGACATTCGCCATCGTCCCGCGCGGGTACTCGCGGGCTGGCCACCGGGCGCCAACCTGCGGCCCGGGTTCGAGATAGGGCAACTGCCGGCTCCATGCGATCTTTTGCCAAACGCTTTCTGTACGCCGTCGGTGTCGCGCGCCTCCTCCATCGGCTGCACAACCGTCGTGTGTTGACCGTCGTCATGTTTCATCGTGTTCTGCCTCCGGAGGACCCCCGAGCGGCCGGAGCGAATCCGACTTACACCGTGACGGCGGACGAATTCGCCGCCTGCCTGGCTTTTTTCGCCCGCTGGTACACCGTCGTTGATCTTGCGACGGTGGAGCGTGCTGCCGCCGGCGGAAACCTTCCTGTCTGCCCGCTGCTGATCACGTTCGATGACGGCTGGCGCGACAACGTCGAATATGCGCTGCCGCTGCTGGCAGCACGCGGCATGCCGGCCGTCCTGTTCGTCGCGACCGGTCATGTCGGAAACGAAGTGGGCTTCTGGCAGGAGCGTGTCTTCGATGCGGCGAAGCGTGCCGGGGCTTCGGACGTTGTGGCCGCGGCCGAGGTGGCCTCGATGGCAACGGCTTCGCCCGAAGGCCGCGCCAGCGCACTCAAGGCTCTGCCTGATCCGGATCTGCCGAGACAGATGGCCGATGTCGCT
>JBBCJT010000071.1:0-6689 GCA_037190665.1 Rhodovastum atsumiense | reverse complement strand
AGGCCGCGAAACAGCGTGCCGATGCATGGAACGGGGGACGCTCAATGGATCATCAGGACGAACGCCGCCGGCTGCTCGGCCTTGGCGGCATCGGCGCGGCCGCGGCAGCCGCCGCGCTGTTCCAGCCCGAACGCGCCGCCGCACAGGCCGCGCGCGACAGCCTGCTGCGCACCGTGCTCGGCCGGGGGCGGCTGATCGTCGGCACCGGCTCGACCAACGCGCCCTGGCATTTCGAGGACGACAAGGGCCAGCTCACCGGCATGGACATCGCCATGGCGAAGATGCTCGCCAAGGGCCTGTTCGACGACGAGAGCAAGATCGACTTCGTCCGCCAGGATCCCGCGCAGCGAATCCCCAACATCACCACCGGCCGCGTCGACATCGTCATCCAGTTCATGACGATGAACCCGGCGCGCGCGCAGCTCATCGCCTTCACCCGCCCCTACTACGCGGAAGGCGTGGCGCTGCTGACCAAGCCTTCCGGCCGGCTGAAGACCTATGACGAGCTAAGGGCCGCCGGCCGCAACGCGCGCGCCTCGGTGCTGCAGAACGCGGGGGCCGACCAGCTCGTGAAGGATGCGCTGCCCGATGCGACGGTGATGCAGCTCGACACGCAGGCCAACGTGATCCAGGCGCTCGATTCCGGCCGCGTCGACACCGCCGTGGTCGACCTGTCCACGGTGCGCTGGATGGCGAAGCGCAACCCGGACCGCTACATGGACGCGGGCCATTCCTACCGCGCGCAGCTCTACGGCGCGGGTGTGCGGCAGGGCGATCCGGACTGGCTGCACTTCGTCGACACCGTGTTCAACATCAACATGTTCGGGCACATCAGCGAGGCCTACGACGCGGCGATGCAGGAGTTCTTTGGCACGCCGCCCCGCGTCCGCTCCGCCGGCTTCCCGCCCTACTGACGCCGGGGCGCGGCCGCCGCCTTGGACTACATCTTCAACTTCCCCATCGTCCTGCGGCACTGGGACAAGCTGGCATGGGGATTGTTGCTGAGCCTGGAGCTCGCGGCGCTGTCGATCCTGATCGGCGCCGCGATCGGGCTCGCGCTCGCGGTCGTGCACAATGACGGGCCGCGGTGGGCGCGCACGGCGGTCGCGGGCTATGTCGAATTCATCCGCAACGTGCCGCTGCTGCTGCTGATCTACCTGATGTTCTACGGCGTGCCGTCGATCGGCGGCTTCGCCTACGACGCGGCGACCTCCTTCGTCATCACGCTCTCGGCCTATGCCGCGGCCCAGCTCGTCGAGGTGTTCCGCGCCGGGCTGGATGCGGTGCCGAAGGGCGTGGTCGATGCCGGCCGCGCCATCGGGCTGACGCGCTGGCAGCGGCTGCTCTACGTGCGCCTGCCGGTGATGTTCCGCGTGGCGCTGCCGTCGCTGTCCAACGCCTTCATCTCGCTGTTCAAGGACACCTCGCTCGCCTCGGTGATCGCGGTGCCGGAACTGACGCACGCGGCGCAGTGGATCAACTTCAACACCTTCCGCATCCTGGAGGTGTACGCGATCGTCACGCCGACCTACCTCGTCGTCGGCTGGATCCTGCTCGCGGCCTTGCGCCAGCTCGAGAAGCGCTTCGTGGTGGTGCGACGATGAGCGCGATCATCAACGCCCTGCCCTCGATCTGGGGCGGTCTTGTCATCACGCTCGCGCTGTCGGCGCTGGTGGTGCTGTTCTCGCTGATCGCGGGCGTGATCCTCGGGCTTGCCATCCTCTGGGCGCCCGCGCCGGTGCGGCTCGCGATCCGCGCCTACTCGGACGTGATCCGTTCGATCCCGCTGCTGGTGCTGATCTTCTTCGTCTATTACGGTACGCCGGCGCTGGGCATTCCGCTCTCGCCCTTCTGGGCGGCGGTGATCGCGCTGTCGGCGTTCAAGACCGGGCACATCATCGAGATCGTCCGCGGCGCGGTGGGCTCCATCCCGCGCGGGCAGACCGATGCCGGCAAGGCCATCGGCCTGACCTTCGTGCAGCGGCTGACCTACGTGATCCTGCCGCAGGCGCTTCGCCGCTTCCTGCCGCCCTGGCTGAACGCGGTGACGGACAGCGTGAAGGGCAGCGCGCTCGCCTCGCTGGTCGGCGTGGTGGACCTGATGCTGTCGCTGCAGCAGGTGATCGGCCGCACCTACGAGCCGATGCCGATCTACGTGATCGGCGCGCTGATCTACTTCGTCATCAACTTCACGCTCAGCAGCGCGAGCCGGCGGCTGGAGGCGCGTTTCGCTTATGTCCGCGACTGAACCGCCGCTGGTCGCCATCCGCGACCTCTGCAAGTCCTTCGGCGCTGTGCGCGTGCTGGAGGGGGTGAGTCTCGATGTGCCGCGCGGCAGCGTGGTGGTGCTGATCGGCGCGTCCGGCAGCGGCAAGACCACGCTGCTGCGCTGCGTGAACGCGCTCGAGACCTACGATTCCGGCTCCATCACCGTGGAAGGGACGGAGGTCGGCTTCCGCGCGCCCGGCCGCCGCCGGGGCGAGGGCGAACTGGCCGCGATCCGTGCCGGCATCGGCATGGTGTTCCAGCAGTTCAACCTGTTCCCGCACCTGACCGCGGCGGAGAACGTGATGCTGGGGCTCCGCAAGGTGCGCAAGCTCGACAAGGAGGAGGCGCGGTCGCGCGCGATCCACTGGCTCGAACGCGTGGGCCTCGGCGCCAAGACCGAATCGCTGCCGGGCGAGCTGTCGGGCGGCCAGCAGCAGCGCGTCGGCATCGCCCGCGCGGTGGCGATGGAACCGAAGCTGCTGCTGCTGGACGAGATCACCTCCGCGCTCGATCCCGAGCTGGTCGGCGAGGTGCTGGCGGTGGTGCGCCGGCTGGCGGGGGACGGCATGACGATGCTGGTCGTCACGCACGAGATGGCCTTCGCCCGCGATGTCGGCGACCGCGTCGTGTTCATGGATGCCGGCCGCATCGCGGTGGAGGGCAAGCCCCGCGACGTGCTCGTCGACCCGCAGCATCCGCGCCTTCGCTCCTTCCTGTCGCGGGTGGAACTGAAACGCGCCGAGGAGGACGCATGAACGACACGACACCCCCGCGTTCCGGCGTGCGCGAGGCGCGCGGCCTGCGCCCCGTCATCAACGTCAACGGCACCATGACCGCGCTGGGCGCGTCCATCGCCGTGCCCGAAGTCGCGCAGGCGATGACGGCGATCCTGCCCGAATGGGTCGAGATCAACGAGCTGCACCGGCTCGCATCGCGCACCATCGCACGGCTGTGCGGGGCGGAGGCCGGGTTCGTCACGGCAAGCTGCTCGGCCGGGCTGACGGTGGCGTGCGCGGCGGCGATGACGGGCGCGAACCTCGCGCTGATCGAACAGCTCCCCGACACCGACGGCATGAAGAACGAGGTGCTGATCCAGACCGGCCATCTCGTCACCTACGGCGCGCCGGTGTCGCAGGGCATCCGGATGTCGGGCGCGAAGGTCGTGCCGATCGGCGCCGCGACGGATGTGAAGACCTACCAGCTCCGCCACCTGATCGGCCCGCGCACGGCGGCGGCGATGTATGTCGTCTCGCATCACTGCGTGCAGTACGGGCAGATCCCGCTGCCGGAATTCGCCGCGATCTGCCGCGAGGCGGGCGTGCCGGTGATCGTGGATGCCGCATCCGAGTACGACCTGCGCGGCTTCCTCGCGGCGGGGGCGGATGTCGTCATCTACTCGGCGCACAAATTCCTCGGCGGGCCGACGGGCGGGATCATCGCGGGGCGCAAGGATCTGGTGCGCGCGTGCTTCCTGCAAAACTCGGGCATCGGGCGCGGGATGAAGGTGGGCAAGGAGACCATCCTCGGCACCATCGCCGCACTCGAAGCGTGGGAGCGGCGCGACCATGCGGCCGTGCGCGCGCGGGAACAGGCCGCGCTCGACCTGTGGGTCGCCGCCTTCGCGGACCGGCCGGGCGTGACGACGACCATCGAACCCGATCCCACCAACAACCCGCTCGACCGGCTGAAGGTCGCGCTCGATCCCGAGCAGGCGCGCATCACGGCGGCGGGCCTCGCCGACCGGCTGAACGCGGGCGATCCGCCGGTATCGGTGCGCGACCATGAGATCGAGCACGGGTTCTTCTACCTCGACCCCTGCAACCTGCATCCGGGCGAGGAACGCATCGTCGCCGACCGCATCGTCGCGGAGCTGGAGGAAGCCCGGAAACGCAACGCGCCCGAGCCCTACGATCTCATTGCGCGCAAGGTTCGGCGGGCGGAGCGGCTGCTGGCCTGGCCGGATTGACCGTCGGCGCGCGGGCCGTAGTTTCCCGCCCGGAGAACACCGCCATGCACCGCCGCACCCTGCTTGCCGCCGCCGCCCTCGCCCCGCTCGCCGCCGCGCGTGCCCAGGGCGCGCCGATCCGCTTCGTGCTCGGCGTTCCGGCCGGCACCACCGCCGATACCTCCGCGCGGCTGTTCGCCGCCGAGATGAAGGACGCGCTCGGCGGCCCCCTTGTGGTGGAGAACCGCGTCGGCGGCGGGGGGATGATCGCGGCCGAGTACGTCGCCAAGGCCGCGCCGGACGGGCACACGGTCCTCGTCGCCTCCAACGGGCCGATGGCGATCAACCGCCATCTCGGCGCGCGCATGCCCTACGACCCGGACCGCGACTTCGTGCCGGTGGCGATGCTGGGCACGTCCCAGCAGCTGCTGATCGTGCCGCCGTCCTTCGGCCCGCGCGACTTCGCCGCCTTCCTCGCCGTCGCGCGGGAGAAGGAGATTTCCTACGCCACGGTCGGCACCGGCTCGGGCAGCCATCTGGTGATGGCGGGGCTGGTGGCCGAGGCCGGGCTGAAGGCGCAGCACGTGCCCTATCGCGGCGGACCGCAGGCGCTGACCGATCTCGTCGCCGGGCGGGTGCAGGCGATGGTGCTGACCGCCGGCTCCGCGCTCGGGCTGATCGCGGACGGCAAGCTGCTCTGCCTTGCGCAGACCGGGCCGGGACGGTTGCTGCCGGATGTGCCGACGCTCGCCGAGCTTGGCTTTCCGGGGCTGGAGCTGCCGACCTGGAACGCGCTCTACGTGCCGCGCGGCACGCCCGACGACGTGGTGCAGCGCATCGCCGCCGCTGCCGTCGCCGCGCGGTCCACGCCATCCGTGCGCGAGGGGATGGCCAAGGCGGCGTTCGAGATGCCGGCGCTGGAGACGGACAGGCTCGGTGCCTTCGTCGCCGCCGAGAGCGAGCGCTGGGCCGCGATCGCGCGCGCGACGGGCGTGACGATGAGCGACTGAACGGCGGCCCTCAGCCGGGGGCGGCGGCGGAGGCCAGCATGCCGTCCGCCACGCCGCGGACCAGCAGGCTGAGCGCGATGTCCGCGAGCACGACCAGCGCCGCCTGGCCGCCGCGCAGCCCGAGCGCCAGCCGGGCCGCCTGCCATTCCACGCTGATCGCGCCGACCAGTGCGATCACGGCGGCGAAGACCGCGATCCCCCGCGGGAGGCCGAGCCATCCCGGCATCTCCCCGGCGAGGACGAACAGGTACTGCACGACGTTCGTCCAGTTCCAGGCGGCGAGGAAGCGCGGCCAGAGCGGGCCGGCGCCCAGCGCGTTGGCGATCGGGGCGGAGGCCAGCGCGAACCCGAACCAGGCGATGACGAAGGCGCAGGTTTCGATGGCGATCAGCGTGCCCACGTCGAGGTCCGGCGTGGCCTCGGCATGCACCATCAGCCGCAGCGCCATGTAGGCCGGCCAGCAGATCAGCGCAGCGGCGCAGGACCGCCACACGGCATCCGGCCGGGTCGGCAGCAGGGCGAGGCCGTCGCTGTTGCCGCCGGCGATCCGCAGCGCCCCCCGCAGACCGAGCGCCGCCTCCAGCGCAAACATCAGCCCAGGGCCCCGGCGATCAGCCGCGGCACCGCGAGGCAGGCCAGCGTGCCGAGATTGGTCAGCACCACCAGCAGCGCCGCCATCGCGCCCGACAGGCGCAGCGCATGCCGGGCGACGAACCAGTGCAGCGACAGCGCGTAGACCAGTACGCCGAGCAGCACGAGCAGCCCGGAGAGCTCCGTCGGCAGGCCGAACATCACGAGCACCGCCGCGCCGAGCAGCAGCCCCATGGCCGCCACCGGGATCGCCCACTGGCACCAGTTGAAGGCGGCGGCGAAGCGCGGCCACAGTGCCTCCCGCCCCCAGGCGCGCGCCAGCGCGTGGGTGACGACGAGCGGGGCGAGCAGGGCGCAGGCGACGATGAACAGGTCCCGCAGCGCATACCAGCCGGCGCCGTTCATCAGGGCGATCAGCGATCCGGCGAGGGGCAGGACGGCGAGCGGGATCAGCGAGGTCGCGACCGCGCCCGCATCGTCGCCGATATCGGCGAGGCCATCGGGGCGGAACCGCGCGATCCGGGCGATGCCGCGCAGCAGGTTGCGGCCGGTGGTCCCGCTCACGGCACGAACTCGCGCAGCACCTCCAGATAGGCGGATGACAAGGCGTGCAGCTCGGCCACCGGGATGCGCTCGTCGGCCTGGTGCATGGTGCTGCCCACCAGTCCGAACTCGGCGACCGGGCAATGCAGCGCAATGAATCGCGCATCGGAGGTGCCGCCGCCGGTGTCCAGCGTGGGCGTCGCCCCGGTGCCGCGCGCCACCGCCGCGCGCAGCCGGTCCACCAGCTCCCCGGGCCGGGTCAGGAACGCCTCGCCGGAGACGGAAACGTCGCAGTCGAACCGGTCGGCGTGCTGGGCGACGGTGGCGCGCAG
>JBBCJT010000070.1:0-4636 GCA_037190665.1 Rhodovastum atsumiense | reverse complement strand
GGTGGCCGTCCCCCTCTCCCGCTGGCGGGAGAGGGGCGGGGTGAGGGTGGGGCCACCAGCACCGCGATGAGGTTCCGCCTCTGCGCAGATCCCCTCACCCTGTCCCTCTCCCGCCAGCGGGAGAGGGGACCTTGCGGGGTGCGCCTTGCCTCCGCCCTCAGCCGCGCAGGCGGGAGAGGAAGAAGGAGCCTCCGGTTTCAGGGAGCCTATGGGTGAGGAGGCTTGACCGCCGCCCCCACCCGACAACGCCCCTACCCCGCGGCGATGGCCTCGATCTCCACCACGAACTCCGGCGCCGCCAGTCCCGCGACGATGATCAGCGTGTGCGCCGGGCTGACGCCCAGCATCGGCACGCGCTTCGCCCGCAGCGGCGCCAGCACGGAACGGTCGGTGATGTAGCTCGTCATCTTCACGAGATTCTGCGGCCCCATGCCGTGATGGGCGAGCGCGGCCAGGATGTTCTTCAGCGCCTGCTCCACCTGCCCCTCGGCATCCGCCGGGATGGTGCCGTCCGGCCGCGTGCCGACCTGGCCCGACAGGTGCAGCCACCGCACCGCCTCGCCGTAGCGGCCCGGGCCGGTGACCAGGGCCGTGTGGCTGTAGCGGCCGGCGGTGTCGTGCAGCGTGGGCGGGTTGTCGTAGCTGATGGTTGCCATCGCTCTAGCTCCGGGGCGTTGGGATGTCTTCCTGCTGCACCGGCGCGGGCGCCGGGGCCGTCGCCGTGTCCTGCAGCCAGTCCTTCAGGCTGCGGCGGACCTGGTATTCGAACTCCACGTTCATGTCGGCCATCATCTGCCGCAGCATCGTGTCGAGCTGCTGGCGACGCTCCGATGCCGATGGCTTGTCGGGCAGCGAAAGGCTTCGGCGCACCTGCGCGGTCGCGTAGCCGGTGGCTTCCGGCTGCCCTCCCCGCACCTCCAGCCGCACCATCAGGTTGCCGTCGTAACGCTCGCCGTCGCCACTGAACATGCTCTGCCCGCGCACCGGGGAGGCGCGGATCGAGGCGTCCTGGATGATGAAGGCGGCCATGCCCTGCGTGCCGCCGGCGAGCACCCGCTGCTCCGCCATCCGCTGCAGTGCCGCGGCCGGGGGCACCGGGGCGTACTGCTCCACGTTCGGCGCGCGGCCCGGCGACTGGTAGCGGTTCTCGATCCGCACCTCCGCCACGCTCAGCCGCAGCGGCGTCAGGTGGTCGAAGTTCAGCGGCGGCGGCGGGAATTCCGGCTGCGGCGGGCCATCGCTCGCGCAGGCTGCGGCGAGCAGCGGCAGGGCGAGCAGGGCGCGGCGGATCATGCGCGCCCCACCGCGCGCGGCCGGATGTCGGCACGGGGGAAGCGGAATTCCTGGTTGCAGAACTCGCAGTTCATGACGATGGCGCCATCCACGCTCATGTGGTCGAGGTCCTCGGCGCCGAAGCCCTCCAGGATGGAGGACAGCTTCGCGCGCGAGCAGCGGCAGCCGAAGGCAAGCGCGCGGGGCCGGTCGGCCACCAGCCCTTCGGCATGGAACAGGCGGAACAGCACGCGCTCGGGGGGCAGCGCGTCGTCCAGCATCTCATCATCGGTCAGCGTGGCGGCGAGCGCGAGCGCGGTGCGCCACGCCTCCTCCTGCGCCGCATCGTCCATCTCCGGCGCCAGCCCGCCGCTGCCGGCCACGCGCTGCATCACCAGTGCGGCGGCGCGCCAGCCCGCCTCGGTCCGCCGGCAGGCCAGCCGCACCGCGCAGCGGAGCTGCTCGCTGGTCTCGAAATAGTGTTCGGCCATGGCGGCGAGCGAGGCGCCCTCGATCGCGACGATGCCCTGGTAGCGGTCGGTCTCCGCGCCCTGGTCGACGGTGAAGGCGAGGTAGCCCTCCCCGAGCAGCTTCTGCGCGCCGGGCGCCGAATCCCCGGCGAGCAGGGCGGCGAGCCGGTCCGCGTTGACGCGGGCATAGCCGCGCAGCGCGCCCTGGTCGGTGCAGTCGGCAAGCAGCAGGTCCACCGGCCCGTCGCCCTTCGCCTGCACGCTGAAACTGCCGCGGAACTTCATCGTCGCGGCAAGTGCGGCGGCGAGCGCCAGCGCCTCTCCGGTCAGCGTGGCGACGACGGGGGGGTGGTCGCGCCGGCTCAGCAGCGCGTCGGCGAGCGGCCCCAGCCGCACGAACCGCCCCCGCACCGGCCGCGCGTGCAGGTGGAAGGGCGTGATGCCGCGGGGGACGACGATATCGGGAACGGCTGGGCGGCCGGTGTCGAGAAAGGCGGGCGTTTCGGCCATCGCGCCAAGATAGGCACGCGCCGCGCGAGCCGCTACCATCCCGCCCATGTTCTGGAGTTTGCGGCCGGCGCGCACCCAAGACGCGTCGGATATGGCCGAGGTGATCCGCGAGGCTTTCGCGAGCCTGTCGGCCGACGTCGACCCCCTTCCATCCGCCCTGCGCGAAACCGCGCCCAGCGTCGAAGCCCAGCTCGCCGAAGGCGGCGGGGCGGTCGCCGAGGTCGGCAGGCGGCTGGTCGGCGCGGTGATCTGGCGGGAGGAGGTCGGCAGCCTTTACGTCGGCCGCCTCGCCGTCCCGCCCGCCTGGCGCGGCCGCGGCATCGCCCGCGCCCTGCTCGCCGCCGCCGAGGAGGAGGCCCGCCGCGTCGGCCTGCCCGGCCTGCATCTCGGCACGCGGCTGGCGCTGGAGGACAACCGGCGGCTGTTCCAGGGCCAGGGGTTCGTGGAGACGACGATGCACGCGCACGAGGGCTTCGCCGCACCGACCTGGGTGCGGATGGAAAAGCGGTTCGCGGCGCCCTGATACGGCCGGCTGCCTTGGTTCGACCCGCCTTCGGGAGTTTCGCGAAACGGCCATGATCTTCCCCCTCTCCCGCCTGCGGGAGAGGGCCGGGGTGAGGGTGCGTCCGCCCGCGCGACGATGAGGTTTCGCCTCGGCGCAGGTGCCCTCACCCTCCCGCGCAAGCGCGGGCCCCTCCCTCTCCCGCAGGGCGGGAGAGGGAACCTCGCGGGACACGCCTCGCCTCGGCCCTTCCGCAAAGCTCCCGAAGAGGGCGGGAGCAGAAGCCCCCGCCACGCCGATCTCGGAGGAGACGATCAGCTCAGCGGGCGCGGCGGCACGGGTCAGCGAATGACGATTGCGGCGCGAGAGTGCGCACGGCCGCGCCCGTGGCTCCCGAAACAAATGCGGCGGAATTGCGCGCGTCGCGCGCAACGCTTTGATGCCGCGCGTGTTTGGGGTGCGTGAACAGGAGCCCCCCATGAGTGCGACCACCCCCACCGGAGCCTACGGCTCCCCCTACGAAGAAGACCTGATCTACCCGTCCCGCGTGTCGTGGGGCGCGATCCTGGCAGGCGCTGCCGTCGCCATCGTCGTCGGCGCGGTGCTCAACCTGCTCGGCGTCGGCATCGGGATGCTGAGCGTGGATGCCACCGCCGGCAGGACGCCCGGGGCCACCACCTTCGGCATCGCGGCCGCGGCCTGGACGCTGGTCGCGACGATCCTCGCGATGCTGGTCGGCGGCTGGACCACCGGGCGGCTGTCGCGGCCGAACGACCAGACGAATGTCGGGCTGCACTGCCTGGCGATGTGGGCCGTCGCGTCCATCGTGGGGGCCATGATCGCCTGGGGTGCGGCGAGCGGCATCGCCGCCGCGGCCGGCCGGGCGACCGGGGCGGTCGTCCAGGGCGGGGCGACCGCCATCGGCGGCGCGGCCCAGGCCGGAGCGTCCCAGATCGACCCGCGCGCCCTCGCCGAGCGGCTGTCCGGGCAGCTCAACCGCGCGGATGTCGCCAGCCTCTCGCCCGAGCAGGCGGGCGTGGAGATCTCGCGCCTGGCCACCCAGCGCATGGTTCAGGGCGAGCTGAACGCGGAAGATCGCCAGCGGCTCGAGGCGCTGGTCGCGCGCGTGGGCGGCATCAGCGAGGATGAGGCCCGCCAGCGGATCACCGCGGCCGAGCAGCAGGCCACGCAGGCGGTGCAGCGGGCAGAGCAGGAGGTGCGCGAAGCGGCGGACGCCGCGGCTGCCGCCGGAGCGATCGGTGCGATCTGGCTCTTCGTCACGCTGCTTGCCGGCGCGGCGGCGGCCGTGGTGGGCGGCACGATGTGCGTGCGCCACGACGTGGTGCGGGTCCGCCGGACGGTGGCGCCGGCTGCATAAGACGCGCGGTGCTTGAGTGACTTGTACGGGGTGAAGCATCCCGCTGGCGGGAGCTCTACGCACCGGTCGTGACCTTCCCCCTCTCTCGCTTGCGGGAGAGGGGACCTTGCGTGAGGCGCCTTGCCTTCTCTCTCGTCCAGCCATGCCGCAAGGCAGCGAGGAAGGCGGCACCGGACGGATAAATGAGCACGCAAGGCGGGCGGCGCGGTTGCCGCCCGCCTTTCCGTTCAGGCCGCGTGCATCGCCTTCGGGTTCGCCGCCTTGTCGGCCAGCTTGGTGAGATCGGCGTCCGTCTTCATCTCCTCCCGCAGCGTGGCGTCCAGAAGCTTGGCGGCGTCCGCCATCCCGAGCACTTCGGCCCAGCGCTTCAGCGTGCCGTAGCGCGTGATCTCGTAGTGCTCGACCGCCTGCGCCGCGGACACCAGACCGGCATCGAGCGCGGCCTCGTCCTTGAACTCCTCCAGGATCTCCTCGCCTTCCGCGAGGATCCCCTCGATCGCGTCG
>JBBCJT010000069.1:0-49230 GCA_037190665.1 Rhodovastum atsumiense | reverse complement strand
CTGGCCGCCGCCGATGATGGCGATCGCGTCGGGGCGGTCCTCGGCGCGCTGGCGGAGAAATCCAGGGAAGGTCTCGCCACGCCAGTAGCCCGCGGCGCGATAGCGGGCGGCAGTGTCCTCGGGCCAGGTCTGTCGGAGGGGAAGCAATGCGGCAGTCCGTTTCATCGGCACCGGGCCGGTCAGCGGACCGCGTCCCGGCGTGGCGCCTCGGCCAATTGAGAATGGCTATCACTAACGCCCGGTCAGCATCGGGACAAGCTCGCAGCCCTGCGCCGAAATGTTACGGGGCGGCCCGGCCTTCGGCACGGTTTGCCGCGAGCCACAGCGGCAGTGAGACCGTGAGCAGCAGCGCGCTCGCCAGCGCGTAGGGCAGGGCCGGCATCAGCGCATAGAGCAGCGCCCCCGCCACCGGCCCGACCACCATGCCGAGCCCTTGCGCGGCGCCCGCCGCCCCCGCGGCCGCGCCCTGTTCGGACGGCTCCACGGCATTGGCTGCCATGGCGGAGAAGCCCGGAAACACCCAGCCCATGCCGAGGGCCGCGACGAAGTAGCAGGCGGCGAGCATCCAGCTCCGGTCCGCCAGGATGACGCTGCCGAAGCCGAGTGCGGCGACCAGCGTGCCGCAGCGGACCATCCGCGCCGGCGCGATCTGCAACCGCGCGGCGACGCCCTGGGAGATCACCAGTGCGATGCCGACCAGCATCAGCGCCGAGCCGGCTGCCCGGGCCGCATCCTCCGGCGGCAGGCCGAGCCGGTCCATCGCGTAGAAGCCGATACTGACCTGCGCGATGGCCACGCTGAACATCGCTGCGAACCCGATCGACAGCGGCTGCCGCAGCCGCGGATCGGTCAGGGCGAGGCGTCGCCGCTGCGGTCCCGGCCTGGGCGGCGTGCGCGGGATGAACCACCACAGGGCGAGGCAGGCCAGCAGCGGTAGGGGAGCGGTCGCGACCAGCGGCACGGACAGACCGTAGGGCACCAGCAGCGCGGCGAGCGCCGGCCCCGCCACCAGCCCCGCGCCGCTGCCGGTACCGAGCTGCGCCATTGCCTGCGCCCGTCGCGCGGGTTCCACCCGGTCCGCGATCAGCGCCATGCCGGCGGCCGGGATGGCGGCATAGGCCCCGCCCACCAGCCCGCGCAGCACCACGAGGCCGAGGAAAGCCAGCAACACCGGGACCTGCCAGCGCAGCAGCCCGTCCACGAACAGGCAGAGCGCCCAGTAGGCCGCAGCGAAGCCGACTGCGCCTGTCATCAGCACGGCGCGGCGCCCGTGCCGGTCGCTCGCCGATCCCCAGGGCGGGGCGCAGACCATCCACATGACGCCCGAGGCGGCGACGGCGAGCCCGGCATGCCAGGGTTCCAGCCCCGCCGCACGCGCGACCGGGCCGACCAGGGCGACGAAGGCCATCATGGCGAGGCTGCCGGAGAACACCGCCGCCATCAGCGTCAGCAGCACCGGGTCGCGGGAGAAGCTCCGTCCGTCTCCCGGGGGCGGGGCCATCAGTCGATGATCACGTTGGCGGCGCGCATCAGCGGCGCCCAGCGAGCCCGTTCGTCGGCCAGGATCCGGCCGAACGTGGCGGGGTCCTTCACCATCGGCTCGGTCACCTGCTGGTGGAAGCGCGCGACGATCTCCGGCTCCGCGAGCGCGGCGGCGGTCGCTTCATGCAGCCTGTCGCTGACGGGCGCGGGCGTGCCCGCCGGGGCCATCAGCCCGACCCAGGACCGCAGGTCGTAGCCCGGCACGGCATCGGCGATCGGAGGCACCTCGGGCAGCACCGCCGAACGTTCGCTCTGCGCAATGCCGAGGATGCGGATGCGTCCGTCGCGCGCCAGCGGCACCAGCACCGGCGCGGTGCCGATCGTGGCGTCGAGCTTTCCCGAGAGGAAATCGCCCATCATCGGCCCGCCGCCGCTGTAGGGCACCTCCAGTACGTCGATCCCGGTCAGCGAGCGCAGCAGCACGATACCCACATGGCTGCCGGAGCCGACCCCGGAATGGGACACGTTCAACGCGCCGGGCTGTGCCTTCGCCGCCGCGATGAAGTCCGCCGTGGTCTGCCAGGGGCGCGAGGCCGGTACCGCCAGCACGTCCAGCACCACGCCGAGCTGCGCCACCGGGGCGAAGCCGCGCTCCGGGTCGAAGGGGAGGCGCCGGTAGATGGACGGATTCACCGTGAACGGTCCGGGCGTGGCGAGCATCAGGGTGTGGCCGTCCGCCGGCGCGCGGGACAGCACCTCGGCGGCGATGTTGCCGCCCGCGCCGCCGCGATTTTCCACCACCACCGGCTGGCCGAGTCGGGCGGCCAGCCCCGGGGCCACGAGGCGCGCCACGATGTCGATGGCCCCGCCCGGCGCGAAGCCGACCAGCAGCCGGATCGGCCGGTCCGGAAAGGCGGCCTGCGCCCGCGCCGTGCCGATCAGCGCCGGCAGGGCGAGCAGGGGGCGACGGGACAGTCTCATGCGGGCTCTCCCTGCGCGTCGCCGAGCGCGTGATCGACCAGGCTGACCCAATAGGCCGCGCCGAGCGCGAGCAGCGCATCATTGAAATCGAAGCGAGGCGTGTGGACGTGGTGGAAGGTTCCGTCAGGCGCGATGCCGTTGCCGGCCAGGATAAAGGCGCCGGGGCGCTGCTGCAGCATGTAGGCGAAATCCTCTCCGGCGGTGATCGGCGGGTAGTCGGTGTTCACGGCCTCCTCGCCCGCGATGGCGCGCGCGGCCCGGGCGGCGAGCACGACTTCGTCCGCCGTGTTCACCAGCGCGGGGTAGTCGTGGCGGTAGTCGATCTCGGCCGTGCACCCGTGCGCCGTCGCGGCGGCGGTGGCCAGCTCGCGCAGCCGGCGTTCCATCACCTCCCGCACCGCGGGCAGGAAGGACCTGCCGGTGCCGGCGAGCACCACCGTGGACGGGATGACGTTGGGTGCGCGGGCATCGCCGCCGGCGACATGGCCAACGCTGAGCACCGCGGTCTGGCCCGGCGGGACGTTGCGCCCGATCACGCTCTGCAGCGTCCCGACGAACTGCGCCAGGGCCTGGGTCGGATCGGTCGCGCGGTGCGGCACGGCGCCGGGCCCGCCCGAGCCGTGGAACGTCACCGACCAGGTATCGACATTGGCGAGCATCGGCCCGATGCGGATGCCGAATTTCCCGAGCGCCAGCCCGGGCTCGTTGTGCATGCCGAACACCGCCTCCACCGGGAAGCGGTCGAACAGCCCCTCCTCGACCATCAGCCGCCCGCCGCCGAGGCCCTCCTCGGCCGGCTGGAAGATGAAGTGGACGGTGCCCTCGAAATCGGGATGCTCGGCGAGGGGCCGCGCGGCGCCGAGCAGCATCGTCGTGTGGCCGTCATGGCCGCAGGCATGCATCACGCCGGGATGGGTGGAGGCGTAGGGCAGGCCCGTCTGCTCCTGCATCGGCAGCGCGTCCATGTCCGCGCGGATGCCGATGGTGCGCGGCGAGCTGCCGGCGCTGAGCGTGCCGACGATGCCGGTGCCGGCGAGGCCCTTCGTCACCGTGATGCCCCAGGATGCCAGCATCTGCGCGACCTTCGCGCTGGTCCGGTTCTCCTTGCGGCCGAGTTCCGGATGCGCGTGGATGTCGCGCCGCCATTCGGTCATCTCGGCGGTGAGATCGGCGATGCTGTTCTGGATGGGCATGCGGTGCGGGTCCCCGGTGGTGAGCCGCGCAGCATGGCGCGGCCCGGCGCCGCCGGCCAGAAGGGCACCCGGCCTCCCGCGCGAATACCGGTTGCGCGCGCGAGGCGGAGCTGCGCCGGGGCCACCCATCCCTTCCTGCGGAACGCCGGCATCCCGTAACGTCCCGCGATGCGCTTCAAGGTCTTGATGATAGACGTCGACGGCGTCGTGATCGTCCATCCCGATCCGGACGGGTGGTCAGCCAATCTCGCGCGCGATCTCGGCCTCTCCCGGGACAGGCTGCAGTCGGCCTTCTTCGCACCGCACTGGCAGGACGTCGTTCTCGGCCGGGCCGACCTGTATACGCGGCTCGCGCCTGTCCTGTCGGAGATCGCTCCCGGCGTCAGCCCGGCTGCCCTCGTCGATTACTGGTTCGCGAACGACGCGCATCTCGACCACTCGCTTCTCGATCAGCTCGGCCCGGTCCGCGCATCGGGCATCCGACTGCACCTCGCGACCGTGCAGGAGCACCGGAGGGCGCGTTACATCTGGAACACCATCGGGCTGAAGCATCGCTTCGATGCCCTGCACTACTCGGCGGAACTCGGTTCCGCGAAGCCGGACGAGCGGTTCTACCTGCGCGTTGAGGAGAAAACCGGCTTCCGGCCCGACGAGATCCTGTTCATCGACGACAAACAGGCCAATGTCGATGCGGCCCGCAGGAGAGGCTGGACCGCGCATGTCTGGGACGGCACGCGACGCCTCGGCGACCTGCTGGCCGGCGATCCGTAGCGAGGGAAACTCGCCCACGCCGACGGCCTGTGCCGTCCGCATGGGCGACCCGTTCAGGCATTCCCCGCCAGATAATCCATCGCCGCCTGCACACCCGACGCCTTGATCGGGATCCCCGCGACGCGCAGCCCCATCTCCACACCCGCGAGCGTGCCGGCAAGCTGCAGGTCGCCGAGATCGCCCAGATGGCCGATGCGGAACACCTGATCCTTGAGCTGCCCCAGCCCGTTGCCGAGGCTCATGTTGAACCGCGCCGCGATCGTCGCGCGCAGCGCATCCGCACTGTGACCCTCCGGCACCCGCACCGCGGTCAGCGAGGACGAATAATGCCGCGGCTCGGCGCACTGGATCTCCAGCCCCCAGGCGCGGACGGCGCGGCGCGTGGCCTCGGCGAAGCGGTCGTGGCGGGCGAAGACGTTGTCCAGCCCTTCCTCCAGCAGCATCTTCACCGCCTCGTTGAGGCCGTAGAGCAGGTTGGTCGCGGGCGTGTAGGGGAAGTAGCCGGTGGCATTGGCCGCCAGCATCGCCTTCCAGTCCCAGAAGCTGCGCGGCAGCTTCGCGGTCTCCGACGCCTTCAACGCCTTCTCGCTGACCGCGTTGAAGGACAGACCGGGCGGCAGCATCAGCCCCTTCTGCGAACCCGCCACCGTGACGTCCACGCCCCATTCGTCGTGGCGGTAGTCGATGGAGGCGAGGGAGGAGATCGTGTCCACCATCAGCAGCGCGGGATGGCCGGTGCGGTCGATGGCGGCGCGCACCTCGTCGATGCGGCTGGCGCAGCCGGTGGAGGTCTCGTTGTGGACCACGCACACCGCCTTGATCGCGCGCGCCTTGTCCTCGGCCAGCTTCGCCTCGATCGCTGGCACGTCCGCGCCGCGCCGCCAGTCGGTGTCGATGAAGATCGCGCTGATGCCGAGCCGCTGCGCCATCTCGTGCCACAGCGTCGCGAACCAGCCGGTACGGCACATCAGCACCGTGTCGCCGGGCGACAGCGTGTTGGCGAGCGCGGCTTCCCACGCGCCCGTCCCCGACGCGGGATAGATGATCACCGGGCCTTCGGTGCGGAAGACCTGCCGCACGTTGGACAGGATCTCATGGCCGAGCTTGCCGAACTCTGCGGAGCGGTGGTCCATGGTCGGGTTGTCCATGGCGCGCAGCACGCGGTCGGGCACGTTGGTCGGGCCCGGGATCTGCAGGAAATGCCGGCCGGCCTGGCGGCCTTCGGGATGGGTGGAGGCGTAATAGGCCATGGGCGTTCTCCCTTCGCGGCCTCACATGCGCCGCGCGACGGCGCGGGGCAAATGAGATCGGATCGTCGGATCGAACAGGATTATTGATCGGCGACCAGCGCGGCCGCCTCCCGCCACCCCTGCCCCGCCATCAGGCAGTGCACGGCATCGGGCAGCAGCACGTGACGCCCGCGCAGGAAGCGCGCGATGGCCTCGTCCTGCCCTGCGGGATGGCGCGCGGCATCGTCTCGCCCGGCCTCAACCACCAGAACCGGCACGGTGATGCGCGCGGGGTCGAGGCGCGTGCGCAGGCCGTAGCGGTCGTTCAGCACGGTCGGGCTTTCCGGGCTCAGCCGCGCGAGCCAGTCGGCAAAGAAGTCCGGCCTGTCGCCCCCGAACCAGCGGGCGGAGGACGCGGCCGCGTCCGGCGGCGGGACGGGCGCGCTATCGCTGACGAGCGGCACGGCGGCCACGCCCGGCAGGTTGCCCGGTGGCGAGGGCGCAAGCAGCACCAGTCGCGCGACCTCCACCTCCGCCGCCGCCAGCATCGCCGCGAGCGCCCCGAGGCTGTGGCCGACCAGCACCGGCGGCGCGCCAATCAGACGCACGGCGGCCGCCACGTCCGCCGCCCAGTCGCCCACGCCCTGGCGCGGATCGAGGTCCGCATGCGGCAGCAGGCCATGCCCGGCCATATCCACGGCGAACACGCGCCGCGCCGGCGCGAGCAGCCGCATCCAGCCGCCGAAGCACCACGCGCCGTGATAGCCGCCATGGACGAACAGCAGCGGCGGGGCGGCGGACTCCGTGCCATCCGCGTAGAGCGCGCCGCCGGCGGGCAGCGGGGTCGCGGGCAGGCCGGCGATGTGATCCGGGGCGAACCCGTCCGCTCTCATTGCGGCTCGATGCGGGCGATCCGGACCCATTCCTGCCAGCGGGTGCGATCCGCCTTCAGGAAGGCGGTGAACTCCTCCACCGACATCGCCCGCACCCGCATGCCGGCCTTCTCCAGCGCATCCCGCGCGGTCGGGTCCGCGGCGGCCTCGCGCATCAGCGCGTTCATGCGCGTGACGATCGCCGCGGGCGTGCCGGCCGGCGCGGTCAGGCCGATCCAGCCCTCCATCTCGAAGCCCGGCAGCGTCTCGGCCACTGTCGGCACGTCCGGCAGGTTGGGCAGCCGGTCGAGCGAGGTGACGGCGATCGCGCGCACGCGGCCGGTCTGCAGCGGGGCGGATGCGGTGGCGTTGTCGGCGAAGGCGAAGTGGATGCGCCCGCTGGCGAGGTCGGTCGTGATGCCGGTGACGTTGCGGTACGACACGCCGGTGATGTCGATCCCGGCCCGTGCCTTCACCAGCTCCGACGGCACCTGGGAGGAGGACGAGTAGTAGCCGAAGAACACCTCGCCGGGCTTCGCCTTCGCCAGCGCGATGACGTCGCCGATGCCGCGCAGCGGCGAATCGGCCGGGACCATGCCGACCGAGGCATAGGTGGTGAACAGGCCCACCGGCGCGAAATCGGCGACCGGATCGTAGGGCAGCTTCTTGTAGAGGAACTCGTTGGCGCTGTGGGTGGAGTTGGTGGAGATCAGGAAGTTGTAGCCATCCGCCGGGGCGTTCTTCGTCGCCTCCGTGCCAATGATCCCGCCCGCGCCCGGCCGGTTGTCCACCACCGCCGGCTGCGGCAGCTTCTTCTCCAGGAAATGGCCGAAGACCCGGGCGTGCAGGTCCGCCGCGCCACCGGCGGCCGACGGCACGAAGATCCGGATCGGCCGGTCGGGCCACGTGCCCTGGGCATGGGCAAGCACGGGGGCGGCGAGACCGGCAGCCAGCAGATGGCGGCGAGTGGGCATGGCGCGTTCCTCCTGCCCCACGCCGCTAGCACAGGCATCAGCATACGTCGTGGGTTCCACGAGGCTTGCCAATGTGACGCCCGCATCGCGCCGCCCTAGTGTGGCGGCATGAACGCCCCGCTGCTCCCGCGCGCCACGCTCGGCGACTCCCGGCTGGCCGAACGGCTCCGTCGCGAGACGCAGGCCGAGATCCTGTTCGGTCCGTTCAGCCGCGGCCGCTACGCCACCGATGCCTCGATCTACCAGGTGGAGCCGGTGGGCGTGATCGTGCCGCGCACCATCGGCGACGTGGCGGCGGCGATGGCGATCGCGCGCGAGCATGGGGTGCCGGTGCTGCCGCGCGGCGGCGGGACCAGCCAGTGCGGCCAGACCGTCAACCGCGCTCTGGTGATCGACTGCACGAAGTACCTGCGCCGCGTGCTGAACGTGGACGCCGGCGCGGGTGTCGCGCGGGTGGAGCCGGGGCTGGTGCTGTCGCACCTCAACGACGCGCTGAAGAAGCACAAGCTGTTCTTCCCGGTCGATCCGTCCACCAACGCGCGCTGCACCATCGGCGGCATGGCGGGGAACAACTCGTGCGGGTCGAAATCCATCCGCTACGGGCTGATGACGGACAACACGCTCGCCATCGACGCCATCCTCGCCGATGGCAGCACCCACCGCTTCGGCGACACGCCGGACAATCTCGGCGCCGACATTCCGGCCAACATCGCCGAGCTGATCCAGCGCCTTCGCACGCTGGGCGCGGCCGAGGCGGAGGAGATCGCCGCGCGCTTCCCGCGCCAGCTTCGCCGCGTCGGCGGCTACAACATCGACGCGCTGACGCCGGCCGCGCGCGCGGCCGGGCGCGGCAACCTTGCCCGGTTGCTGGTGGGCAGCGAGGGCACGCTCGCCTTCTCCGCATCGCTCGATCTCAAGCTGTTCCCGGTCAAGCCGCGCAAGGTGGTCGGGATCTGCCAGTTCCCCACCTTCCGCCGCGCGATGGAAGCGGCGCGGCACCTCGTCACGCTCGACCCCGAGGCGGTGGAGCTGGTGGACCGGACGATGATCGACCTCGGCCGCTCCATCGCGATCTATCGCCCGACGATCGAGAAGATGCTGATCGGCGAGCCGGACTCGCTGTTGCTGGTGGAATTCCACGGCGACGACGATGCCGCGCTGCTGCGCGACCTCGCCCGGCTGGAGGAGATGATGGGCGACCTCGGCCTGCAGGGTCAGGTCGTGCGTGCGGTAGAACCAGGGTTCCAGGCCGCCATCGCGGAGGTGCGCGAAGCCGGGCTGAACATCATGATGAGCATGAAGGGCGACGGAAAGCCGGTCTCCTTCATCGAGGACACGGCCGTCGATCTGGACGACCTCGCCGACTACACCGAACGGCTGAACGAGGTGTTCGAGCGCCACGGCACCAAGGGCACGTGGTACGCGCACGCCTCCGTCGGCTGCCTGCATGTCCGCCCGGTTCTGAACATGAAGGACGGCACGGACGTGGCGCGGATGCGTGCCATCGCGGAGGAATGCTTCGCGCTGGTGCGCGCGTACAAGGGCAGCCATTCCGGCGAGCACGGCGACGGCATCGTGCGGTCCGAGTTCCATGAGCCGATGTTCGGCAGCCGCATCGTGCGCGCGTTCGAGGCGGTGAAGGACGCCTTCGACCCTGCCGGCCTGCTCAACCCCGGCCGCGTCGTGCGCGCGCCGCGCATGGATGACCGCAGCCTGTTCCGCTACGCGCCCGAGTACGGCCCGGCCCGCGACTTCGCCCCCCGGCTCGACTGGTCCGACTATCCCGGCCCGCTCGGCGGCATGCTGTCCGCCGTCGAGATGTGCAACAACAACGGCACCTGCCGGAAGTTCGATGCCGGCACGATGTGCCCCTCCTATCGCGCTACGCGCGACGAGCAGCACCTGACGCGCGGGCGGGCGAACACGCTGCGGCTCGCGCTGTCCGGCCAGCTTGGCCCCGATGCGATGGCGTCCGACGCGATGGCGGAGACGATGAAGCTCTGCGTCTCCTGCAAGGCGTGCCGCCGCGAGTGCCCCACCGGCATCGACATGGCGAAGATGAAGCTGGAAGTGCTGGCCGCGCGTGCCGAACGCCACGGCCTGTCATGGCGCGACCGGGCGGTGGCATACCTGCCGCGCTACGCCCGCGCCGCCTCGATGCTCGCACCGCTGCTGAACCTGCGCGACCGCGTCCCCGCGCTGGCGCGGCTGTCCGAGCGCACGCTCGGCTTCGCCGCCGAACGCAGCCTGCCGCGCTGGCGGCGCGACATCTTCCGCGATGCCGAGGCCCAGGCGGATCCCGCGCCGCGCGGGGACGTGCTGCTGCTCGCCGACACCTTCAACCGCTACTTCGAGCCAGAGAACCTGCGCGCGACGATCCGCGTGCTGCGCGCCGCCGGCTATCGCGCCGTGCTGCCGCGCGAGCGGGCCTGCTGCGGGCGGACATACCTTGCCGCCGGCCTGCTGGATCGCGCGCGCGCGACGCTTGCCGCAACGCGCACGGCGCTCGCGGGCGACCTGCCGGTGATCGGCCTCGAGCCCTCCTGCCTGCTGACGCTGCGGGACGAGCTGCGCTCGCTGCTGCCGGGCGCGGAGAGCGATGCGCTTTCCGCCCGCGCGCTGCTGCTGAGCGAGTTCCTCGACCGGCACGGCGATGCGCTGAAGTTGAAGCCGGTGGCGCCGGCCGCGCATATCCATGGCCATTGCCACCAGAAATCCTTCGGCGCCTTCCCTGCCGCGCAGGCGGTGCTGAACCGCATCCCCGATCTCAAGGTCACGCCGATCGTGTCCTCCTGCTGCGGTATGGCGGGCGCCTTCGGCTATCAGGTGGAAACGCTGGAGGTATCGAAAGCCATGGCGGAACTCTCGCTCGCCCCGCATGTGCGCGCAGCACCCGAGGATCACCTGATCGTCGCGGACGGCACATCCTGCCGGCACCAGATCGCGGACACGACCGGCCGCGTCGCCCTGCATTCGGTGCGCGTGCTGGAGCGCGCACTGGCATGACGCCGCAGAAGGTTCTGGACTTCTGGTTCGCCGACGGCGCGGACACGTGGCGGCAGGCATGGTTCCGCCGCGACGATGCGTTCGACGCGGCGATCCGCACGGGGTTCGGCGCGCAGGTCGTACCCGCGCGCGAAGGCGCATTCGATGCGTGGACCACAACGCCCGAAGGCACGCTCGCGTTGCTCATCCTGCTCGACCAGTTCCCGCGCAACCTGTTCCGCGGCAGCGCGGAGGCGTTCGCGTCGGACGCGAAGGCGCGCGCCGTCGCAAGCGCGCTGGTGGCCGCGCAGGGCGATCTGGCGCTGACGCCGATGCAGCGCACCTTCGCCTATCTGCCTTTCGAACATGGCGAGACGATGGGGGACCAGAACCGCTCCGTCGCGCTGTTCGAGGGACTGCGCGACGACAAGCGCCACGCCGCGCCGGGCGCCGGCATCGATTACGCCTGGCGTCACTGGCATGTGATCCGCACCTTCGGCCGCTTTCCCCATCGCAACGCCGCACTCGGCCGCGCGAACACCGCGGCGGAGCAGGCGTGGCTCGCATCGGGCGGCGGCTTCTGAGACGTGGGGAACGGCACACCGCTCACAATCGTTGTGATGTCACGATAGGCGGCAGCGGCAGGAGGGACGCCGTACGTGCCTTCCCGGCCGCGACACCGGGACCCGCGCCGAACAGATGCGGATGACGTCCGACGATCCGTTGATGTTCACACGACGTGAGCGGTGCACCATACATTTATGTTGCACTGCACAAAACTGATCTGGCAGGCTGCCATGAACGGCCGGTGAACGGCCAAATCGTTCGAGGAGCGCGGGCTACGGCGTCGCAACGCATGTGCGCAGGAGGGTTTCATGCGCAGCATCGTCATTGCCGCCCTGCTCGTCTTCGGCCTGCTGTCCCCCGTCCGTGCAGCCGGACCCGAGCCGGTCGATGTCGAGCTCATCCTCGCGGTGGACGTCTCCCGCTCCATCGATCCGCAGGAGCAGTCGCTGCAGTTCAGCGGCTACGCCGCCGCCTTCCGCGATCCGAAGATCATCGATGGCATCCGCGGCGGCCCGCTCGGCGCCATCGCAGTGATGCTGTTCACGTGGTCGGATCACAACGTGCAGGAGGTGCTGGTGCCATGGACGCTGATCCATGACGCGGCGTCCGCACGCGCCTTCGCCGATGCGATCGACGCCGCCCCCAAACAGGCCCGGCTCTATACGTCCATTTCCGGCGCCATCGCATTCGGCGTGCGCCAGTTCGGCCAGGGGTTCGAGGGCACGCGGCGTGTGATGGATATCTCCGGCGATGGCGTGAACAATTCCGGCCCGTCCGTCGCCGAGGCGCGCGATGCCGCCGTGGCGCAGGGCGTGACCATCAACGGGCTTGCGATCATCGATGCCAGTCCCGGCGCCTGGGCGCAGTACCAGCCGCCGCTCGATGAATATTACCGCAATGAGGTGATCGGCGGCGTCGGCTGCTTCCTTGTCGTCGCCGAGGGGTTTCATGCCTTCGAGGAGGCGGTGAAGCGCAAGCTGGTGCGCGAGATCGCCATGTCGTGGCCGGAGAACGATCCCACCGTGCTGCGCGTGGGGGTGCTGATCCCGTCACGCTGATTTCGCCGGGCGCGCGAGTTGTGGCGCGGACATAATTGGTTAGGTTGCGCCTATGTCCCGCCCGCAGACCATCGCCGTGATCGGCGCCGGCCTATCCGGCCTCGCCTGCGCCCACCTGCTGCAGGAAGCGGGCGCGCAGGTCCGCGTCTTCGACCGGGCCGCACGCATCGGCGGACGCTGCGCCACCCGGCGCGCCGCGCTCGACGGCATGGCCATGCAGTGGGATTACGGCGCGCAGTTCGTCGCCGCCTCCGATCCCGAATTCGCGGCCTGGCTCACCCCGCGCACCGATGGCTGGAACGGCTTCCGGGTCGGCGTGCCGGGGATGGATGCGCTGCCCGCGGCGCTGGGCGCCGGGCTCGACATCGTCACCCGCCGCGAGGTGCTGGGGGCGTGGCGGGAGAGCGGCGCCTGGCAGCTCTCCGTCGCCGGGCGCGGCACCACGGGGACGACCACGGAAGGCCCGTTCGATGCCGTGGCGGTCGCGCTGCCGGCCCCGCTCGCGGGGCGGCTGCTGCCGATGAAACTGGGGGCCGCCCTGGCCGGGGTGCAGATGGCCCCGATCTGGACCGGCATGCTCGCCTTCGCCGCGTCCGCCCAGAGCCCCGCCACCGCGCACGCGCAGGACGGCCCGCTCGACTGGGTGTTCCGTGACAGCGACAAGCCCGGCCGGCAGGCGGACGTGGCGTGCTGGTCCATCCAGAGCGGGCCGGCCTGGTCCGCCGCGCATGCCGACCACCCCACGGCCGAGATCGCCGCCATCATCGCCCATGTCTTCCGGACCGCGAACGACCTGCCGGAGCCGCTGTACGCCGGCGCTCATCGCTGGTCGCATGCGCTGGTGCAGGCCCCGCTGGGCGCGCCCTGCCTCGCCGACCCGGTCGCCCGGATCGGCGCCTGCGGCGACTGGTGCCTCGGCGCGCGGCTGCAGGATGCGTGGTTGAGCGGCCGGGCGCTGGGGGCGGCGCTGCTCGCATGAACGAGAGGGTCGAGGCCGAGATCCTGCGCCAGACGGAGGCGCGCGGCGCCGCCGGCTCGGTCAGCCCGGAGGACATCGCACGCGCGCTCGACGCGGAGAACTGGCGCGCGCTGCTGCCGGCGGTGCGGCAGGGAGCGGTCCGGCTGCTGCGGGCGGGACGGATCGACGTGCTGCGCAAGGGCAAACCCGTCGCCGAGGCCGAGATCCGCGGCGTGATCCGGCTGCGCATACGGGCGTGACGGCGCTGGCGCGGCTCGCCGGCCTCGCCCTTCCCGCCTGTGCCGAACAGGGCGCGGCCGGGCTTGCCATCCCGCTGCCGGACCGGCCGCTCCAGCTCCGCGAGGGCGATGCGGTCGTCACGCGCGACAGCCCCCTGCCCGCCCCTGATCTCGCCCGCGCCGTGGCGGCGGCGGGAAGCGCGATGCCGCGCACCTTTCCGCATGCCTTCTACGACGAACCCTGCCAGCTTCACTTCGTGGTGCGCAGCAAGCGGCTCAACCTGCCGTTCCCCGTGATCGCCGACATCGCGCCGGCCGGACGGGGCAGCCGCCTGACCCTGGTTGCACGCGCGCCGCACCGCTGGTGCGATCTGGGCGCGACTCAGCGCCGGCTGCTTGCCTGGACCCGCGCTTTGGACGCCGAGCTTCACCCCGCCACCCGCTGAGGACATCACCGCATGAACGGCATCGGTGCGACGCTGCGCGACGCCTGGCGCATCGCCCTGCCCTATTTCGCCCGCTCCGACGAACGCTGGCGGGGCCGGCTGCTGCTGGCCACGATCCTGACGCTGAACCTCGCCGCGGTCGGCATCAACGTCATCTTCAGCTACTGGAGCCGGGCGTTCTTCGACAGCCTGCAGGATAAGGATTTCGGCGCCTTCATCGGGCTGATGGTCTGGGGACGCTGGACCGACGAGGTGATGATGCCGGGCTATGTCTGGCTCGCCGCCCTCTACATCGCCATCTCCGCCTACCAGACCTACCTGCAGCAGGCGTTGCAGATCCGCTGGCGGAGCTGGACCACCGACGTGCTGGTGAACGAGTGGCTCACCGACCGCGCCTATTACCGCATGAGCGTGACCGGCAACGGGACGGACAACCCGGACCAGCGCATCGCCGAGGATCTGGCGGTATTCGCGGCGCTGTCGCTCTCGCTCGGGCTCGACCTGATCCGCAACGTCCTGACCGTGATCTCCTTCGTCGGCATCCTGTGGACCCTGTCCGGCGCGATGACCGTCGCCGGCGTTCCGATCCCCGGCTACATGGTCTGGGTCTGCCTGATCTACGCGGTCGGCGGGTCGTGGCTTGCGCATCTGATCGGCCGCAAGCTGGTCCCGCTGAACTTCGAGAAGCAGCGCGTGGAGGCGGATTTCCGCTTCGCGCTCGTCCGGCTGCGGGAGAACACCGAGGGCGTGGCGCTGTATGGCGGCGAGGCGGACGAGAAGGCCGGGCTCGCCGCCCGCTTCGTCCGGCTGGCGGACAACTGGTGGCAGGTCGCGAAGCGGCAGAAGAACCTCAACTTCTTCGTCTACGGCTACGACCGCGCCGCGATCGTCTTCCCCTATCTGGTCGCCGCGCCGCAGTTCTTCGCCGGCACGATGTCGCTCGGCGCGCTGCAACAGACCGCGAACGCCTTCAGCCAGGTGCAGGTGGCGATGTCGTGGCTGGTGGGCGTGTACGACACGGTGGCGAGCTGGCGCGCGACGGTGGAGCGGCTGTCCGGCTTCCAGCGCGCCGTCGCGACCGCGCGCGCCACGCCTTCGGGCATCAGGGCGGGGACCGCCCCGGTGGGCGGCGGGATCGCGCTCGATCACCTCACCCTCGCCCTGCCGGACGGGCGCAGGCTGTTCACCGCCGACGCGGAGATCAGGCCGGGCGAAAGCGTGGTCGTCACCGGCCCGTCCGGGTCGGGCAAGTCCACGCTGTTCCGCGCGCTTGCCGGCATCTGGCCGTTCGGCGCGGGCCGCGTGACGCAGCCGGCGGATTCGCGACTGTTCCTGCCGCAGCGGCCCTACATCCCCCTCGGCACGCTGCGCCGGGCCGTGGCCTATCCGCTCGCGGCCGATGCCGTCGGCGATGCCGAGATCGCGGAGGCGTTGCGGCTGACCAACCTCGCGCATCTGCTGCCGCGTCTCGACGAGGAGGACAACTGGACGCAGCGCCTGTCAGGCGGCGAGCAGCAGCGTCTCGCTATCGCGCGCGTGCTGCTGGTCAAACCGAAATGGTTGTTCCTCGACGAGGCGACGGCGAGCCTCGACCCGGCGGGCGAGGAGACGATGTACCGGGTGCTGAAGGAAAAGCTGCCCGACACCACCATCGTCTCCATCGCACACCGCCCGGCCGTGGCCGCCTTCCACGACCGCGGCCTGCGGGTGGACAAGGACGCCGCCGCGCTGGTGGCGGCCTAGGTTGAAACATCCCGCCGCATTGACGATCTGGGAAACGAGACAGGAGGCGCGCCGATGGACCAGTCCTTTTCCTTCCAGCTCGACGATGCGGAGTGGCGGCAGAAGCTGACGCCGGAGCAGTACCGCGTGATGCGGGCCCACGGCACCGAGCCGCCGGGCAGTTGCGCGCTGCTGATGGAAAAGCGCCAGGGCGCCTTCCTCTGCGCCGGCTGCGGGCAGGAGCTGTTCCGCTCCGGCGGCAAGTTCGAGAGCGGCACCGGCTGGCCTAGCTTCGACACGCCGGTCGAAGGTTCGGTCGGCACCACCACCGACCGCAGCCACGGGATGATCCGCACCGAAGTGCACTGCGCCCGCTGCGGCAGCCATCTCGGCCACGTGTTCCCGGACGGGCCGCCGCCGACCGGGCTGCGCTATTGCATCAACGGAGTGGCCCTGGAGTTCCGGCCGGTCTGAGGGGGACGCTGTCCCCCTCGTACTCCCCCTGCCAGGAGCCACGGGCTCCTGGACCTCGATTCCTTCAGGAGAGTTTCAGCAGATCGGCTGAAGACCCTCTGAGGAATCGCGGGTCCAGGAGCCCGCGCCCCCTGGCGGGGAGAGCCCGAGAGGGGCAGCGCCCCTCTCGGCCCTACCGGAACCCGACCACGCGATGCGGGATGTAGGGCGCTTCCAGCGCCGCCACTTCCTCCGCCGTCAGTTCCAGCGACAGCGCGGCGAGCGCGTCCTCCATCTGCGACGGCTTCGACGCGCCGACGATGGGGGCGGTCACGCCGGGCTTCTGCAGCACCCAGGCCAGCGCCACCTGCGCGCGCGGCACGCCGCGGCGCTGCGCGATCTCACCCACGCGGTCCACCACGGCGCGGTCGGCCTCCGCAGCGCGGTCGTACATGGCGTGGCCGACATTGTCGGTTTCCATGCGGTGCGTGGTCTCGTCCCACGCGCGGGCGAGCCGGCCGCGTGCGAGAGGGCTCCACGGGATCACCCCGATGCCCTCGTCGGCGCAGAGCGGCAGCATCTCCCGCTCCTCCTCCCGGTAGAGCAGGCTGAGGTGGTTCTGCATGCTGACGAAGCGCGACCAGCCATGCGCGCGCGAGGTGTGCAGCGCCTTGGCGAACTGCCACGCGAACATCGAGGACGCGCCGATGTAGCGGGCCTTGCCGGCCTTCACCACGTCGTGCAGCGCCTCCAGCGTTTCCTCGATCGGCGTGCCGTAATCCCAGCGGTGGATCTGGTAGAGATCGACGTAATCGGTGCCGAGCCGCTTCAGGCTCGCGTCGATCTCCGCGAAGATCGCCTTGCGCGACAGGCCGGCGCCGTTCGCGTCGGGGCGCATGCGATTGTAGACCTTGGTGGCGAGCACGATCTCCTCGCGCCGCGCGAAATCGCGGATGGCGCGGCCGACGATCTCCTCCGACGCGCCGTCGGAGTAGGTGTTGGCGGTGTCGAGGAAGGTGATGCCGGCTTCCAGCGCCTGCCGGATCAGCGGCCGGCTTTTCTCCTCATCCAGCGTCCAGGCGTGGTTGCCGCGATCCGCCGCGCCATAGGTCATGCACCCCAGGCACAGGCGCGAGACCTGCATGCCGGTTGAGCCGAGCCGTACATACTGCATCGTCATTTCTCCTCGACCGCACGATGCGCGCACGAGCGCTTCAGTGGAAGTCGCGGCTCGGCGGCAGGTAGCGGCCGGGGCTCGGGGCGTGCAGCGCGGGGGGCAGCGGGCCGGCCTGCTCGCCGTCGCGCAAGTGCAGCACCGAGAGCAGTGACGAACGGTCCACCAGCCGCTTCGCGACCACGTGGATGATGTTCTTCTCATCCTCGACCACGCGTTCCACGACGCCCATCACCTCGATGACGCGCGCGCCGATCACCACCGGGCGGAAGGCACGGAACGCATCGGCGAAGACGACCACGTTGGCGATGCCGTGCTCGTCCTCCAGCGTCAGGAACACCACGCCCTTGGCACTGCCCGGGCGCTGGCGCATCAGCACCAGTCCGGCGAGGCGGATGCGCGATCCGTTCGCGGCGCTGTCCAGCGCCTGCGTGTCGGCCAGCCCCAGCGCCGCGAAATCCGGGCGCAGCAGCCCGCAGGGATGATCCTTCAGCGACAGCGAGAGGCTGCTGTAATCGTCGATCACCTCCTCGCCGAGGCGCGCTTTCGGCAGGGCGGGCGGTGCTTCGTCCAGCAGCGCTCCGTCGGCGTGGGCGAACAGCGGCAGCGGCGCGATGTCCACGCCGCCTGCGTCCCACAGCGCGGCACGGCGTGGCAGGAGGGCATGGAACGCATCGGCGCGGGCGAGTGCCGCGATCGCGGCGCGAGTCAGCCCGGCGCGGCGCGCGAGGTCCTCCACCGAGGCGAAGGGCGCGCCGTTGCCCTGCTGGCGCGCCTTCACCAGCTCCTCCGCATCGTCTTCGGCAAGGCCGCGGACCTGCCGGAAGCCGAGACGCAGCGCGAGCCCCTTGGGCGAAGGCTCCAGCGTGCAGTTCCAAAGGCTCGTCTGCACGTCCACCGGCCGCACATCGACACCATGCTCCTCCGCATCGCGGATGAGTTGCGCCGGGGCGTAGAACCCCATCGGCTGGCTGTTGAGCAGCGCGCAGGCGAAGACCGCAGGATGGCGGCACTTGATCCAGGCGGAGACGTAGACGAGCAGCGCGAAGGAGATCGCGTGGCTTTCGGGGAAGCCGTAGCTACCGAAGCCTTCGATCTGCTTGTAGCAGCGTTCGGCGAAGTCTCGCTTGTAGCCGTTCGTGACCATGCCCTCGATCATGCGGTCGCGCCATTCCGCCACCGTGCCGGCGTTGCGGAAGGTCGCCATGGCGCGGCGCAACCCGTCCGCCTCGTCATCGGTGAAACGGGCGGCGACCTTGGCGATCTGCATCGCCTGTTCCTGGAACAAGGGGACGCCCTTCGTGCGCTCCAGCACGACTCTCAATTCCTCTGAGGGATAAGTCTCCGGCTCCTTGCCCGCGCGGCGACGCAGATAAGGATGCACCATGTTGCCCTGGATCGGGCCGGGGCGGACGATCGCGACCTCGATGGCGAGGTCGTAGAATTTCTTCGGTTTCAGACGCGGCAGCATGTTCATCTGCGCGCGGCTTTCCACCTGGAACACGCCGATCGCATCGCCCTTGCAGAGCATGCCGTAGACCTCCGGATCGTCCTGCGGCACATCCGCGAGGCCATAGGTCTTGCCATGATGCAGGCTGATCAGGTCGAACGCCTTGCGGACGCAGCTCAGCATCCCCAGCGCCAGCACATCGACCTTCAGCAGGCCCAGCGCCTCGATATCGTCCTTGTCCCACTCGATGGTGGTGCGGTCCTTCATCGCCGCGTTCGCGACGGGGCACAGCGAGGTCAGACTGTCGCGCGCGATGACGAAGCCGCCGACATGCTGCGACAGATGTCGCGGGAAGTTGACCAGTTCGCCGGCCAGTTCCACGGCGAGACGCATGCGCCGATCCTGCAAGGCCACGCCCGCCGCCTCGGCGCGATTGGTCACGTCATCACCATGACCCGAGCCCCACATCTGTCCGGCGATGCGGCTGGTCGTGTCCTCCGACAGGCCGAACGCCTTGCCGACCTCGCGGATGGCGCTACGCGGGCGGTAGTGGATGACGGTCGCGGCAAGCCCGGCACGGTGGCGGCCGTAACGCTTGTAGATGTGCTGGATGACGTCCTCGCGCCGGTCGTGCTCGAAATCCACGTCGATATCCGGCGGCTCGTTGCGGTTGCGGCTGATGAAGCGCGCGAACATCAGCTTGTGCTTCGACGGATCCACGCCGGTGATGCCGAGCACGAAGCAGATCGCCGAATTCGCCGCCGATCCGCGCCCCTGACAGAGGATCTTTTTCGTCTTCGCGAAACGGACGATCTCGTGGACGGTGAGGAAGTACGGCGCGTATTTCAGCTCCTCGACCAGCGCGAGTTCTTCTTCGAGCTGCGTGCGCACGTTGGCAGGAATGGCGTTTTCCCAACGTTCCTCCGCACCCTGCCACACGCGACGTTCCAGATCCTGCTGCGGCGTCAGGCCCGGTTCGGTGATCTCGTCCGGGTATTCGTAGCGCAGGTCGCCCAGCGAAAACCGGCACGCATCCGCGATGCGCAGTCCGGCCGTGATGGCCTCGGGCCGGTCGGCGAACAGCCGCGCCATCTCTTCCGGCGGCTTCAGATGCCGTTCCGCATGCGCCTCGGCCGCAAGCCCCAGTGCATCGACGGTGGTGTGCAGCCGGATCGCCGTCAGCACATCGGCGAGCGGCCTGCGCGCCGGATGATGCATGCGCACGTCGTTCACCGCGAGCAACGGCACACCCATCATGGCGAAGGCATCGCGCCGGCTCCGGTCATCGCCGCGCCACAGCGGCGCGACCGCGAGATGCAGCGGAAGCGCCAGCAACGGGTCGAGCACGGCCGCATCCGCGCGCAGACGTTCGGCGAACCCTGCCTCCGCCACCTCCGGCGCGGCCCGCGCCATCGCGAGACCCTCCGCATGCGCGATCAGGTCGTCGCGCGTGAGGAAGCACTCGCCTTTCGGCGCGTGCATCTTGCCGTGCGACAGCAGCATGGACAGCCGCCCCCAGGCGGCGCGGTCGGTCGGCCAGGCGAGGTATTCGGCGCCGTCCTCCAGCACCAGCCGGCAGCCGGGGATGAAGCGCACGCCGCGCTCCTTCGCCTCGACATGGCCGCGCACCAGCCCGGCGACGCTGTTGCGGTCGCAGATGGCGATGGCGGACAGGCCCAGTTCGCCGGCAGTCGCGACCAGTTCCTGCGCGTGGCTCGCCCCGTCGAGGAAGCTGAAATTCGACCGCGCGGCCAGTTCCGCATAGGCGGTCACGGGAAATACCCCCGCAGGCTCCACGCGCCCTCGCGCCGGGCGAGCCACAGCCGCACGCCCGTCTCGGTCTCGACGCGCCAATAATCTTCCTCCGGCGCATCCTCCGCCCACCATTCGCCGCCGATCCGTTCCGGCCCTTCGGCCCGCACCACGCGCTGGCGCCCGACCCGGGCCGGCGGCCCGTCCGGCAGCAGGGCGATCACCGCCACGGGGGACGGGCGGGTCAGCAGCCGTACCGGACGCGGACGGGCGGCCCAGCCCGGCGGCGTGGCAGGCATCGGCGCATGCGGGTCGGCCGGGCGCGTGGCGCGGTGCGGGATGTGGCTGGCCACCGGCACGCGGGCGAAGACGTTGCCGCGCCCGAGACGCTGCGTCAGCCGGTCGAGCAGCGGCGCCAGCGCCTCCCGCCGCGAGGCGTCCGCCGCCACACTGCCCGGCAATCCCGTCTGCGCGGCGGCCAACGGCTCGGCACGGGTCGCGATCAGCGCCATGTGCGCGATGCCGAAGCCGGGATCGATGCGTTCGACGCGGCCGCGCAGCAGCCGGGCGAGATGGGCGGGATCGCGGCTGGCGGTGCCGAGACCGAGACCGATGCGCTGCACCGTGTCGTCCACGCGCCGGCATTCCAGCACCACCGCCCGCGCTCCCTCCCCCGCCGCGCGCAGATCGGCGCACAGCGCGGCGGCGAGACGGTCGATGCCGATCTCCAGCGCTTCGGCGGTCAGCAGCGGTTCGGGGCAGGTCAGGTCCGCCCGTCCCGGCAGCCTCGGCTGGACCGGCTGGGCAGGCGCGACGTGGCGGCCGAGCGCGGCATCGAGGGCGGCGAGCGGCTCCGCTCCCAGTCGCCGCATCAGCCCGGCGCGCGGCTGCGCCAGCGCATCGCCCGCGCGCAGCAGGCCGAAGCGCGCGAAACCGGCCACCGTGTCGGGGTCGAGCCGGAAGCAGGCAAGCGGTAGTGGGGCTATCGCCTCCGCCTCTCCGCCCGGCGGCACGATCGTCTCACACCCGGCCCGCGCGAGCGCGCCGGCCGCCGCGGCGGTGCCGGCGATGGCGCCATGCACCGCGAACCCGGCGCGGCCCAGACGGGACTGCGCCTGTTCCAGCAACAGCGCCTCCCCGCCAACGAGGTGCGCCGCGCCGGTGATGTCGAGCAGCAGCCCGTCCGGCGGCGAGGCGGCGGCGAGCGGTGTCCATCGCCGCGCCCAGGCAGCCAGTGCCGCGAGCAGGGCGGCATCCGCCGCGGGATCGGCGGGGAACAGCACGAGGTCGGGCAGCATCGCCTGCGCGTCCGCCACCGCCATGCCGGCGGCGAGACCGGCGGCACGGCCGGGCGGGCTCACCGCCGTCAGGCGCCGGGCCGATCCGTCGGCTGCCCAGAGTGCGAAAGGCCGTCCGTCCAACGCCGGATCGCGGCGGGCGAGACGGTCGGTGGGCAGGTCGGGCAGGTGCAGCGCGAGCCAGCGGCGCTCTCCGGCGACAGCCGCGATCTCCGGCGGAGCGGCCGGCGGCGGGAGGCCGCGCAGTCCGGCAAGACGTGGCGGCCGGCAGGCGCGCGGGCGCATCTCAGCCGGCCCGCGCCACCGGGCGGACGACAGGCGCAGGCGTTTCCAGCCGCCCGTCCGGGCGCAGCGCCACCTCCCACGCGCCCGGCTGACCGCCGCGGGATTTCAGCAATTCCAGACGCCACGCCGGATCGGCGAGCGCATGGCGCGGCCCGGCCGCGCCGGGGCGGGCATCAACCCGCCAGCGCGTGAGGCTCGCGGTCGGCGGCACCTCCTCCGCATCCGGGCGCAGCACGAGGCCAAGCCCGCCCCCGGCCTCGGCGGCAAGCTGCAGCCGGCGGGAGGCAGTGAGCGTCAGAGCCCGGCACACCGCCACCGCCCCCGCGACGGCCGGACAACGCAGCGCCTCCTCCAGCGCCCACAGCGCGTCCTCCCCCACGGCGCGCACCAGAATGAGGTCGGCGGGCGACAGGCCGAGCGCCACGAGGCCCGGCGGCCAGGCATCGGGATCGGGCGCGATCCACAGCACCGGCCCGCCGGCGCGGGCGAGCATCAGCGCGGCGAAGCCCGCCGCCGCACCGGGATCGGCCTCCAGCACCTCATGCAGCGCGCCGCGCGCGAGACCCTTTGCCGGCAGCATCGCATCCACCGCGGCGGCGACCGGGATCGCCCCCCGGCCGGACGGGCGGACACCGCCTTCCATCCGGGCCACACGGCTGCGCAGCCCGGCGAGGACAGCGGCGCGATCGGTGCTGAAGGGAACGGGACCGGCCATCCGGAGAGACTGGGCCAAGGCAGGGAACATATCAAGAACATCGGCGGCAGGGCAGAGGTGATTTTGCCGGGCGGCTGTCCGCGCGCAGTATCCGCCCGCCCACCACGGGAGCCGCCTCACCGATGCCGGCAAACGACCTTCCCGCCCTGCCCCTGTCCCGAGCCGCGATGATCATGCTCGACACGGATGCGCCGCTGCGCCTTGCGGACGTACACGCCATCGCCGCCGGAGGCGCCACGCTCGCCCTCGGCTCCTCGCTGCGCGCACGGGCCGCGGAGGCGGAAGCCTGCCTCGATCGCCACGTCGCGGCGCGACGGCGGATCTACGGCGTCACCACCGGCTACGGGCCGCTCGCCACCAGCTACATCGCGCCCGAGCGGGCGGCGGAGCTGCAACGCTATCTCGTCTTCCATCTCGCGAGCGGCGTGGGTGCCCCGCTGCCACCGGATCAGGCGCGCGCGGTCGCGGTGGCGCGGCTGGCGGCGCTGGCGACGGGCCGGTCGGGCGTGCGCGCGGAGGTGCTGGATGCACTGCTCGGCGCGATCAACGCCGGCCTCGCCCCCGCCATTCCGGAGAAGGGCACGGTGGGTGCGAGCGGCGACCTGACGCCGCTGTCGCATCTGGCGCTGGCGCTGATGGGCGAAGGGGCGTTCCTGGTGGACGGGACGGAACGGCCGGCGGCGGAAGTGCTGGCCGCGCACGGGCTGGCCCCCATCGTGCTCGGCCGCAAGGACGCGCTGGCGCTGGTCAACGGCACCTCGGCCATGACCGGGATCGCCGCACTCGCCGGGGTGCGGACCGGATGGCTGCTGGAGACCGCGCTCGCCACCACGGTGACCATGGCGGAGCTGCTCGGCGGCCGGACCGAGGCATGGCACCCGCTGATCGCCGCCGCACGGCCGCATCCGGGCCAGATGCGCGTGCAGGAGCGGCTGTGGGCGCTGGCCGCCGACAGCGACCGGCTGGTTCCGCCCGAACAGCCGCCGCCGGTGCTCGACGATCTCGGCGCCGAGGGCGTGGCGCAGTTCCAGCCGCTGCCGCAGGACGCCTATTCGCTGCGCTGCGCGCCGCAGCTTCTCGGCGCGGTGGCCGACACGCTGGACTGGCACGAACGCGTGGTGGAGACGGAGCTGAATGCCGCCACCGACAACCCGCTGGTGTTCGCCGAGCGGGATTTCGTGATGCATGCCGGCAATTTCTTCGGCCAACATGTCGGCTTCGCCTCCGACGCGCTCGCCAACGCGGTGGTCATGCTGGCGGTGCACAGCGAGCGCAAGGTCGCGCGGCTGACCGATCCGGTGCGCTCGGGCGGCTTCCCGGCCTTTCTGCAACCGCGCGAGACGGGACTGATGTCGGGCTTCATGGGCGCGCAGGTCACCGCCTCCGCCCTGGTCGGCGAGATGCGCGCGCGGGCGCATCCGGCCTCGATCCAGTCGATCTCCACCAACGGCGACAATCAGGACATCAACCCGATGGGCACCATCGCCGCCCGCAAATCCGCCGAGATGGTGGAGGACGCGGCGCGCGTGATCGCGATCGAGGCGCTGGCCGCGACGCAGGGCTTCGAACTGGCGGGCGGATTCACCTCCAACGGCGCAGGGTTCTCCGCCTGCGCGCGGCGGCTGGCGGAGCGGGTGCGGGCGCTGTCGGATTTCGTCGGCACCGACCGGCCGCTGGCGCCGGACATCGCCCGTGTCGCGGCGGCCGTGCGGGCGGGGGAACTGGCGTAGGGGTTCAGTTACCCCGCAGCACATCCCGCGTGCCGCTGCCGCGCAGCACATCCTGCCGGCCGGCGCAGGCACGCCGGATCGCCGCCATCACCTCCGGTGGCGGGGCGTTCGTCCTGCCCACGATGATCGCACCCAGCGGCACATCGGCCGTCACGCCGCGGGGGACACCCATCCGCCGGCCCAGTTCCACCGACAGCGGCACCGTCACCGAGTCCCCCCATCCGGGCAGGTCGGCGGGCGCCGACAGCAGCGCGGCACAATCGGCACCTGAGACACGAAGCTCCTGACCGATCGCAGGAACCCCGCGCAACATGCTGAAGCCGATCGCCAACGGTATGCTGCAGCGCAACAAAAATACATAACAAGGCATTGTCGCGCATTATTCTGGTGACAATGTCTGAGCCGGTGGTTAAGAAAAAAATGGGCCGCGTGCTTTTGAGGTACGCAGCCCAAGTTTAGGGAGGAAACGCCAGTCACACGGCAGGAAGAGGGCCCATCCCTCTCCCTGAAACTATAGTGTGCGATCCAGGAATGCTGGGTCCATGAAAAAGCGGGCATCACAGCCCGCTTTTTCGGTTTCCGGGGCAGGATTTGCCCGCGTCTTGGTCTTCGTGCCGATTTTATATGCAGCCTGCCGCTCAGTCAGGCAGGGCGAGCCAGCCGCTGCGGAAGCTGAGCCAGTCGCTGCTCACCAGCGCGTAGATGCCCAGCCAGATCACGCCCGAGACCAGCGTCGTCACCAGCAGCTTGCGCCAGAGCAGGGTCCGGGCCGGGGCGCCGCGCCAGCCGCTCGCCGCATCGGCCTCGGGCACGGGCTGCGTCCATAGCGGCAGCACGGCGAACAGTGTCGTCCACCAGACCAGCACATAGACGACGCACCCGGTGAACCAGCCCATCGGCGCTACACCCGCAGCAGGTGCACGTCGACCATCGGCCGCTTCTGCAACCGCCGGCCGAGCGCGCGGCGCAGCACGGTGCGGGCCGCCTCGGCCAGCGCGACGTCGTCGCGGCGCACCGGGCCCGGCAGGTCGGCGATGGCGGCGGCGAGTTCGTCGCCCACGCGGATAGCCTCCTCATCCTCGGGCGGCAGCAGGCCGGGGGCGGAGATGCGGGGCGTGCCCCGGACCCGCCCGGCATCGTCCACCGCGACCGAAGCCATGACCACGCCGTTGAACAGCATCCGCCGCCGCGCGGACAGCACCTCGCCACCCACCGGCACCAGCCGGTTGCCGTCGACCGCGAGGCGGCCGACGGGCGCGCTGTCCACCACCTCCGGCTTGCCGGGCGCGAGGCGCAGCATGTCGCCGTTCTCGATCACCATCGGCGTCGCGCCCATCTCACGCGCCAGCTCGGCGTGCTCCGACAGGTGGCGCCATTCGCCATGGGTCGGCACGGCGTAGCGGGGGCGCACCAGGCGGTACAGCCGCCGCAGCTCATCCTTCGCCGGATGGCCGGAGACATGGACCATGTGATCCTCCTCCGTCATCACCCGCACGCCGCGCCGGGTCAGGTTGTCCTGCACGGCGGAGATCGCCCGTTCGTTGCCGGGGATGACACGGGAGGAGAAGATCACCGTGTCCCCCTCCCCCAGCACGATGTTGGGATGCGAGTCCGCCGCGACGCGCGCGAGCGCGGAGCGCGCCTCGCCCTGGCTGCCGGCGATGATCAGCAGCAGGTTCTCGTCGGGGATCGAGCCTGCGTCGTCCTCGTCCACGAACTCGGGCACGTCGCGCAGATAGCCGGTCTCGCGCGCGGCGGCGGTGATGTTGCGCAGGCTGCGGCCGACGATGGCGACATGCCGCCCGGCGCCCTGGGCGGCGAGCGCGATGCTCTCCACCCGCGCGACGTTGGTCGCGAAGCAGGTGACGGCCACGCGGCCCGGCAGGTCGCGGATCAGCGCGGCGAGGCTGCGCCGCACCTCGGCCTCGGACCCCGAATGGCCTTCGACCAGCGCGTTGGTCGAGTCGCAGACCATCGCCAGCACGCCCTCGTCGCCGAGCTTCTGCAACGCCGCCTCATCCGATGGCGGGCCGACCAGCGGCTGCGGGTCGAGCTTGAAGTCGCCGGTGTGCAGCACCGTGCCGTGCGGCGTGCGGATGACGAGCGCCTGCGCCTCCGGGATCGAATGCGTCATGCGGATGAACTGCAGCGCGAAGGGCGGCAGTTCGATCGTCCCGCCGGGCGGGATCACGTGCAGCTTCACCTCGTCCAGCAGCATCGCCTCGGACAGCTTGCGCTGCAGCACCGCGGCGGCGAACGGCGTGGCGTAGACGGGGCAGCGGAGCCCGCGCCACAGATGCGCGACGCCGCCGATATGGTCCTCATGCGCGTGCGTGATGACGAGGCCGCAGAGCCGGTCGCGGCGTTCGGCGATGAAGGCGGGGTCCGCCATCATCACCTCCACCTCCGGCATCTCGCCGCCGCCGAAGCCGATGCCGCAATCGACGGCGAGCCACATGCCGCCGCTGCGATACAGGTTGAGGTTCATGCCAATCTCGCCCGTCCCGCCGAGAGGCAGGAAGGTGAGGTCTCCGGTCTTGTCGGTCATTCGATCCCTGTCACTCGGCTGCGCGCAGGGCGGGCGCCGCGGTCGGCGCGCCGCGACGATGGCGCAGCCCTGTGGGGGCAATGTCGGGACACACGGCAGCGAAGGCAAGCACGGGCGGGTGCGTCATGCCACCTCCCCCGACCCGTGCGCCTGCACGCGGCCGGCCGCGTCGGCGAGCAGCAGGCGGCCGTCTTCCGCGAGCCCGGCGAAGCGGCCCTCGATCATGCCATCCGGCCGCATCAGGCGCAGCCTGGTACCCGGGGCGTGCGCGCGGGCGAGCCAGGCTTCCCGGACTTGCGCGAACCCTTCCGCCCGCAGCCGGCCGTACCAGTGCGCGATGCGCTCCAGCAGTGCCGCGGCGAAGTCGGGGGGCGCCGGCGCATCGGCGCCGAGGCAGGTGCTGCGGCGGTCCGGCAGGTCCGGCGCATGGGCGAGATTGACGCCGATGCCGAAGATGACCCAGGCGAGCGACCCGTCCGGCGCGGCCTCGCTGTCGGTGAGGATGCCGGCGAGCTTGGCGCCCTCGTGCAGCACGTCGTTGGGCCATTTCAGGACCAGCCGCGGCGCGTACGGGGCGAGCGCATCGGCGAGCGCGACGGCGGCCAGCAGGGCAAGCCGCCCGCCCTGGGCGGCCGGCAGTCGCGGCCGCAGCAGCGCCGAGAGATAGAGATTGCCGGCAGGCGACTGCCACTGCCGGCCGTGGCTGCCGCGCCCCGCGGTCTGCTGCCCGGCCAGCACGGCGAGCCCCTCCGGCTCGCCGGCCCGCGCCAGGGCGATGCACAACTCCTGCGTCGAGGCGAGGACGGCGTGCCGGTGCAGCCGCCAGTCCATTTCCGCCTTCAGCCGAACAGGGCCCGCGCGGCTGCTGCTGCGGCGGCGACCAGCGGCGCCGGCAGCAGGAAGAACAGCACGTTGAACAGGCCGGTTCCGGCGATCACCAGCGAGACCCCGCCCGCGCGCGGTTCGAACACCTCGGTGGGTGCGTCGAAGTACATCACCTTGATGATGCGCAGGTAGTAGTAGGCGCCGATCACCGAGGTGACCACGCCGATCACCGCGAGCGTCCACATCCCCGCCTCCACCGCCGCGAGGAAGACGTAGAGCTTGGAGAAGAAGCCCGCGAGCGGCGGGATGCCGGCCATGGAGAACATGAACACGGCGAAGAAGCCGGCCATCATCCCGTCGGTACGCGCGAGCCCGGCGAGATCTTCGATCCGCTCCACCGCGTGGCCCCGGCGCCGCATCGCGACGATGCAGGCGAAGGTGCCGGCGTTCATCGCCACGTAGATGGCCATGTAGAGCAGCACGCCGCGCACGCCCGTCTCGGTGCCGGCGGCAAGCCCGATCAGCGCGTAGCCGACATGGCCGATCGACGAATAGGCCATCAGCCGCTTGATGTTGGTCTGCCCCAGCGCCGCCAGCGCGCCGAGCACCATCGAGCCGATGGAGACCAGCACGATGAGCTGCTGCCACTGCGTGATCATCGCGCCGAACGGGTCGATCAGGACACGCAGCAGCAGCGCGATGGCGGCGACCTTGGGCGCGGTGGAGAAGAAGGCCGTCACCGGCGTGGGCGCGCCCTCGTACACGTCGGGCGTCCACATGTGGAACGGCACGGCGCTGATCTTGAAGCACAGCCCCGCGACGATGAAGACGATACCCACGACGAGGCCGGTGGACGGCACATTCCCCAGCGCGCGTGCGATGTCGGCGAAGCTGGTCGTGCCCGCGAAGCCGTAGGTCAGCGACATGCCGTAGAGCAGCAGGCCCGAGGCCAGCGCGCCCAGCACGAAGTACTTCAGCCCCGCCTCGGAGGAGCGCACCGAATCACGGTCGAAGGCCGCGGCCACGTAGAGCGCGAGCGACATCAGCTCGAGCCCGAGATACAGCGTCATCAGGTCGTTGGCCGAGACCATGACCAGCGCGCCGACCACCGAGAGCAGCAGCAGCACCGGGTACTCGAACCGCCCGATCCCCTGCCGGGCGTTGAAATCCATCGACACGATCAGCGCCAGCGCCGCCGCGGCCAGGATCAGCACCTTGTTGAAGCCGGAGAAGGCGTCGTTGATCCACAGCCCGTTGAAGCCGGTCCCGGACGGGGCGCCGAGCACCAGCACGCCGCCCGCGAGCAGCGCGCCGAGGGTGAGCATGGTGGCGGCGAAGCCGGCATCGTCCTTGCGGAACACGCCGACCATCAGGATCGCCATCGCGGCGCAGGCGAGCACCAGCTCCGGCAGGGCGACGGTCCAGTTCATCGCGCGATCTCCAGCGCAAGCTGCGCCCCGCCGATCGCGGCCTGGTGACGGGTCACCATCGCGTTCACCGAGGCATCGAAGAAGGCCGTGAAGGAGGACGGGTAGATCCCCATCCACAGCGTCAGGATCACCAGCGGCGCGAACACCGCGATCTCGCGCGGCGAGAGGTCGAGGATCGACTTCAGGTCGTCCCGCGTCAGCCGCGAGAACACCACGCGCCGGTACAGCCACAGCATGTAGGCGGCACCGAGGATCATGCCGGAGGCGGCAAGGGCCGCGAGCCAGAAGGACACCTTGAACGCGCCCACCAGCACCAGGAACTCGCCGACGAAGCCCGCCGTGCCCGGCAGCCCGACCGAGGCCATGGTGAACAGCATGAACACCAGCGCATAGGCTGGCATCCGGGTGGCGAGCCCGCCATAGCGGGCGATCTCGCGCGTGTGGATGCGGTCGTAGACGACGCCCACGCAGAGGAACAGCGCGCCCGAGACCACGCCGTGGGAGAGCATCTGGAACAGCGCGCCCTCGATGCCCTGCTTGTTCAGGCTGAAGATGCCGATCGTCACCATGCCCATATGGGCGACGGAGGAATAGGCGATCAGCTTCTTCATATCCTCCTGCACCAGCGCGACGAGGCTGGTGTAGATGATGGCGACGATCGACAGCGCGAAGATCATCGGCGCGAAGGTCGCCGTCGCCTCCGGCAGCATCGGCACGGAGAAGCGCAGGAAGCCGTACGCGCCCATCTTCAACAGCACGCCCGCGAGGATGACGGAGCCGGCAGTCGGCGCCTCCACGTGCGCGTCCGGCAGCCAGGTGTGCACCGGCCACATCGGCACCTTCACCGCGAACGAGGCGAAGAAGGCGAGGAACAGCCAGGTCTGCGCGGCCGGGGCGAACTGGGTGCGCAGCAGCACCGCGATGTCGGTCGTGCCCGCCTCGCGCCACATGTAGATCAGCGCCAGCAGCATCAGCACCGAGCCGAGCAGCGTGTAGAGGAAGAACTTGAACGCCGCGTACACGCGCCGCTGCCCGCCCCAGACCCCGATGATCAGGAACATCGGGATCAGCACGCCCTCGAAGAAGACGTAGAAGACAACGAAGTCGAGGGCGGCGAACATGCCCACCATCATCGTCTCGAGGATCAGGAAGGAGATCATGTACTCGCGCACCCGCGAGCCGATGGCCTCCCACGAGGCGAGGATGCACAACGGCGTCAGCGCGGTGGACAGCAGCACGAACAGCACCGAGATGCCGTCCACGCCCATCCGGTAGCCGACGCCGAACTCGGGCAGCCACTCCAGGCTTTCGACGAACTGGAAGCCCGGGTCCGTCTTGTCGAAGCGGAACCACAGCACCAGCGACAGGGCGAAGACGATCAGCGACGTCCACAGCGCGGCCCAGCGCGCGTTGGAGTCGACCACCTCCTTCTCGCCGCGCACGGACATGATGACGAGCGCGCCGAGCAACGGCAGCCAGGTGATCAGCGAGAGGAGGGGGAAGCCGGCGGCGTTCATAGGGGCCTCAGCGAGCGAACAGGAAGATGCTGACGAGGACGACCACGCCGATCAGCATGGCGAACGCATAGTGCGCGACCTGGCCGGTCTGGATCTTGACCACCTCGCGCGAGGTGCCCGTAGCGAGGGAGGCCGCGCCGTTGGGCATGCCGTCGATGATGGTCGCATCGCCGACCTTCCACAGGCCCTCCCCCAGCCGGACAGCCGGGCGGACGAAGATGCGGTCGTACAGCTCGTCGAAGTACCACTTGTTCAGCAGGAACAGGTACAGGCCGCGGAACCGTCGGGCGAGCATGCCCGGCACCGACGGGAACGCCATGTAGAGCAGATAGGCGGTGACGATGCCGACCACGCCGATCACGGCGGGCGCGAGCGGCACCCAGGACGGCACCTCGTGCATGGCGTGCATCACGTGGTTGGACGCGGCGTTGTGGATCGAGGCGCCCCAGTATTCTTCCTGGTGATGGCCGATGAAGTTCTCCTTCAGCAACCAGCCGGAGACGATCGCGCCCAGCGACAGGACCATCAGCGGCACGGTCATCACCGCCGGGCTCTCGTGCACGTGCTCCATCGTGTGATGGTCGGCACGCGGCTCGCCGTGGAAGGTCAGGATCAGCAGCCGCCAGGAGTAGAAGGCGGTGAGGAAGGCGGCGATCAGGCCGCAGGCGAAGGCGTACATGCCGATCGGCGAATGCGCCGCGAAGGCCGCCTCCAGGATCGCGTCCTTCGAATAGTAACCGGCGAAGAACGGGATGCCGGCGAGCGCGAGGCTGCCGATCCACATCATCGCGTAGGTCAGCGGGATCTTCTTCCAGATGCCGCCCATGCGACGGATGTCCTGCTCGTCGGACATCGCGTGGATCACGCTGCCCGCGCCCAGGAACAGCAGCGCCTTGAAGAAGGCATGCGTGATCAGGTGGAAGATGGCGACCTGATAGGCGCCGACACCGGCGGCGAAGAACATGTAGCCGAGCTGCGAGCAGGTCGAATAGGCGATCACCCGCTTGATGTCGTTCTGCACCATGCCGACGGTCGCGGCGAACAGGGCGGTGGAGGCGCCGACGAAGGTCACCACCGTCAGCGCGACCGGGGCGTACTCCATCAGCGGCGACATGCGCGCCATCATGAACACGCCGGCGGTCACCATCGTCGCGGCATGGATCAGCGCGGAGACCGGCGTGGGGCCCTCCATCGCGTCCGGCAGCCATGTGTGCAGGCCGAGCTGCGCGGATTTGCCCATCGCACCGATGAACAGCAGGATGCCGATCACCTCGAAGGCGCGGAACTCGGCGCCGAACAGGCGGAAGACGGCGTCCTTGTGCTGGTCCACCGCGCCGAAGATGGTCGGGAACTCGATCGAGCCGAACTGCCAGAAGATCAGGCAGATGCCGAGGGCGAAGCCGACGTCGCCGACGCGGTTGACGATGAAGGCCTTCATCGCCGCGCGGTTCGCGCTCTCGCGGTCGTACCAGTAGCCGATCAGCAGGTAGCTCGCGAGGCCGACGCCCTCCCAGCCGAAGAACATCTGCAGCAGGTTGTCCGCCGTCACCAGCATCAGCATCGCGAAGGTGAACAGCGACAGGTAGGCCATGAAGCGCGGGATGGTCGCATCGTGGCTCATGTAGCCGACGCTGTAGATGTGGATCAGCGTCGAGATCAGCGTGACCATCGCGACCATGGACGCCGACAGCGTGTCGAAGCGCAGCGCCCAGGCGGCCTCGAACGCGCCGCTGTCCACCCAGGTGAACAGCGTGACCGTCACCGGCGCGTGGCCGAGCGCGACAGTCGCGAAGGCGAAGGCGCCGCAGACCGTGGCCACCGCCATGCACAGCACGGTCACGGCCTGCGAGGCGCGGTCGCCGATGGCCCGGCCGAGGAACCCGGCGATGATGGCCCCCACCAGCGGGGCGAAGACGGCGGCGGTGTAAATCATGCGATCAGCCCCGCATGGTCGAGATGGCCTCGACCTCGATGGTGCCGCGATTGCGGAAATAAACGACGACGATGGCGAGCCCGATCGCCGCCTCGGCGGCCGCGACCGTGAGGACGAGCATGGCGAAGACCTGGCCGACGAGGTCGCCGAGAGCGGCCGAGAATGCGACGAAATTCAGGTTCGCCGCGAGCAGGATCAGCTCGATCGACATCAGGATGACGATGACGTTCTTGCGGTTCATGAAGATGCCGAACACGCCCAGCACCATCAGGATCGCACCCAGCGTCAGGTAGTGTGACAGGCCGACGGCGAGCATCAGTGGTGCCCCCCGCCATGTCCGTGCGTATGCGCTTCTTCCTTCGCCGGGGGCGCCGGCGGCGGCAGCGGGCGCAGGATGCCGGTCTGGCCGATGCCGGCGCCGAGGGGGACATCGACCATGGCCACGCTCTCCTCCACGCTGCGCGCGAGCTGATCGGCGACCACCTGGCGGCGGCTGCGCGGACGGTCGCGCAGCGTCAGCACGATGGCGCCGATCATCGCCACCAGCAGCACCAGCCCCGCCGCCTGGAACAGCAGCACGAAATCTGTGTACATCACGCGACCCAGCGCGGCGGTGTTGGTCACCTGGCCCGGCATCGGCGCCATGCGCACCACGCTCGCCTCCGCGGCGAACTGCCACGCGGCGAAGATCATCACCAGCTCCAGCGCCAGGATCGCGCCGATCACAGCACCGATCGGGGCGTAGCGCTGGAAGCCCTCGCGGAGCTGGGCGAAATTCACGTCCAGCATCATCACCACGAACAGGAACAGCACCGCGACCGCGCCGACGTAGACGATGACCAGGATCATCGCCAGGAACTCGGCGCCCGCGATCAGGAACAGCGCGGCCGCGTTGAAGAAGGTGAGAATCAGGAACAGCACCGAGTGCACGGGATTGCGCGCGGTGACCACCATCGTGGCCGCGGCGATCAGGATGGCGCCGAACAGGTAGAAGGCAAGCGAGGCGATCATCGCGTCCCCGTGCATCCGGTCATGGTTGTTGCGGCGCGGTTAGGCGCCGATCCTCAGCGATAGGGTGCGTCCAGCTCCAGCCGCTTGGCGAGCAGTGCCTCCCAGCGGTCGCCGTTCGCGAGCAGCTTCTGCTTGTCGTACAGCAGCTCCTCGCGCGTCTCGGTGGCGAACTCCATGTTCGGCCCCTCGACGATGGCGTCCACCGGGCAGGCCTCCTCGCAGAGGCCGCAGTAGATGCACTTGGTCATGTCGATGTCGTAGCGCGTCGTCCGCCGCGATCCGTCCTCGCGCGGCTCCGCCTCGATGGTGATCGCCTGCGCGGGGCAGACCGCCTCGCACAGCTTGCAGGCGATGCAGCGCTCCTCCCCGTTCGGGTAGCGGCGCAGCGCGTGCTCGCCCCGGAAGCGCGGGCTGACCGGCCCCTTCTCGTAGGGGTAGTTCAGCGTCACCTTCGGCTTGAAGAAGTACTTCAGCGTCAGCGCCATGCCCGACAACAGCTCGGACAGCAGCAGCCCCCGTGCGGCACGATCCAGCAACGCCATGGTCAGGACACTCCCTGCTGGCCGGGCAGCCAGCCCAGCGCGAGCAGCACGCCCGCGGTCAGCACCAGCCAGCCGAGCGACAGCGGCAGGAACACCTTCCAGCCCAGCCGCATGAGCTGATCATAGCGGTACCGCGGGAAGGTCGCGCGCACCCAGAGGAAGACGAACAGGCACAGGCAGATCTTCAGCACGAACCAGATCGGGCCGGGGACCCACGTGAACGGCTCGATGGCGATCGGCGGCAGCCAGCCACCGAGGAACAGGATCGTGGTGAGCGCGCTCATCAGGATCATGTTCGCGTACTCGCCGAGGAAGAAGAGCGCGAAGCTCATCGACGAGTATTCGACGAAGAAGCCGGCCACCAGCTCGCTCTCGCCCTCCGGCAGGTCGAACGGGGAGCGGTTGGTTTCCGCCAGCGTCGAGATGAAGAAGATCACGAACATCGGCAGCAGCGGGATCGCGAACCACACCGTCTGCTGCGCGGTGACGATGTCGTTCAGCCGCAGGCTGCCGACGCAGAGCAGCACGGTGACGATCACGAAACCCATCGAGACTTCGTAGGACACCATCTGCGCGGCCGAGCGCAGCGCGCCGAGGAAGGCGTACTTCGAGTTCGACGCCCAGCCAGCGATGATGATGCCGTAGACGCCGAGCGAGCTGATCGCGAACAGGTACAGGATGCCGACATTGATGTCGGCGATCGCCCAGCCGTCGTTCACCGGGATCACCGCCCAGGCGATCATCGCCAGGATGAAGGTGAGCATCGGCGCGAAGATGAACAGCGCGCGGTTCGCGCCGGTCGGGATGATCGTCTCCTTCATCAGCATCTTCAGCGCGTCGGCGAAGGGCTGCAGCAGGCCGAAGGGCCCGACCACGTTCGGCCCCTTCCGCAACTGCATCGCGCCCAGCACCTTGCGCTCCGCCCAGGTCAGGTAGGCGACGCCGATGAGCAGCGGCACCAGCAGCGCCAGCGCCTTGGCGAAGGTCAGCAGGACGATCCCCAGCGGGGTGGCGAGGAACTCGCTCATCATTCGGCCGCCATCGCCGGTGCCGGGGAAACGAAGGTCGCGCTGCACTCCGCCATGGTCGGGCTCGCGCGGCTGATCACGTCGGTGCGGTAGTAGTCCACGATCGGCAGCACGAAGGCCGCGCCGCTCGCGCCCGCCGGATCGCCGGCGGGGCCGGACGCGTCGGCGCAACCGGCCGCCTCCAGCGTGCCGATCCGGCCGAAGGCCGGATTGGCCTGCACGAGATGCCGGCGCAGCGCCGCGAGGTCGTCATAGGGCAGCGGCGTGCCGAGCGCACCGGACAGCGCGCGCAGGATGCGCCAGTCTTCCTTCGCCTCGCCCGGCGGGTAGACGGCGCGGAAGCCGCGCTGCACCCGGCCCTCGGTGTTCACCCAGGTGCCGTCCTTCTCGGTATAGGCCGCACCCGGCAGGATCACGTCGGCGCGCGAGGCGCCGGCGTCGCCATGATGGCCCTGATACACCACGAAGGTGCCCGCCTGGATGCGCGACGGATCGAACCCGTCGGCCCCGAGCAGGTACAGCACGTCCGCATCGAACACCGCATCGGGGTCCGCGGCGCGGCCGTAGCCGAGATCAAGCGCGCCGACCCGGCCCGCGGCCGTGTGCAGCACGTTGAACCCGTGCCAGTCCTCCCGCAGCGCGCCGGCCTCGGCCGCCAGCCGCCACGCAGCCGCGAGCACGGCAGCGCCGTCCGGACGCGCGAGCGCCCCCTGCCCCACGATCACCATCGGCCGCTGCGCGCCGGCGAGGAACTCCGCCGCGCCGGCGATATCCGTCGGCGCCGATCCCAGCACGGTCACGGGATAGGTGAGGTCCGCCGCAACCGGCCCGATCACGCCGGCGCGGAAACCGCCCGCCAGGTGCCGCTTGCGCAGCCGGGCGTTCAGCACCGGCGCCTCGCGGCGCGGATTGGTGCCGATCAGCACCGCCGCATCCGCCGCCTCGATCCCCGCGATGGTGCTGTTGAACAGGTAGAAGTCACGCCGCGACGCATCGATCCGCGCGCCATCCTGCCGGCATTCCACCCGCTCGCTGCCGAGACCCTTCAACAGGTCGCGCAGCGCGAGCAGGCTCTCTGCCTCGCAATGATCACCCGCGAGGGCCGCGATGCGATCGCCGGCCACGCCCGCGATACGGGCGGCGATGGCGGCGAACGCCTCGTCCCAGCTCGCCGGCTCCAGCTTGCCGTCGCGCCGCACCCAGGGGCGGTCCAGCCGGCGGCGCTTCAGCCCGTCGATCCAGAAGCGACCCTTGTCGGCGAGCCACTCCTCGTTCACGTCCTCATTGATGCGCGGCAGGATGCGCAGCACCTCGGGCCCGCGCGCGTCGATGCGGATGTTGGTGCCGACCGCGTCGGCGACGTCGATCCCGTCGGTCTTGGTCAGCTCCCACGGCCGGGCGATGAAGGCGTAGGGCTTGGAGGTCAGCGCGCCGACCGGGCAGAGGTCGACGATGTTGCCGGACAGCTCGGAACTCAGCGCCTTCTCGACATAGGGCCCGACCTCCATCAGCTCGCCGCGCCCGGTCGCACCCAGCTCCGGCACGCCGGCGACTTCGGTCGCGAAGCGGATGCAGCGCGTGCAGTGGATGCAGCGCGTCATCACCGTCTTGACGAGCGGGCCGAGGTCCTTGTCCTTCACCGCCCGCTTCGCTTCCTGATAGCGGGACAGATCGGAACCGTAGGCGACGGCCTGGTCCTGCAGGTCGCACTCGCCGCCCTGATCACAGATCGGGCAGTCGAGCGGATGGTTGATGAGCAGGAATTCCATCACGTTCCGCCGGGCCTGTCGGACCATCGGCGAATCCGTGAACACCTTCATCCCGTCCGCGACCGGATAGGCGCAGGAAGCGACGGGCTTCGGCGCCTTCTCCACCTCGACCAGGCACATGCGGCAGTTGCCGGCGACCGAGAGGCGTTCGTGGTAGCAGAAGCGCGGGATCTCCTTCGCCGCGGCCTCGCAGGCCTGCAGCACCGAGGCGCCGTTCGGCACCTCCACCTCGATCCCGTCGACGGTGACCTTCGCCATCGCCCTTACTCCGCCGCCATCGGCAGCGGCGCCGCGTGGCGCTGCTTGTACTGGCGGATACGCTCCTCCATCAGCGGGCGGAAGTGGCGGATCAGCCCCTGCACGGGCCAGACGCCGCCATCGGCGAGCGCGCAGATCGTGTGCCCCTCGATGCGGCGGGTCACGTTCTCCAGCACGTCGATCTCCTCGATCTCGGCGCGGCCTTCGGCCATCCGTTCCATCATCCGCCACTGCCAGCCCATGCCCTCGCGGCAGGGCGTGCACTGGCCGCAGCTCTCAAGCTTGTAGAACTTCGCCAGCCGCGCGATCGCCTTGATCACGTCGGTGGACTTGTCCATCACGATCACCGCCGCGGTGCCGAGGCCGGACTTGTGCTCGCGCAGTGCGTCGAAATCCATCAGCACGTCGTCGCAGATATGCTTGGGCAGCAGCGGCGTGGACGATCCGCCCGGGATCACGCAGAGCAGGTTGTCCCACCCGCCGCGCACGCCGCCGGCATGGCGTTCGATCAGCTCCCGCAGCGGGATGCTCATCGCTTCCTCGACATTGCACGGCTTGTTCACGTGGCCGGAGATCGAGAAGATCTTCGTGCCCGAGTTCTTCTCGCGCCCGAAGCCCGCAAACCAAGCCGCGCCGCGGCGCAGGATCTCCGGCACCACGGCGATGCTCTCCACGTTGTTCACCGTGGTCGGGCAGCCGTACAGGCCGACGGCCGCCGGGAACGGCGGCTTGAGCCGGGGCATGCCCTTCTTGCCCTCAAGGCTCTCGATCAGCGCCGTCTCCTCGCCGCAGATATACGCACCCGCGCCGCGCGACAGGAACACGTCGAAATCGTAGCCGGTGCCCGACGCGTTCTTGCCGATCAGCCCGGCCTCGTACGCCTCGTCGATCGCGTGCTGCAGCCGGTGATACGGCTCGATGAACTCGCCGCGGATGTAAATGTAAGCGGCGACCGCGCCCATCGCGAAGCCGGCGATCAGGCAGCCCTCGACCAGCTTGTGCGGGTCGTGGCGCATGATCTCCCGGTCCTTGCAGGTGCCGGGCTCGCTCTCATCCGCGTTGACCACGAGATAGGACGGACGGCCGTCCGACTTCTTGGGCATGAACGACCATTTCAGCCCGGTCGGGAACCCCGCGCCGCCACGGCCGCGCAAGCCCGAGGCCTTCACCTGGTCGATGATCCAGTCGCGGCCCTGCGCGATGATCTGCGGCGTGGTGGACCAGTCACCGCGCGCACGCGCGCCGGCGAGCTGCCAATCCTGCAAGCCGTACAGGTTGGTGAAGATTCGGTCCTTGTCCTGCAGCGCCATGGGCTACTCCTGCGCCGGGGCCGGCAGCGGCGCGAGCGGAATGGTCTCGCGCGGCGGCAGTTCGGTGAGGCTGGTGGGCCCGCCTTCCGGCGCGGAGCCCTGCCTGCCGATCGCGGAACCGGGCTTGACCTCCTCGCCGCGCTTCAGCGCCTCCAGCAGTTCCTCGGTGGCCGGCCCGTCCATGTCCTCATGGAAATTGTCGCCGACCCACAGCACCGGCGCGTTCGCGCAGGCGCCGAGGCATTCGACCTCCTCCACCGAGAACATCCCGTCCTCCGAGACCTCCCCGTCCGGCACGTTGCCGGCGGCGTGGCGGCAGGCGGCGAGCACCGCGTCCGATCCGCGCAGCCAGCACGGCGTGGTCGTGCAGACCTGGAGATGGTGCTTCCCGGTCGGCTTCAGCTTGAACATGCCGTAGAAGGTGCCGACCTCGTAGACGCGGATCGGCGCCATGCCCAGGATCCGCGCCACCTCGTCCATCGCCGCGCGCGGCAGCCACATGGAGCCGGTCTGCGCATGCATCTGCCGCTGCGCGAGATCGAGCAGCGCCTTCACCGCCGATGCCTGCTTGCCTTCGGGGTACTTGGCGATGTTCTTCTTCGCGAGCTTCAGGTTCGCCTCGGTGAAGGCGAAGCCCTCGGGCTGCTGGGACGCACTCACCGGTCGATCTCCCCGAACACCACGTCGAGCGAGCCGATGATCGCCACCGCGTCGGCCAGCATGTGTCCCTTGCCCATCGCCTCGATCGCCTGCAAATGCGCGAAGCCCGGCGCGCGGATCTTGCAGCGGTACGGCTTGTTGGTGCCGTCGCTGACCAGATAGACGCCGAACTCGCCCTTGGGCGCCTCGACCACCGTGTAAGTCGCACCCGGCGGCACGTGGTAACCCTCGGTGAACAGCTTGAAATGGTGGATCAGCGCTTCCATCGAGCGCTTCATCTCGCCGCGCTTCGGCGGCGTGATCTTGTTGTCCTGCACCTTCACGGGGCCGGGCTTCATCGCCGCCAGCGCCTGCTCGATGATGCGGAGCGACTGTCGCATCTCCAGGATGCGCATCAGGTACCGGTCGTAGCAGTCGCCGTTGCGACCCACCGGGATCTCGAAATTCACCTGCGCATAGGTGTCGTAGGGCCGGCTGCGGCGCAGGTCCCATGGCACGCCGGATGCGCGCAGGCAGGGGCCGGAGAAGCCCCAGGCGATCGCCTGCTCGGCGGTGAAGTGGCCGATATCGACGGTGCGCTGCTTGAAGATGCGGTTCTCGGTCAGCAGGCCTTCGAGATCGTCGATGAACTTCGGGAAACCCCGCGCCCAGACGGCGATGTCTTCCATGAGACCCGCCGGCAGGTCGCGCGCCACGCCGCCGGGGCGGAAGTAGTTCGCGTGCAGCCGCGCGCCCGAGGCCCGCTCATGGAATTCCATGAGGATCTCGCGCTCCTCGAACCCCCACAGCGCGGGCGTGATCGCGCCGACGTCGAGCGCGTAGGTGGTCACGTTCAGCAGGTGGTTCAGGATGCGGCTGATCTCGGCGAACAGCACGCGGATCCACTGGCCGCGCTCCGGCACCTCGATGCCCAGCAGCTTCTCGGTGGCGAGCGCGAAGGCGTGCTCCTGCGCCATCGGCGCGACGTAGTCGAGCCGGTCGAAATACGGCACCGCCTGGACGTAGGTCTTGTACTCGATCAGCTTCTCGGTGCCGCGATGCAGCAGGCCGATATGCGGATCGGCGCGCTCCACGACTTCGCCGTCCATCTCCAGGATCAGGCGCAGCACGCCGTGCGCGGCCGGATGCTGCGGGCCGAAATTCAGCGTGTGGCTGTCAATTTCCACCGTCCGCTTCTGCGGGCCGGTTTCGGTGTTCGTGTCCATGCTCGGCTCACCCGTTGTTGCGGGCAACCTTCTCGTCGCCGGGCAGCGTGGTCATGCCCTCCCACGGCGAGAGGAAGTCGAAGCTGCGGAAATCCTGCGTCAGTCGCACCGGCTCGTAGACCACCCGGCGCTGCTCCTCGTCGTAGCGGACCTCCACATAGCCGGTCAGCGGGAAGTCCTTGCGCAGCGGATGCCCCTCGAACCCGTAATCGGTGAGGATGCGGCGATGATCGGCGAGGCCGGAGAACACCACGCCGTACAGGTCCCACGTCTCGCGTTCCCACCACGTGGCGGCGGGCCAGACGGCGGAGACGGACGGCACCGGCGCGACGCCGTCGGTGGTCGCGATCACGCGCAGCCGGTCGTTCCGCGTCAGCGACAGCAGGTTGTAGACCACGTCGAACCGCTCGGGCCGCTCGGGGTAGTCGGCGCCGCAGATGTCCATCACCTGCTCGAAGGCGAAACGCGGATCGTCGCGCAGCGTGCGCATCAGGTCCGGCAGCGAGTCGCGCGCGGCCTGCAGCACGATCTCGTCCTTCTCCTCGGTCACGCCGAGCACGCCGGGCAGAGCGGCGTAAGTGTCGAGCTCAGCCACGCAGGATCGTCCCTGTCCGGCGGATCTTCTTCTGAAGCTGCATGATCCCGTAGACCAGAGCCTCGGCGGAGGGCGGGCAGCCCGGCACGTACACGTCCACCGGCACCACGCGGTCGCAGCCGCGCACCACCGAGTAGCTGTAGTGATAGTAGCCGCCGCCGTTGGCGCAGGAGCCCATCGAGATCACCCAGCGCGGCTCGCTCATCTGGTCGTAGACCGTGCGCAGCGCGGGGGCCATCTTGTTGGTCAGCGTGCCGGCCACGATCATCACGTCCGACTGGCGCGGCGATCCGCGCGGGATGATGCCGAACCGGTCGAGGTCGTAGCGGCTCATGTAGGCGTGGATCATCTCCACCGCGCAGCAGGCCAGGCCGAAGGTCATCGGCCACAGGCTGCCTGTGCGGGCCCAGTTCACCACCTTGTCGAGCTGCGCGACGACGAAGCCCTTGTCGGCGATCTCGCCGGTGATGCCCTTGATCACCGCATCCTGCGCCGGCCCCGGGGGCAGCGCGTCGCGGTTCCAGGCGATGGCGCTTCCGCTCATGGCATCACTCCCAGTCCAGCGCGCCCTTGCGCCATTCATAGATGAAGCCGACCGTCAGCACGGCCAGGAAGCCCATCATCGACAGGAAGCCGAACAGGCCGATATCCGCGAGGCTCACCGCCCAGGGAAACAGGAAGGCGACCTCGAGGTCGAAGATGATGAACAGGATCGCGACGAGATAGAATTTCACGTCGAAGCGGCGGCGCGAATCGTCGAAGGCAGGGAAGCCGCACTCGTACGCCGCGAGCTTCTCGGCATAGGGCTTCTGGCGCGCGGCGATCAGGCTGCCGGCAACCATCGCGATGGCGATCACGCCCGCGATCGCCATGAACACCAGGATCGGCAGATAGTCCGCAAGAAGCGGCTGCATCCTCATCCCCATTTCTCGCCCGTCATTGCCGCACCGATGCCGCGGCGCAGCAAGCCGGACCATAGCCCCATAACCGGCGGCTCGCCATAGCCAGCACCCGCCCCGCGCCTACGCCACAAGCGCCTGCCCCGCAACGGGAAACGGCGCCGGATCCGGGGATCCAGGCGCCGTTTACGCGATGGCTGCAATGGCGCGAGCGACGGGGCTCGAACCCGCGACCTCCGGCGTGACAGGCCGGCGCTCTAACCAACTGAGCTACGCCCGCAGACCCTCGCGAGCGCGCCGTGTAGGCGGGGGTAGAGAAGGTGTCAAGGACATGTGTGCGCACGCGGCGAAGCTATGCCAGGTGGAGTGATCGCCGCCTTGATCCACAGCAAGTTGCCGCCCCGCGGCGCCGCTCGACCGGCCTGTTTTGCTGCCCGCAGCCGGCGGCCGGCGGGGTGTTTCATGGCCCCGGCGGCAATGGGCGCTGACGGGTTCGAACCGCCGACCCTCTCGGTGTAAACGAGACGCTCTACCGCTGAGCTAAGCGCCCGCCGCCGCCGACTGCGGTACCCGAACGGCCCCGCATATGCAAAGGGCCGCCCGAAGGCGGCCCCGCAATCTTTCCGAACCGGCGCAGCGGCTCAGTTCACGGCGTCCTTGAGCCCCTTGCCCGCCTTGAAGCGGACAGAGGTCGACGCCGGGATCTTGATCTCCTCGCCCGTGCGCGGATTGCGGCCCTTGCCGGCCTTGCGCTTGGCGGTCGCGAAGGTGCCGAAGCCAACCAGCCGCACCTCCTGCTTCTTCTTCAGTGCCTTCTCGATGGCGGCGAATACCGCATCCACCACCTCACCCGCCTTGGCCTTCGGCAGCTCCGTCTCGTCGGCCACGGCCGCGATCAGGTCCATCTTGTTCATCGCCGGCAACCCTTCCCTTCGCTGTTGCGTCCGCGCGTATCACGGACAGCGCGAATCGCCGCCCGGTCGGGGCCACACTACGCAGCGCAATTTTGCGCCGTCAACGACCCTGACCCCCGTTTTCCCCAAGGAATCCGCCGGTTTCGTCGATTCGGCACCCGCGACTCGGCGACCAAACGAAAAGGGCCGCCCGAAGGCGGCCCCGTTTCGCAGGTGCGGTATCGCCGCGCGCGGTTCAGTGCGCCACCAGCGGCGAGGGCTCCCCGGCCGGCTTGGGCTGCGGCGCCTCCTCCGGCTCTTCCCAGGTGATCGGCTCGGGCTTGCGCACGAGCGCCTGGCCGATGACCTCGTCCACGTGCGCCACGGGGATCAGCGTGAGCCCCTTCTTCACGTTGTCCGGAATCTCGGCGAGGTCCTTCTCGTTCTCCTTCGGGATGAATACCGTCGTGATGCCGGCGCGGAGGGCGGCGAGCAGCTTCTCCTTCAGCCCGCCGATCGGCAGCACGCGGCCGCGCAGCGTGATCTCGCCGGTCATGGCGATGTCCTTGCGGACCGCGATGCCGGTGAGCACCGAGACGATCGAGGTCGCCATGGCGATACCCGCGCTCGGCCCGTCCTTCGGCGTGGCACCCTCGGGCACGTGCACGTGGATGTCGCGCTTCTCGAACAGCGTCGGCTTGATGCCGAACTGGAGCGAGCGGCTGCGCACGTAGCTGAGTGCCGCCGACACGCTTTCCTGCATCACGTCGCCGAGCTTGCCGGTCTGCTTGATGTTGCCCTTGCCGGGCAGCAGCACGCTCTCGATCGTCAGGATCTCACCGCCGACCTCGGTCCAGGCGAGGCCGGTGACCACGCCGACCATGTCCTCGGACTCCGCCTCGCCGAAGCGGAACTTCGGCACGCCGGCGAACTTCTCGAGGTTCTTCTTCGTGATCGCCACCTTCTTGCCCTTGCCGGTGACGATGTCCTTCACCGACTTGCGGGCGAGGTTGGCGATCTCGCGCTCCAGGTTCCGCACGCCGGCCTCGCGCGTGTAGGTGCGGATCAGCTCCCGCAGCGCGTCCTCGGTGATCGACCACTCATCCTTCTTGAGCGAGTGGGCCTCGCTCTGCTTGGGGATGAGGTGGCGACGCGCGATCTCGACCTTCTCATCCTCGGTGTAGCCGGGGATGCGGATGATCTCCATGCGGTCGAGCAGCGGCTGCGGCATGCGCAGGCTGTTCGCCGTGGTCACGAACATCACGTCCGACAGGTCGTAGTCGACCTCGAGGTAGTGGTCGGCGAAGGTGGAGTTCTGCTCCGGGTCCAGCACCTCCAGCAGCGCGGAGGTGGGATCGCCGCGCCAGTCCTGGCCGAGCTTGTCGATCTCGTCGAGCAGGAACAGCGGGTTGGAGGTCTTGGCCTTCTTCATGCCCTGCACGACCTTGCCGGGCATCGAGCCGATATAGGTCCGCCGGTGGCCGCGGACCTCCGCCTCGTCGCGCACGCCGCCGAGGCTCATGCGCACGAAGTTGCGGCCCGTGGCCTTGGCGACCGACTTGCCGAGCGAGGTCTTGCCCACGCCGGGCGGGCCGACGAGGCACAGGATCGGCCCCTTGATCTTGGGCGAGCGCGCCTGCACCGCGAGGTACTCGACGATCCGCTCCTTGATCTTGTCGAGACCGTAGTGGTCCTCGTTCAGCACCTTCTCGGCCGCGACGATGTCGCGGTTGACCTTGCTGCGCTTCTTCCACGGAATGGACAGCATCCAGTCGAGGTAGTTGCGCACCACCGTGGCCTCGGCGCTCATCGGCGACATGGTGCGCAGCTTCTTCAGCTCCGCGACCGCCTTCTCGCGCGCTTCCTTCGACAGCTTGGTCTTGCGGATGCGCGCTTCCAGCTCGGCGGTCTCGTCCTTGCCGTCCTCGCCTTCGCCCAGCTCCTTCTGGATCGCCTTGAGCTGTTCGTTCAGGTAGTACTCGCGCTGCGTCTTCTCCATCTGCCGCTTCACGCGGTTGCGGATGCGCTTCTCCACCTGCAGCACGCCGATCTCGCCCTCCATGTGGGCGAACACACGCTCCAGCCGCTCGGTGACGGCGGCGGTCTCCAGCAGCTCCTGCTTCTCGTTGATCTTGAGGTTCAGGTGCGAGGCGACCGTGTCGGCGAGCTTGGAGACGTCCTCGATCTGGTTGATCGAGACCAGCACCTCAGGCGCGATCTTCTTGTTGAGCTTGATGTACTGCTCGAACTGGCCGACCACGGAGCGGCCCAGCGCTTCGGTCTCCTTGCCGGATTCCGCGGCCTGCTCCTCGATCGGCTCGACGAAGGCCTCGAAGTACTGCTCGGTCTCCTTGAAGCTGGCGATGCGCGCGCGGCGGCTGCCTTCCACCAGCACCTTGACGGTGCCGTCGGGCAGCTTGAGGAGCTGCAGGATCGTCGAGACGGTGCCGACGCGGTAGATGTCGTCGGCGGACGGATCATCCTGGGTCGCGTTCTTCTGGGCGACGAGCAGGATCTGCTTGTCGTCCTTCATGACCGCCTCCAGCGCGCGCACCGACTTCTCGCGGCCGACGAAGAGCGGCACGATCATATGCGGGAACACGACGATATCGCGCAGCGGGAGGACGGGTAGCATTTCCGCGCGCACCGGCTCGGGGGCCGGCGGGGGCTGTTCGGGGTCGTTCATGTCGCAGGGACCTCCAATCTGGACGGTCGGCCCGGGCGCGCCCGATTTCGGCACGCGCCCCTGCCACCAGTTGAATCTCGATATCGGGCCCCGCGCCTCCCGCCGCAAGGACCTGCCGACGGCGGGCGCTCAGGCCGTCGTCTGGCGCTCCTTGCCGTAGGTGATCAGCGGCGTGCCGCGGCCCTCCGCGACCTCGCGGTTGACCACCGCCTCCTCCGCGTTGTCGAGGCCGGGCAGCTCGAACATCGTGGACAGCAGGATGTTCTCCATGATGGAGCGCAGGCCCCGCGCGCCCGTCTTGCGCTGGATCGCCCGCTGCGCCACGGCCTTGAGCGCGTCGTCCGTGAAGGCGAGGCGCACGCCCTCCATCTCGAACAGCCGCTGGTACTGCTTGAGCAGCGCGTTCTTCGGCCGGGTCAGGATCTCGACCAGGGCCGCCTCGTCGAGATCCTCGAGCGTGGCGACAACCGGCAGGCGGCCGATGAATTCCGGGATCAGGCCGAACTTGAGCAGGTCCTCCGGCTCGACCTCGCGCAGTATGGCACCCATGCGCCGCTCGTCCGGGCCGCGGATCTCGGCGCCGAAGCCGATGCCCGAGCCCTTGCCGCGCGCGCCGATGATGCGTTCCAGCCCGGCGAAGGCACCGCCGCAGATGAACAGGATGTTGGCCGTATCGACCTGCAGGAACTCCTGCTGCGGATGCTTGCGCCCGCCCTGCGGCGGCACGGACGCGACCGTGCCTTCCATGATCTTCAGCAGCGCCTGCTGCACGCCCTCGCCCGAGACGTCGCGGGTGATCGAGGGGTTGTCGGACTTGCGGCTGATCTTGTCGACCTCGTCGATGTAGACGATGCCGCGCTGCGCCCGCTCCACGTTGTAATCCGCCGCCTGCAGGAGCTTGAGGATGATGTTCTCGACATCCTCGCCGACGTAGCCTGCCTCGGTCAGCGTGGTCGCGTCCGCCATGGTGAACGGCACATCCAGGATGCGGGCCAGCGTCTGCGCGAGCAGCGTTTTGCCCGACCCGGTGGGGCCGACCAGCAGGATGTTGGACTTCGCGATCTCGACGTCGTTGTTCTTCGCGCCGTGCGCGAGCCGCTTGTAGTGGTTGTGCACCGCTACCGACAGCACGCGCTTGGCGTGGTCCTGGCCGATCACGTAGTCGTCCAGGACCTTGCAGATCTCCTTCGGCGTCGGCACCCCGTCCCGCGACTTCACGAGATGCGTCTTGTTCTCCTCACGGATGATATCCATGCAGAGCTCGACGCACTCGTCGCAGATGAACACGGTCGGGCCCGCGATCAGCTTGCGGACCTCGTGCTGCGACTTGCCGCAGAACGAGCAATAGAGGGTGTTCTTGCTGTCGCCCGACTTACTCATGCCAACTCCCGCCCCGGTCCGCGCCGGAGCCGTGATCGCGGAAAGATAGACCCCGTCGCTGCGGCGCGACAAGCAAACCGCCCGCCCCTGGGGGCAGCCGCCTTGCGGAAATAGTGCAAGCTTCGTGCCGCCACAGCCCGGCGGCGATCACTTTTCGCGGCCCGCCCCGCTCAGGCGGGCGCGCCCGGCCGGGTTTCGACCACCTGGTCGACGATGCCGAAGGAGTGCGCCTCCTCGGCCGACATGAAGCGGTCGCGCTCCAGCGTCTTCTCGATCGTCTCCAGCGCCTGACCGGTGTGCTTGACGTAGATCTGGTTCAGCCGCGCCCGCGTGGCCAGGATCTCGCGCGCCTGGATCTCGATGTCCGTCGCCTGCCCCTGGGCACCGCCGGAGGGCTGGTGGACCATGATCCGGGCGTTCGGCAGGGCGTAGCGCTTGCCCTTGGCGCCGGCCGCCAGCAACAGGCTGCCCATCGACGCCGCCTGGCCGATGCAGACCGTGCTGACCGGGCTGCGGATGTACTGCATCGTGTCGTAGATCGACATCCCCGCCGTCACCACCCCGCCCGGGGAGTTGATGTAGAAGGCGATGTCCTTGTTCGGGTTCTCGCTCTCCAGGAACAGGAGCTGCGCGCAGATCAGCGCCGCGACCTGGTCATAGACCGGCCCCGTCAGAAAGATGATCCGCTCCTTCAGCAGGCGCGAGTAGATGTCGAAGGCGCGCTCGCCCCGGGCGGTCTGCTCGACCACCATCGGCACCAGCGCATTGCCGTAGATCTCCGCCGGATCGCGGTCGCGGATCGTCATGCCTCATCCTTCATCGGAACCCGCGGGAACATGCCCGCGGGGTGATCATCTGGGAAGCGAACGCCCCTCTGCCAAGCACCTGGCCGGTCAGGCGGCGGACGGCGCTTCCGACTCGGCGGCCAGTTCCTCGGCGGAGACCGACTTGTCCTCGACCTTAGCCAGCTCGACGACGAAATCGACCACCTTGTCCTCGAAGATCGGCGCCCGCAGCCCCTCGGCGGCCTGGGGGTTCTTGCGGAAGAACTCCATCACCTGCTGCTCCTGGCCCGGGTAGCGGCCGGCCTCGGCGCGCATCGCGCGGACCATCTCGTCGCTGGAGACGGCGATGTTGTTGGTCCGGCCGATCTCGGACAGCAGCAGGCCCAGCTTCACGCGCCGCTCGGCGATGCCGCGGTACTCGCGCTTCAGCGTCTCCTCGTCCTTGCCGGCGTCGTCCGCATCCAGCCGGCCAGCCTTCATGTCGGCCTCCACCCGGCGCCAGATCGCGTCGAACTCGGCCTCGACCATGCTCTCGGGGGCGGCGAAATCGGCCCGCTCCGCCAGTGCGTCGAGCAGGGCGCGCTTGAGCTTCAGCCGCGAGACCTGGTCGTACTCGCGCTGCATCTGCCGGGTGACGCCCTCGCGCAGGGCACCCAGGTTCTCGAACCCGACCTTGGTGGCGAGCGCATCGTCCACCGGCGGCACCACCGGCTGCTTCAGGGCCTTGGCCGTGATGTCGAAGGTCGCTGCCTTGCCGGCGAGCTTCTCGGCCCCATAGCCCTCGGGGAAGCTCACGTTGATGGTGCGCGCCTCCCCCGGGGCGATGCCCTCGAGCTGCTCGGTGAAGCCGGGGATGAAACCCTCGCCGCCGACCTCGATCTCCGCGTCGGTTGCGGCGCCGCCCTCGAACGCCTCACCGTCGATCTTTCCCACAAAATCAACGGTCAGAACCTCGCCCTTCACGGCCGGGCGAGGCTCGGCGACCTCCACCAGATCCCGGGCGCGGTTGGCGATTGAATCGAGCGCCTTGCCGATCGCCTCCTCGGTGGGCTCGGTCTTCAGCCGGGTCAGCGAGATGCCGGCGAAATCCGGCATCGGGATGTCCGGCATCAGCTCGACCTCGACCTTGAACTCGAGGTCCTTGCCCTCATCGACGCTGACGACGTCCACCTTCGGCTGCACCGCCGGCTTCAGGCCGCGGTCGGACAGGACCTGGCGGGTGGCGTCGTTCACCGACTGCTCCAGCACCTCGGCCTGCACGGCCGTGCCGTAGCGGCTCTTGACCACCGGCAGGGGCACCTTGCCGGGGCGGAAGCCGGGCAGGCGCATGGTCTTGGCCAGCTCGGCCAGGCGCTGGGCGCGCTTGTCCTCGATGTCGGCCGCCGGCACCACGATGGTGAAGCCGCGCTTGAGCCCTTCGGAAAGCGTCTCGGTGACCTGCATCTGGGTCGGAAATCCCTCTGCCGGGCCGGCGGTTAGCGGGGGCGGATGGTGCGGGCGGAGGGATTTGAACCCCCACGGCTTGCGCCACCGGAACCTAAATCCGGCGTGTCTGCCAGTTCCACCACGCCCGCGGCCCGCCGGCCTTGGAACGTGAGCGGCGGGCGATAGCCTACCTCGCG
>JBBCJT010000068.1:0-43976 GCA_037190665.1 Rhodovastum atsumiense | reverse complement strand
GCCGGCTTCGCGCTGCTGATTGCCCTGTTCGTGTTCGCGACCTTCAACGACCTGTCCAGCCTCGGCGTGGTGAAGTGGGTGGCCGGCCTCGTCGGCTAGCGGCGCGGAACCCGATGGGCTAAGGGGCTGATGCCGTGCGGGGTCGGGGGCCGATGCTGCGCGGCGTGGTCCGTATCGTCCGCCGTTACATTCCGGGGAATCGCCGCTTGTCCCGACTGCGTGCCGTCCTGTTGGCCTCCGCGGCCCTGATGACCGTCCTGGGCCCTGCCGAGGCGCCGGCCCAGCGCGCCGGCCGCCCCACGCCGGCCGCCGCGGGCAACCTGATCCAGCGGATCGTCATCGAAGGCAACCAGCGCATCGACGAGGGCACGATCCGCTCCTACATGCTGGTCGGCCCGGGCGATCCGTTCAGCGAGGACCGGCTCGACCGGTCTCTGAAGTCGCTCTACGCCACCGGTCTCTTCGAGGACGTGTCGCTGCGCCGCGACGGCACCACGCTGACGGTCAAGGTGGTCGAGAACCCGATCGTCAACCGCATCGCGTTCGAGGGGAACAGCAAGCTGTCGGACGACGTGCTGCGGCCGGAGCTGCAGCTTCGCTCGCGCGGCGTCTTCACCCCGCAGCTCGCGCAGGCCGACCGCCAGCGCATCCTCGATCTCTACGCCCGCCGCGGCCGCTATGCCGCGCGCGTCGAACCCAAGCTGATCCGGCTTGACCAGAACCGCGTCGACGTGGTCTTCGAGATCACCGAGGGCGACGCGACGCTGATCAGCCGCGTGAACTTCGTCGGCAACACCGAGTTCTCTGACAGCCGGCTCAAGGAGGTCATCGCCTCGCGCGAGCAGGCGTGGTGGCGCTTTCTGTCCACCTCCGACACGCTCGATCCGGACCGGCTGAATTACGACCGGGAATTGCTGCGCCGGTTCTATCTCCAGAACGGCTTCGCGGATGTGGAGATCACGGCGTCGACCGCCGAGCTGTCGCCCGACCGCAGCGCCTTCTTCGTGACCTTCACGATCAAGGAAGGCGAGCGCTACCGCATCGGCTCCGTCGACGTGAAGAGCAACATCCGCCGGCTCGAGGGCGCGGACCTCATCCCCTTCGTGATGTTCTCCGAGGGCGACTGGTACGACGGCGACCTCGTCGAGCGCAGCGCGACGAAGATCCAGGACGAGGTGCAGTCGCGCGGCTACGCCTTCGTCGAGGTGCGGCCGCGGGTGAACCGCAACCGCGAGGAACGCCGCATCGACCTGCTGTTCGAGGTGGGCGAGGGGCCGCGTGTCTTCGTCGAGCGCATCGACATCGTCGGCAACGTGCGCACGCAGGATCAGGTGATCCGCCGCGAGTTCCGGATCGCCGAGGGCGATGCCTTCAACGCCGCCGCCGTCCGCCGCACGCGGCAGCGGCTGAACGACCTCGGCTACTTCGCCAAGGCCGACATCGCCGTCACCCAGGGTACGGCGCCCGACCGCGCCATCCTGACCACGACGGTGGAGGAGAAGGCGACCGGCGAACTGACCATCGGCGGCGGCTACGGCACCGACGCCGGCCTGCTGGCGAGCGTCGGTCTCCGCGAGCGCAACCTGCTCGGCACCGGCGTGGACGCACAGATCAACACCACGCTGGCGCAGCGGCGCAGCCAGATCGACGTGTCGATCACCGATCCGTACTTCCTCGACCGCAACCTGGTTGCAGGCGTCGACGTCTTCCATATCCGCCGCGACAACCAGGACACCTCGTCCTACAGCGAACGGCGGACCGGCTTTGCGCTGCGCATCGGCTACGCGTTCAACGACCATTTGCGCCAGTCCTGGACCTACACGCTGTCGGACCGCAACGTGTTCGACGTGGACAACAGCGCCTCGCTCGCGATCAGGGAGCAGCAAGGCAGCACGCTGCTGTCGCAGATCGGCCAGACCTTCACGATCGACTATCGCGACAGCCGCATTGAGCCCACCGAAGGCTGGGTGGCCCGGCTGGGCACCGACTTCGCCGGTCTTGGCGGCGACGTGAAGTATCTGCGCACGCGGCTCGACGGCGTTTACTACGTCCCGTTCGAGCGGCTGCTGGGCGACCCGGCCTATGTGCTCGCCCTGTCCGCGGGCGGTGGTTACCTGTGGAACTGGAGCGGGTCGGACAACGAGCGCATCGTCGACCGCTTCTTTCTCGGCGGCGACAATCTGCGCGGTTTCGAGACCGGCGGCGCCGGCCCGCGTGACGTGAGCACGGGCGACAGCCTCGGCGGCCGGCTGATCTGGACCCAGTCCACCGAGATGCGTTTCCCGCTGCCGCTGCCGGCCGATTTCGGCCTCACCGGCCGCGCCTTCGTCGATGTCGGCTCGCTCTCGCAGCTGTCAGTGCCCGCCGGCGTCGATCTGCGCGACGATGCCAGCCCGCGCGTCGGCGCTGGCGTCGGCGTTTCCTGGAAGTCTCCGTTCGGTCTTGTGAACATCGACATCGCCCAGGCGGTGGTGAAGAAGAGTTACGACGAGACCCAGGTCTTCCGATTTGGTTTCGGCACGAGGTTCTAAAGTGCGTCAGTTCACCCGTTTCGCCGTCGCGGTCACCGCGGCCGCGCTTATTTCGCTTCCCGCCACGGCACAGCAGGATCCGGGCTTCTTCGTGCCCGGCCAGCAGCGCGGCCAGCCGCAACAGCGTCAGGGGCAGCCTGCCCAGCGTCCGGCCCAGCAGCCTGCGCAGCAGCGACCCGCCCAGGCGCCCCAGACCCAGGTGCAGGCGCCGCAGCCCGGCGCCGGGCCCGAGCAGCAGCAGATCCCGGAACTGCCGGCGCTGCCGCGCGGCGAAGCGCCGCCGGCCGCCGTGATCGGCGTGATCGGTGTGCCCGACATCATGCGCATCTCTTCCGCCGCCCAGCAGGTGGAGCGCGAGATCGGCCAGCGCCGGCAGAAGCTGAACGACGAGGCGGCGCGCGAGCAGCAGGCGTGGCGCGATGCCCAGCAGCAGCTCGCCAACCAGCGCGCGTCGCTGTCGGCCGACCAGCTCCGCAACCGCGAGCGTGAGCTGCAGGAGCGCATCACCAACGCCCAGCGCGTCTTCCGCGAGCGCAACCAGGCGATCCAGGAGGCGGCGCAGTTCTCGCTCGCGCAGATCGAGCGGATGCTGATCGCGGTGATCCGTCAGGTCGCCGACAGCCGGGGCATGAACCTCGTGCTGCACCGCGCGCAGGTGGCGCTGAACGTCAACGAGTTCGACATCAGCGAGCAGGTGGCGGTCGAGCTGAACAAGATCCTGCCGGCCGTGTCGATCCCGCCGGAGGTGCCGGCGGCGCCTGCCGCGGCCTCCGCCCCGGCGCAGCAGCAGCAGCCGGCACAGCCGCAGCCCCAGCAGCAGCGCCAACAGCAGCGCCCGCAGCGGTAAGGCATGGCGGGCGACCCGCGCTTCTTCGCCCGCATCGGCCCGCACGACATCGCGGCGGTGGCCGAGGCCGCCGGCGCGACCTGCGCAGGCGGTCTCTCGCTACGGGGGATCGCACCGCTCCAGACTGCGGGGCCTGACGAGGTCAGCTTCCTCGACAACACCCGCTATCTGCCGGCCCTGCGCACGACCCGGGCGGGGGCGGTGCTGGTGCGTGCGAAGGCCGAGGGCGACGTGCCGGCCGGCACGCGGGCCATCGTCGTGGGCGATCCCTACCTCGCCTGGGCGCGGGTTGCCGCCCTGTTCCATCCCGAGCCGCCGGCCGTGGCGGGCGCGCACCCGAAGGCGGTCGTCGATCCCTCGGCCCGGATCGACCCCAGCGCGGAAATCGGCCCCGGCGCCATCGTTGGGGCGAGGGCGGAGATCGGCGCGCGCGTGCGCATCGGCCCCAACGCGGTGATCGGCCCGGGCGTGGTGGTCGGCCCCGACGGACGGATCGGGGCTCATGCCTCGATCAGCCACGCCCTGCTGGGCGCCCGGGTGCGCGTGCTGCCCGGCGCGCGCATCGGGCAGGAGGGGTTCGGCTTCGCCACCGGTCCGCAGGGCTTCGTGTCGGTGCCGCAACTCGGCCGGGTGATCATCGGCGATGATTGCGACATCGGCGCCAACACCACGATCGACCGCGGCTCCTCCCAGGACACGGTGATCGGCGCGGGCAGTCGCCTCGACAACCTGGTACAGATCGGGCACAACGTCGTCCTCGGCCGTTGCTGCGTGATCGTCGCGCAGGTCGGCATCTCCGGATCCACCGTGCTGGGCGATTTCGTGATGGTCGGCGGGCAGGTCGGGATGGCCGGACACCTCCATGTCGGCGATCGCGTGCGCATTGCAGCGCAGTCCGGCCTGATCGCCGACGTGCCAGCCGGCGCCGATATCTTCGGCAGCCCCGCCCGGCCGATGAAGGAGGCGTTGCGTGCGATCGCCTGGCTGTATCGGCGATCCCGCGAATCGCGGCCGGGCCCGAACCGATCGAGCGAGTGAATGGACGACACCTCCACCCCCAAGAGCCCCGTGATCGACCACGTGGACATCGCCCGCATCATGCAGGCGATCCCGCATCGCTACCCGTTCCTGCTCGTTGACCGCGTGGTCGAGCTGAAGCCGAACGAGAGCGCGGTCGGCATCAAGAACGTCAGCATCAACGAGCACTATTTTCAGGGTCACTTCCCGGCCAGGCCCGTGATGCCCGGCGTGCTCATCATCGAGAGCATGGCCCAGACGGCCGCCGTGCTGGTGGTCGAGACGCTGGGCAAGGAGTCTCAGGGCAAGCTGGTCTATTTCATGATGGTGGAGGGCGCGAAGTTCCGCCGCCCCGTCGTACCCGGCGATCAGCTCCGCATCCACGTAGCCAAGGATCGCAACCGCGGCAATGTCTGGAAGTTCCGCAGCGAAGCGCGCGTGGACGGTGTGGTGGTGGCCGAGGCGACCTTCGCGGCGATGATCATGGATCGCACGCAGTGAGCGTCGCCCTGAACGCGGCCGCCCGCATCCATCCGAGCGCGGTCATCGCCCCCGGTGCCGAGATCGCCGCGGGCGCGGAGATCGGCCCGTTCTGCGTGATCGGCCCGAACGCTGTGATCGAGGCGGGCGCGCGGCTGATCAGCCACGTGATCGTGGACGGCCACGCGCGCATCGGCGCCGGCGCCGTGCTGTACCCCTTCGTCACCGTCGGCATGGCCCCGCAGGACGTGAAGTATCGCGGGGAGCCGACACGGGTGGAGATCGGGCCGCGCGCGCAGTTGCGCGAGCACGTCACCGTCCATCGCGGCACGCCGCAGGGCACGGGCGTGACGCGCGTGGGCGCCGGCTGTTTCCTGCTCGCCGTGTCCCATGTCGCGCATGATTGCGAACTGGGCGAGGGGGTGATCGTCGCCAACAACGTGGTCATGGGTGGCCACGTGCGGATCGGCGATCACGCCTATATCGGCGGATCGGCGGCGATCCATCAGTTCGTGCGCATCGGCCGCGCGGCGATGGTCGGCGGCGTGGCGGGTGTCGAGGCGGATGTGATCCCGTTCGGGCTCGTGCTCGGCAACCGCGCGCGGCTCGCCGGGCTCAACGTCGTCGGGCTGAAGCGGCGCGGCTTCGACAAGGCGCGCATCCACCGCCTGCGCGCGGCCTTCCGCGGCCTGTTCGTCTCCCCGGGTGTCCTGTCCGAGCGGTTCGACCGCGTGGAGGCGGAGTTCGGCGACGACGAACTGGTTGCCGAGATCGTCGCCTTCATGCGCGCGGACAGCCATCGCGGCCTGATCCGCGCCCGCGTGCGGCATCAGGACGAGGGGGAGGACGAATAGCCCCGGGCAGGGCCGATCAGTGGAACAGTCGGCGATCCGGCAGGGCGGCGGCGATGGCTTCCAGGCGGCAGGCGTCCATCGCCTGCTGGATCGCGGACGAGGTCGCTGCAAGGTCGAGCTGCGCTGCTTCCTGCGCCAGCATACGAAGACAGCCCAGGATGCCCGATGCGGTGGGCGCGCCTGCGTCACGGTCGGCCGGGTCGTTCATGCTCACCTTCCAAGACGCGCTGCGCGAGCTGTCAGCAGGCAGCGCATGCGGCGATCCTTACTCGCGGAAGCTGTATTCGCAACCAGATTTGTGACCAGAAAAGTCCCAAAGTATCACGGCTACCTTTATGTGGCGTTAACGCCACAACGTATGGGTTGATGATCTGGTGAATACACTCGGAATTATATGCGGTAGCGGAGAAATACCCGTTAAAGTTGCAAGCGCCGCCCGCGCTATCGGCAGGCCCGTCTATCTGGTCGGGCTGGAGGGATTCGCCGACGCGAAGTTGCTTGCGCCGTTTCCGCATGAATTTGCCCGTATCGGGGCGGCCGGCCGGATCCTGACCCTTCTGCGGGGCGCGGGGGTACGGGACGTCGTTCTGGTCGGACCCATCCGCCGGCCCTCGCTGCTCGACTTGCGGCCGGATGCCGAAGGCGCGCGGCTGCTCGGCCGCATTGGCCGCGCCGCCTTCGCTGGCGATGACGGCCTGCTCGCCGCCGTGATCCGGGTGCTGGGCGAGGAGGGCTTCACCGTGCTCGGCGCACATGAGGTGCTGCGCGAGGCGCTCGCCCCGCCGGGCCTGCTGACGCACACCAAGCCCGACGCCGCCGCGATGGCGGACATCGCCCGTGGCATTGCCGTGACGCTCGCGCTGGGTCGCGTCGATGTCGGCCAAGGCTGCGTGGTGCAGCAGGGGCTGGTGCTGGCGGTGGAGGCGATCGAGGGCACCGATGCGATGCTGACCCGTGCCGGCGTATTGCGCCGCGACGGACCCGGCGGCGTTCTGGTCAAGCTGGTCAAGCCGGGTCAGGATCGCCGCGCCGATCTGCCGACAATCGGTCTGGCCACGGTGCAGGGCGCGGCTGCTGCCGGGCTCGTCGGCATCGCGTTCGAGGCCGGCGGCACGCTGTTCGCCGAGCGGGCTGAGGCGATCGCCGAGGCCGACGCGCGAGGACTGTTCCTGCTGGGCCTCGGCCCGGATGACATCGACAGGGAAAAGACATGACCGAAAATTACCGCTTCCTGCACACCATGATCCGCGTCGGCGACCTGGAGCGGTCGGTGAAGTTCTACACCGGCCCGCTGGGCATGAAGGAGCTGCGCCGCCGCGACGTGCCGGATGGCAAGTACACGCTGTCCTTCGTCGGCTATGGCGAGGAAGCCGAAGGCGCGGCCGTGGTGGAGCTGACCTACAACTACGGCGTCGAGAAGTATGAGCTCGGTTCCGCCTTCGGCCATCTCGCCATCGGCGTGCCGGACATCAAGGCGACGGTGGAGAAGGTGCGCGCCGCCGGCGGCAAGGTCACGCGCGAGCCCGGCCCGGTGAAGTTCGGCACCACGGTCATCGCCTTCGTCGAGGACCCGGACGGCTACAAGATCGAGCTGATCGAGCGGAAGTAGCGCGGCCACGACAATGCCTGCCGCGCCGCCCGATACCGTCCTGCGCCGCGAGCCTGCCCTGTCCATCGCGGCGGGGCAGGCGATCGGCGTGTTCGATTCCGGCAGCGGTGGGATGGTCACGGCCGGGTTCGTCGCCCGCATGATCGCGGAGGCGGGCTTTCCCGTCGCCACGCTGTTCTTCGGCGATACCGCGAACCTGCCCTACGGCACGCGCACGCAGCAGGATGTCGCGAACCTGTCCGATGTGATCATCCGGCGGCTGGCGCCCTGGGCGCCGGTGATCGGCATCGCCTGCAACACCGCATCGGCCGCGTGGCGGCATCTCGGCACCGAGGGCAAGTCCGGCGCGGAGCCGCATGTCTTCAGCGTGGTCGATGAGGCGGCGGGGCTTGCCTATGCGCGCGCCCGCATCGTGGACGTGCCGCAGGTACACCGGCGGGTGAAGGTGGTCGGCGTGCTGGGCACCGCGCTGACCGCGACCATTCAGTCCCACGCCGAGGTCATCGTCGGGCTGTTCCGCGCGGAACTCAGCGCGGCGATCGGTCACGAGCTGCCGCTCATCCCTTATGCGTTCGGGCGATCCGGCCTCGCGCCCGATCCGGTCGCCGGGGCGGTGATCGACACGGAGCGCACGCCCTATGTGGCGGTGATCCGCGAGGACGAGAGCGCGCCGGGCGGCACCACGCGGGCCGGCATCCGCAACTGGGACCCGCCGCAACAACTTCCGTCCGCGGTGATGGTCGTGGCGCGCGATGCGCAGAAGCTGGTGGCGGCGGTGGACGTGGCGCATGTACTGGATGCCGACGGCCGCGTGCTGCCCGAATGGCGCGACCGCATCGCGGCCTATGTGCGTGAGCAAGCACGCCCGCTGATCACCCGCCGCGCCACCTCCCTCATCCTCGGCTGCACCCATTTCGAGTATTTCGCCGATGTCTTCGCGCGCCTGCTGCCGGGCATCGCGGCGCATAGCGGCATCGTGACACCCTCCGGCGCGCTGGCCTGCCGGTTGATCGACGCGTGGCTCGACAGCCGCCGGATGCATCCGGTGCAGCCGATCGCGAACCGCGCCGAGGCGTTCTTCAGCTTCTCCGGCGACGTGCCGCCCGAGCCGATGTTCCGTTCGCTCGGGCTCGATCACGCGGTGCTGGTGGACGCACTCAGGCCGGTGGACTGAAGCGAGCGCGGTCGTGAGCGGCATCATCGACGCCGTGCTGTCCCCGATTGCCGACCTCATGCCGGGAACCCGGCGGGTCCGGGTGGCCGTCACCGGCCTTGCGCGGGCCGGCAAGACGGCGCTGCTGGCCTCCACGGCCGCCAACCTGCTCGCCCTCGGCGCCGGGCTGCCCGCACTGCCGCTGTTGTCACAGCATCTCGGCCGCCGGCGGATGACGGTCGCGATCGCGCCGGCGGGAGCTGAGGACCTGCCGCGCTTCGACCACGCCGCGCACATCGCCGCCCTGGCCGCCGATCCCCCACGTTGGCCGGAGCGGACGCAGGCCGTCTCGGTGCTCGCGCTGGATCTTGCCGTCGAGCGGCAGACGATGCTCGGCGAGATGCTGGGAGCGCGCCGCATCCGGCTGGAGTTGCTGGATTACCCAGGCGAATGGTTGCTCGATCTTCCGCTGCTCGCCGAGGATTTCACCCTCTGGTCCGAAGCCACGCTGACGCGGCTGGAACGCGGACCGGCCGCCCCGGTGCGCGACTTCCTCGCCTTCGCGCGGGGCCTGCCGGCGAACGCCGCGGCGGACGAAACTCTGGCCGCGAGCGGACACGCGCTGTACCGCGCCGCGCTGGCCCGGCTGCGCGACGAGGCGCGGCTGAGCCTGTTGCAGCCCGGTCGCTTCCTGATGCCGCCCCCGGGGCCGGAGCCGCCCTGGATGACTTTCTTTCCGCTGCCCGGATCGAGCCCGCTCGCCCGGCTGCTCGCCGCCCGGTTCGATGCCTACCGCGACGCCGTCCGCCGCGACCTGGTGGAAGGCCGTTTCGCGGCGGTGGACCGGGTGCTGGTGCTGGCGGATGTGCTCGCCGCGCTCGCGGCCGGGCCGGCGGCGTTCGCGGACATGCAGGCGGCGCTGTCGGCCGCGTCCTCGGCGCTGCGCTACGACACGTCCTTCCTGCGGACGATCCCGCTGCTCGACCGGCTGCTGCCGCCGCGCATCGGCCGGGCGGTGTTCGCCGCGACCAAGGCCGACCACGTCGCCGCCCGCCAGCGCGGCAACCTCGCCACGCTGATGGCCGCGCTGGTGCGCCTGCCGGCGGATGCGCCCCAGCCCGCCTCGCTCGCCGTGGCCGCGGTGCGCGCGACGGAGGACTTCGTCTGGACGTTGGAAGGCCGCAATGTCTCCGCCGTGCGCGGGCGCGTGCTGGGGGAAGGGCGGATGACGCGCAGCTATCCGGGCGAGGTACCCGACCACCCGCCCGACGCCGCGTTCTGGGCGCATCCGTTCCTGGAGGTGCCGGTGTTCGAGCCGATGCGTCCGTTGCCCGGCGGGGCGATCCCGCAGCTCGGGCTTGATGCGCTGCTCGTCGCGCTGCTGGGAGACGTGCTGTGAGCGAGGAGGAACGCCCCGTCCGCGTCGCCCCGCGCATCGAGGCGGAGAACTTCGCCGCGCCGAGGCTGGAGCCGGAGAACCTACCCGTGCCGGTCACCCCGCCGGTGATCCGCTCCGGCCTGGGCCCGTTGCTGGGCGGCGCGGCGGTGCTGGTCGGCGGGCTCGTCGCGCTCGATCTTGTGACGACTATCGCCGGGCTGTTCGACCGCTCGCCCTGGCTGGGCTGGATCGGCACCGCTGTGGGCCTGGCCGGCGCGGCGCTGATCGTGCGCGGGCTGGGCCGTGAGCTGCGAGGGCTGGCCTCGCTCGCCACCGTGGACCGGCTGCGGACCGCACTGGCCGGCAACGACGCCGCGGCGGCGAAGCGCGCGGCGCGCGAGTGGGCCGGACGGGTGGAAGCAGGGGAGGGGCTGGATGCAGCCCTCGCCGCAGCACCCGATGCCACCACCGTGGCTGCTCTGCTGCGCGCCGGTCCCGCTGCGGAACTTGCGGCGCGCGCCGATGCGTTGGGCCGCACCGCGGCGACGCAGGCTTTCCTCGCTGCCGCGGCGAGTCCTTCGGCTGCGCTCGATGCCGGCATCGTCGCATGGCGCGGCGTGCGCCTGATCCGCGAGGTCGCCACGCTCTACGGCGTGCGGCCGGGTGCCGCGGCGATGCTGACGCTGGTGCGTCGCACCGCATTGTCGGCCGCCTCCGTCGCGGGAGCGGACCTCGTCGCGCATACGATCGCGCAGGGCCTGCTGTCGCATCCGCTCGCGCAGCATGTCGGCGGCGGACTGCCCGCAGCCACGCTCGCGGCGCGGCGGATGATCCTTCTGGCGCGTGCCGCTGCGGCCGCATGCAGCCCGGTCGGACAGGCAGGTCCGACCGGCGCGCCATGAGGTTGTAGCCTCCCGAAATCGACGTATACAGCCGGTGTCATGAAACTGATCCGTTGGAGTGCCGTCGCTCTGCTCGCTGTGCTCATGGGCGCCTGGGGTGCAGCCTGGGTGCTGCGTGCGCCGGGTGAGGGCATCGCCGATTCCTTCGCCCGCAACCTCGCGCGGGTGATGGGCGGGCAGGACTCGGTGCCGAACGCAGGTGGGCTGGTGCTGCCTGCGGGTGTGGAAGTCGGCGGGCCCTTCGCGCTCACCGATCACAACGGCCGCGAGGTCACCAACGAGACCTATCGCGGCAAGTGGATGCTGGTGTTCTTCGGCTTCACCTTCTGCCCCGATGTCTGCCCCACAGAGTTGCAGGTGGTTGGCGAGGTGCTGGACAAGCTCGGACCGCAGGCGGACCGCGTGGCACCGATCTTCGTGACCATCGATCCCGAACGCGACTCGCCGGCCGCGATGGCCGACTACGTGAAGCTGTTCGATGACCGGCTGATCGGGTTGACCGGCACGCCGGAGCAAGTCGCCGCCATCGCGCGCGCCTATCGGGTCTACTACGCGAAGGTAACGCCGCCGGGAGCGTCCACCTATCTGATGGACCACTCGTCCTTCTTGTATCTCATGGGGCCGGACGGGCGATTCCGCACGCTGTTCCGCCACGGTGCAACCGTGGAGGAGATTACGGCCGCACTGCAGCAACGCATGCAGCGTGAGGGTTGAGCAGCGCGCGCGAGCGCGTCCAAATCGGCGGTTCCGCGACGCGTGCGCGGAGGCTAGTGTAGGCAGGATTACGCAGGGGGTCCCGGCCGGCACCGGGAGCGCTGATGGCCGATCAGATCGAGGATGATGCAACGACACGCGACGCGACCCGGAGCCCGGCGCCGCGCTATAGCCGTCGCCTGTCCGACAAGATCCTGATCGCCTTCCACCATGCCTGCGATCAGGGCGATTACGAGGTCGCGGAGCAGCTTCTCCATGTGCTGGAGATGATGCTCACCCGTCGTCCGGTGAGCCCGGACGGCAACCGCCGCAAGAACATGGAAAGCCTCGTGGCCGCCCATGAGCGGCTGTGGCACCTGCGCCACCCCGAGGTCGGCCAGCTCTAGCCGCGGTCCCGCGCAGGCGGGATCGGGGCGACGAACCTACGCGACGCCCACGGCCATGCCGTCCCGCTGCGGATCCGCACCGCCTTCCGCCACGCCGTCCCACAGCGTGATCCCGTGCGGGGCTGCGAAGGGATAGGAGTGCGCGGCGCGCTTCACCTTCTGTCCCCGACGCTCCAGCTCCCGCTGCACCGCGTGGGGGATGCGGTTGGAGATGTCGATCGCCGGCGTCGTCACCGAGAAGCGCGGCGCCATCACCGCCTCCTGCATCGTCATGCCGAACTCCAGCAGGTTCAGCAGCACCTGCGTCAGCGCCACCCCGATCCATGCGCCGCCCGGCGCGCCGAGCGTGGCCACCGCGCGGCCGGACGCGTCGAAGACGATGGTGGGCGCCATCGAGGAGAACCGCTTCTTGCCCGGCGCGATGGAGCCGGGCCGCCCCGGCCGCGGGTCGTACCAGTTCATCGCCCCGTTCAGCATGATCCCAGTCCCCGGCGGGATCACGCCGGATGGCACGCCGAGGGTGTGCGTCACGCTCGCCAACACGCCATCGGCATCGACCACGGAGATGGTCGTGGTGTCGCGCGGTTCGGCCGATAGCGGCGGGACCGGGATCGGCGCGCGCCGGCGGATCAATGCCGCGACCATCTCCGCATGCTCTTCCGACAGCAGTTGCGTGATCGGCGGCGGGTGGAAGGCGGGGTCGCCGATATGCGCCTCCCGGTCCGCCAGCGCCGCACGCAGCGCGTCGCCCACGGTCTCGATGTAATCCGGCGTGTTGTGCCCCATCGCCGCCAGGTCGAAGCGGTGCAGGATTCGCAGCGCCTCGCCCAGGACGATGCCGCCCGAGGGCGGCTGCGGCAGCGAAACGGTGAAGCCGCGGAAGGGCACGGTGATCGGCTCGCCCTCCGTCACGCGGAAGCCGGCGAGGTCGGATGCGCTCAGCAGCCCGCCATGCGCCTGCATGTCCTCGACGATGCGGCGTGCCAGCGGCCCTTCGTAGAACACGTCGGCCCCGCCCTCGGCGACGCTGGCGAGCGTGGCGGCCATCGCGGGGTTCTCGACCCGGTCGCCCGGCCGCTTCGGCGTGCCGTCGGGCCGCATGTAGAGCGCCCGGCCCTCCGCGGTGAACGCCAGCTTGTCGGCCATGGAGAGCCGGCCGTAGACGGCCTCGTCCGCGGTGAACATCGTGTGGACGTGCGGGCGGACGATCCAGCCGCCGGAGGCGAAGCCGATCGCCGCCTCGAACAGGCTCGCCCAGGGCCGGCGGCCCCAGCGCGCATGCGCCATCTGCCACAGCCGCAGGATGCCGGGCGTGGTCACCGCGCCATGGCCGATCTCGTTGAGCGCCCCTTCCAGCCGGTAGCCGTAGCCGTCGGCGCATTCGCCGAGGAAGCGGTCTTCCCACATCGCGGGCGTCGCCGCGGCGGGGCAGGTGGACAGTGCGTCCAGCACCTGGGTCTTGCCGCTGCGCGGGTCGTGCAGTTGCAGGACGCCGAGGCCGCCCAGGCCGCACATCATCGGATCGACCACGGTCTGCACCATTGCGCAGGCGATCAGCGCATCGACCGCCGAGCCCCCGGCGGCGAGCACGGCCGCGCCGGCCTCGGCGGCTTCCGGCTGCGGCGCGACGATCATCGCGCGCGATGCGGGCAGGCGGCGGTCTGGGCGGGACATGCGCTTCTCCGAGTCGGACGCGCAAGGCTAGGCCGGATGCCGCCGTTGCGGAATCGGGTGCGGAACGGGTGGGCCGCCTCAGCGCATCGGAAGTGCCGCGCCGTCGCGCAGGACCGCCTCTGCCTCGGCGGTGAAGCGGCCGTCGTCCTGATGCAGCACCAGCCCCGGCAGCACGGCGAAGGCCGCGCGCGAGTCCTCCCGCGCCTGAAGCAGGACCAGCTTCGCCGCACGTCCCTGCTTCGGCCAGAGCGGCAGGAGCCGCGCGCCGCCGCAGCGCGCAACGGATAGGGCAGCGAGGGCATCCGGAAGCGCGCCTGCGGGCAGGATCAGCGTCACGGTCCCGCGAGGAACGACGCAGCGCGCCAGCGCCGCGACCCAGGCCGCGATGGTGCCCGGTGCGCCCCGCTTGGAGGTCTCGCGCGCCGCATCCGGCGAGGCGGTGCCGCCCGGCGGATGGTAGGGCGGGTTGGCGAAGGCGTGATCGGCGGGGCGGTTCGGCAGGTATGATTCGATCTCGCCGGCGATCATGCGCAGGGTGCTGAAGCCATTTGCGGTTGCGTTCTCACCGGCCAGCGCGGCGAGTGCCGGATCACGCTCCACGCCGGTTCCGGCGATCCCGGGGCAGCGGGCGGCGAGACACAGCAATGCCGCACCCGCGCCAGTTCCGGCCTCGACCACGTGCTCGCCGGGTTCCGCCGGAATGGCGGCGGCGAGCAGCACCGGCTCGATCCCGCTGCGAAAGCCTCTCGCCGGTTGTGCATAGGCGACACGGCCGCCGAGCAGCGTGCCGTGCGTGGTGATCACGTCTCGCCGGCGGCGGCGAGGACAGCTTCCGCCCGCGCGGCATCCTCTCCGGCGACCGCGAGCCGGCGGGGCAGGGCGCCGATGCTGCCTTCCAGCACGCTCATGTGTTCGTCCAGCAGGAATGTGGCGATGCCGGCGTCGGCAAGCAGTGACGCCAGGTAGTTGAGGCGCACCGGATCGGTGGAACGGGCGATGACGCGCAAGGGGCGGGAATCCTTCGCCTTGACCGCATTTGCAGGCCCGCCGATACCAACCGCGTGACCGCCTCGCAATCCACCTCCCTCCGCGACGGGGGAACCCTGTCCAGCCCCGCTGCCCACGCCCATGGTGTGGCCGGGGAGGATGCGCTTGGCGCGCTCGTCGCGCTGGTATCCGACGACCTTGCCGCGACCAACCGCACCATCGTCGCGCGCATGGACAGCCCCGTCGAACTGATCCCGCAGGTGGCCGCGCATCTGGTTTCGGCCGGCGGCAAGCGCATCCGCCCGCTGCTCACGCTCGCCGCCGCGCGGCTGTGCGGCCACACCGGCCAGCGCCACGTCGCGCTCGCCGCCTGCGTGGAGTTCATCCACACCGCCACGCTGCTGCATGACGACGTGGTGGACGAGAGCGCGCTGCGGCGCGGCGCTGCGTCCGCCAATGCGGTGTTCGGCAACAAGGCGTCGGTGCTGGTTGGGGATTTCCTGTTCACCCGCGCCTTCCAACTCATGGTCGAGGACGGCAATCTGCGCGTGCTCGACATCCTTTCCCGCGCCTCGGCCACGATCGCGGAAGGCGAGGTGCTGCAGCTCGTCACCCAGAACGACCTGTCCACGAGCGAGGCGAAGTACCTCGAAGTGATCGGCGGCAAGACCGCGGCGCTGTTCGAGGCGGCGACGCGCGTCGGCGCCGTCGTTGCCGACCGGCCGGAAGTGGAGGAGCAGGCGCTGACCGTCTATGGCCGCGACCTCGGCATCGCCTTCCAGCTCATCGACGACGCGCTCGACTACACCGCCGATCAGGCGAAGCTGGGCAAGACCGTCGGCGACGATTTCCGCGAGGGCAAGGTGACGCTGCCGGTGCTCGCCGCCTACGCCGCCGGCGACGAGACGGAGCGCGGCTTCTGGCAGCGCACGATCGAGGAGCTTGAGCAGCGCGACGGCGATCTCGACTTCGCCATGCGGCTGATGGCCCGGCACGGCACCATCGCCACCACCATCACCCGTGCCGAGCACTACGCCGCCTCGGCCCGCGCCGCGCTGGCCGTCTTCCCGGACAGCGAGCTACGGCGCGCGCTGGAAGGCGTCGCCGACTACACGGTGCGCCGAGCCCGCTGACATCTGCGCGCCGCCGAGGCCGCATGGATGATCCGCTCGCCGATCTGCATCGTATTGCCGCCGCTTCGCGGGCGTTTCTGGAACCGATCTGGCCGGAATGGCACTGCGCGGGTGCCGGTTCTGCGCCGGCTGTCCTTTCCACCCGCACCTGCGGCCGCAGCAGCCTGTTCCTGCGCGATGTGCTGCGGGCGGAGGGGCGATCAGCCGAGTGGGCGAGCGGGATGCTGTTGCCGGATCATGCACCGCCTGAAGCCGGCGATGCTGGCTGGCACCACCATGCCTGGGTGGTGAGCGGCGGCTTCATTATCGACATCACGGCGGACCAGCTCGGCGCCCCGCCGGTCGTCGTCACGCCGGCCGCCGATGCGCGCTACCGCCCGGGGCAGGATCCTGCGTGGCCGCACGCGATCCGCGCGCGCCATGCGGCCGTCGCCGCGATCTGGCCGGACTGGCTGGCGGCCCGGCCGGCGCCTTAGCGCCGCACGCCCCAGAAGACCGGATACAGCGTTGCCGGAAGATCCTTCAGGTCCGCGCGATAGGCGACGGGTCGCAGGATGATGCCGGTCGGCACATAGGGCACCACATCGAAGAAGCGCTCCTGGATAGCAACCGCGGCCTGCTTCTGCGCCTCCAGCGTTCGCGCATCGAGGAAGGCCGCGCGCCGGCGCTCCAGTTCTTCGTCGCACGGCCAGCCGTAGAGGTTGCGGCCGTCGCAGGTGGAAACCAGCGGCGTGTTGGTGATCGGGCTGGAGAGCGAGAAGCCGCCCCAGAACGTCGTGGCGATGTGCCAGCCGTTCGGATTGCGGTCCGGCGGCTCGCGCGTATTGCGCCGCGTGATCAGCGTGGACCAGTCCATCGTCTGGACGTCCACATTGGCGCCGATGCGGCGCAGCGCGTTCGCGGTCAGCAGCGCCATCATGCGGATGTCGGGCTGGTCGGCCGGGTCGAGCACGACGATGCGCTCGCCGCGATAGCCGGACTCGGCGAGGAGCTTCTTCGCGCGCTCCAGATCCGGGCTGCGCCATTCGTCGAGCCGCGCATCGGATTCATACGGCGTGCCGCACACGAACACGGCCTGGCAGCGCTTCGCGAGCGCGGGTTCGGCGGCGATCGCGTTGTCGAACTCGTCCTGGTCGATGGCGAGCAGCAGCGCCTGCCGTGCGCGCGGATCGTTGAAGGGCGGGATCACGGCGTTCGGGCGCACGGTGCCGATGAAGCCGGACCGGTTCAGCACCTCCACCGTCACGCCCTGCGCGCGGCGTGCCACCGGCAGAAGGTCGGCCGGCACCCCTTCGAGGAAGTCGACCTCGCCCTTGGCCAGCGCACCGACCGCGGTGGCGGGATCGGGCAGGTAGATCCACTCGACACGGTCGAAATGCGCGACCTTGCCGCCGGCATATCCGTCCGGCGGCTCCTGCCGCGGCACGTAGCCTTCGAAGCGGCGATAGACGACGCGGTCGCCGGCGCGGAACTCCTCGGGGATGAAGCGATAGGGACCCGAGCCGATGGCGGTGCGGACCTGCTGGAAGGCATCGGTCTGCGCATCCGCCTCCCGCATCACGAAGGCGGCGAGCAGCGGGGAGCCGAGGCTCTCCATCACCGGGCCGAAGGGCTTGTCGAAGGTGATCTCCACCGTGCGCTCGTCCTGCGCGGCGATGGACCGCGCACGCCCTGCGAGCGCCTGTCCGGCCGTCACCCGCTTGGCCCAGCGCGTGATGGAGGCCGCGACATCGGCGGCGCGCACGGGCGTGCCGTCGTGGAAGACGAGGCCGGGGCGCAGCCTGAAGGTCCAACGCAGCCCGTCTTCGCTGGTCTGCACGCTTTCCGCCATCTGCAACTGCGGGCGGAACTGCGAGTCCATCGTGACCAGCACGTCATAGATCATCTGGCCGTGGTTCAGCGTGATGGCGGCGCTGGTCCAGATCGGATCCAGCACGCGCAGGTCGCCGGTCGGCACGAAGCGCAGCACGCGCTCCTGTGCGGCGGCCGGCAACGCGAACAGCATGGCGGCGAGCAGGAGGCGGATCATCGCAGGAACTCCGCTTGCGCGAGGACAGCTTCGGGCGGGTCGAGCGGCCAGATCGGCCGGCGGACGTTGCGGTAGGGCAGGGCGCCGTGCGTGCGGCTCGACACGCCGCCGGACTCGCAGGCGATCACCGCGCGGGCGATCGGCTGGAAGGCGGCGCGGAACGCGTCCATGCATTTCAGCGCGATCAGCCCGGTTTCGCGCGGCTCGATGCCGAAGATCTTGAGCTGCTGCTGATCGAGGATGTTGCGCTGGAAGGTGCTGACGATGATGCGCACCCCGTTGCGCGCGAGCAGCGCCGAGGCGCCGAAATTGCCGCGCAGGCCGGGTGTGTAGGGGCCTTCGTGCACATAGGCGCCATCCGACAGGCGCAGCACCTCGTACTCGCCCTCCACCGGCCCGCCGCCGTACTCCGGCGCGGTGTGGCCGCCGAGCCCGATGCGGATGCGCGCGCCCACGCCCGCGTCCTGCGCGCGCCGGACCGCCTCGGGATCGAAGATCGAGGCGAAGACGGAGCCGGGGATCGGGTGCTCCAGCACCAGCCGCAGCAGCGCGGTGGCATCGCCATAGGCACCGCCGCCCGGCGCGTCGCCGAAGTCGGCGATCACCACGGGGCCCGGCCCGGGCGGGACGGCGCGCGCCTGGCGCATCGCTTCCTCGACGCGCAGCATCGGCACCGTGTCGTTCTCCCGCTCCTCCCAGGCGAAGCGGATCATCCGCTCCCCGTAGCGGCGGAAGCGCGGATCGTCGCCGTTCGCGGTCACCGCGACCGAGGGGCCGACCTGCCAGACATCGGCCAGCACGAAGCCGGACTGGATGCTGACCTCGATCACATCGGGGTCCTCGGCCTCGATCTGCCGCGCCAGCGCCAGTGCGCGGCGCATCGGACCGCCCGGCAGGGTGGTGCGCGAGGAGTCGAAGCCGCGCATCTGGAAGCTGCGCACCAGATGCACGCGCGGGCTGATCTCGCCCGCCATCGTGCGCCGTAGCGTCTCCGCCGCGCGCAGCCCCGTCTCCTTGTGGTCGGTGTGCGGATGGGTGCGGTAGGCGGTGATCGCGTTCACCGCGGCCGCGAGCCGGTCGGAGACGTTGGAATGCGGATCGAGCGTGATGGAGATCGGCACATCGGGGCCGACAGCATCGCGCACCGCCTGGGCCAGCCCCCCATCGCCGTCATCCTCGCCCTCGGCGACCATCGAGCCGTGCAGCGCGAGCAGCACGCCATCCAGCGGCATTGCGCTCCATGCGCCCTCGGCAAGCCGGTCGCGAAAGAAGGCGTAGGCATCGCGCGCCACTGGTCCCTCAGGGGCGGTCGGCACGGCGATGGGGGTGCTGATCGTCCAGCCCTCCGCGCGGGCGGCTTCCAGGAAGCCGGCCATCTCCGTGCGCGTGGGGCCGAAGCGGGCGGGGATCTCGTCGCCGAGGAACACGCCCTGGCGGCGGAAATGATCGAGCGGCGCGAAGCGGCGGGCGAAGCTGTTGGCCTCGTGCATCACCGCGGCCAGAAGCACGCGCTTGCTCATGCGTAATGCGCCTCCGAACGTGTGGCGTTCTGCCCGCCGCGCAGCTCCGCCACGCAGGCGGCGACGTCGGCCACGTAGGCGGCGCGCGCCGGGCCGTGATGGAGCGAGAGCATCAGGTGCAGGCTCGGCGGCGTGCGGAGCTGGCCCGGCACCCAGCCGCGCGCGGAGAGCAGCGTGGCGATCTTCGCCATGTCCACGTCCTCGCAGCCGAAGGCGAGGTTCATCAGCGGCGGGTCGCCGCGCATGTGCATGCCCTCGATGGCAAGCATGCCCTCGACATAGGCGTCGCGGATCGCGAGCAGGTCGGCGGCGATGCGGCGGTAGCCGGCGCGGCCGAGATAGCGCAGCACGGCCCAGGCGCCGGCGACCGCGCCGCCGGGGCGCGTGCCGACCAGCGTATCGGTGCCGAAGCGGCCCGAGGGCCAGGTGTCGAATTCCAGCCGCTGGAAAGCCGCGAGTTCGGCCGAGGCGTAGAAGATCGTGGATGCCGGCTTGGGGCAGAAGCCGAACTTGTGCAGGTCCGCCGACAGCGAGCACACGCCCGGCAGGGCGAAGTCGAAGCGCGGAATGGGCCGGCCGAGATCGGCGGCGAACGGGGCGAGCCAGCCACCGACGCAGGCATCGACATGCAGCCAGATGCCCCGCCGCTGCGCCAGTTCGGCGAGCGCCGGGATCGGGTCGATCGTGCCGTAGGGGAAGCACGGCACGGAGCCGACGAGCATCAGCGTCTCGCCGTCCGCGGCGGCGTCCATCGCGGCCACATCGGCCACCAGCGCGCCGGTCAGGGCGATGCGCCGGACCTCGATGTCCATCAGCGCAGCGGCCTTGTCGAAGGCCGGGTGGGCGGACAGGGGCAGCACCAGATTGCCCCGCAGATGGGGCTGTCCGCGATGCCGGCGGGCATGATCGCGGGCGGCCTTCACCGCCATCACGATGCTCTCCGTCCCGCCGGAGGTCATGTTGCCGACCGCGTCGGGGGAGGCGTGGAACAGGTCCAGCCCCATCCCGATCACCTCGCGTTCCATGCGCGCGAGGGAAGGGAAGGCGCGGCGCGCGCCGAGCGCGTTCTCGCTGAAGAAGGCGTTGAACGCTGCCTGGCCGATCTCGGTCACGTCGGGTGGGGCGCCGAAGACGTAGAGGGGGACGCGACCGCCCCGCCAGTCGGCGTCGCCGTGCCGCGTCTCCTCCAGCATGCGCATCACCGCATCGCGCGGCAGGCCCTGCTCCTCCAGCCGGATCGCGCTCATGCGGGCAGCAGCGGGAGCAGCCGGCCCCGTCCCTCGTTGAGGTCCTGCCGGATGGCCGCGCCCATCGCCTCCGCATCGCCGGTGCGGATGGCGCGGATCATGGCGCGGTGCGTGGTCGCGCCGATCCATGGCCCCTGCGCACCGCCCGAGAACAGGAGGGTCAGCGACGGGCCGACCTGCAGCCAGAGCGAATCGATCATCTGGATAAGGGTCGGCAGGCCGCAGGCTTCGTAGAGCGCGTTGTGAAAGGTCGCGTTGGCGGCGAGCGCCCCGCTGCCGTCCCCCGCCTCAACGGCGGCGGCATGCGTCCGGTAGATGGATTCGAGGCGCGCGAGCCGGTCGGGCTCGACGCGGCCGCAGGCAAGCCGGCCGGCGAGCGCCTCCAGTTCCGAGCGGATCAGGAACAGTTCCTCGTAGCGGGCGCGGGTCAGGACTGGCACGACGGCCGTGCGGTCCGCGCCGAGTTCCAGCACGCCCTCGGCCACCAGCCGCGTGATGGCCTCCCGCGCCGGTGTCGGGCTGATCGACAGCGTGGCGGCAACGTCGCGCGTGGTCAGGCGCTGGCCGGGTCGGAGCGTGCCCCGGCGAAGGGCGCTGCGCAGCATTTCCGAGGCCTGCGCGCCCAAGGGGGCAGGGCGGTCGATCGTCCCCAGATCGACCAGTCCGATGGCGGATGTGGCGGGTTCGAGCGGGAGGCGGGCGAGGGCGGCAGCCGGCATGCGCAGTCCCTGTTGTCTGGCATCTGTTATAACACATCCGTTGTGGCTCCCTGTCCACCCGTCTCCGGCCCCCGCATGCGAAAGGGCCGCCGGCTTGCACCGACGGCCCTTCCAGTCACGCGCGTCTAACGGTGTTCAGACGACCGAGATCTGCTCCCGGCGAAGCTGCGCGGACAGGTCGCTCAGCACCTTGTCGAACCGGTCCAGCATCTCGTCGCACTCTTCCTTGGTGATGATGAGCGGCGGCGAGAAGCCGATGCTGTCCATCACCATGGCGCGGCAGATCAGGCCGTGCTGGCGGCCGATGTTCATCAGCTTCGGCCCGACCTTCGCGGACGGGTCGAAGTTCTCCTTCTTCGCCTTGTCCTTCACCAGCTCGATGCCGGCGATCAGGCCCACGCCGCGGACCTCGCCCACCAGCGGGTGGTCGGCGTAGCGGCGGCGCAGCTCGGCCTGGAAATGGGCGCCGACGTCGCGGACATGATCGACGATGTTGATCTCGTCGTAGATCTTCAGCGTCTCGACCGCGACGGCGGCCGCAACCGGATGCCCCGAATAGGTGTAGCCGTGCCCGAACGTGCCGAGCTCATGGGACTTGGCGGACAGGCCGCTGAACACCTTCTCGTTCACCAGCACCGCCGAAAGCGGCAGGTAGGAGGAGGTGATGGCCTTGGCGCAGGTGAGGATGTCGGGCTCGATGTCGAGCGTCTGGCAGCCCCAGAAATTCCCGGTCCGTGCGAAGCCGCAGATCACCTCGTCGGCGACCAGCAGGATGTCGTACTTCTTCAGAACCGCCTGAATCTTGGGGAAATAACCCTTCGGCGGCACGACCACGCCGCCCGCGCCCATGATCGGCTCGGCGAACATCGCCGCGATCGTGTCCGGATCGTTGGCGAGGATGAGCTTCTCCAGTTCCTCGGCGCAGCGCGACGCGAAGGCCTCCTCCGTCTCGCCCGGCAGGCCCGCATGGTAGAAGGTCGGGCAGATCGTGTGCAGGAAGCGGTCGCCCAGCGGCAGGTCGAAGGCGCGATGGTTCGCGACCTGGCCGGTCACCGAACCCGATGCGACGGTGATGCCGTGATAGCCGCGGATCCGGCCGATGATCTTCTTCTTGTTCGGCCGGTTCATGGCGTTGTTGTAGTACCACACCATCTTGACGGCGGTGTCGTTCGCCTCGGACCCCGAGTTGGCGAAGAACGCCTTGCTCATCGGCACCGGCGCACGCTCGATGATCATCTCGGCGAGGTCGATCATCGGGTTGTGCGAGAGGCCAGTGAAGCCGTGGTAGAACGGCAGGGCGCGCATCTGCTTCGCCGCGGCCTGGACCAGACGCTCGTTGTCGAACCCCAGCGAGGCGCACCACAGTCCGGCAACCGTCTCGATGTAGTCCTTGCCCGCCTCGTCGTAGACGCGCACGCCCTTGCCGTGGGCGATGACAAGCGAACCGTTCTCGGCGTTCTGCTTGAGGTCGGTGTAGGGGTGAAGGACGTAGGCGGCGTCGCGGGCAGCGGCGGAATTCGCGCGGGGCGGGGTCATCTTCTCCGTATCCTCCGGAAGGAACCCGATGTTAGGCCAGCCATCCCTTCCGCGTGAACCCCCGGCGGTGCGATGGCGACGCGGCACAACCATGCCAGCATGTCGCATGTGCCGCCTTCGCGGACAGAAGACCCGCTGAACCATCGGACTGTCCGTTGCGGGTGCTGCCGCGGACCGTTTTGTGCACTGCGGCAAGGCGAAACCTTGAAAGTGCTGCCCGGACACGATCGCGGGGCAGGGCGGAGGAGGCCTCCACGCCGCCGGCACTGGACCGCCCGCCCGGCCTGCGGCAGCGTCCGCGCCCGCAGAACGGAGATCGGGCATGACGGCTGGCGTGGGTGGTTCGGACGCGGCGCGCGAACTGGCAGCGATCCGCAATGAGCGGGACGCGGTGCCGCCCATCGCGGCGGAGGAGCACGCCCGGCGCATCGCCGCCGCGCAGGCGAAGATGGACGAGGCCGGGATCGAGGCGATCTGGCTCGATGGCACGACCAGCCTCGCCTACTTCACCGGCGTCTCGCACGGGCAGAGCGAGCGCATGGTCGGCTGCCTGATCCCGCGCCGCGGCGAGCCCACCTGGGTGGTGCCCGAGTTCGAGGCCGAGCGCATCCGCACCATGCTCAAGCTGCCCGCCACCGTGCGCGGCTGGGAGGAGGACGAGGACCCGGCCGCGCTGGTGATCCAGACGCTGCGCGAGCGGCAGGTCCGATCCGGCACCGTGGCGGTGGACGATCAGGCGCGCGCCTTCGTCGCCGACATGCTGCGGGTCGCCGGCGGGGACGATTTCCGCGTCGCGCGCTCCACCAGGGTCGCGACCGCCTGCCGGATGACCAAGAGCGAGCATGAGATCGCGCTGATCCGTCAGGCGATGAACATGACGCTGCGCATTCAGGCCGCCGCCGCGCGCATCCTGCACGAGGGCATCAGCACCCGCGACGTGCAGGCCTTCATCAACGCTGCCCATCTCGCCGCTGGCTTCGACGGGCCGTGCCCGTTCAACATCGTGCTGTTCGGCGAGGCGAGCGCCTATCCGCACGGCGTGCCCTATGCGCAGTCGCTGAAGCCGGGCGAGGTGGTGCTGATCGACACCGGCTCCGCGCTGCACGGCTACCGCTCCGACATCACCCGCGCCTACGTGTTCGGCGAACCGACCGAGCGGCAGCGGTTCCTGTGGGACACGGTGAAGGAAAGTCAGGCGGCCGCCTTCGCGGTGGCGAAGCCCGGCGTGGCCTGTGGCGCGCTGGACGATGCCGCGCGCAAGGTGATCGTCGATGCCGGGTTCGGCCCCGGCTACAAGGTGCCCGGCCTGCCGCACCGCGTCGGTCACGGGCTCGGCATGGACGGGCACGAGGACCCGTACTTCGTGAAGGGCAACACGCTTCCGCTCGAGGTGGGGGTGTGCGGCAGCATCGAGCCGACCCTCGCCGTCTATGGCGAATGCGGCATAAGGTTGGAGGACCACATCTTCGTCACCGAAAGGGGAGCGGAATGGTTCACGCAGCCGGCGCATTCGGTGGACGATCCGTTCAAGGGCGTCTGATGCGTACAGCCACGGCGGCGCTCCTGTTCTGCGGGGCGCTTGCCGCCGGCGCGCAGGATGCGCGGATCGCGGTCCAGACCGAGACCTCCTCGATGGACCCTCACTTCGCGCTGGTCGGCGCGAACCAGATGATCGCGCGGCACATCTTCGACACGCTGGTCGATTCCGACGCCGACCTGCACCCGGTCCCCGGCCTGACCAGCTTCCGGCAGGTCGAGCCGGAACTGTGGGAGTTCACCATCCGCGAGGGTGCGACCTTCCACGACGGCACGCCGGTCACGGCGGAGGACATCCGCTTCAGCCTGGAGCGGATGCCGAAGGTCCCGAACAGCCCGGCTCCCTATATCCGGCTCGCCGCATCCACCGCCGCGCTGGAGGTGGTCGATACGCGCACGCTGCGCCTGCGCAGCCGCGGCGTCGATCCGGTCGTGCCGCTGCATGCGATGACGGCCTACATCGTCTCGGCGCGGGCGGCGAACGGGGCGTCTTCCTCCGACTTCAACACCGGCAAGGCGACGATCGGCTCCGGCCCCTGGCGCTTCGACAGGTTCGCGCCGGGCGAACAGCTCGTGCTGCAGCGCAATGACGCCTACTGGGGCACGAAGGCCGACTTCGCCCGCGCGATCATCCGGCCGATCAGCAACGACGCGGCCCGGCTGGCGGCACTGCTCGCCGGGGACGTGGACCTGATCGCGTCGGTGCCGCCGGCGGAACTGCCGCGGTTGCGGGCGCGACAGGACGTGCGTATCGCCGCACACGGGTCTGCGCGGCTGATGTATCTCGGCCTCGATCAGGCCAACGACGTGTCGCCCTTCGTCACCGCGCGCGACGGTTCGCCGCTGCCGGCCAATCCGCTGAAGGACGTGCGCGTGCGTCAGGCGCTGAGCCTCGCGATCAACCGCGCGGCCATCGTCGACCGCATCATCCACGGCGGCGCGCTGGCGTCCGGCCAGATCGTGCCGGAAGGCTTCGTCGGCTACGACAAGACGCTGCCGGTGCCGGCCTTCGACGCGGATCGCGCGAAGAAGCTGCTGGCCGAGGCGGGTTTCCCGAACGGCTTCCGCATCACGCTGCATTCGCCCAACAACCGCTATGTCGAGGACGACAAGACCGCGCAGGCCATCGTGCAGATGTGGTCGCGCATCGGGCTCGACGCGCGGGTGGAGGTGATGCCGTCCAACGTGTTCTTCACCCGCGCCGGCCGCCGCGAGTTCTCCGCCTTCCTGATCGGCTTCGGCAGTTCCGCCGCCGACGCCTATCCGGCGCTGACGCAGGTGGTCGCGACCTACGACCGGGAGCGCGGCATCGGCGGGCTCAACCGCGGCCGCTACTCCAACCCGGCCTTCGACGCGGCGCTGGAGGCGGCCCGGCCGCTGACCGATCCGGCCGCGCGGGGGGAGGCGCTGGCGGCCGCGCAGCGGATCGCGCTGGTGCAGGACACCGGCATCGTCCCGCTGCACTTCCCCATGAACATCTGGGCCACCCGCGCCGCCTTCACCTATGACGGCGGCATCGAGGAAGGCACCTACGCCCACAACCTGCACCCGGCGCAGCGATAACAGCATGATCCGCAGAAGCTTCACGGTCCGCACCCGCGACGGGGTGGGCCTCGCCACCGATGTCTACCTGCCGGCGGAGAGCGGGCGGTTTCCCGTGATCCTGGAGCGCACGCCATACGGCAAGCGCGAACCCAGCCGGTCCGAGCGCACCGCCGCCGATCCGAATCCCGCCCCACGCGAGGACGTCGCCGCCGGCTTCGTCGCCGCCGGCTATGCCGTCGCCTATCAGGACTGCCGCGGCCGGTATGACAGCGACGGCGTGTTCACCAAGTACCTGTCCGAAGGCGAGGACGGCTACGACACGGTCGCGTGGATCCATGCGCAGGACTGGTGCGACGGGCGCATCGCCACGATGGGCCTGTCTTACGCCGCGCACACGCAGGCCGCGCTCGGCTGCCTCGCGCCGCCGGGCCTCGCGGGTCAGATCCTCGATTCCGGCGGTTTCGCGGACAGCTATCAGGGCGGCATCCGCTACGGCGGCGCGTTCGAGCTGAAGCAGGCCACCTGGGCGCACAAGCAGGCGCTCCTCGCACCCGAGACGCTGGCCGATCCGATCCGCAAGGCGGCGCTGGAGGCGGAGGATCTGCGCGGGTGGTTCGCGCGCTTCCCGTGGAAGCCGGGGCACTCGCCGCTGCGCCACGCACCCGACTACGAGGCGTACCTGTTCGAGCAGTGGCGGGAAGGGGCGTTCGGCCCGTACTGGGAACGGCTCGGCATCTACACCAAGGGCTGGCACGACAGGTATGCCGACGTGCCGATGGTGCACATGTCGTCCTGGTACGATCCGTATCCGCGCACGGCGGTGGAGAACTACCTCGGCCTGCGCGCGGCGGGGCGGACGCGGCAGAGCCTGATCCTCGGGCCGTGGACGCACGGCAACCGGTCCGTGACCTTCTCCGGCGACACGGATTTCGGTCCGGAGGCGGTGATCGACTCCTGGGCCGGCGACTGGCGCGCCTTCCGCCTGCGCTGGTTCGACCACCACGTACGCGGCATCGACAACGGCGCGCAGCATGACCCGCGCGTGCGCATCTTCGTCATGGGCGGCGGCAGCGGGCGGCGGAATGCCGAGGGCCGGATGGACCACGGCGGGCGCTGGCGGTCGGAAACCGACTGGCCGCTACCCGGCGCGCAGCCGACCGGCTTCTACCTGCACGGTGACGGCACGCTGCGCACGGCACGGCCGGGCGAGGGGGCGGAGCCGCTCTCCTACGACTACGACCCCGCGCATCCGACGCCCAGCATCGGTGGGTCCATCACTTCCGGCGAGCCGGTCATGGAAGGCGGCGGCTTCGACCAGATCGAGGGGCCGCGCTTCTACGGCTGCGCGGAACCCTATGTGCCGATGGCGGCCCGCAGCGACGTCCTCGCCTTCCAGACCGAGCCGCTCACCGAGGACACGGAGATCACCGGCCCGATCGTCGCGAAGCTATGGGTCGCGACCGACGGGCCGGACACGGATTTCGCGGTGAAACTGATCGACGTGTACCCGCCGAACGCGGACTACCCGCACGGCTTCGCGCTCAACGTCACCGACGGCATCCTGCGCTGCCGGTACCGCACCGACTGGCGCAAGTCGGTTCCAATGCGGCCGGGCGTGGCGGAGGAGGTGACGGTGGAGCTGTTCCCCACCTCCAACCTGTTCAAGGCCGGCCACCGCATCCGCATCGACATCGCCTCGGCGAACTTCCCGCACTACGACGCGAACCCGAACACGGGCGAGCCGGACGGGGCGGCGCTGCGGAAGCGCAAGGCGGTGAACACGGTGTTCGTGGACGCGGGCAGGGCGTCGCACGTGGTGCTGCCGGTGATCCCGGCGCGGCGGTAGCGCCGCCCGCCGCGTGCGCTCCCTCACGCCCGTGGCGGCGCCCCGGACCTAGGCTGCGGCCATGCAATGGTTCGTGCAGCTCAAGCAGGCGCTGCCCGGCTACTACGCACCGGGCCGCCCTGCCGACATCGTCGGCTACCTTCGCGGCGTCGTCGATCCCGCCATCTGGCGGCAGATGGCGCAGTCACAGGGGCGGCACCAGATGCTCATCCTGGGCAATGCCGAGCCCACACAGAAGGAATGGGACGCGGCGGGCGTAGGGCAACGCGGAGCCGCGCAGCCGGTACGGCTCGCCAATCTCACCGGGCTGATCGTGCTCTATGGCGGCTTCATGCTGCGGCCGTGGGGGCAGATTCACGCGGCCACGCCCGAGGCGCTGAGCACGGGCTTTCCCGCCTCCCTGCAATCCTGGAAGCGGAACTACGCGCCGCCGCGCCCGTGACGGTGCCACTGCCCCCGTGACACCCCGCCCGGGGCGGGGCAAACATCGCCCCGACGGCAACCGGGGAAGTCCGCACCATGGCGCTACGCTGCGATCTCATCATCCGCGATGCGACCGTTTTCGACGGGTCCGGCGGGCCGCGTCGGGTGATGGATGTGGGCGTCACCGGCGACCGGATCGCCGGCGTCGGCGACCTGGGCGGGGCGAGCGCGGACCGTGAGATCGTCGCCACCGGCAAGGCGCTCGCGCCCGGCTTCATCGACTCGCACACCCACGACGACCGCGCCGTGCTCTGCGGCCCCGAATGCACGCTGTGCAAGATCAGCCAGGGCGTGACCACGGTGGTGGTGGGCAACTGCGGCGTCAGCCTCTCGCCCGCGCGCTTCCGCAATCCCCCGCCGCCGCCGCTCGACCTGATCGGCGCGGAAGGCTGGTGGCGCTTCGACAGTTTTGGCGACTATGCCCACGCGCTGCGCACCCAGGGCAGCGAGGTGAACACCTACGCGCTGGTCGGCCACCAGACGCTGCGGGTGGAGGCGATGGAAGGCGACGTGTACCGCCCCGCCAACGACCGCGAGATCGCGCACATGCACGCGCGGGTGAAGCAGTCGATGGCCGAGGGCGCGTCGGGCTTCTCCACCGGGCTCTACTACAAGCCGAACATGCACGCGACGACCGAGGAGGTGATCGCGGTCGCGGAGGCGCTGCGCCCCTATGACGGGCTGTACGCCACGCACATGCGCGACGAGGCCGACCAGGTGCTCGCCTCGATCGAGGAGACGATGCAGATCGGCAAGCGCGCCGGCGTTGCCGTGCAGATCAGCCACCACAAATGCTCGATGCCGGAGAATTACGGACGCTCGGTGCAGACGCTCGCGGTGCTGGACGCCTACGCGCTGTCGCAGAACTTCAACTATGACATGTACCCGTATCCGGCCGGCTCCACGGTCCTGATGCCGGACCGGCTGCGCGAGGACGTGCGCGTGATGATTACCTGGTCGATCCCGCACCCGGAGATGGCGGGCAAGGACCTCAAGGAGGTCGCGCGCGGCTGGAACACCGACATCCGCGACGCGGCGACGCGGCTGCTGCCGGCAGGCCAGATCACCTTCCAGATGGACGAGGAGGACGTGCGCCGCATCATGGCGCATCCGAAATCCATGATCGGTTCGGATGGCATCCCGCACGATGCGCACCCGCACCCGCGCCTGTGGGGCACCTTCCCGCGCGTGCTGGGGCATTACTCGCGCGAGCTCGGCCTGCTGAGCCTGGAGAGCGCGATCCACAAGATGACCGGCCGCTGCGCCGATTCGTTCGGCATGGTCGATCGCGGCACGATCCGCGAGGGCGCGTATGCCGACCTCGTGCTGTTCGATCCGCACACGGTGATCGACAAGGCGACCTTCGAGGACCCGAAGCAGATCAGCGAAGGCATCGAGGAAGTCTGGGCCAACGGCGTGCCCACCTACGTCGCCGCGCGCGGCGCGACCGGGGCGAAGCCCGGCCGCCTCGTCACGCGCAACCGGGGTTGAGATGATGCGTGCGATCCTGCTCGCCTGCGCCGCCGTTCTGCCGGCCTTCGCCGCCGAACTGCCGGTCGTCTCGGTCACGCTGTCCAACGCCGGCCTCGCGCAGATCGAGCGGCGCGGGTCCGTCCCGGCCACCGAGGCCGTGGTGCTGCGCTCGCCGATCGAGGATGTCGACGACCTGCTGAAGAGCCTCGTCGTGCTCGATCCGGCCGGCACGATCGAAGGCGTGCGGCTGCCGGCGCAGGATGCCGCCGCCGAGGCGTTCCGGGGCCTGCCGCTGCGCCCCGACGATTTCGCTACCCGCGTGACCCTGCTGCGCGCGCTGCGCGGGCAGATGGTGGAAGCGGGCGGGTTCTCCGGCCGGCTTGCAGATGCCGAGGAAGCCGATGAGGGGCTGCGCCTCGCGCTGGTGACCGATACCGGCATCGCCACCGCCTTCGTGCGCGAAGGCGAGGAAGTGCGGCTGTCCGATACAGCGCTCGCAGCCCGCGTGCGTCGCGCTGCCGACGCGCTCGCGGCCGTGCGCACCGAGGACGAGCGGCGGATCGAGATCGCGCTCCGCGCCGACCGCACGCGCGACGTCTCCCTGCTGTCGGTCACGGGCGCGCCGCTGTGGAAGCCGTCGTGGCGGCTGCTAGTGCCGGAAGGGGAGGGCAAGGCGCGGCTGCTCGGCTGGGCGGTGATCGAGAACCGCTCCGGCACGGATTGGGAGCGGGTGCGGCTTGCGCTGGTGTCCGGCAATCCCGCTGCCTACCGGCAGGCGCTGTACAGCCCGATCGAGGTGCCGCGGCAGCAGATCCCGGTGCGCGCGGCCGAAAGCGTGACCGTCCGGGCCGACACCGGCGCCCGGCCACCGCCGCCGCCCGCGCCGGCACCCGCCGCCCCCATGGCCGCCGCCCCGCCGGCGGCACGCGCCTTCGGCGGATCCCCTCCGGCGATGGAGCGCGACCGGATGGCGCGCGAGGTCGCCGCCCAGCCCCAGGCGGAAGCGCAGACCAGCATCGGCCGCGTCGCCTTCGTGCTGCCCGCGCCGGTGACCGTGCGCAGCGGCGAGACCGCCAACGTGCCGTTCCTGGACGCGCAGATCCCGGCCGAGCGCATCTGGTGGGTGCAGGAACTCGGCGCGCGCAATCCGCTGCTGGCCGTGCGCGTCACCAACGACACCGGCGCGGTGCTGCCCGACGGCATCGTCACCGTGTTCGGCAGCGACGGACGGGAGGCGGGCGCCTTCCTCGGCGATTCGGAGATGCGGGCGGTTGCGCCGAACGATCCGCGCATCCTCGCCTTCGGCCGCGACCGGGACGTGCTGCTCACGCATGCGTCCTCGACCACCGAACGCCCGACCGCGATCGCCCTGCAGCGCGGCACGCTGGTCGTCCATGCGCTCCGCCGCGACGAGTCCGCGCTGGCCGTCGATCCGAAGGGCGCGCGCGGCAAGCTGGTGATCGACCTGCCGCGCCGCGGCGACGCGAAGCCGGACTTCACCGTCGCTGCCGAGGGCGATTTCGGCATCCGGCACGAAGTGGTGCTGGACGGCAGCGCGACCACGCTGCGCCTCGGGTTCGAGCGGGAGGTGCAGAACCGGCTGCCGCTGTGGGACAGCGGCTTCCGCCCCTTCGACACGCTCCCGAGCTGGCGCGGCTTCGACCTCGAGGCGTCGATCCGGCGGCTGCCGGGCGGGCCGGGCACGCTGGAGCGGCTGCGCGAGATGCTGGCGAGGCTGCCGGCCGATGCGAAGGGCCGCGACATCCTCGCCTCCGTGACCGAGGCGATGGCCGATATCCGCGCGAAGCTCGACGCCGCGCGGACGGCGATCCAGGCCTATGGCGTTGCCGACGCGGCGCTGGATCGCGCGCGCCAGGCGGTGGAGGACCGCACCGGCCCGCAGAGGGAGGAGGCGCGGCGGCGGCTGAACGACGCCTCGCTCGCGGCCGACCGCGCGGGCGCCGCGGCCGATACGGCCTGGGCGTCTTGGCGCGAGGCGACCCAGCGGCTGCTTTCGCGCGAGGCGCAACCCTGACGACCGGCCACCCGCCGGCGGCGCGACACTGCCGCCGGCGGGGGCCGGATCACCGCTTCGGCACCACGCATGTTACTTTTCTGCCTTTGACAATCATTCTCATCTGACCGATGCAGCCGCCATCCCTTCCAGACGGAGACAGGCGATGGCTGAGCGTGGCATGCGGATCGGGCGGCGGGGCGCGCTGGCGCTGGCGGCGTCGGGGCTCGCATGGCCGGGGATCGTCCGCGCGCAACCGGCGATCGGCGCGACGCGGCGGGCTGGCACCAACCTCTACGAGATCGTCGTCAGCCCCGGCACTTCCACCGTCTATGTCTCCGCGGCGGGCGATCGCGCGCCGGGCGGGGCGAAGCCGCAGATCCTGGTGCTGGACGCCGCCACGCTCGAACCGCGCGGCACGATCGACCTGGAGGTCGCGGGCTTCGGCCTCGGGCTGAACGAGCGCACGCAGACGCTGTACGCGACCAACACCATCGCCGGCTCCGTCTCTGTCATCGACCTGAAGCAGCGCAAGGTCGTCGCCACGCCGCAGCATGGCGAGAAGGCGCATCTGCGCGAGGCGGTGGTCGATGAGGCTGCGAACCGGATCTACGTCTCCGCCTTCGGCGGCGGGCGCGAGGAAGCGCCCAGCGCGATCTGGGTGATCGACGGGGCGAAGGCCGCGATCGACCACGTGATCACCGAGGGGCTGGAGACCGGCGGCATCACCGGGCTCGCGCTCGACCCCGCCGGCAAGCGGCTGTTCGCCACCGCGATGCGGTCGAACGAGGTGGTGGAGATCGACCTCGCCGCGCGCCGTGCCACCCGCCGCTTCGCCGCCGGCGGAGAGGGGACGGTCAATCTCGCCTTCGATGCGAAAGGCGGGCGGCTGTTCATCACCAACCAGCGCACCGGGGAACTCGCGGTGCTGAACGCGCAGTCCAGCGCCGTGATCCGCACCATCGCCACCGGGGAAGGGGCGCTGGGCGTGAGCTTCGATCCGGCCCGCAACCGGATCTTCGTCGCCAACCGCCGCGCCGGCACGACCAGCGTGATCGACGGCCGCAGCCTGGAGGTGGTTGCGAGCCTGTCGACCGGCACGCACCCGAACACCGTCGCCGTCGATCCGCGCACCGGCTACGGCTACGTCACCAACAAGCGCCGGATGGCGCCGCGCGGACAGCCCCCGGTCGAGGACCCGAACGGGGACACGGTCAGTCTGATCCGGCTCTGAAACACAGGACACCGTCGCTGTGCGGTACCTGACGTACGGTTGAAACATGACGACGCTATCCCCGCTTTCCGGAAGGAGACGGGGATGGCGGACTCACTCAGCGTGCGGCGCGAGCGTACCCTCCGGCGCATCGTGCCGACCGTGGTGCCGAGCGTGTACGGCAGCAAGGCGTTCCGGAGCATCGACGCCAACTGGGAGCCGGGAAAGGGCTACACGACGTGCGGCGGGCTGCCCGCCTATGTGGCGCAGCAGCTCGGCGTGACGCTCGCGCAGCGCAAGCAGGGCATCGGCTCCTATGGGCTCGCCGGGCTGCGCAATGCGGGGATCATCAACCGCGCCTGGGTGCATGTATCCACCCGCGACCGCACCCTGCAGCATCGCCGGCCGCGGCCGGGGGACTTCTACATGCTGTGCAGCGGTGGCAAGCACGAGTACGGCTGTTGCCGCATCGCCCCGCCGGACGGGTCGAACAAGCCCTATCTCGGCGCCAAGGTCGAGCATGTGGGCGTGATCGTCGATGCCGAGACGGCGTTGTGGAAGACCGCCGATGCCGGCCAGGGCTATCCGATCCAGGAAGCGAAATACGTGCTGCGCCATTTCAACTCCGCCACCGGGGAGATGACGGGCGAACAGAACCGGCAGGGCCGCCCGATGCGCCGGCTGTGCGGCTGGCTCGACCTCGATGCGTTTCCGTTTCTGACCTGACCGCCGCGAGGGGCTGCCCTGCGCGTCCCATGGCTGCGGACGACTGGCCAGCCATGCTGTCCTGTCCCGATGGAGTTCCCTTGGCTCGCCGTGCTGGGCTTCGCCGTGGCGGGATCGGTCACGCCGGGGCCGAACACGATCATGGTCGCCGCCGCTGCCGCCAATCACGGCGTGCGGCGGACGGTGCCGCACATGCTCGGTATCTCGATTGGCTTTCCGTTGATGATCGTCGTCGTCGGCGTGGGGCTCGCCGGGCCACTCGCGGCGCACCCGTCGATCCAGCACACGCTGCGGTGGGTCGCGTTGGCGTGGGTGCTGTGGCTCGCCTACAAGGTCGCCCGCTCCGGCGGGCCGGGCGAAGTCGATGGCCGACCGCCGCTCGGGTTCGTCGGCGGTGCGCTGTTCCAGTGGGTCAACCCGAAGGCGTGGATGATCGCACTCGGCGCGGTCGCCACCTACGGCGCCGCCGGCGAGCACTACTTCGCCAGCGTGATCATCATCGCGGCCCTGTTCGCCGCGGTGTGTTTCCCCTGCACGTGGGTCTGGGCCACCTTCGGGGCGGCCATGCGGCAACTGTTGTCGGTGAACTGGCGCCTGCGCGTCTTCAACGCGACGATGGCGGTGCTGCTGATCGCATCGGTGCTGCCGGTGTTGCTGGGCTGAAGGCAAGGGGCTCGACGGCCTGCCTTCCGGCTGATCCGGTACATCCTGCGGCCTCGCCCCTTACGCCGGTCCTCTCCCCCGCAGGCGAAGGAGGGAGAAGGAGCTGCTTCTCCGTCGCTTTCGGCAACCCTGCGGGCCGATACCGTTCATCTTGCCGATGAGACGCTACCGGCCTAGTTCTGCGGTATCAGTTGTCAGTGCCGCACGGCCGCAGCCGCGTCGCGATAACCGATGCGTCGCTCGGGCGGGACAGGGCAGCGCCCGGCGACGCGTTCCAGCAACAGGCGCGTATCGCCTGTCGCACCCGCCTTCATCGCCGCATCGAGGAAGAGCTGTTCCAGCACGTCCTGCTGGGCGTGACTGCCGCCGAGCAGGTGCATCTCCCCAAGCACGGGGCGCATCGCGGCCACCGCGCCCGCGTGATAGCCGCGCGCATGCATCAGCACGGCATCGCTGACGGGCAGGGCGATCTGCGAAACCACCGAGGCGGCATTGCCGCGCATCGCGGCGAGCATGCGCTCCGCCGCCTCCAGCCGTCCGGTGGCGCACAGCGCCATCATCCAGTGCGGCAGGGTGAAGGCGGAGCGGCAGTCGCCGATCCGCGCCTCTGCCTTCTCGGCCAGTTCCTCCCACCGCGTGCCGACATCCACACCGCAGCGTTCCAGCCGGAACAGCATCGAGGCGGCGTTCTGCATGTCGATGTAAAGATCGGGCTGCAACTGCGTGAGGGGACTCGCCAGATCGCGGAACCCGTGATCGTAGAGTGCGAGCACCGCGTCCCATTCGCCCCGCTCCAGATGGTACAGCGCCTGATGCCACAGAACGTGGTGCAGCAGGTTGTTCTTGCCCTCGAAATGCGGGCGCAGGCGTTCCAGCGTCTCGATCCCCTCGCCACGCCGGCCTTGCATCTCCATCACATGCGCCAGCGCATGCACGGCCCACAGGTCGCCCGGATCGAGTGCGATCGCGGCGCGCGCGGACAGTTCCGCCACGCTGTAGTTTCCGCATTCCTCGTTGGCGAAGGCGCGGCAGGCGAGGACCGCCCCCCAATGCGGAACCTCCGGGTGCCAGTGCGGCATCACGCCCTCCACCGCCGCGAGCATGCGGTCGGCGCGGCCGGTCCAGAAGGCGCAGAAATGGTGCAGGCGAAAGGCGAGGATGTCCTGCGGGTGCTCGGCGAGCACGGCTTCCCAGATCGCGAGCGCACGGTCGATCCGGTCATCCACCCAGGCGCCGAAGGCAGCGACATGCGCGCGTTCCCGCGCTGTCGCGGAGGTGGCGAAGCGTTCGGCGGCGGCGTAGGCGGCGCGCGCCGCGGGCACGCTCGCCTGCTTGTAGGTGAGGAGGGCGAAGCTGCCCTTCAGCACATGCAGCAGCCCGAACTCCGGATCCTCCGCCAGCGCCGCCTTCAGCTTCAGCGGCGTGTCGAGCCGGTAGGTCAGATAGCTCGCGATGGTCGCATCGTAGGCGCGGGCGGCCGGCTCCGAGTCCGTGGCGAGCGCGAAGCCGTTCGCGTCCTGCTGCATGATCCTAGCTTTCCAGCGCGCTCCGGAAGCGATGCACGAGCAATGTGCCATCGCGCGGCGGCAGCACGCGCGGCGCCTCGGCCGGATCGACCTTGATGACCGCGAAGATGGGGCCGGCCTGGATCGCGGTGCGGAGGTCCGCCACGCCCGCCATGTCGCTGATGGTGCGGCAGTCCTTCCAGCCGCAGCCCCGCGCGATCGCGGCAAGGTCGGCGCCGAGCGCGGTGTGGCTCTCCTGCGCCCCGGTCTCGCCGTACCGGCCGTTGTCGAGCACGGCGATGGAGAGGTTGGCCGGCGCGACCGCCGCGATGGTGGCGAGCGAGCCCATGCCCATCAGCATCTCGCCATCGCCCGTCAGCACCAGCACGCGCCGTTCCGGCCGCGCCAGCGCAAGGCCGAGCCCGACCATCGCCGCACCACCCATCGCGCCCCAGAGGTAGAAATTGGCGTGGCTGTCGCCCGCTGCCGCCGCGTCGTAGGTGGGCGAGCCAAGCCCCGTGACCACCAGCAGATCGCCGCGATCCGAGAGCAGGTCGGCCACCGCCTTGCGCCTGTCGAGCGTCATTTCACGAACACCTTCGCCCCGATCAGCTTCTGGCCGAGCAGCACGGCCACCGACAGGTTGCTGTCGAAGGCCAGCGCGGCGGCGTAATGCACGGTTTCCGCGGCTTCCTCCGCGCGTTCGACCCGGCGCACCTGCGTGCCCATCAGTTCCACCGCCGCCCCGGCCGCCGATCCCATCGGCACCTGCCATGGATTGAACTCGCCCCACTCGCCGCGCATCGTCACCAGGCTCAGCAGCGGGATGCGGCAGGTCTGCAGCAGGCTCAGCATGTTGATGCAGTTTCCGACGCCGGAGGATTGCATCAGCAGCGCCGCGCGGTCGCCGCCGAGATGTGCGCCGGTCGCCAGCGCGATTCCCTCCTCCTCCGTCGTCAGCACGACGGCTTGGATATCCGGGTCGGCGTGCGCCCGCTCGATCAACCGTGCATGGCCGGCATCGGGCACGTAGCCGATCTGCCGGATACGCGCCGTTTTCAGCGCGTCGAAGACGTCGTCCTGCCACATTCGCCCATGGTGCGGCGGTCCGGCTTGCCTGGCCAGCCCCCGGGCCGTATCGGACGGAAAGACGGAGGAAAACGCCGCGATGGATTACACGCCGCACGAGGCCGACCCGCATGCCGAGATCCGGGCGGAAGTCGCCAAGCTATGTGCCCGATTTCCGGGCGAATACTGGCGCAAGCTCGATGAGGTGCGCGGCTATCCCACCGAGTTCGTCGCGGCACTGACCGAAGCCGGCTATCTCGGCGCGCTGATCCCCGAGGAGTACGGCGGCGCGGGCCTCGACCTGTCGGCCGCGGCGGCGATTCTGGAAGAGGTGCAGCTTCAGGGCTGCAACGGTGCCGCCTGCCACGCCCAGATGTACATCATGGGCACCATCCTGCGGCACGGCAGCGAGGCGCAGAAGCGCAAGTACCTGCCGGGCATCGCGGATGGCAGCCTGCGGCTTCAGGCCTTCGGCGTGACCGAGCCGACCTCCGGCACCGACACGACCAGCCTGCGTACCACGGCGCGGCGCGAGGGCGACCACTACGTGGTGAACGGCCAGAAGGTCTGGACCAGCCGCGCCGAGCATTCGGACCTGATGCTGCTGCTGGCGCGCACCACGCCGCGCGATCAGGTCACGAAGAAGACCGAGGGCCTGTCCACCTTCATCGTCGATATGCGCACCGTGCTCGGCAAGGGCCTGACGATCCGGCCGATCCGCACGATGATGAACCACAATTCGTGCGAGGTATTCTTCGACAACATGGTCGTGCCGGCTGAAAATCTGGTCGGCACGGAGGGCAGGGGCTTCCGCTACATCCTGGACGGGATGAACGCGGAGCGGCTGCTGATCGCCTCCGAGTGCATCGGCGACGCAAAATGGTTCATCCGCAAGGCCGTGGCCTATGCGAATGAGCGCGTGGTGTTCGGCCGGCCCATCGGCAAGAACCAGGGCGTGCAGTTCCCCATCGCGCGGGCCTACGCCCAGATGCGCGCGGCCGAGGCGATCGTGCACAAGGGGCTCGCCAAGTTCGAGGCCGGTGTGAACCCGGGCGAAGAAGCCAACATGGGCAAGATGCTGGCGGCCGAAGCGTCATGGGCGGCGGGGGAAGCCTGCGTGCAGACCCATGGCGGGTTCGGCTTCGCCGAGGAGTACGACGTGGAGCGCAAGTTCCGCGAAACGCGGCTTTATCAGGTGGCACCGATCAGCACGAACCTGATCCTGTCCTATCTCGGCGAGCATGTTCTCGGCATGCCGAGGAGCTACTGACATGGCACGCATCACCGGCGGCTGTCATTGCGGCGCGGTCCGCTTCGAGGCGGAGGGCGAGTTCGGGCAGGCAATGAGCTGTAATTGCTCCATCTGCCGCAAGCGGGGCACGCTGCTGGCCTTCGTGCCGGCTGCGGATTTCCGCCAGACGGCGGGGGCGGAGGCGATGACGGACTACACGTTCAACCGCCATGTCATCCACCACCTGTTCTGCCGGACCTGCGGCATTCTCAGCTTCGCGCGTGGCAAGAAGCCGGACGGCAGCGACATGGTGGCGCTGAACCTCCGCTGTGCCGACGATATCGACCTCAACCCCCTGAAGATCGTGGAATTCGATGGCGCCAGCCACTGACCGCCCGCTGGACGGGCTGCTCGTCCTGACCCTGGAACAGGCGGTCGCCGCGCCGACCTGCTCCGTCCGCCTCGCCGATGCCGGGGCGCGGGTGATCAAGATCGAACGGCCGGAAGGCGATTTCGCCCGCGGCTATGACGCGGCCGCGAACGGGATGAGCTCCTATTTCGTCTGGCTCAACCGCGGCAAGCAGAGCCTGGTCGCGGACATCAAGGATCCCGACGACGCGGCGATGCTGCACCGGATCCTCGAAGGGGCGGACGTGTTCATCCAGAACCTCGCGCCCGGGGCGGCCGCACGGGCGGGCTTCGGGTCGGAGGAACTGCGCGCGCGCTATCCGCGGCTGATCACGGTGGACATCTCCGGCTACGGCGACGCCGGGCCCTATGCGGAGATGAAGGCCTACGACCTGCTGGTGCAGGCCGAGAGCGGGCTTGCCGCCGTCACCGGTCATCCGGCCGGGCCGGGGCGCGTGGGGGTGTCGGTCTGCGACATCGCCTGCGGGATGAACGCCTATGCCGCTGTTCTCGAAGCCCTGATCCGGCGCCGAGGGACCGGGCAGGGGTCGGCGATCTCGGTCAGCCTGTTCGACGGCATGGCCGACTGGATGAACGTGCCGCTGATCTATTTCGAGGGCACGGGCGCGGCACCGAAGCGGGTGGGCCTCGCGCACCCCTCGATCTGCCCCTATGGCGCGTTCGGCACGTCGGACGGGTCGGCGGTGCTGATCTCGATCCAGAGCGAACGCGAGTGGGCGCAGTTCTGCGCGAAGTTCCTGAACGAGCCCGATATGCCGAAGCGGGAAGGATTTCGCAGCAACGTGGAGCGGGTGGCGCACCGGCAAGTCGTGGATGCGCATGTCGGCGCCGCCTTCGCGAAGCTGACGCGGGCGGAGGCCGCCGCGCGGCTGAAGGCCGCCAATACCGCCTTCGGCTTCGTCAACGGCGTGGCCGATCTCGCCACCCATCCGGCGCTGCGGCGGATCGAGGTGGAGACGCCCAACGGAACGGTGCGCTACGCCGCTCCCGCGGCCCGCGTCGCCGGGCAGGAGCCCCGGTTCGGGTCCGTCCCGGCGATCGGCGCGGACAGCGCCGCGATCCGGGCCGAGTTCGGCAGCCTCAGAACCGACGCGGCGGGCTAGCGACGCGCGGCGGCAGCGGACGCGAGGCGAGCGCGATCGGCGCCGCCCGATAGGCGGCGAGCGCGCGCGGGGCGCGCCCGGCGCCGGCCGACAGGACCTGTGCCCGATCGACGCGGTTCGACAGCAGCGCCCCGCCGTATGCTCCCCAGCCGGGAGGTGCTCCGCCGCTCTGGTGTCCTTGCATCCACGCCTGGGCGGTCGCGGGAGAGGCCATCCCGCGTGCGAGGCGGATCTCCTCCGGCCAGGCCGCAAGCACGCGGCGCTGGTAGTCGTCCGCCCGTTCGGGGGTCTGGGAGTGGTAGAAGGCCGCCGCTTTCTGCCAGTCCCCGGTCTTCGCCTTCAGCTCCAGCAGGAAGCGCGCGGCGTAAGCGGCGTTGGATGCGGGATCGAAGGCCTGCTCCAGCCCGCTGAAAGCCGTGGGGTGGTGCAGAAGGTTGATCTGCATGCAGCCGACATCGATCGAGCGCGCGCCGGCCAGTTGATGTCGCCTTACAGCCGCGATCCCTTCTGCTTTGGTGTTGAAGAAAAAACCCTGCCCTTCGACGTTGATGGTCCAGGGCCATGGCGCGAACCGGCTGGTCATAGGATCACGCCGTCCCGACTCGACGCGGGCGATGGCGGACAGAAGGTGGGCGGGGATGCCCGCGGCGCGCTCCGCTTGATGCGCTGCGATGCGGCAGACGGCGCCATCGGCGACAGGCCGACCGAACGCCGGCGAAGCGAGTGCCCAGAGGGCCATCATGGCCAGGGGGAAGCGGATCATGCCTTCCGGCTTACGGCGCTAAATTTAACACCGTCTCAAAATCCAGCCTCGCGTTGCTGTGAAATCGACATCGTGCTGCGGCGCAAAAAACCGCTTGCGCGCATACAAACAGAACCCTAATGTTCGCACGTGCAGCAAGCGACATCGTCGCTTCTGCATTTCTTGGACGTTTCCTCCCTAAACTTGGCGGCGCGAAAGCGCCGCCAATTTTTTTGCCCGCCTCGCTTCAGCCCGCGATCAGGGCCGGGGCGGCACGCGTGATCAGCCCGACCAGTTTGGTCATGTCGGCCTGCAGCGCGGCGAAGCGGGGCAGCTTTCCGAACCGTGCCTCATCCGCATACAGCCCCCGCGCCACCTCGATCTGGAGCGCGTGGACGCCGTCGCGGGGGCGGCCGTAGTGGCGGGTGATGTAGCCGCCCGCATAGGGATCGTTGCGGCGCACCGCGTAGCCGAGATCCGTCAGCGCCTGCTCCACGAGCCGCGTCAACGCCGGGGCGCAGGCGGTGCCGTGGGCATCGCCGAGGACGAAATCCGGCCCTCGCCCGCCGCCATGGGGCGAGGGCATCGAGTGGCAGTCGATCAGCAGGCAGCCGCCATGGGCCGTGCGCGCCGCGTCCACGATGCCGCGGAGCGCCGCGTGGAAGGGCGTCCAGCAGGCGGCGATCCGGTCCTGCGCCTCGGTGAAGCGCAGCTTGCGGCGGTAGATCGCCTCTCCGCTTGCCACCACGCGCGGGACCGTGCCGAGCCCGGCGCCGACGCGCGGGCTGGTTGTGTTCACCCAGTCGGGCAGGTCGCCCTCGAACATCGCCGGGTCGAGTTCCCAGGCCTCCCGGTTCGCATCGCACCAGGCGCGAGGGAAGGTCGCGGTGAGCAGGGGCGCGCAGTGGTCGATCGCGGCGGCGAAGAGCTCGTCCACGAACACGTCCTCGCTGCGACGCAGCGCATCCGGGGCGAGGCGCGTGGCGGCGATCAGCTCCGACGGGTAGGCGCGGCCGCTATGGGCGGAGACGAACACCACAGGGCCAGCGGGCCCCGCGGATTCGCGCAGCACGATCGGCGGCGGGGCAGAGGCTGCGGCAAGCGGCGGCGGGACATCCATCCGCCCATTCAAACCGGGGCGGGGTAGGCTTGTCATCCCACAGACCTGCGAAGCGGCCACACGGAGCGTGACGAGGGGCACGGGGGCTGCTTGCAGTCTTCCCGGCTTCGTGAGCGTCGGAGGACACTGATCGACGCCACGACGCGCCGACACCGGCTATCTTGCACCTGTCGTTTGCCTTCTGGCCCGGCTGCCCGCAGGTCCGAAGGCAAACCCTCCACCGGCCATTATATTCTGGCTCGGAACGACCTGCAGTTGATACTAGATGGAGGCTTTCAGAGCCGAATCGGCGAGGGAGCCGTCGGCAAGCGCTTGAAAAAGCGTGGTTAACAGAATATGATGTGTGTACGTTTCAAGCAGGCGATGTTTCGCCACTGACTGCGGGGCCGGTCCTGTCGGAGCCAGCGGCCCGCCGTCCGACGAGGAAGCGACGCACGTGTCGTTGTTCCTCAGCAATAATGGTCCTCTCCTGACGTGGGAATGAGGCAAGGGTTTTTGTAAGGCGGCCGATCGTTTGGCCTCCTTCGTCGAGTGTTCGTGTCGAGATTGAGAGACCGTGGGAGGTTGTTATGAAAACTTTAGTCGAAACGCTTGGTGTTGGCCGGCCTGCTGCGGTCCGGTGCGCTCTCCGCTCCGCGTTGCTTGCCGGCGCTTCGAGTCTTGCGATTACAGCCGCATCCGCCCAGACCACCATCCCCGCGGGGACGAATGTCGGCGCGTATCTGACCACCAATCTCAGCGCGGTAAATAATAACTTCGTCCTCGGCGGCAACGCGGCCTGGAACACAGTCCTCCTGCTGGATAGCCTCGCGCGTCAGAACCTTACGCTTGATGGAGCAGGGTTCACCATTTCGGTCCCTGCCACGGACGTACTTTCACCGATCGTCAATAATACCAACGTTACGATTTCCAACCTCAATTTCGTCGGCACGGCCGGTTCCACGGGAACCGTATTTTATTATCTTACGAGCGGGATAACCAGTGACCTGACTCTCAATGATGTAACATTTACATCATTCACCGGCGCGTCCGGCCTCGACGCAAACATATTCTACATGAATACCACGAACGCAACTGTTGTGAACGTCACTGCCGGCGGCGCCAATGGCGTTACTTTCTCCAATAATGTCGGCATCGGAGACGCCGCCGGCGTTGCCTCGATATTCACCGGCACTCTGAATTTCCATGGCAATTATACGTTCAACTCGAACGTTACCGAAAATTATGGCGGCGCCATCGCCATGTATCAGGCCGACGGCCGGATGACGTTCAACGGAACGACGACATTCAACAATAACAGGGCGATCAACTATTTCGGCGGTGCCGTCGATATCTGGGGCGGTGCGTCCACGCTGACATTCAACGGGCCGGCCTTTTTCAACGCAAACTACGTCAGCTCCGCGGCGACGGGGGCGGGTGAACCGCGCGGTGGCGCGATCAACATCGGCTACACCAGCCCGGGTACGGGCGCCGCCATCGTCCAGTTCAACGATACCGTCGTATTCGACGGCAATTACGTCGTCTCCACCGCGGTCGGCGCCAGCGCCAGAGGCGGCGCCATCAGTGCGTTCGGCAACGGCGTGTCCTACGACTATCGCTACATCTTCAATGCCCCGGCGATCTTCCAGAACAACTACGCGGCGAAGGTCGGGACGGGGGTCGGAGGCGGCTACGGCGGCGCGATCTACTACGAGTCGGCGGCGGCTTCGGTCAGCCTGACATCCGGCACGCAATTCCTGAACAACTACGCCTCCACGGCCGGCGGCGCGATCTATCTCCAGGAGGGAACGATCTCGCTGAGCGCGATGACGGACGGCATCGTGTTCCAGGGGAATCGCCACCAGGTCTCGTTCGATGGTTCCAATCAGCCGATCGCCGGGACGGGCGTTCCGAATGCCATCTATCTCGGCTCTTCCGGCACGTTGAATCTCAATGCGAGCGCTGGCTTCCAGATCCAGCTCCACGACCCGATCTCGTCGATCGTCGGTTCAACCATCATCATCAACAAGACCGGCGCCGGCGAGGTGGTCTTCTACGGCGATAACGGGGCGACGACGACCTTCGATTCCAACATCCAGGCCAACACGGTTCTCAGCGACGGATATTTCACGCTTTCGGACGGCGTCGGCTACGGAAGCGCGTCGGGCGGTTCCTTCTCGGCATCGGGGGGCGTCGTTCGCGGCGACGGCGGTGCGCGGTTGCGGGCGGGGTCGGTCGCCATCGGGCCGGGCGCCACGGTGGCGGGAAACGGGGGCCTTTTCACCGTCGAAACCCCCTCTTTCACCGTTCAGGGCGGCGGTGCGTTCGGCGGCTTCGGAACCCTCGCCTCGACGTCCGCGATCAATCTGACGGGGATCGCGCTCGGCAGTATCGATGCCGGGAACACGCTCAACATCACCAGCACCCTGGCGGGCGGCGGTGGCGGCCTTGCGATGCAGGGCGCCGGAACGCTGATCCTGTCGGCGGTGAACAGCTACGCCGGCACGACGACGGTGAATGCGGGGACGCTGCAGACCGGCGCGACCGATGCGATCGCGACCAGCTCGGCGGTTGCCGTCAATTC
>JBBCJT010000067.1:0-2929 GCA_037190665.1 Rhodovastum atsumiense | reverse complement strand
CGAGAGCTACCTGAAGGACAAGAAGCGCGTACTGCCCTGTGCCGCCTGGCTCACCGGCCAGTACGGCGTGAAGGACCTGTATGTCGGCGTGCCGGTGGTGATCGGCGCCGGCGGCGTGGAGCGGATCGTGGAGATCAAGCTTTCCGCCGACGAGCAGGCCGCGTTCGAGAAGTCCTGCGGGGCGGTGCGCGAGTTGATCGACGCTTCCAAGAAACTGGTGGGCTGAACCCGTGAACATCCACGAGTATCAGGCCAAGGAGCTGCTGCGGAAGTACGGCGTCGCAGTGCTCGAAGGCCATGTCGCCTGGACGCCCGATGAGGCGGCCGAGGCGGCCGGGAAGCTTCCCGGCCCCGTCTATGTCGTGAAGTCGCAGATCCACGCGGGTGGCCGCGGCGCCGGTCGCTTCTCCGACGACCCGAACGGCAAGGGCGGCGTCCGCCTCGCCAAGTCGGCGGACGAGGTGAAGGCCGCGGCGGCCGCGATGCTCGGCCACGTGCTGGTCACCAAGCAGACCGGCCCCGCCGGCAAGAAGGTCCAGCGCGTCTACGTCGAGGCGGGCTGCGACATCGCGCGCGAGCTGTACCTCTCGCTGCTGGTGGACCGCGCTTCCTCCCGCATCGTCATCCTCGCCTCGACCGAGGGCGGGATGGAGATCGAGGAGGTGGCCGAGAACCACCCCGAGAAGATCCTCCGCGCCGTCATCGATCCGGCCACCGGCGTGTCCGGCTTCCATGCCCGCAAGCTCGCCTTCGGGCTGGGCCTGACCGGCAAGCAGGTCGGCACGTTCACGAAGTTCGTCACCGCGCTGTACCGCGCCTTCGTCGAGCTCGATTGCGGCATCGTGGAGATCAACCCGCTGGTCGTGACCGGCGCCGGCGATGTCGTGGCGCTGGATGCGAAGGTGAACTTCGACGACAACGCCCTGTACCGCCACCCCGACCTCGACAAGCTGCGCGACGAGAGCGAGGAGGACCCGAAGGAGCTGGAGGCGCGGAAGTTCGACCTGAACTACGTGGCGCTGGACGGCACCATCGGCTGCATGGTCAACGGCGCCGGCCTCGCCATGGCGACGATGGACATCATTAAGCTCTACGGCGGGTCGCCGGCCAACTTCCTCGACGTCGGCGGCGGGGCGACGAAGGAGCGGGTGACCGCGGCCTTCAAGATCATCCTGTCCGACCCCAACGTCGAAGGCATCCTGGTCAACATCTTCGGCGGCATCATGCGCTGCGACGTGATCGCCGAGGGCGTGGTCGCCGCGGCGCGCGAGGTCAGCCTGAACGTGCCGCTGGTGGTGCGGCTGGAAGGCACCAACGTGGAGCTGGGCAAGCAGATCCTCGCCAACTCCGGCCTGCCCATCATCTCCGCCGACAACCTCGCCGACGCCGCCGAAAAGGTGGTCAAGGCCGTGAAGGAGGCCGCGTAATGGCCATCCTCGTCGACAAGAACACGAAGGTCATCACCCAGGGCTTCACCGGGGCCCAGGGCACCTTCCACTCCGAGCAGGCGATCGCCTACGGCACCAAGGTCGTCGGCGGCGTGACGCCGGGCAAGGGCGGATCGAAGCACCTCGACCTGCCGGTGTTCGACACCGTGGCCGAGGCCGTCGAGGCGACCGGCGCGAATGCCTCCGCGATCTACGTGCCGCCGCCCTTCGCGGCGGATGCGATCCTGGAGGCGATCGACGCGGGCGTGCCCCTGATCGTCTGCATTACCGAGGGCATCCCGGTGCTGGACATGGTGAAGGTGAAGCGCGCCCTCGCGGGCTCCGCCTCCCGCCTGATCGGCCCGAACTGCCCGGGCGTGATCACGCCGGACGCCTGCAAGATCGGCATCATGCCGGGCCACATCCACCGCCGCGGCAAGGTCGGCATCGTCAGCCGCTCCGGCACGCTGACCTATGAGGCGGTGGCGCAGACCACGGCGGCCGGCCTCGGCCAGTCGAGCTGCGTGGGCATCGGCGGCGATCCGGTGAAGGGCACCGACTTCATCGAGGTGCTGGAGATGTTCCTCGCCGACCCCGAGACCGAGTCGGTCATCATGATCGGCGAGATCGGCGGGCAGAGCGAGATCGACGCGGCCGAGTTCCTGTCCTCCAACAAGGTGAAGAAGCCGACCGTCGGCTTCATCGCCGGCGCGACCGCGCCCCCGGGCCGCCGCATGGGCCATGCCGGCGCGGTGATCTCCGGCGGCAAGGACACGGCGGCGGCGAAGTTCGAGGCGATGCGCATCGCGGGCATCCACGTCGCGGAAAGCCCGGCCGCCCTCGGCTCGACCATGGTGAAGGCGCTGCGGGGCTGACCGGCGCCGAAACCGACACCGCGACGCGGGCCTCGCCGGAAGGGCTTCTCGCCCTTCTGGCGCGGCTCGGCATCGCGGCACGGACCTTCGACCACCCGGCCATCTTCACCGTCGAGGAAGGCCGCCACCTGCACGCGGCGATGCCCGGCGGGCACTGCAAATCCCTCTTCATGCGCAGCCGCGAGGGGCGGTTCATCCTCGCCGTCGTGGACGCCGACCGCCGCGTGCCGATGGGCCCGTTCGGCCGCGCGCTCGGCACCGGCCGGCTGTCCTTCGCCACCGCCGACGAACTGCTCGACCGGCTGGGACTGACCCCCGGCTCCGTCACGCCCTTCGGACTGGTCAACGATACCGGCCGCGACATCAGGCTGGTGCTGGACGCGGCAATGATGCGCGACCACGCACTGCTGCACTACCACCCGCTGATCAACACCATGACCACGGCGATCGCGCCAGCCGACCTGCTGCGCTTCTTCGCGCACACCGGCCATACGCCCGAGTACATCGAATTCGACGCGCTGGGCTGAGGCGTGGGGCTCCGCCCCACACCCCGGCAGGGCGCTGCCCTGCACCCGCAAGGGGCCACCGGCCCCTTGACCCGGGCTCCTCAAGAGGGCCTTCGGCCAA
>JBBCJT010000066.1:0-11207 GCA_037190665.1 Rhodovastum atsumiense | reverse complement strand
CGAACTCACCTTCGCCATCACCCCGGACGCGGCCGGCGCGCCCCCCATCGGCCTGACGCTGTCCGGCCCGCCGGAGACCATCCGCCGCCAGACCGACCTGACCGCGCTGCTGCGGTGGCTGGCGGAAAGGTAGCGGGCGGCAGTCCCCGCCGGATCAGCCCTTTACCCAGACGCGCGGGCCCGGCCCTTCCACAGGCACCACGCTCTCCCCCTGACCAAGGCGGAAGAACACGTAATCGCAGCGCCCGTCGTCGAGGATCTGCACGCGGTGGATCACGCCCTTGCCGAAGAAGCCGAAATCGCCCGCCGACATGATGGTGGACTTCTCGCCCGCATCGCCGTGATCGATCCGGCAGCGGCCCGAGATCAGGTACATCACGCTGTCGTAGTCGGCGTGGTGATGCCATTCGCCCGGTTCGTCGCGGGCGGTGATGTCGCAGTACCCCACCCAGATGCCGTCCCCCGCGAAGGCCTTCTCGCGGACCTGGCCGCGCGTGACCGGGCCGGGTTCGCGCTGCGCGGGGCTGACGAAGATGAGGTTGTCGGGAAACAGCGATGTGGACATGGAGACCTCCGGGGACCTGTCCCGGCGCGCTCTGCTTCCGCGCCGGCGGGCTTCGCTCTAGCCTGCGCCGGAATCGACAAACGGACATATCGTGTCGCCGACACGCCAGACTTCGATCCGTGCCGCCGAGACGGCGCCCCGGCCGCTGGTCGGCTTCGCGCACGACTATCCGGACGGGCTGGCGTCCGGCATGCATACGCATCCGCGCGCGCAGCTTCTCTACGCACTGTCCGGGATCATGCGGATCGAGGCGCCACGCGCCGCCTACACGGTGCCGCCCAGCTTCGCCCTGTTCGTGCCAGCCGATGTCCCGCACGAGATCCGGATGGACGGGCCGGTGGCGATGCGCACGCTGCTGCTGCGGCAGGATGCGGCGCGGCGCACGGGGCTCGGGATCGCGGTGATCGCGGTCTCGCCGCTGCTGCGGGAGGTGATCCTCGCGGCATGCGACGAACCGGCCGCTTGGGACCGACGCGGGCGCGGGCGGTGGCTCGCGGAGCTTGCGCTCGACGAGATCGCGCGCGCCTCCGTGCTGCCCTTCGCGCTGCCGATGCCGGGCGACGCCCGGCTGCGGCGCGCGGTGGACATCGTGCGCGCCCGCCCCGCCGAGGACCGGCGGCTGTCGGACCTCGCGGACGCCGCCGGCGCCTCATCGCGGACGCTAGCGCGGCTGTTCCGGGCCGAGACGGGGCTGAGCTTCCGGCAGTGGCGGCAGAACGCGCGGCTGGCCGCGGCGATGGAGGCGCTCGCCCGCGGAGCGCCGCCCGCCCGGGCCGCCAGCATCGGCGGCTTCAGCACACAATCCTCCTTCGGCGCCGCCTTCCGCGCGGTCTACGGCATGACACCGGGACAGGCCCGCGGCATCGGCCGCAAGGCGCTCATACCGGCCGGCCCTGCGGCTGACCCGGCATGAGTTCCTGCTTGGCGCTCAACCGCAACGCCAACCCGCGCCTCACCGATGAAAGCGTCATCGGCAAGGCCGGGCGGCATCAGAAGCGCATCCGCGCCCCCGCGGTGAAGGTCGGCCCCGGCAGCGCAAAGCCGCTGGCCGGTTCGAAGTCCGAGTTCGTCAGGTTCTTCCCGCGCGCGAGCAGCGTGACGGAGGGCGTCAGCTCATAGCTGGCGGCGATGTTGACGATGGTGCCACTGCGGCTGCTGCCGGTGCCGGCCGGATAGCCGTCGTCATCCACCATCGAGTCGCGGAAGCGGCTGAGGAACAGCACCTCCGGCGCGATCAGGAGCTGCGGCAGCGGGCGGATGTCGAGCTTGGCGCTGACCTGATGCTCGGGCCGGCGCAGCAGCTTCTCGTCGGTGGTGTCGTCGCGCGCGTCGGTCCAGGTGTAGCCGAACTGCGCATCGAGCCAGCGGACCACGGAGACGGTCAGCGTGCTCTCGACGCCGTGGATCTTCGCGCGGCCGACATTCTCCAGCGAGGTGAAGCTCGCGTTGTACTGGATCAGGTCGCGGATGCGCGTGTCGAAATACGTCACCTCCACCGTCACGCCGCGCATGATGTCGGTGGCGATGCCGATCTCCCACGAATCGCTCTTCTCGGGCTTCAGGTCCGGATTGCCGCGGAAGCCGAAGCTGCCGACGCCGTAGCGGTCGAACAGCGTGGGCGCGCGGAAGCCGGTGCCGTAGGCGGCGTGCAGGCGGCTGTTGATCTCGGGGATCGCGAACACCGCGCCGGCGCGCCAGGTGGTGGCATCGCCCGCATCCTGCGTGTCCTCGTAGCGGACATGGCCGGTCAGCGTCAGCCGCTCGAACAGCGTGCCCTGCAGGCCGACATGGCCGGCATCCGACGTCGCGCTCTGGTCCACATCCTGCGCGAAGCCGGAATCGCGGAGCTTCACGTTGGCGCTGTCGCGGATGTGCTCGTAGCCGAAGGTCGCGGCGATGCCCTGTGCGGCGCCGATATCGGGCAGGGTGACGGTGTTGTTCCACTGCACATCGGTGCGGCGGCCCTCGTAGGTGCTGTCCTCCTCCGCGAAGTTCGGATCGTCGGGATCGAGGAGGTTGGTGTAGCGGCGATCATCGCGCGACTGGCCGACGAACAGCGAACTGCGCCACGCGCCGAACAGCATCGTCTCGCCGCCCAGCCGCCAGGTCAGGTTGTCGTCGTTGCCGGTCAGGTTGGGATCGTCGAAGGCGGGAAAGCCGATATTGTCGTAGCCGTAGGTCGTGGTGCGGCTGCGCAGGAAGGCGGACAGCCGCGTGCCCTCCACGGGCGTGTAGCCGAGGTTGACCGTACCGATCGTGCCGCGAAAGCCGTCGCGTTCGCCGCGATTCGTCGTGACGCGCTGGGGGATCACGTTGTCGCCGCGCGTGGAGGCGGATTCGACGGTGAAGGAGAAGTCCACCGGCCCGGCCTCGCCGCCCGCATGGCCGATGCCGTGCACCGACCGCGGCACGCCGGCCGTGCCCTCGGCGGACAACGACGGCGCACCCTGCCCGCGCCGGCTGATCAGGTTGATCACGCCGCCGATCGCGCCCGAGCCGTAGATGCCGGACATCGGCCCGCGCACCACCTCGATGCGTTCGACATCGGCCAGCATCTCGATGCCGAAATTGTAGATGCCGGCGGTGGTGGAGGCATCGTTGATCGGCATGCCGTCGCGCAGCACCAGCACGTGGTTGGAGTTGGTGCCGCGCATGAACACGCTGGCGAGCCCGCCCGGCCCGCCCTGCTGCACCACGCGCATCCCCGGCACGGCGGCGAGCGCATCGACCAGCGAGACGTAGCCGCGGCGTTCGATCTCGTCGCGGTCGATCACAGTGACGCCGGCCGGCGTGCGCGTGACGGCGAGCGGCATGCGCGTGGCGGTGATGGTGACGTCGGGCAGGCGGTCGGTCTGCTGCGCGACGGCAGGCAAGGCAAGCAGGGTGGCGGCAAGCGCCGGGGCGAGGGGCCGCATCGCGGGCTCCTGAACACGACCGGCCGCGAAGCCGGTCCAGACTGTGGAAGCGACGCGCCGCCCACGGGGCCTTCCCCCGCCGCCACGGTGCACCCCGCCCGAAGCGTGCGATCGGTCTCGGTGCCGGCCGGTCTCCTGGCTCGCGGGTCGTCGCGTCGCGCCGCCTTCTCGGGCCGAAGCCCAATGGCCGGGCGCATACTCGCCGCTACAGTTGCGGGGGCAGCCGCGGCTTGCGGACATTGCCTGCCCGCCCCGCGTTCCCGTTTCAGCCCCTCGCGGGGCCACCGTCACCTGCGCCGGACCCTAGCGGCGGCGCCGCGCGCGTGGAAGCCTTCGCGGATGAGCAGGACCCTGATCGTGACGGGCGGCAGCCGGGGCATCGGCCGCGCCATCGTCGGCCTCGCCGCGCAGCGCGGCTGGAACGTGTGCTTCTCCTACGTCGCGAACGCCACGCAGGCGGATGCGCTGGTGGCGGAACTGGGCGGCAAGGCCCGCGCCGTCCGCGCGGATTCGGCGAGCGAGGCGGACACCGCCGCGCTGTTCGCGGCCTGCGCATCGGCCTTCGGCCCGCCGGACGGGCTGGTGAACGCGGCGGGCATCGCGGGGCCGAGCAAGCCGCTGCTCCAGCAGACCACGGAAGAGATCGACCGCGTGCTGGCGGTGAACCTGCGCGGCCCGCTGCTCGCCTGCCGGGAGATGGCGCGCATCGCACAGGCGCATCCGGGCCCGGCACGCGCCATCGTCACCATCGGCTCCGTCGCGATGCGCACCGGCGGCCTCGCGGGCCCGGTCTATCCGGCGAGCAAGGGCGGCGTGGCGTCGATGACGCTGGGCATGGCGCGCGAGATGGCCGCACTCGGCATCCGCGTCACCTGCCTCAACCCCGGCCTGATCGACACGGACATGACGACCTCGGTGAGCAACGAGGGCACCGCGACGCTGGTGGAGCGCATTCCGCTGCGGCGCATGGGCCGGCCGGAGGAGATCGCCGAGGCGACGCTGTTCCTGCTGTCGGACGCGGCCTCCTACATCACCGGCACGCTGCTCGACGTCAGCGGCGGCAGGTAGCCGCGCACCCGGCCACCCGACGACAGCATGCTGATCGGGGTGGCCGGCCGGGGGCGCGGGCCGGAGCCGACCGATCGAAAAAAGCTCTAACGGAGAGTTCGGTGCCGGCTGGTCGCGAAACACCCTAGGCTCGGCGCGCATGTCCGTTCTCGTGCGCGCCGACCGCGACCTGCGTGTCGATTTCTGCCGTGGCCTGGCGCTGTGGATGATCTTCGTCGACCACATTCCCGGCAACTGGGCCGCGGCGCTGACGCTGCGCAACTTCGCGCTCTGCGACGCGACCGAGGCCTTCGTGCTGCTGTCCGGCTATGGCGCCGGCATCGCCTATGGCCGCGTGCTGCAGACCGAGGGCTACGTGTCCGCCGCGGCACAGGCGTTGCAGCGCGCCTGGACGCTGTACGTCGCGCACATCTTCCTGTTCGTCGTCTTCGCCGCCCAGGTGGGCTACTCGGCCGCCGCGCTCGACAACGCCGTCTACATCGAGGAGATCCACCTCGACCGGATGGCCTCCGAGCCGTACCGCGCGCTGCTGGAGGCGCTGCTGCTGCGCTATCAGCCGGCGTTCCTGAACATCCTGCCGATGTACATCGCGGTGCTCGCGGCCTTCGCGCTGGTGGTGCCGCTGGTGCGCAGGCCCGCGCTGCTGCTGGGCCTGTCCTTCGCGGTGTACCTCGCCGCGCGGCTGGTGCCGTTCAACCTGCCGTCCTGGACCGGCGGCGGCTGGTTCTTCAATCCGTTCGCCTGGCAGCTCCTGTTCATGCTGGGCGCGGTGCTCGCCACCACCTCGCTGCCGCGGCTGCGCGCGCCGCGTGTGGCGGACGCGCTCGCGATCGCGGTGCTGGTCACGGGGGCGGCGATCCTGACGGTGGTGTGGCACCGGCCGGAACTGTCCGGCTACCTGTCCGGGCGGGTGGCGCGGGTGGTGCTGTCGATCGACAAGACCGCGCTGCATCCGTTCCGGCTGATGTCGATCCTCGCCATCGCCTGGCTGGTGGCGCGCGCGGTGCCGGCGGGCGCGGTGTGGATGCGCAGCCGCGCCTCCCTGCCCATCGTGCTGTTGGGCCAGCAGGGACTGCCGGTATTCTGCGCTGGTATCTTCCTGTCCTTCATCGGACGGCTTGCGATGGAAGTCGATGACGGCGTAGCGGTTCAGGTCGTGGTCAACCTGGCGGGACTGGCCGTGCTGGTGGCGGTGGCGGCGCTGGCCGCGTGGTACCGCGACCGCGGGCGCGGCAGCGGGCGGGGTCGCGGCGCGACGGCGGTCGCGACCGCCGCGCTGGCGCTTGCGCTGCTGATCCCCGCCCCCGCCGCAGCCGCATCCTCCCCCTGCGACGCGCCGGCCGAGCTGATGCCCGACGCCACGCCGCTGTCGCACGCCCGGCAGGCGGTGCGCGGCGGGCGGCTGCGTGTCCTGGCCATCGGCGCGGCCAGCACCGCCTCCCCGGGGATCGGGCCGGCCGACCGGGCCTACCCCTACCGCACGGCGGAGGTGCTGCGCCGCCTGCTGCCGGGCGTGGAGGTCAGCCTGCGGGTGCATGGCACGCGCGGGCTGGCGGCGGCCGAGATGACCGCCACGCTGCAGAAGGAGTTGCAGCAGGAGCCGGCGGACCTCGTGATCTGGCAGACGGGCACGGTGGAGGCCGTGCGCGGCGCCGACCTGCCCGATTTCACCGCCACTCTGGAGGAAGGGATCGCGATTGCCGCCGCCCGGCGGGCCGACCTGATCCTCATCACGCCGCAGTTCAGCCGCTTCCTGCGCGCGAACGCCAATATCGACGCCTATCTGGAGGTGATGCAGGCCGCCGCCGCGCTACCGGACGTGGCGTTGTTCCCGCGCTACGACCTGATGCGGTACTGGGTGGATACCGGCCGGATCGACCTGGAGCGGGCCCGCCGGGCCGACCGCGACCGGGTGGCGGACCTGCTCTACGCCTGCATCGGCGAGCGGCTGGCCGGCTTCATCCGCACCGGGATCGACCGCCTTCCCTGACTGTCCGCGATGGCAGCCTTGCGGCCGGAACGATGCCGGCCTCGGGGCATTATCGCTCCGATGAGGAGACCGGACCGCACTTCCGCGCCGCCGTCATCCGACCCGCGACAGCGGGGGGCGGACGCGTTCGAGCTGTGGATGCGGCAGACGCTGCAACGGGCCCATGACTCGGTTCTCACCGAGCCGGTGCCCGACTCACTGCTCGCGCTCCTTGGCCCGACACCGCAGGGCTGACGCGGCCGGGCCTGCCCCGAGGGAAAAGGCAAAGCGCGTCCGCAGACTCCCCTCTCCCGTCCGGCGGGAGAGGGAGGGGCCCGCGCTTGCGCGGGAGGGTGAGGGGAACGGCGCGGAGACGAAACCTCGAGGACGCGCTGCCGGAAGCACCCTCACCCCGGCCCTCTCCCGCAGGCGGGAGAGGGAGGAAGCAAAGCAACGACCGTTCTGTAGAGCTCCTGCTGCGGGAGGGATCGTTAGCTGAGGCGTCACTCCGCCGCGCGGCGCGCCTGCATGAGGAACCCGTCGCGGGTCTGAGGCAGCTTGCGGCCAAGCACCTGCTCGGCCACCTGCGTGCGCAGCACCTGCGCCGTCCCGCCGGCAATGGCGAACATCCGCGCGTCGCGCAGATAACGCTCCACCGGGTTGTCGCGGCTGTAGCCCTCCGCCCCCCAGATCTGCAGCGCCGCGTTGGTCACCTCGATCGCCATCTCGCCCGCGTAGACCTTGGCCTGCGCGGCGGCGAGGCGGTCAGGGAAGCCGGCGGGCCCGGCGCTCAGGGCGGCACGATGGATCAGCCCGCGCGCCGCCTCGATGCGGATCGACATGTCGGCCAGCATCCAGTGCAGGCCCTGGAACTCGGCGATCGGGCGGCCGAACTGCTCGCGCGTCTGTGCGCGCGCCAACGCATGCTCGAAGGCCCCGCGCGCGAGGCCCAGCGCCACCGTCGCGGCCCCCACGCGCTGCGCGTTGTATGCGTCGATCAGCGCCGCGAAGCCGCGCGCGAAACCGCCCTGCGGCGGGCGGACGAGCATGTCGTCCGGCACCTCCAGATCCTCGAAGCGCAGCACCGCCTCCGGCATGCCGCACAGGCCGAGGCTGGGGATGCGCCGCGCGACGACCAGCCCCTTCGGATCGCTCTCGCCGTTGCGCACCGCGATGAAGCCGCCGATGCCGCGGTCCACCCCGTCCTCGATCGCGCGGGCGAAGATCAGGTGTAGGCGCGAGATGCCGCCGCCGGTGATCCAGTGCTTGGTGCCGTTGATGACCCAGCGGTCGCCGCGCCGCACCGCGGTGGTGCGCATCGCGGTCGCATCCGATCCGGCATCGGGTTCGGTGATGCAGATCGCCGGCTTGTCGCCCGCGAGCACGAGGCCGGCCGCGAGCCGCTTCTGCGCCTCGCTGCCATAGGCCATGATCGCGCCGACCGCGCCCATGTTCGCCTCCACGGCGACGCGCCCGGCGACCGCGCAGGCGGCGGACAGCTCCTCGATCACCGTGACCGCATCGAAGCAGGACGCGCCCTGCCCGCCGTACTCGCGCGGGATGGTCATGCCCATGAAGCCGGCATCCCGCATCTTCGCGACCACGTGCCAGGGATAGGCTCCACTGCGGTCGGTGGTGGCCGCCGTAGGGGCGATCTCGGCAGCGAGCGTCGCCGCCCGCTCGCGCAGCGCCTGCTGCTCGATCATTCGTGTCTCCTTCACGCCCCGACGAAGGGGACGGAACCTGCGCACCTCACCTCGCGGCAGCCATGGCGCGCAACTCCCGGCGGCTCGTGTTGAGGCAGTGTAGGCGACTGCGCTCCATCGCGGAAACCAGGCATGCGTCCGCCGTCCGCGTCCGCGAATGGCGTCCTGTTGTCAGGGCTTTCGTCCAGTGAAACGGATTCCCGAGACCGCCAGCGGATCATCGCCCATCGAGGGGGGGACAGATCGGCGGGAGCGCTCAGGCTGCTCCTCCTTGCCCTGCTTTTTGTTCGGCATCCGCGAACTCTTTCCTTGCGCCGGCGTTCGGTATCTGCGAACAAACACACATGGCGAGACGCGTTGAATATACCCGTTCAGCGCTCAAGGAACTCGCCGGGGTTCCGTCCCGGGACCGCATCCGGATCGAGCGAGCGGTCAATGCGCTCGGCACCGACGCGGAATCCGGGCTCGATATCAGGAAGCTGGTCGGGATCGAGGACGGGTATCGGATGCGGGTCGGCGACTGGCGGATCCTTTTCGCTCGCGAAGGCGGCCGGATCATCATCATCACCGCGGTGCGGCACCGCAGGGAGGCATACCGATGAACCCTCGCAACAACAGCGCGACGGCCAGGGTCGCCGAGTTGCTGGAGCGGATCGAGGACCTGGAGGATGCGCTGCTGATCGCGCAGCGCCGCCACGAGCCGACCATCCCCTCCGAGGTCGCCCACAGGCTGGCGGCGGGCGAGCCCCCCCTCCGCGTCTGGCGCGAGTATCGGGGCATCACCATACGCGATCTCGCGACGAAGGCAGCGATCAGTCCCTCGATGCTGAGCGAGATGGAAACCGGCAAGCGCGAGGGGCGCTTGAGCGTCCTGCGCCGCGTGACCCAGGCGCTCGCCATTTCCCTGGACGACGCTATCCCCGCTGGAACGTAGGGGGCGGGAGCCGGCGTCCGCGCGGGTCGACCCTTCCCTGCGCGGGGGCGGCTTGCCGCTGAGGCCGGGAAGGCTGCATGAGGCAGGCTTCCCGCCCGGAGCCCTATCCGCGCCATGAGCCTCGCCACCGCCGAAACGCCGCCCGCGCCCGCGGACCTGCCGCGCCGCATCCTCGACCTCGAGATCAACGGCATCTGCGAGATCGCGGACATGGGCCGCGACGATCCGGGCGTGATCAAGCTGTGGATCGGCGAAGGCGACCTGCCGACCGCGCCCTTCGTCAGCGAGGCCGCCATCGCCGCACTGCGCGCCGGCCACACGCGCTACACCTACTCCCACGGGCTGCCGCGGCTGCGTCAGGCGCTGTCCGACTATCACGCGCGGCACTGGGGCGTGCGCGTGCCGGCCGAGCGGTTCAGCGTGACCGTCGGCGGCATGAACGCGATCATGCAGGCGATGCAGGCCGTGCTGGAGCCGGGCGACGAGGTGCTGCACCCCGCGCCGGCGTGGCCCAACCTCGCGGGCGTGGTGCGCATCCTCGGCGGCGTGCCGGTGGGCGTGGCGCTCGGCCGCGACGCGCAGGACCGGCTGGCGCTCGATCTCGACGCCTTCCTCGCCGCGGTGTCGCCGCGCACGAAGGTCATCGCCGTCAACTCGCCGTCCAACCCGACCGGCTGGGTGATGGGCAGGGCGGACATGGAACGGCTCGCGGCGTTCGCGCGCGAGCGCGGGCTGTGGATCCTGTCCGACGAGGTCTACAACCACTTCACCTACGGCAACGCCATCGCGCCGTCGTTCCTGGAGGTGACGGGGCAGGACGACCGGCTGCTGGTCACCAACACCTTCTCCAAAAACTGGGCGATGACGGGCTGGCGCGCGGGCTGGCTGATCTTCCCGCGCGGCATGGCCGAGGTGTTCGACAATCTCGGCCAGTACAACACCACCTCGATCCCGACCTTCATCCAGCACGCCGCCATCGCCGCGCTGGACGAGGGCGACGACTTCATCCGCACGATGGTGGCGCGCTGCGCGGAGAGCCGGCGCATCTTCCTCGAAGGCCTGTCCGCGCTGCCCGGCGTGCGGGTGAGCGTGCCGGAGGGCGCGTTCTACCTGATGTTCGCCATCGACGCCGAACCCGATGCCCGCGCCGCCGCGATACGGCTGCTGCAGGAGGCGAAGGTGGGTGTGGCCCCCGGCACCGCGTTCGGCCCCGAAGGCGCGGGCTGGATGCGGCTGTGCTTCGCCGTCTCTCCCGCACTCGCGCGCGAGGCCATCGCGCGGCTGACCCGTACGCTGAACAAGGACGCAACCCGATGATCGCACTCGCCGACGCCAACCGCCTGATCGAGGCCACCTTCGCCAAGGGGGCGGAACTGGGGCTGAAGCCGCTGACCGTGGCGGTGCTCGATCCCGCCGGCGCGCTGGTCGCCTTCCAGCGGCAGGCCCCGTTCGGCGGCGCGCTGGCCCGGCCCGACATCGCCATCGGCAAGGCGCGCGCGGTGCTCGCTCTCGGCCTCGCTGCATCGCGCCGTGCGGAGGAGATGGCCAAGCAGCGTCCCGCCTTCATCGACGGCGTGATGGCGAGCTACAGCGGCCAGTTCGTGCCCATCACCGGCGCGCTCGCCATCGTCCGCGACGGCACGCTGCTGGGCGCGGTCGGCGTTTCGGGCGACACGTCGGACAACGACGAGAAGGTCGCCATCGCCGGCCTCGCCGCGATCGGGCTGCAGCCGGCGGGCTGAAGCGCAGGCCGGATCGGGGGGGCCGCGAAGCGTCGGTCTGCAGTCGCGCCGGAACGGGGCCGGCTGCATCCCCGCCAGCGGGCATGAACCTCGGCTTCCGCACTCTTCCTCCAGAAGCGTGCTTTCCCTCTCTCGCCTGTGGAGCTGTGCGAAACGGCTGCGCTGTCTCCCCCTCTCCCGCTTGCGGGAGAGCGACTGTGTGATCAAGCGTCTCTCCATGGTGTGTTGGTTCTTGCGATGGCGGCGAGGATGCGCAGCAGCTTGTGCATGCAGGCTGTGATGGCGAGCTTGGCCGGCTTGCCTGCGGT
>JBBCJT010000065.1:0-12725 GCA_037190665.1 Rhodovastum atsumiense | reverse complement strand
CGTGACGCCGGCGCGGGGTCCGAAGGTCGCGCTGGCGTTCGCGGGGCTGTTCCTGTGCGCCGCGGCGCTGATGTTCTTCCTCGGCGCGCGCGAGGCGGTCGAGCTGCGGCAGTTCCTCGCGGGATCGCAGGTGACGGAGGGCGAGGTGATCCGCCATGCCGGCGGACGCCGCAGCCCGGCGCGTCGCCTGCGCGGCGTGCGGCTCGAGTTCGCGTACCTGGACGCGGCCGGCGCGCGGCGCGAGGTGCGCAGCGAGGCGCGGTACAGCCGTAGCGACTACGCGATCGGCGCGCGCGTGCCGATCCGCATCGATCCGGCCGGCCATGCCCGTGCGGAGCCGGACAGGGTCTGGCCGCTGTGGAGCGGCATCGTCGCGCTGTGCGGCACCGGGATTGCCTTCACCGTCGTCGGCGTGCTCGTGCTGCGCGCCGCATTCGCCAGAAAGGAGCCGGCATGATCGCGCCGGAGGAACGCCTTGCCGCCACGCTCGCGCGGCTGATCCTCGACCCCGCCGCGCCGCCGGCGCGGCACATCGCCGTGGGCGCGGCCTCGCCCATTCCCGCCGCCGCGTGCTGGCTGGTGCGCAAGCTGGGCCATCCGGTGCGGCTGTCGCTGCTGCACAAGCGCACCGGCAATCCGTTCAGCGAAGGATCGCGCGAGCTGTTCGACCTGACGGGGCAGGGGCGGATCGACCTGTTCTTCCTCGGCGGCGGGCAGATCGACGGGCAGGCGAACCTGAACCTGATCGGCACCGGCGACTGGCCGGGCAGCGGCGTGCGCTTTCCCGGTAGCTTCGGCAGCGCCTTCATGTACATGATGACGCCGCGCACCATCCTGTTCCGCGAGGAGCACAGCCCGCGCGTGCTGGTGGAACGGGTGGCGCATGTCTCCGCCGCCGGCGTGACCCCGCCGGACGTCTATAGGCGCGGCACGGCGCAGGCGCTGGTCACCGGGCGCTGCGTGTTCCGCTTCGATGCCGCGCGCGGGCGCTTCGCGCTGGCGAGCGTGCATCCGGGCGAGACGGTCGAGAGCATCCGCGCGAACACCGGCTTCGCGTTCGATGCGGGCGATGACGTGCCGGCCACGCCCGATCCGACCGAGACGGAGCTTGCGCTGCTGCGCGGCCCGGTGCGGGCGGAGATGGTCGAGACCTATCCGGATTTCTGCGCCCGCGTCTGGCAGGAAGCTGCGTGATCTAGGCTTCGCCTGATTCTCCTCTCCTGCTTGCGGGAGAGGGCCGGGGTGAGGGGCGCTTCCGCAAGCGTCTCGTCGAGGTCTCGCCTCCACGGCCCCCTCACCCTCCCGCGCGAGCGCGGGCCCCTCCCTCTCCCGCCGCTGTAGCCCGCCGTGCAATTTTGCACCTTGTGACACTGAAGATTTCACCCCTGCGAACCGCCGCTTAGGACCTGCCTGGGCCCGTCCTAAGCAGGGCTTGAGGGGAGCGTGAGGTGACGACCTTGGTGCGTGCCACCGGGGCTGAGCTGGGCGCTCCCCCGCTTCCCCTTCAGAGCTTCACCACGTCATCCGGCTTCCAGCTCTGGTCGTAGAACTCGATGCCGGTGCCGTAGAGGCGCAGCGTCACGAGGAAATCCCGCCCTTCCTGCACCTGGATCCAGTTCGACTCCGGCGCCGCCGGGGGTTTCCGCGCGCCGAAGAACAGGTCGATCGACCCGTCGGCGTTCTTCGAGACCTTGTTGTAGCCGTTGATGGAGGGCATGCGCTGCGGCGTCTCCGGCATCGTGCCGTCGGTGACGTTGTAGGCCGTGACCGCCCAGAACAGCGCCGCCGGAATGCCCGGCGGCAGGTGCAGGCGATAGGCGTTCGAGCCGTTGAGGAAGTTCCCGTCCTTGTCGCGCGGCGTGAAGGGATACTTCGACCCCGCGCCGGTCGTGCGCATCACCATCGCCGGCGCCGAGGAGTAGGCGATCTGGAAGAAGGTCGCCCGCTGCACGATGTCGAGGTAGCTCTCCTGGTACCATTCCGCCGTGCCGCCCGCCCAGGCGCGCTCCCACTGGCGGTCATCGTAGTAGAGCTGGCGTCCGTCCGGGCGGCCGAGCTGGCGCGTCGCGAGGATCATGCGCGGCGCCTTGTGCACGGCCTGCAGCAGCAACTCCTGCTGCCGGGCATTCGGGTCGAAGGGCTGGCCCTTGACGATGCCGATCGCCGCCAGCACGCCGCGCAGCTCCATCGACATGCACTCGATCGGCTCGTGGTCCACGAAGGCCTTCAGCTTGGTCCAGTAGCTGTTGTCCACCGGGTACATCATGTTCACCCGCCGGCCGGACCCGTTCGGAAACTGCATGGGCTTCACGCGGCGCTCGACCTCATAGAGCGGATACACGCGCGTCTGCTCGGCATGGCGGGCCGCCGGTCCCGGGTCCGGACCATTCTCCCCCTGCTCCATCACCGTGCGGAAGAACAGGAAGACGTTGTAGGTGGAGGAGGTGAAGGCGAAGTACCCGCCCGGCACCGGGCCGGCATAGCCCGGCGGCAGCAGCAGATACAGCCCGCCGCGCGCGCGATCCGGCCCGACGGCGCCGACATCGGTGATGGTGCGCTGGAAGAAGTCGGTGAACATGCCGATGACATTGGCCGGCGTGTGCACCACGAGCGGGCCCGTCTCCTTAAGGTCCAGGTAGCTCATGGAATAGATCACGTCGGCATTCGGTGTCGGCACCTGGCACAGGCTGTCCATCCGGTCCTTCCAGATGGGCAGGACGTTGTAGCCCTTGCCGAAGGCCGCCTCGGAGCCGTCGCGCATGCCGATCACGTTCAGCAGCGACAGCGTCATCATGTAGGCGTGCACGGCGTGCTGGAGGAACAGCTCGTCGCGCAGCGCCTCCGCTTCGGTCTGGCTGAGCCAGTTGCCGTTGTTGATCTGCGCCATCAGCGGGGTGAGCACGCCGCCGGGCTGCGCGGCGGGAGCCCCCGCCGATGCCGCGGGCGCCGGCGCCGCAGCGCCGCCCGTCTGGGCCTGGGCGAGCGTCGCCGCCGGCAACAGCGCGCCGCCTGCGAGGGCGACGCGGCGAGTGATCGGGGACGGTGCGGTCATGCGGGGGCTTTCCTTGGATCGACGTTCCTCGGCCGGCGGCGGCGTCAGCGCCGCTTCTCGATCTTGGGCGGCTGCCAGGACCCGTCGAGGATCGGCTGCTCGCCCCAATAGGCGCGGATGTAGAGAGAGAAGGTCCCGTCCGGCGCCGGAAGCCAGTTCGCCTCGCGCTCCCGCCCCGGGCTGTCCTTCCCGGTATGGAGCGTGAGCGAGCCGCCAGGATCGCGCACCAGCGCCGTGTTCTTCGTGCCGAGCGAGTAGCGGTTGAGCGGGTTCGGGTGGAACAGATGCTTGTCGTTGTACAGCGTCAGCGACCAGAAGCCGCGTACCGGCGGCGTCTGCCCCGCGGGAAAGGTGATGGTGTAGCCGTTGGCCCCGTTCAGCTCGCCGCCTGCGGCATCCACATCGGTGTAGAAGTACTGCGTTTCCGTCGGGCGGTTGTCGAACATGTTCGACTTCGCCGTGCCGAGGCGGTTGAAGTAGTCCACGCCGAACTGGGCGTTGTTCTTCGATCGGTTCCAGTTGTTGCCGGCGGGCACGCCGTTGTGCCGCCACTGGAAGAACGGATCCACGATGTCGCGTTCGGCCGCCGCGGCCGTCGCGGCCAGCAGCCGCGCGATGGCGGGATCTGCCTTTGCCGCGTTCAGGAGCTGACGGAAGTTGGCGTAGATGGCCTCCTCGCCGGGCAGCGGCGGCACGCTGTCCAGCACCGCCGGGAGCTGCTCGAAGAAGCGCTCCGGCACCACCCATTTCGTCTCGCCGCCATCGGAGGCCGGCGCGGGGAAGTGCGGCAGGGCCGCATAGTCGGCCACCTTCATGCGGCCATCGAACTCCGCCAGCGGATAGGCGACGACCTGGTTGATCAGCGGGCGGATCGCGGCCCGGTCTTCGGCCGTGTCGTTCATGAAGACGCGCGGAATGGTGTTCGCCAGCTCGGTAGGGCTGCGGATGACGGCTGCGATGCCCGATGGGACATCGCCCTGCCAGCGCGGTCCCGCCAGCAGGTAGAAGCCGGGCCGCGTCCCGTATGGCTTGCCGAGTTCCCCGAACTGGTCCGAGCGCCCGTCGTAGAGCGCGTAGACCCAGAAGCGGTCGCCGAAGTCGGGCACCTGTATCACCACCGGCTCCGCGTCGAGCGCGAAGAAGCCGAGCCCGTAGACGACGTCCTGGTTGGGACAGGTGACGAATGTTTCCTGCGGGGCGATGTAGTCGACGAGCATCGCGATGCGCCCGCGTGGGGCGACGGGCACGATCCCGCCCATCAGGCCGGGCGCCGGCGCCTGGGTGATCGCGGCGCGCCTGTTCGTCATGTTCACGAGCGGCCAGCCCCAGATATAGGCGAACTGTGCGATCGCCCGGGCGTAGCCTTCCGGCATGATGACGCCGTCGGCCGGCTGCGTGACGCCCGCAACGCGGTCGGCCTGGGCGGTGGCTGTCTGCGCCGTGGTGGTGGTGGTCTGGGCGGAGACCGGCAGGGCGGCGGTGGTCGCCGCCAAGGCTGAGGTCGCTAGCTCTCGACGTCCGAGCGGCATGGGGGCGGTCTCCTCGAGCAGGGCCGTGTCTGCCTGAATGATCGAGTTGCGGTGCAGTTCCGGCTATGCACTTCTCGTGACCTGCCTCTCGCAATTGCAGGCGCAATCGCTCGACCCACACGCACAGCCGCATCCACGGCCGGCGCCACAGCAACCACCCCGGCCCGCTGCGCGTCACCTGATCTGGTGCCTCGCCCCTTGCATTCCCCCGCCGCCCGCAATAGTTAAGTGAATGCTTAATCAAAGCCTCGCGCTGGACCAGGTGTTCCAGGCGCTGGCGGACCCGACGCGGCGCGGGATGGTGGAGCGGTTGAGCCGGGGTCCGGCCTCGGTCAGCGAACTCGCCCGCCCGCTCTCGATGTCGCTGCCGGCAGTGCTGCAGCACCTGCATGTCCTGGAAGCGAGCGGCCTCGTGCGCTCCGAGAAGATCGGGCGCGTGCGCACCTGCCGGATCGACTCCCGCGCGCTCTCCGCCGCCGAACACTGGCTCGGCCGCCAGCGCGCGATGTGGGAGGCGCGCTTCGACCGGCTGGATGCGTTCCTGACGCAGCAGAAGGATGGAGACCCCCCATGACCGACGCCGCGCCGCCCGCAGGGCGACTCGATCTCACGCTCGACCGCTTCGTCGCCGCCCCGCTCGCCAATGTCTGGCGCGCCTGGACCGAGCCGGAACTGATCAAGCAGTGGTTCACGCCCAGACCCTGGCTCACCGTCGACTGCATCATCGACCTGCGGCCGGGGGGGCGCTTCTTCACGCGCATGCGCGGCCCGGACGGCACCGAGCACCCGAATGACGGCGTGTTCCTCGAGGTCGTGCCGCAGCAGCGCCTCGTCTTCACCGATACGCTGCTGCCCGGCTGGCGTCCCGCGCCGAAGCCGTTCTTCACCGCGATCCTCAGCTTCGCGGCGAAGGATGGCGGCACGCAGTACCGTGCGCAGGCGCTGCACAAGGACGATGCCGACCGCGAGGCGCACGAGAAGATGGGCTTCCATGACGGCTGGGCCACGGCCGCGCAGCAGATGGAAGAGCTCGCCGCGAGCCTCGGCGGAGGTACGCGATGAACGTGCAGCATGACGGCTTCACCATCGAACGCCGGCTGGCCGCGGCGCCGGGCCGCGTGTTCCACGCCTTCGCCGACGAGCAGGCCAAGGCGCGCTGGTTCATGGGCCCGCCGGGGGAATGGGTGCCGGTCGAACGCGCATTTGATTTCCGCATCGGCGGCACGGAACGGCTGGCAGGGCGGTGGGCCAGCGGCGTCATCTCCGACTTCACCTGCCACTACCACGACATCGTGGCCGACCGGCGCATCGTCTACAGCTACGACATGCTGGTGGACGACCGGCGCATCTCCGTCTCGCTGGCGGTGATCGAGCTTGAGGAGGCGCCCGGCGGCACGCTGCTGCGGCTTGTCGAGCAGCTCGCCTTCCTCGACGGCTACGAGGACCGCGGTTCGCGCAGGATCGGCACGGAAGTGCTGCTTGACCGGCTCGCCGAAAGCCTCGGTGAGAAGGAGGCCGCGGCATGAGCAAGGCCGTGCACGATTCACTCCGCATCGAACGCGACTACGACGCCTCGCCCGCACGCGTGTTCGCCGCCTGGGCGGACCCGGCGGCGCGCGACCGGTGGTTCGTGACCGGCGAGGGCTGGAGCGGCACCTACCAGCACGACTTCCGCGTCCACGGGCGCGAGTCCGGCCGCTTCCGCTTCAGCGACGGGCCGGAGATCACGAACGAGACCGTCTATCACGACATCGTCCCCGATCGCCGCATCGTCTTCGCCTACACGATGGGGCGCACGGATGGCGGCCCGTTCTCCTTCTCGCTGGCGACGGTCGAACTGTCGCCGGCGGGGGAGGGACGCACGCGAATGGTCTTCACCGAACAGCTCGCGATGCTGGCCGAGGGGGATACGGCGGCGGGGCGGGAGCATGGGTGGCGCATCCTGCTCGACCGGCTTGCGGACGAGCTGGTCGGCTAAGCAGCGGGGCGCTGCCCCGCGCCCCGGCAGGGGGCCCGGCCCCCTGCCCCCGCGATCCCTACATGAGCGCCGCGTTGACCCATAGGTGGGTGGAGATGCTTGCCACGTAACCGAGCGCGATCGCCCACGCCCATCGGAGATGGTTGAGGAACGTGTAGTGGTTGCGCACGATCCCCATCAGCACCACGCCCGCCGCCGAGCCGATGGATACCAGGCTGCCGCCGACCCCGGTGCTGAGCGTGACGAGCATCCACTGGCCGCTCGACATCTCCGGATTCATGGTGAGGACGGCGAACATCAGCGGAATGTTGTCGAACGCCGCGCCCAGCACGCCGATCGAGATGTTGGCGAAGGTCGGGCCCAGATCGCCGTAGAGGAAGTTCGATACCTGCGCGAGATAGCCGACGACGCCGAGGCCTGCGACGGCGAAGATGATGCCGAAGAAGAACAGCAGCGTGTCCCACTCCACGTCCCGCATCTGCCGCAGCGAGTCGAACGCCATGTCCTTGTCGTCTCGCCGCCGCCCGAGATGCTGGAGCAGATAGCTGTACATCTGCAGGTAGCCGAGCCCCAGCATCATCCCCAGCGCCGGCGGCAGGCGCAGGAAGCTCTTGAACGAGACGGCGGTGACGATGGTGGCGACGAACAGCCCGATCACGACCGCCCCGCCGGCCTTCAGCTTCCTGACCTCGCTCGATGACTCGGGGATCCCTTTCGGCACGCTGAAATGCATCAGCGCCGCCGGCACGAGGAAGTTCACCAGCGACGGCAGGAAGAGGTGGAAGAACTCGAAGAACCCCAGCTTGCCCTTCTGCCACACCATCAGCGAGGTGATGTCGCCGAAGGGCGAGAAGACGCCGCCTGCATTGGCTGCCACCACGATGACGATGCAGCCCATCACGATGAATTGGTAGTTGCCGACCCCGACGGCCACCACCACCGCACCCATGACGAGCGCCGTCGTCAGGTTGTCGATGATCGGGCCGAAGATGAACGCCAGACCTCCGACCAGCCAGAAGAGCTGCCGGTAGGAGAGCTTCATGCTGACGAGCCTGGTCCTCAGCGCATCGAAGACGCGCCGCTCCCGCATGGTGTTCACATAGGTGATCGCCACCACGAGGAAGAGCATCAGCTCGCCATAGTCGAGGATCACATGCTTGGCGGCGTCCTCGAGCGCCGGGCTCTGGCCGTTCAGGGCGTAGGCAAGGCCGAGCAGCGCCCAGATCAGGCCCGCGGCCAGCATGACGGGCTTCGACTTGCGCAACTGGATGGCCTTCTCGACCGCCACGAAGCCGTAGGCGACGAAGAAGATCATCAGCGCCAGATAGCCGATGGGGTGATGTGTCAGATCGATGCGCGCGGCGATGTCCTGCGCATGAGCCGGTGCGGCGAGCAGGGGGAGCAGGACGAAAGCGGGAAGGGGCCACGGCCGGCCGGAAGACTTCTTCATCCCCTCCCCACGTTATTTAGATTCTGCATCCAGTCATGATCATCATCATCGAAGTCCAAACATCACCGCAAGTACGGTGGCTCGAAAATATCGGGTCGGCGCCTCTCTTCCGCTGACCGCGAGCGCGTCATCTGTCTCGTCGTCCACCATCTGCGGGCCGGGTCGTATGCGAATTTCCCCCGTGTTCCGGCGGGGGCGGGCGAAGCCCGCCGCCCGCGGATCAGCCCAGCGAGGCGAGCCCGTGGCGGATCGCCTCGCGCAGCACCTCAGCGCTGCGGACCAGCGCGGCGCGCTCCTCCTCGTCCAGCGGCGGCGCCAGCGGGCGGGAGGCACCCTGCGCGTCCAGCACGTGCGGCAGCGACACGCAGGTGTCCGGCACCCCCAGCAGCTCGTCGAGGAAGGTCGAGACGCTGAACAGCACGTGCTCGTCGTTGACGATGGCCCGCGTCAGCCGCGCGATGCAGCCGCCGATGCCGAAGTTCGACACGCCCTTGCCTTCCTTGATCCGGTAGGCGGAGGTGCGCACCTCCTCGGCGATCTGCGCCTGCAGCGCCGGTGGCAGGGGGTGGCCGATCTGGCTGGCGAACTCCGTCAGCTTCATGCCGGCGGCATGCGCGCCGCTCCAGTGCAGCACCTCGGAATCGCCGTGCTCGCCGAGGACGTTGGCGTGGACGGCGCTGGGGGCGACGCCCAGATGCTCCGCGAGGCGGTGGCGGAAGCGCGCCGAATCCAGCGCGCAGCCGGTGCCGATGGCGCGGCCCCGCGGCACGCCGAACTGGCGCACCGCGATCGCCGGCATCACGTCCACCGGGTTGGTGGCGAACAGCAGCACGGTGTCGGGGGCGTGCCGCAGCACGCTCTCCAGCACCTTCGCCACCACCTTCACGTTCGCCGCCGCGAGATCGAGCCGGGTCTGCCCGGGCTTGAGGCTGGTCCCCGCGGTGACCACCACGACCCGCGCGCCGGCGAGGTCCGCGTAGTCCCCGGCGGTGACGAGCGCGGTGCTGCCGAAGGCGGCGGCGTGGGAGATGTCCGCCGCCTCGCCCGCCGCGCGCTTCGCGTCCAGATCGACCAGCACCACGTCGCTGATGCCCGGCGTGATCGCGAGCAGGTAGCCCGCGGCCGCGCCGACCTGCCCGGCCCCGATGATGCCGACCCGGCCGCCCATCAGAGCACCCCCATCATCGGCCAGACGGTCATCGCCAGCAGCACGATCAGCGCGAGGCCGCCGAGGGTGATCAGCACGCCGACCTTGGCGAAGTCGCGCACCCCGAAGGCGCCGGTGCCGTAGACCAGCATGTTCTGCGGCGCGTTGGTCGGCAGGATGAAGCCGAAGGAGACGACGAAGCTCTGGATCAGCACGATGCCGAAGGCGGTGTGCGCCTCCACCGGCAGCGTCTGCGCGAAGGCGATCATGATCGGGATCAGCGTGCTGGCGAGCCCGGTGGCCGACGCGAAGCCCAGGTGCAGCAGGACGGAGAACAGCGACAGCGCGCCCACCACCGCCCAGATCGGCTGCGTCTCCAGCCCGAGCTGGCCGAGGGTGACCTTGGCGAGCCAGGCCGCCGCCCCGGTCCGCGCGAGCAGGATGCCGAGCGAGATGCCGGCGGCGAACAGCACCACCGTCCCCCACGGCACCAGCTTCTCCGCCTTGCCCCACTCCATCACGCCGATGCGCGGCATCAGCAGCAGCGCGATGCCGAGCTGGGTGGTGGTGGTGGTATCCAGCGGGTGCAGCGCGCCCTCGGTGGACCACAGCACCAGCAGCAGGCCGGCCACCAGCATCAGCCGCTTCTCGGCCGGGGTGACGGGCCCCAGCTCGGCGACCTGCTCGCGCAGCCGCTCCGTCGCCTCGCGCGCATCCGGCACGGACGGGCGCAGCACCAGCAGGGCGATGAAGAACAGCATCACCGACATCCCGAGCGTCAGCGGCGTGGCGCTGATGAACCAGGTGCCCCACGGGATGGAACGGTGGAAGGCGTTCTGCATGAAATCGAGGCTGATCAGGTTCTGCGCCGCGCCGGTCTTGATCCACATGTTGAAGATCGAGCAGGCCTGCGCGGTCACGATCATCAGCGTCGCCGACAGCCGGCTGTCGGCCGCGAGCCCCAGCGCGGTCACGATGCCGGCCATGATCGGGATCACCGCGCCCACGCGGGCGGTGGCGGACGGGATGAACAGCGCCAGGATGAAGCCCACCAGCATCGCGCCGAAGACCAGCCGCGCCGGCGAGATGCCCACCTTGCTCATCACCAGCAGCGCGACGCGGCGATCGAGCCCGGTGAGCTTCAGCGCGACGGCGAGGAACAGCGCGCCCGCCACCAGGAGCACCGCCGAGGAGGAAAAGCCCGTCAGCATCACGTTGAGCGCGGCGGAGGAGGACATCGGCGGGGTGCCCTCCGTCAGCGGCTTGCCCATCAGGCCGAGCACCGCCATGCCGGTCAGGATGATCGCGCTCGCGGCCGGCGAGACGCATTCGCTGATCCACATGATGATGACCAGCGCCAGCAGGCCGAGCGCCACCTGGCCGGAGGCCGAAAGCCCCGCCGGCGTCGGCAGGAGCAGGATCGCCACGTAGACGGCGAGCGCGACGCCCAGCATCGCGAGCTTGTTGTTCGACTTGGGTTCGGGGGGAGAAGACAGCAGCAAGGGAGCCTCCGGGGGTGGCCGGTGCCCTCGGCACCGACGATGTCGGCGCGAAGCAGCGACGGCTGCCACGCGCTTCCACACCATCGTACGTCAGTCGTCCGTTGCTGCCATGGCCAAATGGTATCGGCAGATACCATTCGGCGGCCGGATGGCTGGAAGAAGGACGGCGCGGGCGGCGCCGTCCGGGGAGGCTACTGCCGCGGCGTATCCGCCGCGGCGGCGACCTCGCCATTGCCGGCGAGCTGGGCGAACACGCTGGTGAGGCGTGTCTTGCTGCGCTGGAATGCCGCAAGCTCCGTGGCCGCGAGCGGGGCGGCCGGCATCTCGCGCCGCTGCGCCGGATTGACCGCCGTGCCGGCCACATGGATCTCGAAATGCAGGTGCGGGCCGGTGGACATGCCGGTGGAACCGACATGGCCGATCACCTGGCCCTGGCGCACGCGCACGCCGGGGCGGATGCCGTTCGCGATGCGCGACATGTGGCCGTAACGGGTGAGGATGTTGCCGCCATGCGTGATGTCGACCGCGCGGCCGTAGCCGCCATGCCAGCCCGCGGACTTCACCCGCCCGTCGGCGGCGGCGTAGACCGGCGTGCCGGTGGGCGCCGCGAAGTCGATGCCGCGATGCGCCTGCGAGTAGCCGAGGATCGGATGGCGGCGGACGCCGAAGCCGGAGGTCACGCGCGCCCCGTCCAGCGGCGTGCGCAGGAAGGCGCGGCGCAGCGGCCGGCCTGCGGCGTCGAGCCACTCCGTGGTGCCGTCCGCGCGGGTGTGCCGCCACATCTCGATGCGCCGGCCGGAGAAGACGAACTCGGCATAGAGCGCCGCGCCGTGCACCAGCACCGATCCGTCCTCGCCCCGGAAACGCTCCCACATCACGGCGAAGCGGTCGCCCGGATGCACCTCGCGCTGCAGGTCGAGGAACTGGCCGAGGGCGCGGATCAGCCCGATGATCTGGGCCGGCGGGACGCCCGCCTCGGCGAGCTGCTCGTAGAGCGAGGAGCGGACCAGCCCGTCGCCGCGGACCAGATGACGCAGCGAGGTGCGGACCTGGCGTTCCGCCACGAAGGTGCCGTCGACCGCGCGTGCGGCGGAGACGGTGGTCAGCGCGTCCACCTCGACGTCGAGACCCTGGAGCTGGGTTCCGCCATCCACCTCGGCGACCCGCAATGCGATCTCCTGGCCCGGCCGGAGCGAGCGGGGCGACAGCAGCGGGGCGAGGGCGGCGGTGACGCCGGCGATGTCGGTGCCCGCGATCTCGGCGGCCGACAGCAGGTCCGCGAGCGTGTCGCCGCGTTTGACCACCACGATCGCATCGTCGGCACGCACGGCCGCGGGCAGGAGGAGGGAGAGGGCGAGAAGGAGAAGGGGAAGCAGTCGCATCGGCGCACAGGGACGTGCGGGGCCGCGTCGAGTCAAGCATCCGCGTCATGTCCGTCATGCGCGCGCCCGAAATACGCCAAACGGATCGGGGCAGCGCCGGTTATCCGGGGCGGGGCGCTTCAGAATCCCGCAGATTCACTGGCGTTCAGGCATCTTTCTTGCGCATGTGGATCGTCGCCGCGGGGCGTTTGACAGCCCGCCGACCCGCGACTAGAAACCGCGCCCTGTCGCCGGCCTGTAACGGTCGCGACGACGCCGAGAGGCGGCGCTTTTTGAAAACAGCATCTGGGTGGAGAGAGTAGGATAGGAAGGGATCCGCTGGTGGCGTCCTTGGGGATTTGCGTGCTGATGAGGCTGCAGGTTCTGGGTGTCTTTGGTTTGTGGGTTTGTGCTGGTGATTTGGGCTATGGGTCTGGGTGGTGCCTTTAGGGGTTTTGCCTGGTTCCTGGTCTGGATGCTGGTTTGATCTGTGAGCTTGGGACGCTGGCGTGAGCTGGTGGATTGAGTGAGTGGAGAGAGTGAGTGTTTGGGTTTGGAGTTGGGTGAGGCCTGTTCGTTGTGTCTTTCGGGGCATGATGAACCTGAGAGTTTGATCCTGGCTCAGAGCGAACGCTGGCGGCATGCCTAACACATGCAAGTCGCACGCCCCGTAAGGGGAGTGGCGGACGGGTGCGTAACGCGTAGG
>JBBCJT010000064.1:0-10283 GCA_037190665.1 Rhodovastum atsumiense | reverse complement strand
CGCACAAGCTCGCCGCCGCAATTGGGGCACACCCCGCCCGGCAGCCGGGTGGCCGCGCAGTCGCGGCACCAGGTGCATTCGAAGGAGCAGATCAGCGCGTCGCGGCTGTCCGGCGGCAGGTCCCGGCCGCAGCATTCGCAGTTGGGGCGGAGCGCGAGCATGGGGTCCCTTTCCTCGCTACGGATCGGCCGGCAGGGCGAAGACGCGCAGGATGGCGGCCTCCAGGCCCGAGAGCGTGATCGCGAACGCGATGCCGAACGTCGCCACATAGGCGAGAATGCCGAGCAGCATCGGCCGGCGGAGCCCCGGCGCAAGCGCGCGGGTGGTGCGCCCCAGGGCGACGGCCGGCATCGCGAAATTGCCGACCCAGATCAGCAGAACCGGGAGCCGGGCCAACTGCGACCAGGGCGACGGGTCCATCATCCACGGAACGATCTTGAGCGACCCCCAGTTGGCCGCGAGTCGCCAGACCTGGAGGCAGACGAACACGCCGAGCGCGCCCGCGAGCGGCACGCGCCAGCCCGGCAACGGCTGCCCGGCGAGACGCAGCAGCAGCACCAGCGCGGCCGTGATCAGACCGAGGTGGATGGCGAGGTCGAGGATCACGACCGCGAAGCTCACCGGGACCCGAGCGCCTGCGGCGCGCACCTCGTCCAGCGTGCCCATCATCGCGGCCATGTGCGGGTTCGCCGCCATCACCGCGCGCATCTGCGCCTGGAACCGCTCGAACACGAAACTCGCCGCCGCGCTCAGCAGCGCCGCCTTCAGCAGATAGGCGTTGAGCCGGTCATCGGCGGGCGGCCCTTCGCCGTCTTCCGCGAACAGCAGCGCCGGAGGGCGGGCCAGCACCGCATCGCGGAGCACGGCGAGCCAGTCGCCGACATCCGCGATGCGGGGCAGCATCGGGTGAGACCTACTCCAGGCCTTCGTAGAAATCGTTGCCCTTGTCGTCGACGACGATGAAGGCGGGGAAATCCTCCACCTCGATCCGCCAGACCGCCTCCATCCCCAGTTCGGGGTATTCCAGCACCTCGACCTTGCGGATGCAGTCCTGGGCGAGCCGCGCGGCCGGGCCGCCGACCGAGCCGAGATAGAAGCCGCCGTATTTCCGGCAGGCCTCGCGCACCGCCTTCGACCGGTTGCCCTTGGCCAGCATCACCAGGGACCCGCCGGCCGCCTGGAAGCCGTCCACGTAGGAATCCATCCGCCCGGCCGTGGTCGGGCCGAAGGAGCCGGTGGCGTAGCCCTCCGGCGTCTTGGCCGGGCCGGCGTAGTAGACCGGATGGTCCTTGATGTACTGCGGCAGCCCCTCGCCCCGGTCCAGCCGCTCCTGCAGCTTGGCGTGGGCGATGTCGCGCGCCACGACGATGGTGCCGTTCAGCGACACGCGGGTCTTCACCGGATGGCGCGACAGCGCGGCGCGGATCTCGCTCATCGGCTTCGTCAGGTCGATGCGCACGACCTCGCCGCCGAGGATGTCGTCGGTGGTTTCCGGCAGGTATTTCGCCGGATCGGTCTCGAGCTGTTCGACGAACACGCCCTCGGGCGTGACCTTGGCCTTGATCTGCCGGTCCGCCGAACAGGACACGCCGATGCCGACCGGCAGGCTCGCGCCGTGGCGCGGCAGGCGGATCACCCGGACGTCGTGGCAGAAGTACTTGCCGCCGAACTGCGCCCCGATCCCCAGCCCGCGCGTCATCTCCAGCACGCGCTGCTCCATCTCCAGGTCGCGGAAGGCGTGACCCGCGCGGCTGCCGGAGGTCGGCAGCGCATCCAGCCAGCGGCAGGAGGCGAGCTTCACCGTCTTGAGCGTCGCCTCGGCGGAGGTGCCGCCGATGACGATGGCGAGGTGGTACGGCGGGCAGGCGGAGGTGCCGAGCGTGCGGATCTTCTGCTCCAGGAACGGCAGCAGCTTGGCCGGCGTCAGCACCGCGCGGGTTTCCTGCAACAGGAAGGTCTTGTTGGCCGATCCGCCGCCCTTGATGACGAACATCATGTGGAATTCGTCATCGGCGTGGCCGCCGGGCGTGGCCATGATGTCGCACTGGATCGGCAGGTTGTTGCCGGTGTTCACCTCGTCGAACATCGACAGCGGCGCCATCTGCGAATAGCGCAGGTTGGTCTCGGTGTAGGTGCGGTGCACGCCCCAGGCGAACGCCTCCTCCTCGTCGCCATCCACCCAGACGCGCTGGCCCTTCTTGCCGAACACGATGGCCGTGCCGGTGTCCTGGCACATGGGCAGGATCATGCCGGCCGAGATGTTGGCGTTCTTGAGCAGGTCCAGCGCGACGAACCGGTCGTTGGCCGAGGCCTCCGGGTCGTCAAGGATGGCGCGGAGCTGGGCGAGATGGCCCGGCCGCAGCAGGTGGGAGACGTCGTGGACCGCCTGGAAGGCAAGCTCCGACAGCGCCTCGGGCGCGATCTTCAGCACGGTCTGCCCGTCGCAGCGCGCGGTGGTCACGCCACCGATCTCCAGCTTGCGATACGCCGTCTGGTCCGGCCCGAGCGGGTACATGGTCGAGAACGCATAGGTGCTCGGCCTCGGCATCGGTGCGTTCATGCGCTTACTCCTTGGGCGTGGTGCTGCGGCGGCGGAAGGCGTCGAGGCTGACCACCTGCGGCGTGGCGTCCGGCACCGCCTTCGGGTCGTCCGCCGCCTCGGGCGCTTCGGTCTCCGGCGCGTCCTCGGCCTCCTCCGCCTCCTCCTCGGCCGGCATCACCGGCTGGAAGCGCAGGCCGAAGCGGACATGCGGGTCGGCGAAGGCGGTCACCGCCGAGAGCGGGACGGCAAGCGTGGCCGGCACGCCGCCGAAGGACAGGCCGACGCTGAACAGGTCGGCCGCCTCGTCCACCTTCAGGTCCCAGAACTGGTGCTGGAGGACGATGGTCATCTCCTGCGGGTACTGGGCGCGCAGCCGTGGCGGGACGACCACGCCGGGATGATCGGTGCGGAATGTCAGATAGAAATGGTGCTCGCCGGGCAGCCCTTCGGCAGCGATGTGCTGCAGCGCCCGGACCACGACGCGCCGCAGCGCCTCTTCGGTCCAGCTATCGTAGGGCAGCAGGCTTTCCTGCGGCGGAGGCGGGTCGTCGGGCATCGTTTTCCGGTATCGTGATGCCACAGGCATAGCCCGATGCATCGCCGTGCGAAAGCGGCAGCCGCGCCCCCCGGGGGACGAAGGGGCGCGGCGCCGCCGCCGGGGCCGGCAGTGGCCCCGGGGATCAGGCGATCAGGATGTTGTTCCCCGGACCGCCATCGAGCACGTCGAGACCGGGCCCGCCGATCAGCACGTCATCGCCCGTCCTGCCCAGCAGCACGTCGTCTCCGGCGCCGCCGATCAGCACGTCGTCGCCGTCGCCGCCGTCCGCGACCAAGGAGAGGCCCACGGCGAGGCCCGACGCCTCGATCACGTCGTTGCCGCCGAGCCCGTTGATGACCAGCCTGTCGCCCGCGTCGAAGCCCATGATCCGTACCTCGGCGGCGAGGCCGACCACGCGCACGGTGGTGCCGTCGCTGAAGACCTGGATCACGTCGTCGCCCTGGGTGGCGTTGATCACGACCGTATCCGCCTGGCCGTCACCACCGCCGCCGGATGCGGCCAGGTTCAGGTTCACCCGGGCCACGTCCGTGCCCGACAGGTCGTTCACGGCGATCGTGTCGGCCCCGCCGAGCGCGTTGAAGTCGATGTGCTCGACGTCGTTGAGGTCCATCAGGACGTTGGCGACGTTACGGAAGAACAGCGCCCGGCCGCCATTGGCGCTGATGTCGATCGCCTCGGCGACATTCGCCCCGTTGAACAGCATCGTGTCGGTGCCGGCCTGACCTTCCAGCACGTCGTTGTCGTCGCCGGGGTTCCAGACGAAGGTGTCGTCGCCCGCCCCCATCAGCGCGACATCGTTGCCGTCGCCGCCGGTGATCAGGTCGTCGCCCGCCGAGCCGATGAAAATATCCGCCCCGAGCCCGCCGAGCAGGCTGAGGCCGATCTTGCCCGCCGACAGGCCGGAGGCGTCGATGACATCGCTGCCCGCGCCGCCATCGACAACTAGCCGGTCATTCGCCGCCTCCGCGCCGGAGATGGCGAGGCTGGCGGCGAGGCCATGGACGCTGATCGTCGTGGGGCCGTCCAGAACCCGCACGGTATCGGCGCCCGCGGTGCCCTCCATGCGGATCGTGTCGGCGGCGCCATCGCCCTGCCCGTTCGAGCCGACGAGATCGAGGATGACGTTGGTGACGCCCGTGCCGGACAGATCGTGCACCGTGATCGCGTCGGCCCCGCCCAGTGCCTTGAAGACGATCCGCTCCACGCTGTTCAGGTCCATCGTGACATTGGCGACGTCGCGGAAGAAGCGCGCGCGGCCGCCGTTGGCGGCGATGTCGATGGTCTCGGCCACGTTGGCGCCGTTGAACAGCAGCATGTCGGTGCCGTCCTGGCCTTCCACCACGTCGCTGCCGTCGCCCGGGTCCCACTGGAACGTGTCGTTGCCGGCACCGAGGAAGGCGACGTCGTCGCCACGGTTGCCGTCGATGAAGTCGTTGCCGTCGCCGCCGACCAGCACGTCCGCGCCGGCACCGCCGCGGATCGTGTCGTTGCCCGCCCCGCCGTCGAGGACGAGCCGCACCGGCGTCAGCAGGCCGGACGCGTCGATGGTGTCGTTGCCGCCCAGCGCGTTGATCGCGAGCGTGTCCGCCGCCTCCACCGCGCTCATCTCCAGCGCGACGGGAAGCCCGGCGACCGCGAGGGAGGTGCCGCTGCCGGTGATGACGATGGCGTCCGCGCCGTTGGTGGCATTGGCCACCACCGTGTCCGCCTGCGCGTCCCCCGCCGTCCCGCCGATGGTGGCCGCGAGGTCGACCGCGACCTGCGTGACACCGGTGCCCGACAGGTCGTTCACCGTGATCGTGTCCGCCCCGCCGAGCGCCCGCACGTCGATCCGCTCCACATCGTCCAGGTCCATCACGATGTTGCCGAGGTTGCGGGTGAAGAGGACGCGCCCGCCATTGGCGGAGACGGCCATCACTTCGTTGGCGGCGCTGCCGTTGAACAGCATCGTGTCGAAGCCGGCCTGGCCCTCCACCACGTCGCTGCCGTCGCCCGGATCCCACTGGAACACGTCGTCCCCGGCGCCGAGGAAGACGACGTCGTTGCCCTGGTTGCCGTCGACGAAATCGTTGCCGTCGCCGCCCAGCAGCAGGTCCGCGCCGTTGCCGCCGAGGATCGTGTCGTTGCCCGCGCCGCCATCGATGGTGATCCGCGCCAGCGCGGCAAGGTTGCCGGTCACGCTGATGCGGTCGTCGCCGCCGTTCATGTTGACGACGATGTTCTCCGTGGTGCCGATATCCAGCGCGAAGGGCGCGGGATCGAGCCGGTCGAACCGGACGCGCGCGCCGTTGGCGGTGATGGTGAAGACCTCGGCGCCGTTGCCGCCGTTGACCTCGGCGGTGTCGTTGCCGGCGCCGCCTTCCATCAGGTCGCTGTCGTCGCCGGGATTCCAGATCATCCGGTCGTCGCCGGCCTCACCGAACATCTGGTCGTCGCCGTCGCCGCCGGTCAGCACGTCGTTGCCGGCGCCGCCGAACAGCAGGTCGAACCCGCCGCGGCCCAGCAGGGTGTCGTTGCCGTCCTGGCCGAAGATCTGGTCGTTGCCGGACCCGCCGGTCAGCACGTCGTTGCCCGTGCCGCCGAACAGGTTCGCCGCCGGCAGCGCGCCGTTCGATTCGTCGAGCGTGATCGTGTCGTTGCCGCCCTGGCCGAAGACCTGCAACCGTACCGTGTTCGCCACCGTCGGCGTGCCACCGCTGATCGGTACGGCGCCGCCATTGATCAGGATCGCGCCGGCGGCGTTGCGGCTGAAGACGATGGCGTTGTCGAGCGTATCGCCGATCGCGGTGACGCCGGCGGCAGGGTTGAAGGTGGCGACGATGGCCATGGAGGGATCCTCTGTCTGATCCCTGCCACCGTGGCCGGTGCGCATTTCAGATCGACGTCGCCCCCGGCCTGATCGGGTTTCCCCGGCTTCGGCCGTGGTTACAGACGTTGCCGGTGCGTCACGGCCCGGCCGGATTTTCGCGTATGAGGCGAGCGGAGGGGCTTCTGTTGCCCGGTGCCCCTCCAGACCGCGCTTACCTAGTTTTGTTAGGCAGCGAGCGCCACAGCCTCGCGGCTGTTGTCATTGGCACTTGTGAAATGGCCCGATAACGGCGGAACCATGCCGGGCAAAAGATCCGTCTTTACCGCGCGCGTCGAGCCTATTTCGCCCCCCGCGCGACCCCGATGACAGCAGGGCCGAATGGTGGAGGCGCCGGGTACCGCCCCCGGGTCCGCAACGCTTATTCCACGAACCGTTTATCGCCATAGTCACCGAGGTGACGCAGACCATATAGGCGAACCCGGCGCGGATTTCGAGGGGGAACGAAGGGCCCCACCCGCCCCCCTGCCCTGCGCCCCGGGCTCAGTAGATGCGGTTGGTCCGCCACGGCGACGGGAGCTGCGACTGCGGGCAGTAGCGCCAGCGCGTCGTGTAGCCGCCGGAGGTCACGTTGTAGCCGGTCTGGGTCGGGGTGATCCGCTCCGGGCCGCCCTCGATGCGCGAACCGCTGCGGATGTCGCGGCAGTCCTGCTGGACGTCGTAGGCGTTGCCGGCCCGGCGAACGCGCGTGATGCGGCAATCGGCCTGCGACACACTGAATCCGCGCCCATCGAACATCTTCAGCGTCGCGTTCGAGGCGCGCGCGCACGGCGTGGGTTCCTGCACGTAGAAGCCCCTCCGCAGCGGCAGCGTCTCCTGCGCGAACGCGGGCAAGGCGATGATGGCGATCAGGACCGGAACGAGACGGCGCATGGCGTTTCCTCCCCCCGAGGATCGTTGCGCCATCAAGACTAGAACCGCCGCCGCCGGGCGGCCAGTCCTCCTTCGTAACGGGCGTTACTGGATGCGGTTGCTCCGCCAGGGCGAGGGCAACTGCGCCTGCGGGCAGTACCGCCAGGACGTCACCTGCCCGCCTGCCAGACGCTCGAAGCCCGACGGCGTCGGCGTGATGCGCTCGATGTCGGCCGGGAGGGATTGGCCGCCGCGGATCCCGCGGCAGTCCTGCCGGATGGTGAAGACGTTGCCCGCGCGGCTCACCTGCGTGACGCGGCACTCGGCATCGGCGGGGTTGAAGCCACGGCCGGTGAACAGCGACAGCGTCGCGGCGGACGCCTGCGCACAGGCGGAGGGCTCCCGCACGTAGTAGCCGCGGCGCAGCGGCAGCGTGTCCTGCGCCACCGCCGGGATGGCGACGGCGCCGATCAGTCCGGCGACCAGCGTGCGCATCGCCCCTGCCCCGACGGCCGCCGCGTCAGGACCAGCGGAAGGTCGGCGGCGTGATCTTCTCCACCGGCCGGTGCGCCCAGTCCTGCTGCGGTGCCTTGGCGACCACCCGCTTCTGCGCCTCGTTCAGCGCCTCGGCGGCGGCGACGTAGTCCATGGTCAGCACGCGCCCGTCCTCGACCACCTTCTCGCCGTCCACGAACACCGCCTTCACCGCCCGGTCGCCCGCGGCGTAGATCAGGCTGCGCATCGGGTCGCGCGCCGGGCGCATCATCGGATGCGTCACGTCCACCATCACCATGTCGGCGCGGCAGCCGGGCGCGAGCCGGCCGATATCCTCCCGGCCCAGCGCGCGCGCGCCGCCGATCGTCGCCGCGTCGAACAGGTCGGTCGTGGTCATCGTGCGCGGGTCGTTCGCCTGCGTGCGCGCCATGTAGGCGACCAGCCGCAGCTCATCGAGCATGTTGTGCGGGTAGGTGTCCGTGCCGATGCCGAGGTTGACGCCACGGCGGCGGTAGCGGCCGAAATCCTTCAGCGTGATGCCGCGCCGGGCGAACACCGTGGGGCAATGCGCGACCGTGGTGCCGGTGGCGGCAAGCCGGTCGAGATCGGTCTCCGTATGCCAGCGCGTGGAGGGGTGATCGTCCAGGAAGATGCCGTGGCCGATGATCGACCGGTCCGAGAGCAGCCCCATGGAATCGAGCCAGCCGATCGGGGTCAGCCCGTGGCGGCGGGTGATCTCGTGGAACTCCACCACCGACTGCGCGGCATGGATCTGCCAGGCGAGGCCGCGCCGGCGGCTCTCCTCGAAGCTCTCCTTCAGCAGCGTGTCCGCGCAGGTGTCGATCTGCGCCGGCACGACCATGCCGAACAGCCGGCCGGAGGGGTGCTGCTCGGCGCGGTCGATCAGCGTCAGCGCCTCGCCCATCGCCTTCTCGCCGGCCTTCTCGTCCCATTCGTACTCGACGACATGGCCGTTCTTGGTGAACCAGCGCGCCGAACGGAACATCGGCGCGATGCAGACGCGCATGCCGCTTTCGGCGAGCAGGTCGAGCCAGCCCGGATGCGCCATCGACAGATCGGCGACGGTTGTCACACCTGACAGCAGCAGTTCGCTGAGCGCGACGCGCACGCAATGCGGCACGGCCTGCGCATCGGCACGGAAGATCGGCATGTATTCGTAGAGCGAGGAATTGTAGAGGCCGGGGGAGCCGATCTCGTCGATCAGCCCCTTGTTCATCGGCTCGCTCGACGGGTGGCAATGGATGTTGACCAGCCCCGGCATGACCATCATGCCGCGCCCGTCGATCACCTCGTCCGCCGCCCCGTCCCATCCCTTGCCGACGAAGGCGACCACCCCGTCGCGGAAGGCGACGGAAGCATCCTGCATGTAGACATGGGAGCGGCTGCCCGCATCCCAGCCCACGACGACATCGGCATCCTTGATCAGCGTGACGGCCATGGACGGCCTCCCTGCCCTGCGTATGGCCCGCTGCCGGGCCCGGAAAGACGACGGGGCGGCCGATGTGCCGGCCGCCCCCGATGCCTCAGCGCGTGAGGCGGATGTCGAGCCCCTTGTAGAGCCCGATCCCGTAGATGCCGTGCGCGCGCACGCCCTCGGTCCGCGCGGAGGCGGCGACCCAGAGCTGCTCGCGCACCAGCGGCAGCCACACGTTCTCCTGCGCCATCTGTCGCTGCACGTTGGCCATCGCCGTCCGCCGCACCGCCGGATCGGTCGCGGCCTTCGCCTCGGCCAGCCAGCGGTCGGTGTCGGCGTTGTTCCAGTTCATCCGGTTGGGCGTTGGCCGGTTGGCGCTGCTGAAATACAGCGCCATCGCGTCGGTCGCCGTCACGTAGGGATACGACATCACGAAGGCGTCGAATTCCTGCGTGGCGAGCTTGCCCCAACCCACCGTGGCGTCGAAGAGCTGGATGCGCAGTTCGAGGCCGATGCGGCGCAGGTCGGCCTGCACCGCCTCGCTCATCCGCGTCCATTCGGAGGTGTTGATGCCGTACAGCAGGAAGGAGGCGCGCTGGCCGTTCTTGCTGCGGATGCCGTCCGATCCGCGGGCCCAGCCGGCCTCGTCCAGCAGCTTGTTCGCTGCCACCGGGTCGTATTTCGGCATCATCTGCTCATGCTCGGCATCGCCGTCGAGCACCGCCGGGTTCACGTAGCCCGAGGCGGGAGCCGCATGGCCGAAGAAGAACGCCTTGACCAGCGCCTCCCGGTCCACGGCCATGTTGATGGCGCGGCGGACGGCCGCGTCATTCATCACCGGCTTGTCCACCTTGAAGCCCATGAAGAAGTCCCAGAAGTAGTTGGGCTGGTTGGACAGCTTGACGGTCGGAACGCGCCGGAGTCCGTCGAGCGCGAACAGCGGGATGTACTGCGTCGCGTCGCCCTGGCCGGTCTGCAGCGCGGCGAGCCGCGTGTTGTCCTCCGGAATGATGCGCCAGATGACGCGATCCACCTGCGGCGAGGGATTGCTGTAGAGCGGCGGACCCCAGCGATAGTTCGGGTGCTTCTGCAGCACCAGATCCTGCCGCGGCGTCCAGGACACCCAGCAATAGGGCCCAGTTCCGTTGAAGCCCTGGACGCCGAAATTCTCGCCCAGCCGCTCCACCGTCGCCTTGTCCACGACCGAGGCGAAGAACAGGGTGAGCTGGTAGAGCAGCTCGCTGAACGGTTCGGTCAGCTCGTACTCGACGGTGTAGGGATCGACGGCGCGGACTTCCTTGATCGGGCCGGCGCGCCAGCGCACCGGGCTGCGCGTCGCCGGATCGACCCAGCGGTTGATCGAGTACGCCACGTCCTCGGCCGTCATCTTGCGGCCGTCGCAGAACGTCACGTCCTGGCGCAGCTTGAAGGTGTAGAGCTTGCCGTCCGGGCTGACGGTCCAGCTTTCCGCGAGCAGCGGCCGGATCGTCTTCATGTCCCAGTCGAGCGCGACCAGCGTGTCGCTCATCATGTA
>JBBCJT010000063.1:0-47138 GCA_037190665.1 Rhodovastum atsumiense | reverse complement strand
CCGGCGCGGGACGGCCATTCCTCTGGGACGCCCGTTGCCGGGCGCCTCGCGCGACCTACCCGGGCGGCGGCGCGGGAATGCGCTTGCGTCAGCCCCGAAGGGCCCGCCGGCCGCCCCTATGCGGTCTTGCTCCCGGTGGGGTTTGCCGTGCCAGACCCGTCGCCGGGCCCGCGGTGCGCTCTTGCCGCACCGTTTCACCCTTGCCCGGCGGCGCGAACGCGGCCGGGCGGTCTGTTCTCTGTGGCACTGTCCCTGGGCTCGCGCCCGCCGGCCGTTAGCCGGCACCGTATTCCCGTGGAGCCCGGACTTTCCTCACCCCGCCCGAAGGCGAAGCGCGGCCGTCCGGCCGTCTGGCAGGGCGGGGTTTGGGGGAAAAGCGGCAGTGGCGTCAACCGTCGCGAAAACAGGAGACGCCGCCGCTGCCGTTCGGGTGAATGCGGGTTGTAAACATTCCCGACAAAGTCGTGCTGTCGCGCGTTCGGCGGGTCTTCCGTGACGCGGACAGAAGAGGGGCGGCGCCATCACGGCGCCGCCCCTTGCTATCCGGTTCTGCGGGTCCGGTTCAGACCGCCTTGCGGCGCCGCCCCACGAACCCCAGGCCCAGCAGGCCGGCGCCGAAGAGCGCCAGGCTGGCGGGCTCGGGCACACCGGTGATGGTCATCCCGAAGATCAGGTCGTTGTAGTCGCGATCGGGCGCGCCGAACGGACGGTCTTCCCAGCCGAAGAAGGTGGAGAAGCCCGCGGCCGCGGCCGGCGCAGCGCCGATGTTGAAGTCGCTCCAGTCGCTCGTATAGGCGAGGTGCTGCTCACCGTTCGGGTTACCCGCCGGATCCGACGACCACACCTGCATCGTGTTGTTGTCGTGCAGGTACAGCTTGAACGGGTTCGAGTTGATGTTGGTGATCGTGAAGGTGGTGCCGACCGCGGTGGTGTTGTTGAAGATCGAGATCGGCGGCCCGCCATCGAACGCGAACATCAGGTCAACATCGCTCGCATCCTTCCCGAGGAAGGTGAAGGTGATGTTGATCGGCGGCGTCGGGTTGGCGACGAAGGTGCCATCCGTATACTGGAACGCCGCCTGTGCACTGCCCGCCGCGAAAGTGAGGCCGGCGGCAGCCACACTCGCTAGAAGAAACTTTTTCATCTCAGCCTCCATTCGCTTGTTGCGGGGGAGCCGGGAAAGGGGTTCTACCGCGTAAAACGAGGAAGCAAGGATCGTGCCGGAGAAATTCCGCGTTCGAAATCAAGGGGGTCGGTTTCATGTCTGATGCGCGCTACACGCAGGTGTAAAGTTCGTTGACAACCACCTACAACTATTGCGCGAAACAATCTCGCGGATACCCCCACACGTCACGCGCGATTGCCTGCCGGTTCATCACCTCCGGCCGCACATCCCGGCACCGACCGCGGAGCGCCGAACTGTCCTCGTCTGCTCCCTAGTGAGCAGAGCTCTTCTGCCAGCGGGTTGCGCAGCCCGAGCGCCTCTGCCGTCCCTCGGCCAAGCCGGGCACAGCATCCGGGTCCGGTTACCTGCGCCGCATGACCCGGACCTTCCTCGCCCGCCCGAAGGCAAAGCGCGGGCCATCCGACCGTCCGGCGCGGGCGTTGTGCGAACCGGACCCCGTGTCCGGTAATCGGCTTTGCCGGCCGGCGCGCCGGAAACGCAAAGAGCGGCACCGTCGCCGGCGCCGCCCCGTCGCGTAGCTGCCGAGGATCAGGCCCTGCGGCGGCGCGCCAGTCCCAGACCGAGCAGTCCCGCGCCGAACAGCGCCAGGCTGGCGGGTTCGGGCACGGCAAAGGTCGGTGCGAAGCTCACGCGGATGACCATGTCGTCGTGGTTGTCGTCGTTCCCGGGATAACCGCCCGTGTCATCCAGGAAGAGCAGGACCGAGGACGAATCGTTCGGATCCCAGGTGGCGAAGAAGTTCACGCCGCCCGTCGGGTTGGCCGCGTTGCTCACGTTGCCGGCCTGCGTCTCGAACCAGAAAGCGAGATCGCCGGATCCCAGCCCCGTCTCGGTGATCGAACCGAAGCCGCCCACGCTCCATGTGTTGTCCGCGGCCAGCGTGTTGCTCAGCGAGCTGCCGTTGGCATGGAAGAGGTTGGCCCAGCTCGCTTCCCGGCCGAGGAACGTGTAGGTCACGTTGCCGGGCGCAGTGATCGCGATCGTGCTGCCCAGCGTGCCGGCCAGGGTCAGGCCATAGCCCAGACCGGGCAGCGCATCGTTGTCGCCGCCATTGTTGGTGGAGATCAGCGTATCGGCCACCCCGCCATTGATCGCCAGGGCCGCTTCAGCTTCGGTGGCTGCAAAAGTCAGGCCCACAACCGCCACGCTCGCCAGAAGAATACTTTTCATCTTCGCTCCGTTCACTTTGCCGGTGAGAGGCCACCGGGGTTTGCGTGCAAGGGAGCAGCAGCAATCATTGTGCCAGGCCGATTTCCGGTTCCATCTCAAGGCACTGAGAAGTATTTCGCTTATGTATCTAACAATATTGTCAAACCTGCTGACAGAGTATTGTCAACCTACGGGCACTATGTCTTTTGCCAACCTTTCATCTTTCGGGCGATATACATTACTGCCAAGTTTATGCCTTCTTCAATGTCTTTGGAATACTTTCGGAAATGGCATCGACATCTCTGGCGTGCGGCTCGACCCACCGTCCGCCAGCACGCGACAGCCGCTCGCGCCGACACCAACCCGCCTGCAGGCCGTGCCGTCGCGTAGCCGTGGTTCAGGTTGACAGCGGACGCCGCCGGGCACCTTCAGGCCAGCCCGTGCCGCCCCATTTCGAGGAACTTGTCGCGCCGCCGCGCCCGCAGCGTCGCGCCGTCAAGCGGCAGCAGCGGCAGAAGCTCCTGCCACAGCGCCTCCCCCACCGCGCCGACCGCGACCTCCGGTGCACGGTGCGCGCCGCCCAGCGGTTCAGGGACCACGCGGTCGATCAGTTCCAGCCGCTTCAGGTCCTCGGCCGTCATCTTCATCGCGTCCGCCGCCGTCTCCGCCTGCGCGGCGTCGCGCCACAGGATGGAGGCGCAGCCTTCGGGGGAGATCACGGAATAGACCGCGTGCTCCAGCATCAGCACCCGATCCGCGGCGGCGAGCGCGATGGCCCCGCCCGATCCGCCCTCCCCGATCACGGTCGCGACCAGCGGCACCGGCGCGTCCAGGCACGCCTCGATCGACCGCGCGATCGCCTCCGCCTGGCCGCGCGCTTCCGCGTCGATGCCGGGGAATGCGCCGGAGGTGTCCACGAAGCTCAGGATCGGCAGCCCGAAGCGGCTTGCCAGCTCCACCACACGCCGCGCCTTCCGGTACCCCTCCGGCCGGGCCATGCCGAAATTGTGCTTCACCCGGCTTTCGGTATCGGTGCCCTTCTCGGTGCCGAGCACGGCCACCGCGCGGCCATGGAAGCGGCCGAGGCCCGCGACCAGCGCGGCATCGTCGGCGAAGGCACGGTCCCCGGCGAGCGGTGTGAACTCGGTGATCAGCGCCTCGACATAGGCGAGCGCCTTGGGCCGGTTCGGATGCCGGGCCACCTGCGTCTTCTGCCATGGCGTGAGCTTGGCATAGGTCGCGCGGAGCTGGCGGTCCGCCTTCTCGGTCAGGCGCGCGACTTCCTCGGCGATGTTGATCCCCTCGGGATCGGACATTCGCCGCAGTTCCTCGATCTTGCCTTCCAGCTCGGCGATCGGTTTCTCGAATTCAAGAAAATGACGCATCGGCGCGCCCGCTAGCACGCGGGGCCGGGTCCGGCCAGCGGATGGTGCGCCTGCACCAGCTCGCGGAGCCGTTCGGAGAGCACGTGCGTGTAGTTCTCGGTGGTCGCGATATCGGCGTGGCCGAGCAGGGTCTGCAGGCTGCGCAGGTCCGCGCCCCGCGCCAGCATGTGCGAGGCGAAGGCATGGCGCAGCACGTGCGGCGACACCCGGGCCGGATCGATCCCGGCATCCAGCGCGGTGCGCTTGAGCAGCAGCGCGAAGCCCTGCCGCGTCATCGGCCGCCGCGCGTCGCGGCCGGGAAACAGGAACGGTCCGTCGGCGGAGGCGGCGATCAGCGCGGCCGCCGCATCCCGCGCCGTGCGCGAGATCGGCACCAGCCGCTCCTTGCCGCCCTTGCCGCGGATCACGATCAGCGGCGCGCCACCCGCGATGGCGGTGCGGCGCAGGCCGATCGTCTCGCTCACCCGCAATCCGGAGGCGTACAGGATCTCGAGCGCGGCGGTGGCGGCGAGCCCCGGCAGGTCGGTTCGCGCCCGGGCGGCGGCCAGCAGCGAGTCCACTTCCGCCTCCGACAGATACTTCGGCAGCGCACGCGGCAGCTTCGGCGAATCGATCAGCTCGGTCGGGTCGTCGGCGCGGATGCCCTCGCGCACCAGGAAGCGGAAGAACTGCCGCACCGCCGACAGCCGCCGGGCCAGCGTGCGCGGCGCCGCATCCCCCTGCCGGCCGACCCAGCGCGCCACCTGCGCGGCATCGGCCTTGGCCGGCGGGCCGGCATCGGCGGCGAAATGCTCCAGATCGGCGCGGTAGGCGAGCAGCGTGTTGCGTGCGGCGCCTCGCTCGGCGGCCAGCATCTCCAGGAACGCCTCGACATGCCGGTCCATCGCGGGGCGCTCGGCCTAGCGGGTCTGGAACTGCTCGTTCGGCAGCACGCGCTCGACCGAACGCGGCGAGGGCTCGGGCGGGAAGGCGCCCAGGAACACGAAACCGGCGGCCGCCAGCACGATCAAGACGAGGATGAGGAACAGGAGAAATCGGCGCATGGGGTGCCGCGAATCCTTCCAGCCTTGGCGGCTCCTGAGACCAGCGTGCTAGCCTCGTAAGTCATGACACGCAACACCGCGATGGAGCCGGCTCCGGTCCCGCCGCCCCATCCGGGGCGCAGCATTGTCCTCGTCGGATTGATGGGTGCCGGCAAGACCAGCATCGGCCGCCGCCTCGCCGCCCGCTACGGCATGCCCTTCCACGACGCGGACACGGAGATCGAGGCCGCGGCCGGGTGCACGGTCGCCGAGATCTTCGCCCGTTACGGGGAATCGGCCTTCCGTGACGGCGAGCGCCGGGTGATCGCGCGGCTGCTCGCCGGCCCGCCCATCGTGCTCGCCACCGGCGGCGGGGCGTGGATGGATGACCGCACGCGCGAAGCCGTCCGCGCGGGCGGTGCGCTGTCGGTCTGGCTGCGCTGCCGGCTGCCGACGCTGCTGCGCCGCGTGTCGGGCCGCCGCGACCGCCCCTTGCTCAACGATGCCGATCCGGCAGAAGTGCTCGGACGGCTGATGGCGGTGCGCCATCCCGTCTACGCGGAGGCGGAGGTGATCGTGGAGTGCGGCGACGAAAGCCCTGAGCACACGACGACGCGGGTGGCGCAGGCCATCGCCGCGCATGCGCCGCCGCGCCGGCTGCACGTGCCGCTGGGTGCGCGCGGCTACGACATCCTGATCGGCGACGGGCTGATCGCCCGCGCCGGCGCGCACATCGCCCCGGCGATCCCGCAGAAGCGCGCGGTGGTGATCACGGACGCGAATGTCGCGCCGCTGCACCTGAAGCCGCTGATGGATGCGCTGGAACAGACCGGCATCACAGCACGCGAGATCGTGGTGCCCGCCGGCGAGGGCGCGAAATCCTTCGCCGTGCTGGAAGACGTGCTCGACCGGATGCTGGAAGGCGGGATCGAGCGACGCACGGCGGTGATCGCGCTCGGCGGCGGCGTGGTGGGCGACCTTGCCGGCTTCGCCGCTGCGGTCGCGCTGCGCGGCCTGCCCTTCGTGCAGGTGCCGACCACGCTGCTGTCGCAGGTGGACAGCTCGGTCGGCGGCAAGACCGGCATCAACACGCCGCGCGGCAAGAACCTCGTCGGCGCCTTCCATCAGCCGCTTCTGGTGCTGGCGGATACCGGCGCGCTCGCCACCCTGCCGAAGCGCGAACTCGCCGCCGGCTGGGCAGAGATCGCCAAGGCCGGGCTGATCGGCGATGCCAGCTTCTTCGCCTGGTGCGAGGCGAACGGGGCGGCCGCGATGGCAGGCGACCCCGACGTGCTGGCCGAGGCCATCGCGCGCGCCTGCGCCTTCAAAGCCGCCGTGGTCGGCGATGACGAGCGCGAGGAGCGCACCGATGGCGGCCGCGCGCTGCTCAATCTCGGCCACACCTTCGGCCACGCGCTGGAGGCGGAGACCGGTTACGGCTCCACGCTGCTGCACGGGGAAGCGGTGGCGATCGGCACCGGCCTCGCCTTCGCCCTGTCCGCGAAGCTCGGCCACTGCGATCCGGCCGCGACCGGCCAGGTGCGCGCGCATTTCGCCACCGTCGGCCTGCCGGCGACGCTGGCGGAAACCAACCGCCGCTTCTCGGCGGCGCGGCTGGTCGGGCACATGGGGCGCGACAAGAAGGTCCGCGACGGCAAGCTGACCTTCGTGCTGGCGCGCGGCATCGGCGCGGCCTTCACCGAAGGTGGCGTCGCGCCGGAGATCGTGACGGATCTGCTCCGCGAGGAAGGGTGCGATCCGTAGTCGCGACAGCTTGCGGCACATCTGATGCAGGTTCTCGTCCATCATGACTGATGTCCTGACAGCCGAAACGGCTGCCCGCCTCGCGCGCATCGCGCTCGGCCATGTCGGCCGCGAATATCCCAACGCGCTGCTGCACGTGCTGGCCGGGCCCGAGGATACCGGCACGCCGCGGGCGCTGCATCCGGTGTTCTACGGCAGCCTCGACTGGCATTCCTGCGTGCATGCGCACTGGATGCTGGCGCGGCTGCTGCGGCTCTACCCGCGGATGGCGCCGGCGGCGGAGATCGAGGCGCTGTTCGACGCCAACTTCACGCCGGAGAAGATCGCGGGCGAATGCGCTTACTTCGCCCGTCCGACCGCGCGCGGGTTCGAGCGGCCCTATGGCTGGGCGTGGCTGCTGAAGCTTGCCGCCGAACTCGCCGACCGGCCGCGCTGGGCGGATGCGCTCGCGCCACTCACGCGCGTGATCGTGGAGCGGTTCCGCGACTATCTGCCGAAGGCGACCTACCCGATCCGCGTCGGCACGCATTTCAACACCGCCTTCGCCCTGGCGCTGGCGGAGGACTACGCGGCGACGGCGGGCGATGCGGCGCTGTCCGTGCTGCTGCGCGATGCCGCTTCGCGCTGGTACGCGGCGGATGAGGACTGCCAGGCGTGGGAACCGGGGGCGGACGATTTCCTGTCGCCCGCGCTGATGGAGGCCGAGTGCATGCGCCGGCTAGTGCCGCCGGCGCAGTTCGCGCCTTGGTTCGGCCGCTTCCTGCCGCGGCTTGCAGATGGTCAGCCGACAACGCTGTTCACGCCGGCGACGGTATCGGATCGCAGCGACGGGAAGATCGCGCATCTGGACGGGCTGAACCTCAGCCGCGCGTGGTGCTTTCGCCGCCTTGCCGGCGCGCTGCCGGAGGGCGATTCGCGCCGCGCGCCGATGCTGCGCGCGGCGGAGGCGCATCTGGCGGCCTCACTGCCGCATGTCGCCGGCGATTACATGGGCGAGCACTGGCTTGCGAGCTTCGCGGTGCTCGCGCTGGAGGCGTGATGGCGCGTGCCGTGTTGGTGTGACGGGTGCGCGCGAAACAGAGACCCGCGTCCCTCACCCCCGGCGACGTCTCGCCTCTACGCAAAGCCCCTCACCCTGTCCCTCCCCCGCCGCGCGGGAGAGGGGACGTTGCGCGATGCGTCTTGCCTCAGCCCTCTCGCAAAGCCCATGCAAACGGGGTCATCTCCCTCTCCCGCGTGCGGGAGAGGGCCGGGGTGAGGGTCGTTGCCGGTTGCGGGACATAACCGGGTCAAGGCGAATGTCCGCCCGTCCCTACCTCTTGTTGTTGATGTGGGTGTTCACCGTCCAGTCCTTGCCGGTCTGCAGCTTGCGGATGAAGTTCGCCTGCCAGCGGCCGTTGCGGTCGCCCGTCCATTTCTGCGACGGGCCCATCATGTGGACGTTCAGCGACTTGAGCGTACCCGCCTTCTGATAGATCGCCTTCCACTTGTCGTAGGCGAGCATGATCTCGTCGGTCGTCCACTCATCCTTCACCGCGAGCTGGTAGGCGCTGTAGTTGCCGGACACGCCACCCCCGCTCGCGCCCTTGATCGCCTCCTCCACCGCCGCGCAGAGCTTCTCCGCCCGGTCGTTGAGCGCCTTCGCCGCCTCGGCGGCGCGCTTCTGCGCCTCCTGCTGCAGACGCGCGGTCTGCTGCTCCGGTGTCTCGACCGGCTTCGGCTTGTTCGCGAGTGCAGCCCAACTCATGGCTCGTTCTTCCTCGTCATGCCCGGCAGGATCGCGCGGCGGATGACGCGGAATGCTGCGACCGAAACGATCTGCCGACAATCCGTTGCAGAACGAGATCAAACGAGCTTGAGCGCCACCACGGAAACGAGGATCAGCCCGATCCCGGCCACGCCCCGCGCATCGATCCGCTGGCGGAAGACGAGCCGGCCGACCAGCGCGGTCGCCACGATGCCGAGCCCGCCCCAGGCCGCGTAGGCGACCGCGAGGTCCATCCCCCGCACCGCCTGCGCGAGGCAGAGGAAGGCGCCGAGCACCAGCGCCATCGCCCCCGCCCCGTGCAGGCGGCGGCGGAGCCCGTCCGACGCCTTGAGCAGCCCGTTGGAGGCGACATCCAGCGCGCAGGCGAGCAGCAGCCACAGCAGCGGCGTTGCATCGGTCATCGCGCCGCCTCCGCCGGGGCGTGCATGCCCCGTTCCAGCAGCAGCGCACCGGCCAGCACGCCGGCGAAGCAGGCGAGCCGAGCGGGCGAAAGATGCTCGCCGAACAGCACCACGCCCGCGGCGGCGACCAGCACAAGCCCGACCGCCTCCCACACCGCATAAGCGAGCGCGAGAGGGATGCCCTGCACGGCGAGGCCGAGCAGCAGGTAGGACGCGGCGATGCCGCCGAAGGTGAGCGCATGGATCAGCACCGCGCCCGACAGCGCGGCGTGCTTCATCGCGGTGGTGGCGACCACCTCGATGGCGACGGCACCGGCCAGCGCCAGCCAGTGCCAGTTGGGGCGAAACACGAAAGGACTCCCGGGGCGCGGGGGCGCCCCTGCAAGAAAACTGTCACGGAACGGAAATCACGCGCACCACGAGGTGCGCAAAAACGGCCCGCCCCGCTACCGCAGGGCAGACATCTCCCGCGTCAGCAGGCACGGATTGTCGTGCCATCCGATCACAGCGCGCTCGAAATACTTGGGGCGCAACATCATGACCCCTGAAAGCTACTTCAGGGGCCGCGTTTATTCAAGCGTCGGGGCCGGTCATCTGCCGCAATTCGCCCTGCTTCACGCTGTTCAGGGCGTTGGTGAGCACCTGGCAGATCGCCTCGTCCGACATGGTGCGCGCGAGCAGGCCCAGCGCGCCGCCCAGCAGGGCGGAGGCTGCCGACAGCGGGGCGATGTCCTGGCCCAGCATGTATTCGATCGCCTTGTCGACGATCGCGCCGGCATGGCTCAGATCCTGCGGCGCGTCGCTTTCGGCGTCGAACTGCATGCGCGTGCTCCCTGTTGCGTGAACGCCACTTGGGGCGGGCGGGCGCCGCGGTAAAGCCCCGCCGGCTTCCGGGCAGGGCTGCGTCTTGCCAGTGTGGCGCCGATGCCGCGCCCCCCCTTCCTCGACGACCCCGCCCTGACCGCCGTGCTGGACGCGCTGCCCGGCGCCCGCATCGTCGGGGGCGCGGTGCGGGACGCGCTGGCGGGCAGGCCGGTCGCCGACATCGACCTCGCGACCCCGATGCCGCCGGAGCAGGTGACCACGGCACTGCGCCGCGCCGGGCTGAAGGCCGTGCCCACGGGGCTGGATCACGGCACCGTCACCGCGGTCAGCCACGGGCGCGGGTTCGAGGTCACGACCTTGCGGCGGGACGTGACCACGGACGGCCGCCGCGCCACCGTGGTCTTCACCGGGGACTGGCGGGAGGACGCCGCACGGCGCGATTTCACCATCAACGCCATGTCGATGGACCGGGACGGGGCGATCCACGATCCGTTCGGCGGGCAGGCGGACCTCGCTGCCGGGCGGGTGCGCTTCGTCGGCGACGCCGCCACCCGCATCGCCGAGGACTACCTGCGCATCCTGCGCTTCTTCCGCTTCTGGTCGCGCTACGGGCGCGGGGCGCCGGATGCCGAGGCGGTGGCGGCAATCCGCGCCGGCATCCCCGGCCTCGCCATCCTGTCGGCCGAGCGGGTCTGGAGCGAGATCAAGCGCATCCTCGCCGCGCCCGATCGATCCGGGTCGGTGGCATTGATGGCAGAGACCGGGGCGCTGGCGGCGATCCTGCCGGAAGGGGCGGACGCGGCACGGCTCATCCGGCTGGTGGCGGCGGGCGCGCCGGCCGACCCGTTGCTGCGCTTCGCCGCCCTGCTGGCGGACGGGGTGGAGGTGGCGGCGCTCGCCGAACGGCTGCGCCTGTCCGGCGCGGAGGCCGCGCGGCTGGAGCGGCTGCGCGACCCCGCGCTGCGGCTCGCGCCCGACGCCACCGACCGCGACATCCGCCACGCGCTGCACGCCTCGGAATGCCACGCGGCGGACGTGGTCGCCGCCACGCATCTCGCCGAAGCAGATGCGCCCTCGCCGGGCTGGGGCGCATTGCGGGACCGGATCGGCGCCATGCCGGTGCCGGTCTTCCCGCTCGAAGGCCGGGACGTCGTTGCCCTGGGCGTGCCAGCCGGGCCGGGGGTAGGCCGGGTGCTGCGGCAGTTGCGGCAGGAATGGCGCGAGGGCGGCTATACGGCTGACGAGGCCAGCCTGCGCGCGCGGCTGGCGCAGATCGCGACGACGTCCTGACAGCGGTTCACGACGGGCGTGGGTGTCGCTTGTCACCGGGGATGCGGCTGATATCGGCGCGCCAGAGCGCGGCCACGGTTTTCGCCTCGCTCATGAACTGCTCGCGCGCGCTGAGCCGCTTGCCGAGATCCTTCGCCGTGCAGGACATGATGAGGTCGCCCGCACGCTGAAGAAATGCCAGCGACGCAAGATCGTGCGGCGTAAGCAGTTCGAGTTCCAGCCTGATGCCGTGCATCTCGCGGTTGAGGCGGACGTACTCGTCCCTGTCCTCGTACTGCTCCAGCCCGCTCTCCTTGTTGCCGACCTCGTCGTGAAGCTGCAGCAGCCGCGCACAGCGGGCGAGGAAGGTTTCAAGGCGCTGGCGCTCCATCCCGCTCACGATCCCCGCCCGGGCAACGCTGGTCTGCTGGCTGAACTGGCGTTCCGCATTCGCGAGCTGCCGGTCCGCCACGGCGAGGTTCGCCTCCAGCGCCGTGCGCTGGACGGCGAGCGAGCGGGTCATGTTCCTATGGGTCAGCATCAGGCCGAACAGCGCGACCGCGGGGCTGACGACCACGGCGGCAAGCGCGACCAGCGCGTCCTTGTTGGCAGCCAGCCATCCCCACATCGCGGCCTCCCGCACCGGATCATGGCGAGGTCGGAATGGATCGCATCACATCGCCCGCATCGTCCACAAGCGTCATGCACGCTTGTTTCCCGCCCGCGGGCTGCTACAGCCGCCCCGATGGCCGCATCTGCCCCCCTCGACCCGTCCGCCCGGGCCCTGCTCCACCGCTTCTGGCGCGAACACCTGTCCGCGTTCCGCGCCCGGCTGGGGCTGGTGCTGCTGCTGACCGCGATCGTCGCCGGCGCGACGGCGCTCTATCCCGTGGTGATCGACCGCGCCTTCACGCTGTTCGACAACCGCGACCCGCGCATCCTGTACCAGATCCCGCTGCTCGTGCTGGCGGTCACCGCGGTGAAGGCGGCCGCGCAGTACGGCAAGGACGCGGTGCTGCAGACGGTGATCCTGCGCGCCATCCGCTCCCTGCAACTGCGCATGTTCGGCCATCTCGTCGGCGCCGACCTCGCGCGGATCGAACGGGAGGCGCCCGCGACGCTCGCCGCGCGCTTCACCACCGATGCGGCGACCATCCGCGAGTCGCTCACCCGCGCCGTCAACGCGGTGTCCGACGCACTGACGGTGATCGGGCTGATCGGCTCGATGCTGTGGCTCGACTGGCTGCTGACGCTGATCGCCGCCGCGCTGTATCCCATCGCCGCCGTGCCGGTAATCAACATCGGCAAGCGCATCCGCCGCGCGTCGGGCTCGATGCAGGAAGCGACCGGCGAAGCCGCCTCGATGCTGACGGAGAGCTTCTCCCAGGCGCGCACCGTCCGCGCCTACGGGCTGGAACAGGCGGAGACGAAGCGCGCCGATGCCGCCTTCGACCGGCTGACCCGCTCGCTGATCCGCATGGCGCGGTCGCGCGCGCGCGTCGATCCGGTGATGGAGGTGATCGGCGGCGTGGCGATCGCGGCGATCATCGGCTTCGCGGGCTGGCGCGCCTCCTGGGGCGGGGCGACGCTCGGCAACTTCACCGGCTTCGTGGCCGCGCTGCTGATCGCGGGCCGGCCGGTGCGCGCGCTCGGCACCTTCAACGCCGCGATCCAGGAGGGCCTCGCCGGGCTGACGCGCGTGTTCGCGGTGATCGACGAGCCGCCGCACATCGCCGAGGCGCCGGGTGCCGCGCCCCTGCCCGCCGGACCCGGCCGCGTGACATTCAGCGACGTGCGCTTCGCCTATCCGGACGGGCGGCTGGGGCTGGACGGACTGAGCTTCATCGCCGAACCGGGCCTCACCATCGCCCTCGTCGGCCCGTCGGGCGCGGGCAAGTCCACCGCGCTCGCGCTGGTGCCGCGGCTGTACGACACGACCGGCGGGTCGGTGGCGATCGACGGGGCGGACGTGCGGTCCGTCACGCTCGCCAGCCTGCGCGCGGCGATCGCCTTCGTGCCGCAGGACCCGCTGCTGTTCGACGATTCCGTCGCCGCCAACGTGGCGATGGGCCGGCCGGACGCGTCCGCCGCCGATATCGAGGCCGCGCTCCGCGCCGCCGCCGCCTGGGAGTTCGCCGCCGCGCTGCCGGACGGGGTGGCGACGCGCGTGGGCCCCGGCGGGTCGCGGCTGTCGGGCGGCCAGCGCCAGCGCGTGGCCATCGCCCGCGCCCTGCTGCGCGATCCGCGCGTGCTGCTGCTGGACGAGGCGACCAGCGCGCTCGATGCCGACAGCGAGGCGATGGTGCAGACGGCGCTCGCGCGGCTGCGGCGGGGGCGGACCACGCTGGTGGTGGCGCACCGGCTCGCGACCGTGCAGGCGGCGGACTGGATCGTGGCGCTGGAAGACGGGCGCGTCGTCGAGCAGGGCACGCATGCCGAGCTGATCGCGGCCGATGGCCTCTACGCGCGGCTGGTGCGCCGGCAGGAGCTGACGGCGTAGGCGTTCGGTTCACGCGGAGCGGACGGCTTCCCGACCGGCCAGATGTCGTGCCTGCAAGAAGGAGATGGCATCCATCGGGGTGCGCGAAATAACCTGCGCACCCCATGATGCAGTGGCCGAACCGGCTGATCGCATGGCTGCGCCGCACACGGGTCCTCGCCGTACTGGCGGCGGCCGTGGCGGCGTGGCTGCTCTGGTCGTCACTCGACGACGGCGGGCGGCAGCCCTCGGCGGTTCACATGCGCCCGCGCTGAGGCTACCGCCCCCGCGTGATGCTGGCCGCTTCCCAGCCCTGCTCGCCCGCGAAGGGATCGCCGCGCAGGACCCGGCGGTCGAACTTCACCGGCGCCCAGGTGGCGCTGTCGAGGTACCAGGTCGATTCCGCGAGATACGGGTTGCCCGCACTGCCCTCCTCCGTCACCCGGATCGTCCAGGCATCGAAGGTGCCGGCCGGGACGGTCAGCGGCGCGCGGCCGACGACCGTGAATGTCACCTCCCAGGCGGTGCGGCTGTACTGGTCCGCGTCGGTGACGAAGCCCCGCACGGTTTTGCCGGGCGCGAGGGGGAACAGCCGGCGGAACAGCGGTCGCATCTGATCGAAATTCGCTCGCCCGCTGTAGATCGCATAGAGCGACCACCACTCGCCCTGCCGGTCGCTGCGGGCGAAGCGGCAGGTCTCCGGGTCGTTGGGGACCGAACCGTCATAGGTCAGCGTGGTGCCCAGGCTGGTGCGGACTGCCATGCCGGGCGGCGGGCAGCGGAACTCCACCGGATAGGGGCCGGGCGGCATAGGCGGCTGGGGCCCGGCATCGGGCGGGGGCTGCGTGGCGCAGGCGGACAGCAGCCCCAGGACGCCCAGGCCGAACATCCGCCGCATCGCGCTTCCCCGCATTCGTTGCGGGTACGATGCTACTCGCGCCGCAGCACCCGGTCCACGAGGAAGGAGGCGAGGCCGCCGGCGCGGAAATCCGCCCGCAGCCGGTCCTCGTCGTACTCGTCGCGCACCCAGTCGAGGAACGACAGCCGCCCTTCCGCCTCCGCCCGGTAGCGCAGGAAGAAGGCGTCGAGGATGCCGGTGCGGCTGCGCGAGACATGCCCCTGCCGCCACGTCAGCTCCGTCAGCGCCTCCGCGCTGGTGCCGCCGTTGAGCAGCAGGAACACCCCGGAGGCGAGGCCGGCGCGGTCGGCACCGGACTTGCAGTGCAGCAGCGCCGGCTCCTGCATGGTGCGGAAGGTCTCGGCCAGCCGCAGGATGCGGTCGCGATGCGGCGCGCCGCGGCTTTCCAGCGGATGGTCCAGGTGCACCAGCCCCAGCCGCCCCGCGGCGCCGCGCGACAGCGCATCGGCCCCGCAGGCGCGGTGCCCGCGCAGGTTGATCACCGTGCGCAGCCCGAAGCGGCGGACCGCCTGGGCGATCTGCCACGGCATCGGGTGGTTGGAGCGATACAGCCGGCCGGGCGCGACGACATGCCAGTTGCGCCAGCCCAGCCGCAGCACGGCATGGTCCACGAACAGCGCGTCGAGCCAGGCAGCAAGGCGCCCGCGCGCGGTGGCAGGATCGCCCCGGAACATTGGCGCGATATGCGGACGGGGCTTGCGGCAGGCAAGCCGGTCGTCGTCGTTCCCGCCATGCGCCGGACAGGCAGAAGGCCCGCCCCTTGCGGGAGCGGGCCTTCGATCCGAGGCGAAAGCCGGTGTCAGGCCGCGCGGCGGCGGATCAGGCCGAGGCCGAGCAGGCCGGCGCCGAACAGCGCGAGCGAGGCGGGCTCCGGAACGAGGGTCACGGGGCCTGCCACCGACGTCACCTGCAGTTCGGCGATGTCGAACCCGTCATAGGCGTTGGTGCCCTGGCCCGCGGCCGGCGAGGTGTCCACCAGCCGCAGCGCGTTGAACAGGCCGGAACCGACCGTCAGCGCGTAGGACGTGTTCACGCCGTTGGTGGAGAAGCTCAGCGACGCGACGGTCCCGTCCACCGTGACGGCCCTCGCGCCACCCACGGACTGGCTGTTGAAGATCTCGCCGATCAGCGTCCAGGTGGTGCCGTCGCCGAGCCAGAGCTGCGCCTGCTCCCGGTAGCCGGTGCCCAGGTTCGTCAGTTCGATCACCGAGCCGCTGGTGATGACGTTGCTGGTGGGGGAGATGACGAAATCGACGTACCCGCCGAAGCCGAGCGAGTAGATGGTGTTCGCGTTGCCGTCGAACACGTTGTTGATGTTCGAGCGCGACGCGGCGACGGCCCCGCCGCCGCCGGCCGAACCCTGGTGCAGGTCGATGCTCGAGAAGCTGGCGTAGGTGTCGTGAACGATCGGGCTGGCGATAGCGGGCACGGCGAGCGCAACGGCGAGGCCGATGCCGAGAGCGAACTTCATACGTGACGTCCTGGCGTTTGGGTCGTGACTCTGGATGCCGGCCGGGAGGCCGGGTCGGGCCGCCGGAAGCAACCCCCATGCCATCCGAAAAGATGCATATTCCCTAACGCCTTAGGACGTTTTGCATACGGAATTTTTCCCTGTCTGTCAGAAACTCCGACAGGCGGCAGACGTCGGCCGATCCGCGGTGTCGGCCAGGGCGACCTTGCCGGCGCATCGCGCATGGGGGACGGTTGGGCGGGAAGGGACGCCATTGCCTGTCACGGCCATTCAAGCGGACATCACCACGCTCGATGTGGATGCCATCGTCAACGCGGCGAACGAGGCGCTCGCCCCGGGCGGCGGCGTCTGCGGGGCGATCCATCGGGCGGCGGGACCGGACCTCGCGACGGCCTGCGCCGCCATCGGCAACTGCCCCACCGGAGAGGCGCGGATCACCCCCGGCTTCCGACTGACCACGCGATGGGTGATCCATGCCGTGGGACCGGTCTGGCAGGGCGGGACCGCGCGGGAGGCCGAACTGCTCTCCGGCTGCTACCGCAACAGCCTCGACATCGCCCGTGCGCACGGGCTGCGCTCGATCGCCTTCCCGGCCATCTCCACCGGCATCTACGGCTACCCGCTCGAACCCGCGACGCGGATCGCGGTGGCCACCTGCCGTAGCCACGACGCCGGGCTCGATATCATCTTCGCCTGTTTCGGCGCGCCGATGCTGGCGCTCTATGAGAAGGAACTGACCGCTTGACCGAACCCTGCGACCTGACCGCCGTCGAGGCCCGTGCGCGCATCGGGGCGAAGACGCTTTCGCCGGTGGACCTGCTGGAAAGCTGCATCGCGCGGATCGAGGCGGTGGACCACGCCGTGAACTGCATGCCCTGCCGCGACTACGAAGGCGCGCGCGCGACCGCGAAGAAGGCCGAGGCGGCGGTCATGAAGGGCGAGGCGCTGCCGCTGCTGCACGGCCTGCCGCTCGGCGTGAAGGACCTGGAGGAGACGGCGGGGCTGCGCACCACCTACGGCAGCCCGATCCTGCGCGACTACGTGCCGGAGGTGGACGACATCCATATCGCCCAGCTCCGCCGCATGGGCGCGGTGATCGTGGGCAAGACCAACGTGCCGGAATTCGGCGCGGGCGCGAACAGCCGCAACACCGTCTACGGCACCACCGGCAACCCGTTCGATCCCACGAAGAACGCGGCCGGCTCCTCGGGCGGGTCGGCGGTCGCGCTCGCCACCAACATGGTGCCGATCTGCACCGGCAGCGACACCGGCGGCAGCCTGCGCAACCCGGCCGCCTTCAACGGCATCGTCGGCTTCCGCTGCTCGCAGGGGCTGGTGCCGTCGGCCAAGCGCGCGGTGGGCTTCTCCACCAACGGCGTGCTGGGCCCGATGGCGCGCAACGTCGCCGACACGGCGCTGCTGATGGCGGCGATGGCGTCCGACGATTCGCGCGACCCGATGGCGACCGCCGTGTTCGGCAAGACCGTGCACGCGCCGGGCGATTTCTGGCCGGTGCAGCCGGTGGATCTCGCGAGCCTGCGCGCCGCCTTCAGCGTGGACATGGGCTTCGCGCCGGTGGAAGGCGTCGTCCGCGACGCGTTCGCCGACAAGACCGCCCGCTTCCGCAAGGCGTTCGGCACCGCGAAGGACGAGGACCCGGACATGAAGGGCGCCGACCGGTCCTTCGAGGTCGGCCGCGCGGTCGGATTCCTCGGCCGCTACGCCACCTGGTACAAGGAGCGGCCGCAGGATCTGGGTCCGAACATCCGCGCCAATGTCGAGGAAGGGATGAAGTACTCCCTTGCCGACTGGGCGGAGGCGCATATCGAGCAGACGCGCATCTACCGCGCCTTCCAGGACTTCTTCACCCGCCACGACGTGCTGATCACGCCGGCGATCACCATCAGCCCGCGCGACTGGCACGAGCTGTATCCGGCCGAGATCGACGGCAAGAAGACGCGCACCTACTTCCACTGGCTCTCGCTCGCCTATGGCGTGACGCTGACCGGCCATCCGGCCATCGCCATCCCGTGCGGGACGGACAGGCTCGGCATGCCCTTCGGCCTGCAGGTCGTCGGCCCGCGCGGCGGCGACGCCTTCGTGCTGCGCGTGGCCGCGGCGCTGGAGAAGCTGTTCGAGGAGGACCAGGCGCTGGCGCGGCCCATCCCCGACATCGCGAAGCTGAAGGCCGCGAAGCCGATCTCGGAGATGCCCGAGTTCAAGGGCTGGGGCTGAACGCAGCCGCCCGCCCTTCCCCCTCTCCCGCTCGCGGGAGAGGGCCGGGGTGAGGGTACGTCCACCAGCACTACGGCGAGGTTTCGCGCTCACGCAGCCCCCCTCACCCTGTCCCTCTCCCGCCGGGCGGGAGAGGGGACCTTGCGTCACGCGCTTGCCTTCAAGCGAAGAAACACCGCCTCGCGGATGATGCGGCTGATCGTCCCCGGCTTCCGTCCCGCCGGGACATCCAGCCCTATCAGCCCGCCCCGACTATCTCCCCCAGCGCCGCCTCGAGCCGCCCGAGTTCCGCCTCCGAGCCCACGGTGATCCGCAGGAAGTCCGCGACGCGCGCGCCGCCGAAGTGGCGGACGAGCACCGCCCGTTCCCGCAATGCCGCCGCCAGCGCGGCGCCGGCATATCGGGGGTGGCGGGCGAAGACGAAGTTGGCGCTGGACGGCAGGACCTCGAACCCCAGCCCGGCCAGCGTCGCGGTCAGCCCCTCGCGATTGCGGATGATCGCCGCGCGCGTCCGCTGGAAGTACGCCTCGTCCTCCAGTGAGGCGATGGCGCCGGCCTGCGCCGGACGACCCAGCGGATAGGAGTTGAAGCTGTCCTTCACCCTGGTGAGGGCCTCGATCAGACCGGCATCGCCGACTGCATAACCGACCCGCAAACCGGCAAGCGCACGCGACTTCGGCATGGTCCGGACCACCAGCAGGTTGGGATGATCCCGGAGGAGCGGCAGGGCCGTCTCCGCGCCGAAATCGACATAGGCCTCGTCGATCACGACCGCCGCCTCAGCCCGCGCACGCACCAGCCGCGCAAGCTCGGCGAGCGGAAGGGCGATGCCGGTGGGCGCGTTCGGATTGGCGAGGATCACCGGGCCCGGACGGTCGAGATAATCGTCCACCCGCACGCGCATCGCGGCATCCAGCGGCACCGTCTCGTGGCGGATGCCCAGCAGGCGGCAGTAGACGGGATAGAAGCTGTACGTCACGTCGGGGAATCGCAGGGGGTCGGCCTGCCTGAGCAGCGCGGCGAAGGCATGGGCCAGCACCTCGTCCGAGCCGTTGCCGACGAAGACCTGCCCGGGCGAGACGTCGTGATACGCGGCCAGCGCCGCGCGCAGGCGGAGCGACTGCGGGTCCGGATAGAGGCGGAGCGTGTCGTCCGCCGCCCCCTTCACCGCCTCGATGGCACGCGGGGAAGGGCCAAAAGGGCTCTCATTGGTGTTCAGCTTCACGAGGCCGGGGATTTGCGGCTGTTCGCCCGGCACGTAGGGGGACAGATCGCGCGCGAGATCGGACCAGAAACGGCTCATGCGCCCAGCCTACGGCTGGCCCTGTATCGAGTCTCCGGCCCGCGCGCGGCCTGCATCGGCGCCCTGCCGGGGAGGAGCGTCACCGGCAGGGCGGGGCGGCGTCAGTAGTAGCGGTGCGCCGGCCGCCCGTAGCCGTACCCTTGCCCGTAGTAGCGTTGCGGGGGCGGCGGCTGGCGGCGGTAGTGGCGCTGGTCGTTGCGGTCGTCCGACACGGCGCCCGCGACCGCGGCACCGGCCACCCCCACGCCCGCGCCCAGCAGCAGGGTCGAACCCCAGTCGGTGGATCCGTCCGGGTTCTGGCAGGCCGCCGTCAGCAGCGCGGCGGAAAGCGACAGTGCAGCCAGGGTGCGTCGCATGTGCGGTACCTCCTTCGATGACGGGAGGTTCGGCACGCCCGGCGGCGCGGCGATGGCCATGGGGTGGCCGGCCGCGTCAGGACCGTGGCGATGGCGGGGCATTCTGCAACGCCGCGTCACAGCGCGCCCGGCCGTCGCGCGCGCCCCGACGGGCCGCGCGCAGGCGCTCGACGTCGCTGATCTGGTGGATCGGCCGCCCTCCGCCGATGGAAGGCATGACCGCCGCGTTCGGTGTGTCCCGCTCGGGCGGGTACACTGCCACGGGCACCGCCGGTGTCGCTCAGGCGCCTACCCTGCGCCTGCGCCCCGGCCCCTTCCCTGCCGCAGACCGGCGCGCGCCCGCCTCAGCGCGACTGGAAGGCGTTGAAGGTGATCAGCGTATAGGTGTCCTTCACGCCCGGCAGCGTCTGCAGCCGTTCCGTGACGAACAAGCCCACGTCCTGATCGGGCTCCAGATAGAACTTGCCCAGCAGGTCGAACTGGCCGGAGGTGGAGTGAAGCTCCGACAGCTCCTCCACCGTGTCCGCGCAGTGCCGCGCCACCTTGTAGGCTTGGCCCATCTCGCACTTGATCATCACGAAGATCGCTCGCATCGCCTGCTCCACTACGCAGGTGCAGCGTGCCACGCCTGCCCGTGGCCTGCCCAGACCTGCGGAAACGCTTGCCGGCCGCCCGCGTCCGCCTACAGTGCATGGCGGGACCGGGGCGGCACGACGCAGATGGCGCGAAAAGCGCGCGTACCACGATGAACGACGAACTGGGGCGCGCACTGGCCGCGAGCCTGCCGGCGCTGACCGGCATGAAGCAGCCGCCGGCGCGGCTGGCCGAGATCGCCACCGACCTGCCGCCGCATCTCGCCCGGCTGCGCGAGGCCGCTGACCGGCTCGCCGCGTTCGAGGACGACCCCCACCTCTTCGCCGCGGCACAGGCAGACCTCCGCGGATGAGCGATCCGGCGCTGTGGACGCTCGCGGAAGCGTCGGCGGCGCTGGCCGCCCGGCGGATCGGGGCCGGCGAGCTTGTCCGCCTCTGCCTCGCCCGGATCGCCGCGTGGAACCCGCACACCAACGCCGTGATCGACCTGCGCGCGGAGGAGGCACTCGCCGCGGCCGAGGCATCGGATGCCCGGCGGGCACGCGGCGAGGCGCGCGGCGCGCTGGACGGCATCCCCCTCGCCCACAAGGACATGTTCTATCGGGTGGGACGGATCAGCACCTGCGGGTCCGCCATCCGCCGGGACTGGCGCGCGCCGGCCACCGCCACCGTACTGGAGCGGCTGGACGCCGCCGGCGCGGTCGATCTCGGCACGCTCAACATGGCCGAATGGGCGGGCGGGGCGACCGGGCACAACATCCATTTCGGCGACGCCCGCAACCCGTGGGACCCCGCACGGGTCACCGGCGGGTCCTCCGCCGGCACCGGGGCGGCGGTCGCCGCGCGCATGATCTATGGCGGGCTGGGGTCGGATACCGGCGGCTCCGTCCGCCTGCCGGCCGCCTGCTGCGGCATCACCGGCCACAAGCCCAGTTGGGGGCTGGTCTCCCGCCACGGCGCGATGCCACGGGCCTGGACGCTCGACTGCATCGGCCCGCTGGCCCGCACCGCCGAGGATTGCGCCCTGCTGCTGGCCGCCATCGCCGGGCCGGACGCGCAGGACCCCACCACCGACCGCGCCGCCCCCTTCGCCGTCCCGCCGCCGGCCGACCCGCGCACGCTGAGGATCGGCGTGGACGCCGCGCTGATGGACGATGCCGTGCCTTCCGTCCGCGCCGCGCTCGATGCCGCGCTGGCCGACTGGCGCCGGCTGGGGGCACGGATCGTGGCGGTGACGGTCCCGGACTATGCGCTGCTGCTGGAGCTGGTCTCGCTGGTCAGCACGGTGGAGGCCGCCTCCCTGCACCGAAGTTTCATGCGTGACCATCCGGGCGACTACGCGCCGGATCTGTTCAGCCGCAGCGAGCCGGGCTTCCACATCCCCGCCGTCGCCTATGCCGACGCGCTGCGGATGCGCGCGGCGGTGCTGCGGCAGACCGTCGCCGCCGTGTTCGCCGACTGCGACCTGCTGTTCACCCCCACCATCCCGATCGAGGTGCCGACACGGGCTGAGAGCGAGGTGCACAGCCCCGCCGACTTCGCCCGGGTACACGCCCCGATGGTGCGGCATACCCGCCCGTTCAACTACCTGGGCTCGCCGGTGGTGACCCTGCCCTGCGGCTTCGATGCCAACGGGCTGCCGGTGGGCTTCCAGCTCGCCGGCCGTCCCTACGCGGACGTGACCGTACTGGCGGCCGGCATGGCTTGGCAGCGTGCCACGGATTGGCATACGCGCTGCCCGCAGGCCGGCATCGGCGCGCCCAAAGACCAATCGCCGGAACCGATGCGGCCGTGATATAAGGGTGACTCATGAAAGGCTGGACGCAGATCGCGGTGATTGCCGCGGTGGGGGCTGCGGCCGCGGGTTGGCACTTCTACGGGGCGGCCATCGGCCTTCCCCCGCCGATGGCGCTGATCGGGCTGGCGCCGCAATCGACGCAGGCGACGGCTGCGCGGGGTACCGACGCGGGTGCGGTCGGCGTCGCGGTCACCCCCGTCCGGCAAGGGCTGGTCATCCAGCGGGCCGAGAGCATCGGCACTGCCCGGGCGCGCGAGGCCGTGACGGTGACGACCCGCGTCTCCGGCATCATCGCCGCCATCCATTTCGAGGAAGGCCAGACCGTCCGCGCCGGTCAGGAACTGATCGCGCTGGACACCGGCCAGCCGCAGGCGGAACTGGACCAGGCCCGGGCGCTGCGCGACGACGCGCGCACCCAGCTCGTCCGCGCCCGCGCGCTGCGCGCCAGCCAGGCGGTCAGCGAGGCCCGGATCGACCAGCTCGAGGCGCTGGCCCGTCAGGCCGACGGCCGCGTGCGGCAGGCGGAGGCGAAGCTCGCCGAGATGCGCGTGGTCGCCCCGTTCGACGGCCGCGTCGGCATCCGTCAGGTCAGCCTCGGCGCGCTGGTGCCGCCGGGGACCGCGGTGACCACCCTCGATGACACGTCGCGCATCCGCGTCGAGTTCTTCGTCCCCGAAGTCTTCTCCGCCCAGGTGCGCGAGGGCATGCGGGTGGAGGCCGGCTCGCCCGCCTTCGGCGACCGCCGCTTCACCGGCACGGTCGCGGTGGTGGACACGCGCATCGACCCCGCCACCCGCGCGGTGAAGCTGATCGGCGAGTTCGACAACGCCGACGGCGTCATCCGCCCCGGCCTGTTCATGACCGTCTCGCTGACGCTCGACCGGCGCGAGCAGGCGCTGATCGTCTCCGAGAACGCGATCGACCCCATCGCCGACAAGGCCTTCGTCTTCGTCATCCGCGACGGCAAGGCGGTGCGGCAGGAAGTGAAGCTCGGCACCCGGCTGCCCGGGGAGGTGGAGGTGCTGTCCGGCCTCGCCGCCGGGGAGCCGGTGGTGGTGCGCGGCCTGCAGCGGCTGCGGCCCAACGTGCCGGTGCAGATCGTGGAAACGCTGCGGCCTTCGGTCTGACGCCATGATCCTGTCCGACCTGTCGATCAAGCGGCCGGTCTTCGCGACGGTCATCTCCATGCTGCTGCTGGTGCTCGGCACCGCGGCACTGATGCGCATGCCGATCCGCGAATACCCGGATATCGATCCGCCGATCGTCTCGATCGTCACCACCTACAAGGGCGCCTCCGCCCCGGTGGTGGAAAGCCAGATCACCGAGATCCTGGAAAGCGCGGTCGCCGGCATCGAGGGTGTGAAGGTCATGTCCTCCTTCAGCCGCGACGAGCGCAGCAGCATCGTGCTCGAATTCCGGCTGTCGCGGAACGTGGAGGCGGCGGCGAACGACGTGCGCGACAAGGTGGCGCGCGCGCTCTCACGCCTGCCGGAGACGGCGGACACGCCGGTGGTGGCGAAGGTGGACGGCGACAGCCGGCCGATCCTGTGGATCAGCCTCGTGTCCGACCGCTACGACGGGCTCGCGCTGACCGACATCGCCAAGCAGTACATGGTGGACCGGCTCGCCATCGTGGACGGCGTGGCGCAGGTCAACATCAGCGGCGAGCGGCGCTTCGCCATGCGCATCTGGCTCGACCGCAAGGCGATGGCCGCGCGCGGGCTGACCGCCGAGGACGTCGAGGCCGCGATCCGGCGCGAGAACGTGGAGCTGCCCGGCGGGCGGCTGGAAAGCAGCGGCCGCGAGTTCACCGTGCGCACGGATACGCGCATGTCCACGCCCGAGCAGTTCCGCAGCCTCGTCGTGGTTCGCCGCAACGACGCGCAGGTGACGCTGGGCGAGATCGCGCGCGTGGAGGTCGGCCCGGAGGATGACCGCGGCGAGTACCGCATCGCCGGCAAGAACGCGATCGGGCTCGGCATCCTGCGCCAGTCCAAGGCGAACACGCTGGACGTCGCCCACGGCGTGAGGGCCGAGGTGGCGCGGATCGAGCCGCTGCTGCCCGAAGGCGTCAGCATCTTCTACGGCTACGACGAGAGTCTGTTCATCGAACAGTCGATTTACGAGGTGTTCCACGCGCTGATGATCGCGCTGTCGCTCGTGATCGGCGTGATCTTCCTGTTCCTGCGCTCGATGCGCGCGACGGTCATCCCCGCGCTCGCCATCCCGGTCTCGATCATCGCATCGTTCATCGCCATGGGGGCGATGGGGTTCAGCCTGAACGTGCTGACGCTGCTCGGCCTCGTGCTCGCGATCGGGATCGTGGTGGACGATGCTATCGTGGTTCTGGAGAACATCCACCGCCGCATCGAGGAAGGCGAGCCGCCGCTGCTCGCGAGCCTGCGCGGTTCGCGCGAGATCGCATTCGCGGTGATGGCGACCACGCTGGTGCTGATCGCGGTGTTCGTGCCGGTGAGCTTCATGACCGGCAACACCGGCCGCCTGTTCAGCGAGTTCGGCTTCGCCCTCGCCGCCTCGGTCGCCTTCTCCGGGCTGATCGCGCTGACGCTGACGCCGATGATGTGCAGCAAGCTGCTGCGCGCGCACGAGGGCGACAACTGGCTGGTGCGCGTGACCGAGCCGTTCTTCGTCGGGATGAACAACGGTTTCCGCTTCCTGCTCACGCGCACCCAGCGCGCGCCGCTGCTCGTGCTCGCGGGCGCGGGCGCGCTCAGCCTGCTCGCGGTGGCGCTGTTCGCCTCGCTGCCGAAAGAATTCGCCCCGGTCGAGGACCGCGGCGTGGTGATCATACCGGTGACCGCGCCGGAGGGCGCGACCTTCGCGTACACGCGCGAACACATCCTCAAGGTCGAGGAGATCCTGCGCCCCTATATCGAACGCGGCGATGCGACGGTGGTCTTCGCCTCCATCGGCGGCAACGCGCGTCCGGCCGTTGGCAACACCGCCAACGTCTTCCTTCGCCTCGCGCCGTGGAACGAGCGCCACACCAGCCAGCAGCAGATCACCTCCGAGGTATTCCCCGAGCTGCTCAAGATCCCCGGCGTGCGCGCCTCCGCGATCAATCCCGGCAGCCTCGGCCAGCGCGGCATCCAGCCGCCGGTGCAGTTCGTGCTGCAGGGGCCGGACTACGAGACGCTGGCCCGCTGGCGCGACCTGATGCTGGCCAAGATGCGGGAGAACCCGCGGCTGCTGAACCCGGACACGAATTTCCGCGAGACCAAGCCCGAGCTGCGGGTGGAGATCGACCGCCGCCGCGCGGCCGACATGGGCGTCTCGATCCAGTCGATCGGCCGCACCATCGAGACGATGCTCGGCTCGCGTGAGGTCGGCAGCTACGTGGAGAGGGGCGAGGAGTACAAGGTCCTGCTGCAGGCGCGGCCGGAAGACCGGGTCACGGCGGAGGACGTCGCCAACATCTTCGTCCGCGCCTCCCAGGCCGGCGCGGGCACGGGCGGGCCGACCTCCGCCAATGTCGCACTCGTGCCGCTGTCGAACCTGATCTCCACGCAGGAGCGCGCGCGGCCGCAGATCCTGTACCGCGAGGACCGGGTGCGCTCGATCACCCTCACTGCCTCGCCCGTGCTCGGCTACCCGCTGGGCGAGGCGCTCGACTACATGGACGCGATCGCGCGCGAGGTGCTGCCGACCTCGGCGCGCACCACCTATCGCGGCCAGAGCCTGGAGTTCCGCGAGGCCTCGGGCGCGCTCTACGTGACCTTCGCGCTGGCGCTGCTGGTGGTGTTCCTGGTGCTCGCCGCCCAGTTCGAGAGCTTCGTCCACCCGCTGATCATCCTGCTCTCCACGCCGCTCGCGCTTACCGGCGGATTGCTGGCGCTGAAGGTGCAGGGCATCTCGCTCAACGTGTACAGCCAGATCGGCATGATCCTGCTGATCGGGCTGATGGCGAAGAACGGCATCCTCGTCGTCGAATTCGCCAACCAGTTGCGCGACCGCGGGCGATCCGTCGCCGATGCGGTGATCGAGGCCTCGGTGGTGCGGCTGCGGCCGATCCTGATGACCTCGATCGCCACCATCCTCGGTGCCGTGCCGCTCGCGATGGGCCACGGCGCGGGGGCGGAAGCGCGGGAGGCGCTGGGCGTGGTCATCATCGGCGGTATCGGGTTCTCCACGGTGATGACGCTGTTCGCGATCCCGGCGCTGTACCTGCTGCTCGCGCCGCTGACGCAGCCGATCAACACCATCGCGCGCAAGCTGGCGGAGATGGAGGCGACGCCGATCACCCCGCACGGCCACGGCCACACCGCACCGGCGGAGTAGCATCAGGGCCGCTGATCGGGCGGCGAATTGGATTGATGCCGCTTGCGGGCCCGGGGGCCGGCAGCGTATGCCGCCGCGCAACTTTTCATTCGTTCCCGCCCTCCGGCCGCGGCTGGCGGGCGTAAGTGAGGCAGGATGCGCAGCGTTGTGGTGTTGGTCGTGGCTGCGGCGCTGCTCGGTGCCGGCGGCTATGGTCTGTGGCGCTTCCGGGAAGGCGTCACCCAGGCCGCGACCGCGCCTGGCGGTGGTGGCGCGCCCGGCGCAATGGCGATCCCGATCGAGGCCGCGGCGGTCCGCGTCGGCCCCATCGCCGAGGAGATCACCGCGATCGGCTCGCTGCGGTCCAACGAGACGGTGGTGATCCGCCCGGAGATCGCCGGCCGCGTGGCCCATATCGCCTTCGAGGAAGGCCGCCCGGTGAAGGCCGGCGCCGCACTGGTCACGCTGGACGATTCCGTGCCGCGCGCCGAACTCGCCGATGCTCAGGCCAAGGAGACGCTCGCCCGCGCCAACGCCGCCCGCGCCGAGGAGCTGTACGGCCGCGGTGCCGGTTCCGCGCGCGCCCGCGACGAGGCGACCGCCACGCTGCTGACCGCCCGCGCGGCCGTGGAACTGATGCGCGCGCGGCTGGAGAAGCACACCCTGGTCGCGCCCTTCGACGGCATCGCCGGGCTCCGTCAGGTGAGCCCCGGCGCCTACGTCGCCGCCGGTGCCGCGATCGTGAACGTGGAGAGCATCGACCCGATCAAGGTCGATTTCCGGGTGCCCGAACTCTATCTCGGCGTGCTGCGGACGGGGCAGACGCTGCGCGTGCGCGTGGACGCCTATCCGAACGAGAGCTTCGCCGGCGAGGTCTATGCCATCGACCCGGCGGTGGACGCATCCGGCCGCGCCATCGCGATCCGCGCGCGCATGCCGAACCCGGACGGTCGCCTGCATCCCGGCCTGTTCGCCCGCGTGACGCTGACGCTGCGCGGCGCCGAGCAGGCGATCCTGGTGCCGGAGACCGCCATCGTGCCGGTCGCGCAGGGCGCCATCGTGATGAAGGTCGTGGACGGCAAGGCGCAGCCGCAGCCCGTCACGCTCGGCATCCGCCGCGGCGCGGAGGTGCAGGTCACGGAGGGTCTCGCCGCCGGTGACGTGGTGGTGACGGCCGGGCACATGAAGCTGCAGCCCGGCGCGCCGGTGATGATCGCCGGCGACCGCCCGCAAGGGGCCGCCCCGGCGCCACGGAGCTGAGCCGTGGTCCTCTCCACGCTGTCCATCCGCCGGCCCGTGCTCGCCACGGTGATGAGCCTGCTGATCGTGCTGATCGGCCTCGTCGCCTGGCAGCGGCTGCCCGTGCGCGAGTACCCGAACATCGACGAGCCGGTGATCACGGTCGAGACGACCTATCGCGGCGCCTCCGCCGAGATCGTCGAGAGCCGCATCACCACGCCGCTCGAGGAAAGCCTGTCGGGCATCGAGGGGATCGAGGTGATGTCCTCGATCAGCCGGCAGGAGACGTCGCAGATCTCGCTGCGCTTCCGCATCACCCGCAACGCCGACGGTGCGGCCAACGACGTGCGCGACCGCGTGGCCCGCGTGCGCCAGAACCTGCCCGACGCGATCGATGAGCCGGTGGTGGCGAAGGTGGAGGCGGATGCGCAGCCGATCATCTACCTCGCCTTCAGCTCCGAGAGGCACACGCCGCTCGAGGTCACGGACATCGCCGACCGGCTGGTGAAGTCGCGGCTGCAGAACCTCGACGGCGTGGCGGACGTGCGCATCTTCGGCCAGCGCCGCTTCTCCATGCGCATCTGGCTCGATCCGGTGCGCATCGCCGCCTACGAGCTGACGCCCGCCGATGTGGAGACGGCGCTGCGCGGCCAGAACGTGGAGATCCCGTCCGGCCGCATCGAGAGCACGTCGCGCGAGTTCTCCGTGGTCGCGGAAACCGACATGCGCCGGCCGGAGGAGTTCGAGGCGCTGGTGATCCGCCGCGCCGGCCCCTACCTCGTGCGCCTGTCCGATATCGGCCGCGCCGAGATCGCCGCCGAGGACGAGCGCGTGGTCGCCCGCTTCCGCGGCCAGCCGGCCGTCGCGCTCGGCGTCATCAAGCAGTCCACCGCCAACCCGCTGCTGGTCAGCGAGCAGGTCAACAAGACGCTGCCGGATATCCGCGAGATCCTGCCCGACGGCATGCGCGTCGAGGTCGCCTACGACAGCGCGGTCTTCATCGACCACGCGATCGCCAACGTCTTCCAGGTGATCGTGGAAGCGGTGGGGCTGGTGCTGCTGGTGATCTTCCTGTTCCTGCGCAGCCTGCGCGCGACGCTGATCCCGCTGGTGACCATCCCGGTCAGCCTGATCGGCGCGTTCGCGATCATGTATGCGCTGGGCTTCTCCATCAACACGCTCACCCTGCTCGCCTTCGTGCTCGCGGTCGGGCTGGTGGTGGACGATGCGATCGTGGTGCTGGAGAACATCGCCCGCTACGTCGAGCAGGGCATGAAGCCGATCCCCGCCGCCATCAAGGGCGCGAACGAGATCGGCTTCGCGGTGGTGGCGATGACGCTGACGCTCGCCGCCGTCTACGTGCCCGTGGCGCTGCAGACCGGGCGCACCGGGCGGCTGTTCGTGGAGTTCGCCCTCACGCTCGCCGCCACCGTGATCGTCTCCGGCTTCGTCGCGCTGACGCTGTCGCCGATGATGGCCTCCCGCCTGCTGCGCAATCAGGAACGCCACGGCGCGGTCTACCGCTTCGGCGAGCGCGTGCTGGACGGGCTGACACAGGGCTACCGCTCCACGCTGAAGGGCGCGATGGCGGTGCGGCCGATCGTGCTCGCGATCGGCCTGCTCGCGGGCGGCTCCTCGGTGGTGCTGCTGTCGCTGCTGCGCTCGGAACTGAGCCCGACCGAGGACCGCGGCATCGTGCTCGCCATCGGCATCGCGCCGGAGGGCGCGACCATCGGCTACACGGCGAAGTACCTGGAGCAGATGGAGCAGGCGGTCGCCGCGCAGCCGGAGGTGATCCGCTACTTCGCGGTCGGCGGGTTCAACAGCCTAGTCAACCAGGCGATCATGTTCGCGGGCCTCAGCTCGTGGGAGGAACGGTCGGTGAGCGCGTCGATGGTCGCGCAGCGGCTGTTCCCCGCCTTCTTCGCCAATCCCGGCGTCCTCGCCTTCCCGGTCACGCCGCCCTCGCTCGGCCAGCAGGCGATCGAGCGGCCGATCAACTTCGTGCTGCAGACCTCCGGTACCTACGAGGAATTGCAGCAGGCCGTGGACAAGCTGATGGCGGAGGCACGCAGCTTCCCCGGCATGGCGAACCTCGACGTGGACCTGAAGCTCGCCAAGCCGCAGCTCCGCGTGGAGGTGGACCGCGACAAGGTGCAGTCGCTCGGCCTGTCGGAGGAGATGATCGGCCGCACGCTGGAAACGCTGCTGGGCGGGCGCAAGGTCACGACCTTCAAGCTGAACGGCAAGCAGTACGACGTGATCGTGCAGGTGGACCCGACCGACCGGCGCGAGCCGTCCGACCTGCTCGGCATCTTCGTGCGCACTCCGACGGGGGAGCTGGTGCAGCTCGCCAACGTGGTGAAGGTCAGCGAGACCATCGCGCCGCGCGAGCTGAACCACTTCAACAAGCTGCGCAGCGCCAAGATCACAGCCAACGTCACGCCCGGCTACACGATGGGCGACGGGCTCGCCTTCCTGACCGATGCGGCGCGGCGCGTGCTGCCCTCCACCGTGCTGGTCGATTACGATGGGCAGTCCCGCGAATTCCGCTCCGCCGCGTCCTCGGCCGCCTTCACCTTCGCGCTCGCGCTGCTGTTCATCTACCTCGTGCTCGCCGCGCAGTTCGAGAGCTTCATCGACCCGTTCGTGATCATGCTGTCGGTGCCGCTCGCGATGGCCGGCGCGTTGCTGGCCCTGTTCCTCACCGGGCAGACGCTGAACGTGTATTCGCAGATCGGGTTGGTGACGCTGATCGGGCTGATCACCAAGAACGGCATCCTGATCGTGGAGTTCGCCAACCAGCTCCGCGAGCGCGGCGTGGAGAAGATGGAGGCGGTGGTCGAGGCGGCGACGATGCGCCTGCGGCCGATCCTGATGACCACCGCGGCGATGGTGCTCGGCGCCGTGCCGCTCGCCTCGGCCATCGGCGCGGGGGCGGAAAGCCGCCGCGCCATCGGCTGGGTGGTGGTCGGGGGGCTGACGCTGGGGACGGTGTTCACCCTCTACGTCGTGCCCGTGGTCTACACGCTGCTCTCCCCTTCCCGCGCCCATCACGGCGCGGCGGAGGAACCGGAGGCGCCGCCCGCTCCGGCGGAGTGACGCGGCGCGCGCGGGCGCATATCCTCGCGCCCGTTCCGGTCGAGAGGTCTCCAGGATGACGCTTGCTTCCGCCCGTTCTCCCCGCCCGAAGCTGCGTACGGGGGGGCGCCTGCTTGCGGATGCGCTGGCCGCGCAGGGTGCGACACATGTCTTCGCGGTGCCGGGCGAAAGCTATCTCGACCTGCTCGACGGGCTGTACGACGTCCGCGACAAGGTGAAACTCGTCACCTGCCGGTTCGAGGCAGGGGCCGGCAACATGGCCGAAGCCTACGGCAAGCTGACCGGCCGCCCGGGCGTGTGCGTCGTCACCCGCGGCCCCGGCGCCTGCCATGGCGCGATCAGCGTGCATGTCGCGCAGCAGGACAGCACGCCGATGATCATGATCGTCGGCCAGATCCCCTCCGACGAGACCGACCGCGAGACTTTCCAGGAGGTCGACTACCGCCGCTTCTTCGGCCCCATCGCCAAATGGGTCACGCAGATCGACGACGCGCGGCGCATCCCCGAACTGGTCGCGCACGCCTTCGACGTCGCCACCTCCGGCCGCCCGGGCCCGGTCGTGATCTCCATCTCCGAGGACATGCAGAAGCAGGAGGTGGAGATCGCCGACACGCTGCCCGCCCCGGTCAGCGTGCCCTTCCCCGACCCCGACGCGCTGAAGCGGATGATGGCGCTGCTGGGCAAGGCGAGCCGCCCGCTCGCGATCCTCGGCGGGTCCTGCTGGACGGAGGAAGGCCGCGCCGCGGTCGGCCGCTTCCTGCGCGCGAACGGTGTGCCCGTCGCCGTCGGCTTCCGCCGGCAGGCCATGTACGATGGCACGGAGGAGACCTTCGTCGGCGACCTCGGCGTCGGTTCCGATCCCGGGCTGGTGGGCAAGGCCAAGGAAGCCGACCTGATCCTCGCCATCGGCACGCGGCTCGGCGAGGCGGTCACGCAGGGCTACACGCTGCTCGACCTCGCGGGCGAGGTGCCGATCATCCACGTCTATCCGGAACAGGCCGAGATCGGCCGCGTGTTCCGCCCGGCCCTCGGCATCACCTCCAACCTCAACGCCTTCGCCCATGCCGCCGAGGCGCTGACCCCGATCGCCTCGCCGCGCTGGCTGGGCTGGACGGCGGAGCTGCGCGGCATCCGCGAGCGCCAGCGCGAGGTGCCGAACTACAAGGGCGAGCTGAATCTCGCCCGCGTGATGCGGGAGCTGGAGGGGCTGATCACCGACGACGCGATCATGACCTGCGATGCCGGCAACTTCGCCACCTGGCCGCCCCGCTTCATGAACTTCAGGGACGGCCAGCGCTTCATCGGCCCGACCAACGGCGCGATGGGCTACGGCGCACCGGCCGCGATCGGGGCCAAGATCGCCTTCCCCGACCGCATGGTGATCGGCTTCGTGGGCGATGGCGGCTTCCTGATGACCGGCCAGGAGATGGCCACCGCCTTCCATCACGGCGTCGCGCCGATCTTCCTGGTGTTCAACAACCAGATGTACGGCACGATCCGCATGTATCAGGAGCGCACCTACCCGCACCGCGTGTCGGGCACCGCGCTGACCAACCCTGATTTCGCGCGCTTCATCGAGGCCTATGGCGGGCATGGCGAGGTGGTCACGCGCACCGACGAGTTCGCCCCCGCCTTCCGCCGCGCGGTCGAGAGTGGTCGGCCCGCGCTGATCGAACTGCGCACCGACCCGGAGCAGATCACCTCGCGGCAGACCATCGCCGACCTGCGCGCCGCGGCGGGTGCCGCCAAGCCGCCGGCCGCGGCCGCCAAGCGCGCCGCCACCAAGCGGCCGGCACCCGCGCGCAAGAAGGCGGCAGCGAAGAAGCGGTAACGCAAAGCTCCCCCTCTCCCGCTTGCGGGAGAGGGCCGGGGTGAGGGTGCTTCAACGAGCACGACGACAAGGTTTCGCCTCCGCGGAAATCCCCTCACCCTCCCGCGCAAGCGCGGGCCCCTCCCTCTCCCGCCCGGCGGGAGAGGGGACGTTGCGGAGCCCTACGCCGCCCGTTCGGCGCGCGTCGGCTCCAGGTCCTCGGCGACGAAAGCCTGCACAACGTCGCGCATCGGCTCGTGCGCAGCGAAACCCAATGCGCGGGCACGCTCGGCGGTGAAGCGGGCCGGCCAGGGGGAGACGATGCCGGCGATCACCGGGTCGGGCCTGCGCTCGACAAGCTGGGCAGCACCCGGCCGGGCCTCGTCCAGCGCGGCGAGCATCTCGCCCACGGTGACGGTCAGGCCGGGCAGGTTCACCCCGCGATCGTTGCCCAGCGGCCCGGTGTCCATCGCCGCGGCATGCAGCAGCCAATCCACGGCGCGGCGCGGCGAGGCGACGAAGACGGCGAAATCGTCCGCCACCGGCAGATCCGTGTTCAGCCCCAGCAGCGGCTCCCGCACGATGGCGGAGACGAAGGAGGACGCCGCCTTGTTCGGCCGCCCTGGGCGGACGACGATGGTCGGCAGGCGCAGGCTCACCGCGTCGAGAAAGCCCTTGCGGCTCGCGTCCTGCAGCAGCAGTTCGGCCGCCGCCTTCTGCGCGCCGTAGGAGTTGGACGGCACCTGCCGCGCCTCATCGGGCACCAGCGCCTCCTGCCCGCCGGCGAAGCTCGCGACGGAGGAGGTGAACACCACGCGCGGGGTGTCGGGCATCGCGCGGCACGCCTCGATCACCGCCAGCGTGCCGGCGAGGTTCACCCGCAGCCCGAGCGTCCAGTCCGCCTCGGCGGCGGCGCTGACCACGGCGGCGAGGTGGAAGATCACGTCCGTGCCCGGCGGGATCGCGCCGGCGAGCTGCTTCGGGTCGGCGATGTCGCCGGCAAGGCTGCGCACCTCGAACCCCGCGCCCTCGGGCGCCGGCGGGGCGGCGATGTCGAACAGGGTCAGCGCCGTGACGGGCCTGCCGCCGATCGCGCCGTCCGCGGCCAGCCGCGCGGCCAGCTTGCGGCCGATGAAGCCGCCGCCGCCCAGGATCGTCACTTGCATTCGATATTCACTCCGCCGCTGCCGGCACATTCATAGGGGCGAGCTGCGACTCCACCAAATGGGCGAAGACGCCGCGCCGCGCGACCAGTTCGTCGAACCGCCCCCGCTCCACGATGCGCCCGTGGTCGAAGACGAGGATCTCGTCCGCGTCGCGCACGGTGGAAAGCCGGTGGGCGATGATGAAGGTCGTGCGCCCGGCCATCAGGTTCTTCAGCGCCACCTGCACCCGCGCCTCGGTCGCGGCGTCCAGCGCGGAGGTCGCCTCGTCGAGGATCAGGATCGGCGGGTCCTTCACCAGCGCGCGCGCGATGGCGAGCCGCTGACGCTGCCCGCCGGACAGCGTCGCGCCGCGCTCGCCCACCATCGTGTCGTAGCCGCGCGGCTGGCGCATGATGAAGTCGTGCGCCTCCGCCAGCGTGGCGGCGCGCTCGATCTCCTCCGCCGTCACGCCGGCCCGGCCGACGGCGAGGTTGTCGCCGATGGTGCGGTTGAACAGCAGGCTTTCCTGGAACACCACGCCGATGTTCCGCCGCAGGCTTTCCAGCGTGACGGTGCGGATGTCGGTGCCGTCGATGGTCACGCGCCCGGCCGACGGGTCCCACAGCCGCTGCAGCAGGGCCATGGCTGTGGACTTGCCCGCGCCGGTCTGGCCGACCAGCGCGACCGACATGCCCGGCCGCGCGGTGAAGGAGATGGACTTCAGGATGTCCGGCCCGCCCGGATAGGCGAAGGTCACGTCCTCGAACGCCACCTCGCCGCGCGCGCGCCCGAGATCGGCCGAGCCCGGCCCTTCGGGGACGGAGGATCTCGAGTCCAGCACGCGGAAGAACTCCTCCAGGCTCGGCAACTGGAAGAACAGCCGGGAGGCGAAGCTCATCGCCGCTTCCAGCTTGCCGATCAGCAGCGTGGCGAGGCCCATGAAGGTCACGATCTGGCCGACCGTCGTCTCGCCGCGCAGCAGCAGCGTGGTGCCGACGAGGAAGATCACCAGCGTGGCGACCGTCGCCGCGCCCCGCGTCATCACCGTCATCAGCGCCCACCAGTTGAGCACCGGGAACTGGTGGTCGAGCACGCGCTTGACGATATCGCCGAACAGCTTCGCCTCGGCGTTCAGCCGGGTGAAGGACTGCACCACCACGACATTGGCGAGCGCGTCCTGCGCGGTGCCGGCGAGCGTGGAATGGTCCTCCTCCACAGCGCGCTGGGCGGCCTCGGTGTGGCGGATCACCAGCAGCGCGACCACGCAGAACAGCACCACCAGCACGATCAGCGTGATCGCCATCTGCCAGTTCAGCAGCAGCGTCAGCGGCAGCAGGATCAGGGCGGTGACGAAGGTGGACAGGTGGTCGCGGAAGAAGGCGAGCCACAGGCCGAACAGGTTGTCCGCCCCCGACAGCATCACCTTCAGCAGCCGGCCCGAGTGGATGTCGCCGTGGAAGGACAGCGGCAGGGACAGCACGTGCTGGAAATACCGGCTCATCGCCGCCAGCCGGTTGCGGTGCGCGAGCCGGTCCGCCTGGAGTGCCACGGCGATGTTCGCGCCGATGCCGCCGAGTCCCACCGCCGCCCACACGCCGAGCAGCCCGCCCGCTTCCGCCCAGACCGCCGTGGGCGCCATGCCGTCCGACCGCGACAGCAGGTCGATCAGCCGGCCGAACAGCACGGGTTCGAGGAACATGAGCCCCGCGAGCGCGACGTTCGCCACCGCGAGCACGATCGCGACCCCGCTCTCCGGCCGCAGCAGACCCAGCACGCGCCCATAGACGCCGAGAAACCGCATCCGTCCGTTCCGTTCGCTTCGACCCTGATCTTGTGCGGCAGGATGGCGGCAGCAAAGGGGCGAAGCCGCAGCGGGGGTGGAACGGACCGGATCGGCAAAGGCTTTCTCGCCGCCGGCCGGCAAGCTAAGCAGTGGCCGCCCCGGTCACGCTTCAGATCGGGGCGGCATGCAACAAGGACATGGGATGTCACGTAAACTCACTGCCGAATTCCTCGGTACGTTGTGGCTCGTCCTCGGCGGCTGCGGCAGCGCAGTGCTCGCGGCGGCCTTTCCGGAGGTCGGCATCGGCCTGCTCGGCGTCGCGCTCGCCTTCGGCCTGACAGTGGTCACGATGGCCTATGCGGTGGGCCCGATCTCGGGCGGCCACTTCAACCCGGCGGTCACGCTCGGCCTCGTCGCGGGCGGGCGGTTCCCGGGCGGCGAGGCGATCGGATACATCGTCGCGCAGGTAGCCGGCGCCATCGCGGCGGCGGCGATCCTGGCCGCGATCGCGACCGGCAAGCCGGGCTTCGACCTCGTCGCCTCGGGCTTCGCGGCGAACGGCTTCGGCGAGCACTCGCCCGGCAAGTACGGCTTCGGCGCGGCCCTGATCACCGAAGTGGTGATGACCTTCTTCTTCCTGGTGGTGATCCTGGGCGTGACCTCGAAAGCCGCGGCGCCGGGCTTCGCGGGGCTCGCCATCGGGCTTGCGCTGACGCTGATCCACCTGGTCAGCATCCCGGTCACCAACACCTCGGTGAACCCGGCGCGCAGCACCGGGCAGGCGCTGTTCGTCGGCGGCTGGGCGCTGCAGCAGCTCTGGCTGTTCTGGGTGGCGCCGATCGCGGGCGCGGTGCTGGCGGGCCTCGTCAGCCGCTTCCTCAACGAGGAGGACTGAGACCGGCGGCACTGTCCGCCGGCCTACGCCCCTCCCCTGTTCGGGGGAGCGGGCGTGACGCACTCCCTCTCCCGCTTGCGGGTGAGGGCCGGGGTGAGGGTGCTTCCACCAGCATCGCGGCAAGGTTCTGACTCTCCGTAACCCCCCTCACCCTGTCCCTCTCCCGCCCGGCGGGAGAGGGGACGTTGTGTAACGCGCGTGCCTCGGCCCTTCCGCAATGCTCGCGAAGGCGGGAGAGGGTCCGGTACGAGGGTCGCGTCCCCTCGCTGAGATCATTCAGAGCACCACCGCATGAGACCGCCGCGCCTCGCCGATGACCATGTTCATCGGCGAGGCAAACGCCATCCGCGCTGGATCGATATGGCCGCCGATCCGTACCGCACCGCGAACGTGGCCCGCCCCTGCGGGACAGCCGGAAACCCGATCCCCGCCACCCGGACTGCCCGACCGCCCGGATCGGAGACAATCGGCAGCAAACGCTTGCCCGCCCCCGCCGCCCCGGTGCAGGTAGGTCCCAACACTCTGGGGGAAACCTGCCGATGAAGCTCACCCGCCGCACGCTCGCCGCCACCACGCTCGCGCTGCCGGCCGTCGCCCGCGCCCAGTCCTGGCCGACGCGCAGCATACGGCTGGTCGTGCCCTTCCCGCCCGCCGGTACCACGGACATCATCGCGCGCATCGTCGCCGAACCGCTCGGGCGCATCCTGGGCCAGACGGTGGTGATCGAGAATCGCGGCGGCGCGGGCGGCAATCTCGGCGCCGACCTCGTCGCGAAGTCGGAGCCGGACGGGCACACGCTGCTGATGACGACGATCGGCACCGGCGCGATCAACTACGCGCTCTACCCGTCGCTGCCGTGGAAGCCCGCGGACCTCGTCGCCGTCAGCCTGTTCGCCACGGTGCCGAACGTGATCATCGTCGCCAACTCGACCCCGGCGAAGACGCTGCAGGAACTGGTCGCGCTCGCGAAGGCCAAGCCCGGCGAGATCACCATCGCCTCCTCCGGCAACGGCACCTCACTGCACATGACGGGCGAGCTGCTGAAGCTCGTCACCGGCGTCGACATGCTCCACGTGCCGTTCCGCGGCTCGGGACCGATGCTGACGGAGGTGCTGGCCGGCCGCGTCGATGCGGCGGTGGACAACCTTCCCTCCGCGCTCGGCCACATCAAGGACGGACGGATGCGCGCGCTCGCGGTCACCGAACCGCGCCGTTCGCCCGCGCTGCCGGACGTGCCGACCACGGCGGAGGCCGGTCTGCCGCAGGTGGAGGCGACCGCCTGGTTCGGCATCCAGGCCCCCTCGCGCACGCCCCGCGCGGTGATCGACAAGATCGCCGCCGCCGGCGACCAGGTGGTGCGCGACCCGGCCATCGCCGCGAAGATCCGCGAACAGGGCGGCGATCCGGTCGGCGGCACGGCGGAGAGCTTCCAGAAGTTCATCGACGCCGAGATCATCAAGTGGGCCGACGTGGTGAAGCGGTCCGGCGCCAAGGTGGAGTGACCCCGCCGCCCTTCTGGCGACGTCTGGCCGAAGGGATCGAGCTGCGCGTACGCGCCCAGCCGAAGGCGAAACGGCCGGGCATCGCGGGCGTGGTCGAGGGCGCGGATGGCCCCCGGCTGCGCATCGCGGTCTCGGCCGCACCCGAGGACGGGCGGGCCAACCGCGCGGTGGTCGAGGCCATCGCGGACCTTCTGGATGTCGCACCGTCGGCCGTGTCGCTCGTCGCCGGCGCGACGGCGCGCGAGAAGACCTTCCGCGTCGCCGGCGATCCGGCCGTGCTGGAACCGGCGCTGGCCCGGATCAGCGCGGCACGGGGATGACCACGGCTTCGGCCACCGCCCCGTCGCGCAGGTAGCGCAGCGCGACCGGCGCCGCCGCACCCTCCCCGGTCAGCCGGGCGATCAGCTTGTGCAGGCGGTCCAGCCCTTCGCCATCGGCGCGGAGCAGCACGTCTCCCTTGCGCAGTCCCGCGGCGGCGGCGGGGCTGCCGGCCTCCACCTCGGTCGCGAGGATCGCGCCGGTCTGGGCGATGTCCTGCCGGTCGGAGAGCCGGCGCGGCAGCAGCACCGCCTGTCCGGTGATGCCGATGCGGCCGCGGCGGACGCGGCCGAAGCGCACCAGCTCGCCCAGCACCAGCCGCGCGGTGTCCGACGCGACGGCGAAGCACAGCCCCTGCGCGCCGGCGACGATGGCGGTGGCGATGCCGATCACCTCGCCATGGCTGTCGGCGAGCGCGCCGCCGGAGTTGCCGGGGTTGAGCGCGGCATCGGTCTGGATCAGGTCCTCGATCGGGCAGCCCTCGCACCCGCCCAAGGTGCGGCCGGTGGCGCTGACGATGCCGGCGGTCACGCTGCTGGAGAACCCGAGCGGATTGCCGATCGCGACCACGAGCTGGCCGACGCGCAAGCCGGAGGACCGGCCGAGCGTGGCGGCGACGAACCCGTCGCCCTCGGCGCGCAGCAGGGCGAGGTCGGTGTCCGGATCGTCGCCCAGCAGCACCGCCTCGGCGCGGCGGCCATCCTGCGCGGCGACCACGAGCCGCTTCGCGCCGCGCGCGACGTGGCTGTTGGTCAGCACCAGCCCGTCGGGCGCGACGATGACACCCGAACCCGCCCCGTCGCCGCGCTCCCCGTGGACGGCGATGTTGACCACCGCGGGGCTGAGCCGCGCGACGACAGCGATCACCGCCTCGGAATAGGCGTCGAGCAGGCGGGTGTCCGCGAGGAGTGCGTCGAGTGCCATGGCTGCCAGATGGGAAGCGCGGCCGCGCTCCGCAATCAGCAGGGGCTCGGCACGAAGACCTCGCTGGGCGCGACGAATTCCGACTGCGCGGCGACCGTGAGGATCTCGCGCGAGCCCGCCTCCACCGTCCGCCGCAGCAGCCCGTAGATCGACGACGACGCGTGGCCGAGGGCGGCGGCCGGCGAGCCGGTGGACAGGCGGTGGAACAGGAACAACGCCGCGATGGCGTCGCCCGCGCCGTTGATGTCCAGGCCGAGCCGGGGCGTGCGGACGCGGTGGCACTCGCCGGCCTCGCTCACCATCAGGTCGATGCTGCCGGCCGGCGTGTCGTCCGCCTGCAGGCTCGTCACCAGCACCGTGCGCGGCCCCATCGCGTGCAGCCGCGCGACCGCGCGCTTGGCGCTGTCGAGGTCGGTGACGGCGATGCCGGTGAGCCATTCCAGCTCGAACTGGTTCGGCGTGACGATGTCGGCGGCCGGCACCGCGCGATCGCGCATGAACTCGGGAATGCCGGGACGGACGAACACGCCGCGCCCGACATCGCCGATCACCGGGTCGCAGCAATAGATCGCATCCGGGCGCACGGCGCGCACGCGGCCGACCGCGTCGAGGATCGTCTCCCCGATCGCCGCATCGCCCATGTAGCCGGACAGCACCGCGTCGCAGCGGCTCAGCACGCCGCGCGCCTCGATCCCGTCCAGCACCTCGCGAATCTGGTCCGCCCCGAAGACCTGTCCCTTCCACGTGCCGTAGCCGGTGTGGTTGGAGAACTGCACGGTGTTGATCGCCCACACCTCCGCCCCCAGCCGCTGCAGGGGAAACATGGCGGAGGCGTTGCCGACATGGCCGTAGGCGACCCAGGACTGGATGGAGAGGACGTTCATACCGACCCGGCTATCGGGAGGATCACTTCATGGAAAGGCGCAATGCCACCACGCGCGTCGCCGATCGGGCAGCAGAAGGCCACGACCGAAGCCGCGCGCGCACTATGCATGCCGGCACGAGCCCGCTCAACTGGCGGGGTCGGCATGATCGATGCGGGACCATGTACAGGGAGGCGGAATGATGCAGGCGGCACTGAGCTGGATACCCGTCGCGGGCTGCGCGATCGCGGTGATCTACCTTCTTCGGGCGGTCTTCGGCGATACGACGGGCGTGCCGCAGATACAGACGGCTCTGGCCACCACCGCGATCGCCTTCGCGGTCGTGCCATGTCTGCTGGCGAAGGCGTTGCAGGCCGCGCTGCCGCGCCAGGAATAGGCCGCCCGGCGGCCGGGTCGGACAGCATGCCTGTCCGCCCGGTACGCGAACGGACCGTCAGGCGGTGCGCCCTCCGTCCACCGGCAGCAGGATGCCGGTGATGAAGTTCGACGAATCCTCGGCCAGCCACAGGCAGGCATGGGCGATGTCGGCGGGGGTGGACATCCGCCGCAGCGGGATGGTGGCGAGGAACCGCGCGCGGTTCTCCGGCGTGTCGGGCATGCCCATGAAGTCGGACAGCAGGCCGGTCGCGCCGATCACCGGGCAGACGGAATTGACGCGGATGTTGTCGGCGGCGAGTTCCTGCGCCATCGCCAGCGTCATCGTGTTCACCGCGCCCTTGGTGCCGTTGTACCAGGTCAGGCCCGGGCGCGGGCGGATGCCGGCGGTGGAGCCGATCATGATGATCGACCCGCCGCGCCCCTGCCGGCGCAGCACGGGCACGCAGGCGCGCGTCATCCAGAAGATGGACTTCACGTTCACCGCATAGACGCGGTCGAAGGTCGCCTCATCGGTCTCGAGGATCGGCTGGTTCCTGTGGGTGGTGCCGGCGTTGTTCACCACGATGTCGAGCCCGCCGAACTGGTCCACCGCGCGCGCGACGATGGCGTTGACGTCGGCCTCCTTGCTGACATCCGCCTGGATGGCGGTGGCCGCGGCGCCGATCTCGCCCGCGACCTTCCCGGCGGCCGCGCCGTTCAGGTCCGCGATCACCACCTTCGCACCCTGCGCCGCGTAGAGCCGGGCGATGCCCTCGCCGAAGCCGCCGGCCCCGCCGGTGACGATCGCGATCTTGTCCTTCAGACGCATGACGTTTCCCTGTCTGGCGTTGCCGCAGGTTAGCGCAGCGCCCGCCTTGCGCCGAAGCCGCCTTGCCCGCTGTCTTGTATGCCCTCATCGCATACGCCCTTGGCGCGGAGGTCGGGCATGGGTAGCGTGGCGGCAGGCGCCCGCCCAAGCGCGCCGCGAAACGGGAGAAACATTCATGCTGATGCGTCGCGCCGCGTTCGCGGCCGCCTTGGCGCTTGCGGCCGTACCGGCCCTTGCGCAGCAGAAGCCGGCGGAGATCAAGGTTGGCATCGCCACCTTCCTGTCAGGCCCCGCCAGCGTGTTCGGCGTCCCCGGCCGCAATGCCGCCGAGCTGCTGTTCGACCGCGTGAACAAGGCGGGCGGCATCAACGGCGTGCCGCTGCGCGCCATCTACGTGGACGAGGCGCCCGGCGTGGAGCATCTGGTCGGCGAGTATCGCCGGCTGGTGCAGAACGAGGGGATCAACGTGGCCTTCGCCGCGATCTCCTCGGGGTCCTGCCTCGCGCTCGCCCCGCTCGCGGAGGAGCTGAAGAAGCCGACCATGCTGTGGGATTGCGGCACGCAGCGCATCTTCGAGGAACGCCGCTACCGCTACGTGATCCGCACCCAGGGCAACGCGACGCCGGAAGTGCTCGCCCCGCTGCTGTACCTGCTCAAGGCCAAGCCGGATTTCCGCACCGTCGCCGTGGTGAACCAGGACTACGCCTGGGGCCGCGACTCGTGGGAGATCTTCAAGACCGCGCTCGATGCGCTGAAGCCGGGCACGCGGGTGGTGGCCGAGCTGTTCCCGCGCTTCGGCTCGACCGATTTCTCCACCGAGATCACGCGGCTGCTGGCGCTGCGGCCGGACGTGATCTTCTCCACCTCCTGGGGCGGCGAACTCGACACCTTCATCCGTCAGGCGGCCGAGCGGCGGCTGTTCGAGCGGTCCACCTTCGTGCTGCCGCTGGCCGAATCCTCGCTGGAGCGCGTGGGCAGGACGCTGCCGGCCGGCGTGATCGTCGGCGGGCGCGGCGACCACTGGTTCCTGCACCCGAACCCGGCCAATCCGGAGCTGCTGCGCGGCTTCACCGAGGAATACCGCCAGCGCTTCAACGCCTATCCGATCTACCCCACCCACCACATGGCGCAGGCGGTGTTCGCGCTGCAGGCCGCCTACGACAAGGCGATCAAGGCCAAGGGCGGCGGATGGCCGAACGACGACGAACTCGCCGCCGCCTTCCAGGGGCTGGAGTACCCATCGCTCACCGGCAGGATGGTGATCCGCGAGGATGGCCAGGGGCTGGAGGACATGCTGATCGGCACCACCGTGCACAACGACCGCTATCCGTTCGCGGTGATGACCGACATGGTGGTCTTCCCCGGCAGCCTGGTGACCACCCCGGTCGGCCAGAAGTCGGTGGACTGGCTGCGCACGCTGACACCGGCGATGCTGGACCGCGTGCCCGCCGCCGTGCCGCTGCGCTGATCGCGCGTGGGGACCTGGTTCGCCGATAACGGGCTGCTGCTCGGCCTCGCCGTCCTCGATGGCGTCGCCTATGCGGGCCAGGTCTTCATGGTGGCCGTGGGGCTGACGCTGGTGTTCGGCGTGCTGCGCGTGCTGAACGTCGCGCACGGCTCGCTGTTCGCCATCGGCGGCTACGCGGCCGCCTCGCTGGGGCTGCTCGCGCTGGCCGCAGGCCTGCCCGCCTGGACCTCGCTGCCGGTGCTGTTCGTCGCGGCCGCGCTGGTCGGCGCGGTGATCGGCCCGCCCGTCGAACGGCTGCTGCTGCGCCGCGTCTACGGGCAGGAGCCGGTGCTGCAGCTTCTCGTCACCTTCGCGCTGTTCATGGTGCTGGAGGATGTCCAGAAGCTGATCTGGGGCGTGAGCCCGGTCTTCAACGACACGGCGGTGAAACTGCTCGGCACTGTGGACGTGCCGTTCGGCGCCGATGCGATCCCGTTCACCGCCTACCAGCTCTATGTCGTGCCGGGCATCGCGGTCGCCACGCTGCTGGGGCTGATGTGGTTCCTGCGCCGCACGCTGCCGGGACGGGTGATCGTGGCGGTGACGGAGGATCGCGAGGCCGCGACCGCGATGGGCATCGACGCCTCGCGCGTCTACATGCTCACCTTCGTCGGCGGCGCGATGCTGGCGGCCCTTGGCGGCGCGCTCGCCTCGCCCGCCACCTCGCTCGTGCCGGGCGTGGGCGCGCAGATGATCGTGCTGTCCTTCGCGGTGGTCGCCACCGCCGGGCTGGGCCAGATCGAGGGTGCCGCCGTCACCGCGCTGCTGCTGGGCCTTGGTCGCAGCTTCGCCGTGTATTTCGAGCCGGAGCTGGAGGCGGTGGTGCCCTACCTGATCATGGTCGCCGTGCTGCTGGTGAAGCGGCAGGGACTGTTCGGCGTGCCCGAGACGCGCCGGGTATGACCGCACTCGCGGCACTGGCCGCCTCCGCCGGCGTCATCGTCCTCGCGCTGCTGCTGCCCTGGCTGAAATTCGTGCTGACCATCGCCATGGCGAAGGGCATCGCGGTGCTCGGCATCCTGCTGCTGCTGCGCGCCGGGCAGGTGAGCTTCGGCCACGCGATGTACGTGGCCTTCGCCGCCTACGTGGTCGCCTTCGCCGCGCCATCCGCGCCGGAAGTGTTCGTGATGCTGCTGGCCGCGGTGGCCGGGGCCGCCGTCGCGGGCGCGATCGTCGGGCTGTTCGTCGCCCGCTACCGCGACATCTTCTTCGGCATGCTCAACCTCGCCATCAGCATGGTGTTCTATTCGGTGCTGGAGAAGTTCTACACCATCACCCACGGCACCGACGGCATCCGGGTGGCGACGCTGCGCTTCGCCGGCCAGACGCTGGCGCCGGAGACCTACGGCTGGGCCATGTTCGGCCTCGCGCTGGTGCTGTGCCTGTTCTGGGGCGCGTTCGCGCGGCTCTATCTCGCCTCCGCGCCCGGCCAGGGCCTGTCCGCCATCAAGACGCGGGAGACGCGGCTGGAATTCGCCGGCGTCTCCGCCAAGACGACGCTGTTCGCGGCCTATGTGCTCTCCGCCGCGATGGCGGGCACCGGCGGCGCGCTTGTGGCGATGACCACGCGGCATGTCACGCCGCTGCTGTCCTACTGGACCGCCTCGGGCGAGCTGGTCTTCATCGCCATCCTCGGCGGGCAGGGCAGCGTGTTCGGCCCGTTCCTCGGCGCGGCCGCCTATGAGCTGGTGCGCGTCTACGCGGCCGCCACCTTCGCCGATGCGTGGCAGGCGATCCTGGGGACGACGCTGCTGCTGGTGATCCTGTTCGCCCCCGGCGGCATCGTGGGCGCGCTGATGCGCCGCCGCCGCGCCGCATGAGCGGCTTTCTCGACGCACGCGGCCTGCGGCTCGCCTTCGGCGGCGTGAAGGCCGCGGACGGCATCGACCTGTCGGTGGAGGAGCACGAGTTCCTCGCCATCATCGGCCCGAACGGGGCCGGCAAGACCACGTTCCTGAACATGTGCACCGGCTACCTGCGGCCGCAGGGCGGGTCGATCACCTTCCGCGGCACGGAGCTGGTCGGACGGCCGCCGCGCGCCATCGTGCACATGGGCGTCGCGCGGTCCTTCCAGCTCCCGCAGCTTTTCACCGAGCACACGGTGCTGGAGAACGTCGCGCTGTCGGTGGCCGCGCGGTCCGGCTTCTTCTCCCTCAAGCCACTGCTGCGCAGTGCGATCACCGACGAGGCCGCCGCCCTGCTGGATCGCTTCGGCCTGGGTGGCGCGGCCGGTCTGCGCGCCGACGCGCTGAACGAGGGCACACGCAAGCTCGCCGACATCGCCATGGCGGTGGCGCTGCGTCCGGCGCTGCTGCTGATGGACGAGCCGACATCCGGCGTGGCGAGCGCGGAGAAGATGGCGATCGTGGAGACGCTTGTCGCCGCGCTGCGCGCCGAGCGCGTGAGCGCGGTGTTCGTCGAGCACGACATGGAGGTCGTCTCCCGCTTCGCCGACCGCGTGGCGGTCTGGAGCCAGGGGCGGATCGCGGCCCTCGGCCCACCGGAGACGGTGCTGAACGACCCGGCGGTGATCCGCGACGTGATCGGCATGGAGACGGGCCATGCTTGAGGTCACCGGCGCCACCGTCGCCATCGCCGGCGCACCCGTGCTGCGCGGCGTGTCGCTCGCCGTGCCGCAGGGCGCGCGCGTCGCGCTCATCGGCCGCAACGGCGCGGGCAAGACCACGACGCTGCGCGCCATCATGGGGCTGGTGACACTGGCCGGCGGCGAGGTGCGGCTGGATGGCGCGAACCTCACCGCGCAGAAGCCGCATCTGCGCACGCGCGCGGGCATCGGCTACGCACCGGAGGAGCGGCGGCTGTTCGGCCGCTTCACGGTGGAGGAGAACCTGCACCTGCCCGCCGAGGTGCTCGGCCTCGACCCCACCGAACGCGCGCGCCGGCTGGACAAGGTCTATGCGGTGCTGCCGGAACTGCGCGACCTCGCCCCGCGCAAGGCGGCGGGCCTGTCGGGCGGACAGGGCAAGATGGTGGCGCTGGGCCGCGCGCTGATGGTCGGCACGCGGCTGGTGCTGCTGGACGAGCCGTTCCAGGGCCTCGCCCCCGCGCTGGCGATGCGTTACGCGGACACGCTGCGGCGGCTGCGGGAGGCGGAGCCGGAACTTGCGATCCTGATCACCGAAAGCAATCCGGCGCTGCTCGCCTCGCTGGTGGAACGGACCTACGTGATCGAGCGTGGCGAGGTGAGCGAAGCGGACGGATAGCCGCCCGCCTATCCCCGCCCGCCCGCGAGCTTCGCCGCAAGCGGCGACCGGCCGAGGCGCAGCATGGCGACGCAGCCGAGCGCCGGCCCGATCGCAAGCGTCGCGAACGCCAGCCCCCAGCCGGCATGCGCGACGAGCGCGGGCATCAGGTGGATCGTCACCAGCGTCAGCGCGAAGCCCAGGCACGTCTGCACCGTCAGCATCGTGCCGGTCAGTCCGGGGTCCGACAGCTCCGCGACGCTCGCGGAGAACTGCGCGGAATCGGCCACGACCGCCACGCCCCAGATCAGGCACAGCGTGACCGTCAGCGCCGGATGCACGCCGAAGGCAGCGCCCGCCAGCAGGCAGCACAGGCCGGAGATCACCATGGACCACACGGTCACGCGCACGCGCCCCACGCGGTCGGCGGCAAGCCCCGCGGCGACGCTGCCGACGGCCCCGGCGGCGATCACCGCGAAGGTGGCGAGCGCGGCCTGCGCGGCATCGGCATGCCCGTCGCCGCGCCATGCCCCGAAGCTGGCGGCGAGATACATGCCGACCCAGGTCCACATGGCGTACAGCTCCCACATATGGCCGAGATAGCCGAGCGTCGCGAGGCGCGTGCCGCGCTGTCGCCACAGCAGCGTCGCCGCCGCGAAGCGGAACGGCGGCGCCGGCCGATGTGCGGGCCCCAGACGCGTGAACCGGATCAGCACCGCGGCGAGAAGTGCGGCCGCCGATGCCGCGCCGATGGCCGGCCGCCAGTCGACGCCGCCGAGCGCATTGGCCAGATGCGGCGATGCCGACCCGAGCGTGAGGCCGCCGACGAGAAGCCCCACCATCAGCCCGGTATCGGCGCGATCCGCCCAGCCCGCGGCGAGCTTCAGCCCGACCGGATAGACACCGGCCAGCGCGACGCCGGTCGCGAGCCGCGCGGCGATGGACAGAGACGATCCCGGCGGCATCAGCAGGATCAGCCCGTTCACGACCGCGCCGAACACGGCGGAGGCCGCGAACAGGCGGCGCGGATCGAAGCGGTCCGGCAGTGCGAACAGCGCGCTCACCAGCGTGCCGAGGACGAAGCCGACCTGCACCGCGCTGGTCAGCAACGCGACATAGCCGGCGCCGATATCCGGCATCTCGCGCACCATGCCGGGACCGGCCGCGGTGCCGGAGAACCACAGCGACAGCGCCAGCACCTGGGCGATGGTGATCAGCGCGACATTGTATGCCTTGCCGGACGATGCGGCCCCGCCGGCCGCCATCGGGCTGCTCACACGCGGACCCCGGGCGGCGTTTCGGAAGCGGCGGCCGGTGCGTCCATCGTGTCGTTCCCGCGCTCGGATAGATATTCCTGCCGCAAGGTTCTGCCATGCCGCAACCGGCCGAGATTGCGCTCGGCCCCCGAAGCGCCAAGATCGGGCCCCATGAGCCAGACA
>JBBCJT010000062.1:0-11563 GCA_037190665.1 Rhodovastum atsumiense | reverse complement strand
CCTCGCGCTCCCGCCGCGCGGCGATGGCCGCCGCCGCCCCCGCCGCCGGCACGATGCCCGAAGCCGTGCGCAGCCACGGCGCGTAGAGCGCGGCGCGGTCGGAGGCGCGGTTGCGGTGCCAGGCGGCGATCTCGGCCGCCGCGAGGCCGGGCGGCAGGTCGAACAGCGCGATACGCCGGTGCGGTGCGACCTGTGCCGCGATCTCGCTCTGCACTTCGGCCAAGGCGGCCTGGTCCTCCCCGAGCAGCGGCCAAGGCAGGGCAGGATCGGCGGTAGTGACGGCGGCGCGCACGCAGTCGCCGAAGCAGGTGGCCTGCGGGTCGGGCGGCGGCGGCGCCTCGGGCTCCGGCGGCGGCGGGTGCCACAGATCGGGCAGCGCCAGCAGCGCGACCGGCGTGGTCTCGTTCGCCGCGTCCCAGTCGCCGAGCGCATCGAGCGCGCCGGGCCGCGCGGCGAAGGGCAGGAAGCCGTGCGGCGCGTCGATGGCGAGCTGCTCGTTGGTCGCGCGCGGCGGGATGAGGAAGTCCGTCCGCCGCGTCGTCGCCTGCCCGTCGCGGCCCTGCCGGCGTACGGGCTGGTCGGCCACCGCGAGCAGCGCCGCCGTGCCCTCCAGCACCTCGGCGGTCGGCACCAGCCGCGTTTCGAGCAGCGTGAGCGACGGGCGCAGGAAGGCCGAGCCCGCATCGCCCTCGCCCCACGCCACGCCGAGATCGGACAGCGCTTCGGCGCGCGCGCGGCGGCCGAGCAGGCGCGGCAGGAAGCGCGGATGCGCGGGGTCGTAGGCGGCATCGTCCCAGCGTTCCACCACCGCTCCGTCGAGCGAAATGGTCAGCCGCAGCCGCACCTCCTCCGCCGCCGCCAGCAGTTCGCGGAAGCGGAAGCCGCTGGGTGGCGTCGCATCCAGCGTGACCGCATCGCGCATGCCGCGCCGCGTGACCGCACGCACCACCGCGATGCGCGTGCGCGGCGGCAGGCCGGGCGAGGAGGGCTTGCCGTGCAGCCGCAGCGTCACGCCCGGCACCAGCCGCCCCGCCGGCGCGATCAGCGTGCCGACCGGCCCCATCGGGTCGCCGGCGGACAGCACGATGCCGAGCGGTGCCGGCCGGCGCGGCGCCTCCACCCGCAGCAGCATCCCGTTCGCCCATGCGCCCGGACTGCGCGCGGCGATGCGGGCGCGCCCCGATCCGCTGGGCAGGCGCGCGATCAGGCCCGGCAGGTGCACCCGCGCGGTGCGCGCGTTGAGGTAGTCCGCCGCGCGCACCACCACCGCGCGGCGGCCGCCATTGGCGAAGAACAGGTCGATGGACGGGCCGAGCAACTGGCCAGGCAACGGCGCGCCGAAGATCGCGGCGAACTCGGCCGAGGAGGCAACCGGCACGGGGATGTTGAGCGGTCCGCGCCGTGCCAATCCGATGAAGCCCGCCGTGTCCAGCCGCACCGTGCGGGTGCGCACGGGTTCGGCACGCGCCTCGTACAGCCCCGGCGGGAGGCCGGGGCGGAACAGCGCGCCGGACAGCGCGCCGATCCCGGTCATTCGATTTCGATGTCCTCGCAGACGAGGACAAGCTCCTCCATCGCGACCTCGCTACCGCCTTTCGCCGCGAGCGTGGGGCCGGTGTACTTGGACGGACGCGCGTTGATCAGCTTCCAGCTCATCACCGTGCTGGCGCGGTCCTCGCTCTGCAACTCGATCACCACCGAGGCGCGGGCAGCGAGGTTGCCCTGGCGCACCTGGTTGATCCACTGGTACAGATCGAGCGCGCCGACGAGGCCGCGCTTCAGCGTCACGTCGCCGGCCTTGTACATCAGCGGCACCTTGCGCGGACGGTTCACCCTGTCGGTGCCGTCGCGGTAATCGGCGTAGGTCACCTCCGTGTTCAACCCCGACACGTCGGAGAACCCGCCGCGCACCTCCGCCCCCGACTGGGGTGTGATGGTGACCTTGAAGTTGAAGGCGCCGTAGGGGTCGTCGCGCAGAACGGCCATGGCTCAGCCCTCCTCAGACGAGGCTCGCATCGGCCGTCCACTGGCCAATGCGGAAGATGACGAATTCGGCGGGCTTGGTCGGCGCGACGCCGATCAGCACCACGAGACGGCCGTTGTCGAGATCGCCCTGGCTCATCGTCGTCCGGTCGCAGCGGACGAAGAACGCCTCCTCGGGGCGGGTGCCCATCAGCGCACCGGTTCGCCAGACATCGGTGAGGAAACTCTCGATCGTCAGCCGGACCTTGAGCCACAGCTCCTCGTTGTTCGGCTCGAACACCGCCCATTGCGTGCCGCGGTCGATGGAGTGTTCGAGGAAGATGAACAGCCGCCGCACGTTCAGGTAGATCCACTCGGGATCGGAGCTGATGGTGCGCGCGCCCCAGATGCGCAGGCCGCGGCCCTCGAAGTAGCGGAAGGCGTTGATGCCTTCCGGGTTCAGCACGTCCTGCTCGCCCTTGGTCACGTTGCGGGAGAAGCGCAGGATGCCGCGCACCGTCTCGTTCGCCGGCGCCTTGTGCACGCCGCGTTCGATGTCGGAGCGCGCGTAGATGCCCGCCATCGCGCCTTCTGGCGACAGCAGCATCGTCTCGCCCGATGCACCCTGGCCGCGCGTGACGAGCCACGGGTAGTAGAGCGCGGCGTACTTGGAATCGTGCAGGGCGCGTGCGCCGCGGATCGCGGCACTGTCCGCGTTCGATTCCCCGGCGAGGATGGCGAAGCGGTACTTCAGCGTCTCGCAATGCGTGATCAGCGCATCGCGCACCGCCTGCCGGTCATCCGCCGAGGACAGCGCCGCCGACCCCGGCGCGGCGACGATGGCGATGTCCTCCATCTCCGCCAGCGAGGCGAGCCCGGTGGCGGTGTCGCCCGTGCCGAGCCCCTCATACTGCGTCGGCGTCAGCGCGATGCCGTCGCTGCCGCCGGTGAGCTGCAACGGCGTGAGCCCGACGAGCTGGATCAGCAGGTCGCGCGCGAGATCGGCCCGCCCGCCGGCGCCGGCGGGGACCGTGCCGGCATCGAGGAAGATGCGCTGGCTGCGATCGGCTGGTGGTTCCACGCCGTTGGCGGGGTCCTCGTGGCGCAGCACCGTGCCGACGAAGACCGGGCTGTCGGGATGCGCCGACAGGCCGGTCACCACGTCGGTGCGCCCGCCCGTCGATCCGTCGCCGTTCGGTTCCACGGCGAGGTTGAGCACCAGCTTCTGCACCGCCGCACCTGCCGGCAGTGTGCCCAGGTCGAGCGTGCCGCCGGAGTTGGACAGCACCGCCGCGCCAGCCGCGTTGAACGACACGGCGAAGACCTGCGTGCCCGTGATCGCGGCGCCGCCGGAGGCGGTGACGACACGTTCCTTCGCGCCGGCGTTCGTCACTTCCACCACGTCGCCGGGCCGCACGCCCATCACCGACCCGCCCGTGAACAGGCTGGCGGACCGCAGCACCTGCGCTCGCACCACGACGTTGCCGGCGCGGCCGGCGAAGCGGGCGCGCAGGAAACGGTCGGCGCCGGCGGCGGGGATGGCGACGGAGGCGGCGCGCAGCGTGTCGGGATTGGCATCCGCCGTCACGCGGATCGCGCGCGCCACGTAGCAGCGCTTGCCGCCATTCTCGAAGAACAGCCGCACGCCGTGGGCGAGGTGGTTGGTGACCGGCGCGCCCGCGATCAGCAGGTCCGCCGAATCACCGAAGTAGCGCTGGTACTCCTCGAACCCGGTCACCAGCACCGGCAGGCCGCGCACGGGCCCGAAGCGAGCCGCGCCGACGAAGCCGGCGGTCGAGGTGGACACGCCTTCGATGGACTTCGCGCGGTAGGACGTCTCTTCCACATAGACGCCGGGAGCGAGGTATTCGGGCATCCGACGTGTCTCCCTCTCTAGGGCAGCAGTTCGATGTCCCAGCGCGACGCGCCGGGGGTGATGGGCAGGCGCGGGTTCTGGTTGCCGCTGCGCTCGCGCGTGGTGCCGTCCGGCGCGATCAACCGGAAGCGGCGGCGCGTGAACGGGGCGGACGCGGCATCGGGGTTCATCGCATCGAGATCGACCGGCAGCGCGGCGAGGAAATCGCGCCGCAACGCCTCGGCGAGCGCGGGTTGCGGCGTGTGCACGGTCAGCCGCCGCGTGGTCTCCGCGCGTTCGCCGGGCAGCGGCAGCAGGAAGGCGGCGCGGTCGTCCGCCCAGGTGGTGACGCGTCCGTCATCGGCGCCGAACACGGTTTCGACGGAGACGCGCGCGAGCGGCGCGATGCTGCCGTCCTGCTCGCGCGCGATGCCCCATACGCTCGCCCCCGCGGGCAGCGCGCCTTCGGCCGTGGGGCGCAGCGGCACGGTGAGGATCAGCGCGGGGATGGCGGGCGGCGGCGTGCCGGCGATGATCGCATCGGCCACCGCCGTGCGGTCCGGCACCGTCGCGCTCACCGCCCAGGGCAGCGTGCGGCGTGAGGGATCGGAGATGACGATCTCCGCCGGGCCGGGCGGGGTGCGGACGAAGCCGTACACGCCGGTGCTCGCATGCCAGGACGGGCGTTCCTGCTGGCCACGCACGCGCACGATCAGCCCTTCGATGGGTGGCAGCGCGGGCGGGCGGTCATCGCCCGCATGGCGCAGCGCGCGGATGGCAAGCCGGCCCAGCAGCGGGATGCGTTCGGCGGCGGGCGATGCGAGCAGCGTCGCGCTCATCGCGGCGGCACCTCCGGCACCGCGACCAGCGTGCGCACATCGACCATCGGCGCGTCAGTCCGCGTCTGCACCGGCAGCCGCACGGTGCGCACGAGATAGGGGATGGTGAGCTGGTACGGTGCGTCGATCGTATCCCACAGACGCAACAATTCATCCGTCGGCAGGCTGTCGGGTGTGATCTTGAGCGCATCGCCCGCTTCCCATGGATGGCCCGGCGCAAGCGCGGGGCCGGAGATCACGGGATTACGGTCGAACGCATCCATGCAGCGCGACAGCATCACCTGCTCGCCTTCCGCGCTGGCCTGGCCCCAGACGGTAAGCAGGTAGCGCAACTCCAGCCCTAGCGCGTCGCGCCGCGGCGAGAAGGGCGTTGCGCGGGGCAGTTCGTGGCGGCGGCGCGCGGGATCGACCTCGACGCGATAGAGGATCAGGCCGATGCGGTTGGCGAGATCCGCGCGCACGTCGCGCGGGCCCATGATGGCAACGGAAAACCCGCCCAGACCGCCGTTGGCTGTCAGGTCGTTGGACAGCAGCGCAGCAAGCGTCGCGGATGCGCCCGCAATCGACATGCGCCGGACCGGCCTTCCCACATGAATGTGCAGGTGTTGGGGGACCTGCTGCATGACGCTAGTCCGCGAGGTTGTCTCCACGCAACGAAAACATCGCGTGAAAGAAACGTCATGCGCATGCATGCAATCGGCACGCTCATATTGCGCCGCAACGGATCAGCGCACGGGCATTCGCGTCGCGTTGCCCGACAGAATTTCCGCAGCGCCGTCGATGCCTTTGCGAAACGCCTCATCGAATGAGACGCCGGCTATGCGCCAGCTTTGCTGCCGGTCCCGCCATGTCAGCGACCAGTCGGCAACCCAGCCGTGGTCCTCCTCGCTCCAGCGCAGCGTGCCTTCAAGTGGAACGAGACCTTCCGGCTGCGGTGCGCCATCGGCCGGCAGCGTCAGCCGCATGCCCATCCGGTCTGCGGCATCGAGGAATGCGTTGCGCGGCCGGTCGCCCTTCACCGTGTCCGCGAGCAGCGCGTAGCTGTCGCCGTTGCGCTCCGTCATGGTGACGAGGCCAAGCAGGCGCGGGCGCGGGCCACGCCACGGATGCGCGCCGATCCGCGCCATCGCGGCATCCACCTTCGCGGGGACGAAGCGGCAGGTGAGCGTGTAGGGGCGGTCGCGGCTGCCCTGCTCATCCATCACCGGCTTGTCGGCCATGCGGTCGGCGTAGGCGAAATCCTCGATCAGCATATCGGCCCGCCCGGCGAGGTCCTGCGCGCGCGGATCGTCCCGCACCGCCGGGTTGCCGGTGATCTTCGCCAGCACGTCGAGCAGGCAGCGCGCGAAGCCGTCGGGGCGCTGGCGCATGTCCGTTCCCGTCACGATGGCCTGCGCCTCGTACAGCGGGGTCGGCTGTGCGGCGGCAAGGCCGGGCAGGGCAGTGAGGAGAATGGCGGCCAGGATCGCGCGCATGATTCGAACCTAACGCATTCCGGCGGGCGGGGTGGCCAGACGCGCGGGGTCGTGAGATGGCTCGGGCATGAGCGGTGACGACGGAAACAACAGCAACACGGACGGCAACATTAGCAACACGAGCACGGTGTGGCCCGTGCGCGTGCGGCCCGAGTGGGTGGATCATTACGGCCACATGAACCTCGCCTGGTATCTCGCGGTGTTCGACATGGCGACCGACCGGCTCTGGCCTCGGCTGCGCCTTGGGCCCGGGTTCCGCGCGCGGGGCCTCGGTACCTTCGCGGCCGAAAGCTGGGTGGGCTACCGCCGCGAGGTGAAGCTGGGCGATCCGCTCGACTGCACGGGCGAGGTGCTGGCGCATGACGAGAAGCGGCTCCTCGTCCGCCACCACATGCGCCACGCGGAGGAGGGGTGGGAGGTCGCCGAATGCGAGTTCCTGTTCCTCTGTGTGGACCTGGAGCGGCGCAAGGTGGCGCCGTGGCCGGCGGAGAACGCCGAATCCTTCGCGGCCGCGCGCGTGGCGGATGCGGTGCCGGCGCGGCTGTCGCTGCGCCGTTAACCTCGCTTTACCCGATGCGCCGGATGATGCCGCCATGCTCGACGGTATCCCCGGCTCGACCGCCTACACGCTGATCACGCGCGACCGCGCGACGTGGGAGGCGCGCTTCGCCGCGCGCAAGGACGTCTCCCGCGATGTCGACCAGTTCCAGGCGCGGGCGGCGCGGATCACCTCCGCCGAGGATCTGCTCAAGGACTACAAGACCCTGCAGTTCGTGCTGACCGCCTTCGGCATGGAAAGCGAGATCGGCAAGACCGCGGTGCTGCGGAAGCTGCTGACCGAGGACCCGACGGCCGAGAAGAGCTTCGCCAACCGGATGGCGGACCCGCGCTACCGCGCCTTCGCCAGTGCGATGGCCGAGTGGCTGCCGTCCGAGGCGGTTCGGACGCGGATGGCCGGGACGATCGGGGAAAGCTACCGGCTCATGAACCCCGTCGAGACCGAAGCGCAGGTCAAGGATTTCCAGGCGAAGCTGGCCGCGATGGGCACGGCCGGCGCGCTGCTCGCCGATCGCGCGCTCGCCGACCGGACGCTGAGCGCCTTCGGCCTGTCGCCCTCGGCAGTGAGCGACGACCAGCTTCGCCTGCTGCTGACCGAGGACCCGGAAGCCTGGGACAGCTTCGCGGCGCGGCAGGCCAATACCGCCTTTCGCGATTACGCGCGGACCATGGCGCGGGTGGTGGTCAACCCGGGCGTGTTCGACCGGATCATGAACGGCATGGAGAACGCGGCCCCGGGCGAGGCGGTGCGCGTCAGCGGCGCGGCACGCTTCGTTTCCGCCTACGCCACCCGCTTCCCCGACGCCTCCGCGCGCGATTTCGCCACCTTCGCCGCGCTGGCGCAGCGGGCGGAGACCGCGTCCGACATTCTCGGCAACCGCGAGCTTGCCGACTACACGATGCGCGCCATGGGCCTCGACCCCGGCACGGTGAACGAGGAGACGCTGACGAAGCTGCTCACCGAGGACCCCTACGACCCCGCCAGCCATGCCGCGCAGCAGAAGGAACCGGCGTTTGCGACATATGCCCGGGCGATGGCCGCCTGGATCGGCAACGCGGGGCAGGAACGCCGGCTGGAGGCCGGTATCGTCGATCGCTGGACCACCAACGCCTTCGAGATCGCGCAGGAGACCAGCGGCGTGCGTGCCGCGCTGTACTTCCGCCGCATGATCGGGGACATCGGCTCCGTCAATGAGCTGATGAGCGACAAGGTGCTGATGGAGGTCGCCCGCGGCGCGTTCGGCCTCGGCGATGCCTTCGCGATGATGCCGTTCGAGCAGCAGCAGCGCGTGCTGACGCAGCGGGTCGATCTGGCGAGTTTCAGGGATCCGAAGGCGGTGGACCGCCTGGCGCAGCGCTTTCTGCTGACGAAGCAGGCCGCGGCGGCGGTGTCGCCGTTGGCCGCGCTGTTCGACAATTCGGGCAGCACGAACAACATCGCCTCCCTCGGCATGATGCTCAGCCTTCGCCGGTGAACGCCCCGGCGGTTAGGGGAAGCGTCGCTGCCTGTGCCAGCCTTCCGCCCAGGCGGGCAGCGCGCCGGCCGGCATGGCGCGGCCGATCAGGAAGCCCTGCGCCATGTCGGCGCCGGCCGCCTGCATGGCGTGCCAGATCTCCGGCGTCTCCACGCCTTCGGCCACCACGGTCAGGCCGCGCGCCTTGCCGTCCGCGATCGCGCGTTCGACGAACTGTCGCGCCTGCGGGCGCGTCGCCGACTGGCGGACGAGATCCTTGTCCAGCTTCATGCTGGTGAAGGGCAGGTCGAACAGCCGGCGGTGGTTGGCGACGGAGGGGCCGACATCGTCCACCGCAAGCTGGTAGCCGTTCTGGCGCAGCCGCTCCGCCGCCTGACGCAGCGCGCTCACGTCATCTACCGGGCGGCTCTCGGTCAACTCCACGATCACGCGCTCGGCCGGCAGGCCGGTCACCTTCCGTGCGGCATCGAGCCGGTCGATCGTCTCGCGCACCAGCAGCACGTCGAGCGGGAAGTTGATGCCGATCTGCGGCTGCAGCACCTCCGCTGGCAGGGCGGCGATGTCGCTCAGCGCGCGGATCGTCACATCCTCGGTGAGAAAGCCGCCGAGCCCGGCACGTTCGGCGAGGGCGATGAAGGCGTCGGGCGGCAGCGTCCCATGCTGCGGGTGCCGCCACCGGGCCAGTGCCTCGAAGGCGAGGCGGCCATCCGGGGCGAAGCTGACGATCGGCTGGTAATGATTGGCGATGCGGCCATGGGCGATGGCGGCGGCGAGTTCGCGTGACCCGAGCGCCGGATGCGCGGCGGTCGGCACACGCGCCGCCAGCAGGTCGACCAGCTCGCCGATGGAGGTCGCCACGGGCGGGCCGCGCATCGGGTCGGCCGGCGCGGAGCCGAGCCAGACGAGCGCGGTGGCCGCCCCGGGTTCGCCGGCGGTGAGCCCGACCAGATCGACGATCCGCTCACCGGCCGCGCCAGGTTCGAGCAGCAGATGGGAGAAGGGGGTGCCGGGATGGGTGAGAAGCTGAACGGCATCGCCCGGCGATTGAGCCTCCACCACTTCCGTCGCCCCCAGGTTGGCCGCAGCGACGCGTGCGGCCCCGCTCCAGACGGAACCTTCCGCCAAGAGCAGGACGCGACGGCCGGCGGTCAGGCCGATATCGGCGGGCATAACGGGGGCATTCCAAGAGTTTAGTCGCAAAAAAAAGGCGACTGACTACAGTATCTCAAGAATCAGCCCGGTCGCACAATCGCGAATGCTGCTGCCCACGCTTGTGTGTGAAGCAGGGGCGGAGCCGGAGGGCTCCCTCAGCCGGTGGCGCGTCCGACCGGCCAGGGCTGGTCGTTCCAGAGCTGCGCGATCTCGGCCTTTTCGGCCGCCATCCGCTCCATCCAGGCCGGGCCGGGAAGGTGGTAGGTCAGGATGCCGGCGCCGTCCGACTGGGCGCGGAATTCCGGATCGGCGGCAACGGCCCGCAATGCGGCGGACAGCCGGGCGAGGCGCTGCGGCGACAGTCCGGCCGGGCCGGCGAGGCCCCGGTGGATCCAGGCGGAGAGCGCGATGCCCTGGTCGGCCAGCGTCGGCCAGTCGGGGAAGGCTTCGGCGCGCAGGCTCGCCACGCCCAGCGGCACCAGCTTTTCCTCGCGCAGGCCGGGTGCGGCCTCGCCGAGCGGCAGGATGCCCGCGGCGACGTTGCCGGCGGTGGTCGCCTGCCGGACGGCGCCGCTGGACGGAAAGACCAGCAGATCGAGCGCCACGCCGGTCAGTCGTTGCAGGCGCATTGCCGCGAGATAGGCCGGGCTGCCGGGGCGGGTGACTGCAACCGGCTCTTTCTCGGCCACGCGCAGCAGGTCCGCCACGGTGCGCACGGGCCCCTCGGCGGGTGCGACGATGGCGACCGGCTCCTTGGCCACCGCGCCGATCAGGGTCAGCCGGTCGGTCAGCCCGGTGCCGCCAAGCTCGACCTCGCGCGCCGGCAGGGCAGGGGTGGCGACCCAGCCGAGCATGGTGCCGTCGGCGGGGCCGGCCGCGATGCGGCGATAGGCGATCACGCCCGCCTCGCCGGGGCAGTTCTCCACCTCGACCCGGTAGCGGGGCAGGTGGCGTTCGAGGAACGGCGCGAAGCTGCGCGCCACGATGTCGGACGTGCTGCCGCTCGGACCGCTCGCCACCAGCGTCAGCCGTCGGGACGCCTCCGCCCGCGCCACCAGCGGCGCGGCGAGGATGGAAGCGGCCAGCAGGCTACGCCGGCGGATCATCGCAGGGCAGCGCCCTCCGCCGCCGGCTCAGCGCTGCGTCGCAGCTTGTTTTCGCCCAGGAACAACAGGATAGGCGCCGCAATGAAGATGGAGCTGGTGGTGCCGATCACCAGCCCGACCAGCGTGACGATGCTGAACTCGCGCAGCGCCTCACCCCCGAACAGCACCAGCGGCAGGGCCGACAGGAAGATGGTGATCGACGTCCCGATGGTCCGGTTCAGCGTCTCGTTAATCGACAGGTCGATCAACTGGCGGAGCGGCATGGTCTTGAACTTGCGCAGGTTTTCTCGCATGCGGTCGTACACGACGACCTTGTCGTTGATGGAAAACCCCATCACTGTCAAAATTGCGGCAACCGAGGTGAGATTGAAGGGTAGCTGCGTCACCACGTAGAAGCCCACGACCTTGGTCACGTCCAGCGCGAGCGTCACCACCGCGCCGGCGCCGAACTGCCATTCGAAGCGGAACCAGATATAGGCGAGCATTGCGAGCATCGCGAGGCCGAGCGCGGTCATGCCGTCGCGTAACAGCTCCGCGCTGACCGAGGCGCCGACGCTCTCCACGCGCCGGAGCTGAAGCCCTGGCACGGCCTGCTCCAGCGCCCCGCGCACCTTGGCGACCGCCTGTTGCTGGGCGGCTTCCGCGCCGGGCTGGCGGGGCAGGCGGACGATCACGTCCTGCGGGGAGCCGAATTCCTGCAGCGAGGCTTGCCCCACGTCCTGTTGCGCGACGACGTGGCGCAGCGTGGGGAAGTCCGCCGCCTCCGGCGTTCGCACCTCCATCAGGATGCCGCCAGCGAAGTCGATGCCGTAGTTCAACCCCGGGTGGATGAACAGGATGATCGAGGCGATCGACAGGAACGCCGAGGTGGCAAGGCCGAGGATGCGCCCCCGCATGAACGGGATGCGCGTATCGTCGGGGATCAGGCGAAAGAAGGCCATTGTCGTGCGCCTCTCAGACCGGCAGCGCCGCGGGGCGGCGGCGGCGATACCAGATGGCAGTCATCAGCCGCACCAGCATCGTGGCGGTGAACATCGAGGTCATGATCCCGAAGGCGACCGTCACCGCGAAGCCGCGGATCGGCCCGGTGCCGAAGGCATAGAGCAGGATCATCTTGATCAGCGCGGTGAGGTTGCTGTCC
>JBBCJT010000061.1:0-5143 GCA_037190665.1 Rhodovastum atsumiense | reverse complement strand
CCGCCCTGTCGCTGACCATAATCGGCAGCGTCGCCCCGGGCGCGGCGGTGGTGCGCGGCGGCGCGCGGCCGGGCGATGCGCTGTGGGTGACCGGCACGATCGGCGACGGCGCGCTGGGGCTGGCCGTGCGCACGGGGCGGCTATCCCTGCCGGAGCCGCATGCGGGCTTCCTGGTCGACCGCTACCGCCTGCCGCAGCCGCGGCTGCTGCCGATCGGCGGGGTTGCCCGTGCGGCGATGGATGTCTCGGACGGGCTGGTGCAGGACCTCGGCCATATCTGCCGCGCCTCGGGCTGCGGGGCGGTGGTGGAGGCGGCCGCCGTTCCCGCGTCGGAAGCCGCGCGCGCGGCGGGGCAGGGATGGCTCGCCACGCGGCTGACCGGCGGCGACGATTACGAGCTGCTGCTCGCGCTGCCGCCCGATGCCACACCCCCGTTCCCGGCCACGCGCATCGGCCGCTTCGTCGCCGGTACGCCCGAGGTCGTGGTGCGCGATGCGGCCGGCGCGCCGATGCCGCTCGGCCGGGGCGGGTGGAGCCATTTCGCTTGATGCCGGCATGAAGCGCACCATCCGCCTGCTGTTCTTCTGCCAGGCGCTGATGAACTCGACCGTGGTCGGCCAGGCGGCGATGAGCGCGCTGATCGGCTACAGCCTCGCCTCCGACAAGTCGCTCGCGACGCTGCCGATGGCGGTGCAGATGGTCTCGACCATGCTCGCGGTGCTGCCGGCCGGCGTGCTGTTCGCGCGGCTGGGCCGCAAGCCGGTGCTGGTGATGGGCGCCTTCGCCGGCGTCTGCGCCAACCTGATCTTCGCGGCCGGCGTGTGGCAGCAGAGCTTCCTGCTCTACTGCCTCGGCGCGATCCCGGCCGGGATCGGCTTCGGCGTGGCGCAGCAGTACCGCTTCGCCGCCGCCGAGGTCGCGAACCCGAGCTACCGCCCGCGCGCCATCGCGCTGGTGATGGCGGGCGGCGTGCTGGCCGCGGCCTTCGGGCCGGAGATCGTGAAGCACACCAAGGACTCGGTCGGTGCGACGCTGTTCCTCGGCACCTATCTCGTCATCGCGACGCTGCCGCTGCTGTGCATGGCGCTGCTGACCTTCACCGAACTGCCGCCGCCACCCCCGCGCCGGACCAGCCACACGCCGATCGGCACCATCGTCACCCGCCCCGGCTTCTTCGCCGCCGCCTCGGCCGGCATGGCGGCCTACGGCACGATGAACCTCGTGATGGCCGTCACGCCGGTGGAGATGATGCTCTGCGGCTTCGGCGTGAACGATTCCTCGTCGATCATCCAGGCGCATGCGATCGGCATGTTCCTGCCAGGCTTCCTCACCGGCCGGCTGATCGTCCGGTACGGCGTGCATCGGGTGATCCTGACCGGCGCGGCACTGTCCGCCATCTGCGCCGTCATCGCGACCACCGGCGGGCGCGGCTACGCCGTGTTCTGGGTGGCGCTGGTGCTGCTGGGCGTGGGCTGGAACTTCATGTTCGTCGGCGCGACGACGCTGCTGTCCGTCTGCCATGCGCCGGAAGACCGGGTGCGGACGCAGGCGATCAACGACTTCCTCGTCTTCGCCACCATCGCGACCACCTCGCTCAGTTCCGGGATGCTGCACGCCCGGGGCGGGTGGGAAGTGCTGAATCTCTCGATCCTTCCGCCACTTGCCATTGCCTCGCTGCTGGTTGCGTTGCATTGGCGCAAGGCGCGACAGACGCTCGATGCATGAACGATGACACGGCCGATGTCCTGATCGTGGGCGGCGGGTCCGCCGGGTGCGTGCTGGCCGCGCGCCTGTCGGAGGACCCGTCGCGGAAGGTGCTGCTGCTGGAGTCCGGGCCCGATCTGCCGCCGGATCAGGTGCCGGCCGACATCGCCTCCGCCTATCCGGGGCGGGCCTACTTCAACAAGGACTGGCTGTGGCCCGGCCTGCGCGTGTCGCTGACCGATACCGGCAACGCGCCCGCGCCCGACCGCGCTTTCGAGCAGGCGCGCATCCTGGGCGGCGGGTCCTCGATCAACGGCATCGGCGCCAATCGCGGCGCGCCATCCGACTACGACAACTGGGCGGCGATGGGCGCGGACGGCTGGGGCTGGTCCGACGTGCTGCCGTATTTCCGCAAGCTGGAGCGCGATCTGGACCGCGACGGCGACCTGCACGGCACGGACGGGCCGTTGCCCATCCGCCGCGTGCCGCGCGGGGAATGGTCCGGCTTCGTCCGCGCGGCGGCGGACGCGTTCGGTGCGCTCGGCTTCGCCCAGCACGACGACCAGAACGGCGCGTGGGAGGACGGGGTCTTCCCCATCGCCGTCAACCTCGACGAGGAAGGCAAGCGTGCCTCGGCGGCGACGTCCTGGCTGACGGCGGAGGTCCGCCGCCGCCCCAACCTGCGCATCCGGCCGAACACGCATGTCACCCGGCTGTTGGTGGAACGGGGAAGGGTGGCCGGCGCGGTCCTGACCGACGGGCAGACGCTGCGCGCCGCGCAGACCATCGTCTCCGCTGGCGCCCTCGGTTCGCCCTTCCTGCTGCAACGCAGCGGCATCGGGCCGGGCGCGGTGCTGCGCGAGGCCGGGATCGACGTGAAGATCGACCGGCCGGGCATCGGCGCGAACCTGCAGGAACACCCGGCCATCGGCCTGTCGGCCTGGCTGACGCCGGGCGCTCGGCTTCCGGCCGGCCCGCGCTACCACATCCAGGCGATCCTGCGCTTCTCCTCCGGGCTTGAAGGCGTGGAGCCGGGGGACATGCATGTCGGCATCCAGGGTCGCGCCGGCTGGCACGCCATCGGCCAGCGCATCGGCAGCTTCTACCTGTGGGTCAACCGGTCCTTCTCCCGCGGGCGCGTGCGCGTGCTGGGCGGACGCGAGCAGCCCTCCGTCGAGTTCCGCATGCTGTCCGACGAGCGCGACCTGATCCGGCTGCGGGAGGGTTTCCGCCTCGGCGTCGCAGCGATGGCGCAGCCGGTGCTGCAATCGGCGGTGCGGGCCGCCTTCCCGACGGCCTACACGCCGCAGGTAAAAAAGCTGCTGGCGCCCGGCTGGCGCAACGGCGTGCTGACCGCCACCGCCGCGCCGATGCTGGACGCGGTGCCGATGCTGCGGGACCGCGTGCTCGCCATCGCGACCGGCATTCCGCAGACGCTGGCCGAGCTGGCCGGGGATACGGACCGGCTCGACGCGCATCTGAGGCGGCATGTCGGCGGCGTCTGGCACCCGTCCGGCACCTGCCGCATGGGGCGGGTGGACGACCCGATGGCCGTCACCGATCCGGAGGGGCGCGTGATCGGCGTGGAGGGGCTTCGGGTCTGCGATGCCTCGCTGATGCCCGCGATCCCCTGCGCCAATCTCAACGTGCCGGTGCTGATGATGGCGGAGAAGATCGCGGATGCGATCCGCGCGTCAGATCGAGGTCACGGCGGTCCGTGAGAAGGGGAGGACCCCGTGGCGATCCATCAGCGCATACTGCCAGCGCTGGCGGATCGGCTCCCAGGCGTTGAGGTGCATCTCCTGGTTCGAGGCGCTTTCGGGGTCGTGGTAGATCATCCGGCCGTTGTCGCGCACGCCGACCATCACGCTGGCATGGCCGTAGGTCTGCCCGCCGGCGGTCTTCATCCAGTAGAAGAAGATCGGGCCGTGCTTGCGCAGGTAATTCTCAAGCCATTTCGCGGTGTACTGGTGCGTCGGGTGCGCGCAGTGCGGCACCGGGCTGAGATTCTCGTTGCGCGCCAGCGCCTCGTGCTCCGTCATGCCCGTGCCCTGCATCAGCCACGCCGATTGCGCGGTGCCCGTCGCGACGTGGCCGGTCACGGCCGTGACGCCGAGGAACTGCTGCAGTTGCGGGGACAGGGTGCGCGTGTAGAGCTGCGGCACGCCCATGCGCGGCCCGACCTCGAAGAAGTAGCCGATCATGCAGGCGGATGCGTACCAGCAGCCGGTGGGGTCGCCCGACTGGGAAACATACGGCACGTCCAGATAAACGCCCATCGCTTGGTCCCGTGATTTGCCGGTCGCGGATTATAGTTCCCCCGCGGCGGCCGGCTGTGAAGGATTTTACGCGTTGCTTGCCGGAGCGATCGGGGGCAGTGGCTCGGCGCAATTTCAGGGCGCCATCGGATCATGACCCTTCCATCCTTCGCGGCTCCCTGGCGGCGTGTCCTGTTCGCCGCCCCGATCCTGTTCGCCATCCCGACCGCATCCGCGGAGCCGGAGCGCCTGTCCTGCCGCGCCCGTCATGAGGACTGCGCGAAGGAACTGGCGATCATCGAGGCGACGATCCGCACCGATCCGGCGCTTGCGGCGATCCGGCGCGAGGCCGACGAGCGGCTGGCGGCGCTGCTGCCGCAATACGATGAGGCGGGGCGGGCGGCCCTGCGTGCGGACGAGGAACGGTTTCGCCGCAGCCTCCGGCGGGAGCTGTACATCCTGGCCGGCAGCGAGCGTGTGGATGATGCCGACAGCCTGTCCTGGCTGCGGGACGCGCTCGCGCGGCGCCGCGACGGGCTGCGCCGGGACGATCCGGCCCCCGCCGCGCTGGATGGTGTGTGGGCGGGCGCTGCCGGAACCGTCGAGATCAGCCATTTCCAATCGGCGGATTACACGGTGACGATGGACCGGGTGGACACCGATTTCCTGGCCTGGACCTGCGACTACGAGGCCATGTTCCGGCTCGCCGGCCCCGTCCTGGAAGCCCGGCTGGACCGGGGCGAGGCGATCCGCATCACCCGCGAGGGCGGCGTGTTGCTCGTGAAGCACACGCCGCCGTCCGAAGGCGTGACCGCGTTCTGCGGCGCGCGAGGGAGTTTGGGCGGCGTCTATTTCCAGCTCGCGCCGCCCGGCTGACGCCGCCTCAGTCCGCCGCGTGTGCGTAAGGGATGTTGCGCCCGCCGTAGCGCCGCACCCGCACATTCGCCTGCTCGGCATGGCCCACGAAGCCTTCCAGCATGCAGAGCCGCGAGCAAACCTCGCCGATCTTCGCGCTCGCCTCGTCCGTCAGCACGCGCTGGTAGGTGCAGGTCTTGATGAACTTGCCGACCCACAACCCGCCCGTGTAGCGCGCGGCCTTGCGCGTCGGCAGCGTGTGGTTGGTGCCGATGACCTTGTCGCCATACGCTACGTTCGTGCGCGGACCGAGGAACAGCGCGCCG
>JBBCJT010000060.1:0-11196 GCA_037190665.1 Rhodovastum atsumiense | reverse complement strand
GTCTGATCGACCGGCACGCCCTGCAGCCCGTAGGCGACCGCGCGGTCCTCGGTCTCGCTGAACGGCTCGGGGTCGAAGAATTCCAGCTTCAGCATGCCGTTCGACGCGGCGGCGTATTCGGCCAGCATCTCGCGCACCCGGTCGGCGTAGGCGCCGTAGACCGGGATCGTGGAGCCGAGCTTGCGCGAATAGAACAGCCGCAGCGTCACGGGCTCCTTGAGCCCGGCGAGCACCTGCCGCGTGCCGACATCCAGCGTGTACAGGTGCTGTTCGGTGACATCGAGCCGCGCGCGGGCGAGGCGTGCGTCGGCGAACAGGTTGATGCCGACCACGGCGGCCAGCATGGCGACGATGCCGACGGCGGAGAACCAGAAGCGCTTCATGGCGTCAGTCCGCCTTCCGGTGATCGATGATCACCGTGGTGAGGAACAGGAAGAAGGCGATGAAGCTCGCGAAGTAGATCAGGTCGCGCAGCCCAACCACGCCGCGGGTGAAGGACTGGAAACGGTCCGTTACGCTGATCCGCCGCGCGATGTCGCCGAGGACGGGGATGTTGTTGTTCAGGAACTCGGTGACGATGGGCGAGGAGGCGACGGCGAAGACGAAGCACACCGCGACCGCCAGCACGAAGGCGATCACCTGGTTCTTCGTCGCCGCCGAAAGCGCCGAGCCGATGGCCAGGAACGCGCCGGCCACCAGCAGCGCGCCGAGATAGCCCGCCGCGATCACCCCGTTGTCCGGCCGGCCGAGCAGGTTCACCGTGATCCAGAACGGCGCGGTGAGCGCGAGCGCGATCCCGCAGAACGCCCAGGCGGCGAGCCACTTGCCCACCACCGCCTGGCCCTGCGTGACCGGCAGCGTCAGCAGCAGCTCCACCGTGCCCAGCCGCCGCTCCTCCGCCCACAGGCGCATGGTGATGGCGGGCACCAGCAGCAGGAACACCCAGGGGATGAAGGTGAAGAAGGGCTGGAGGTCGGCCTGCCCGCGGGCGAAGAAGTTGCCGAGCGTGAAGGTCAGCGCGCCCTGCAGCGCGAGGAAGATGACGATGAAGACGGTCGCCACCGGCGTCGCGAAATAGGCGGCCAGCTCGCGCTTCGCAATGATCAGCACGTTTCGCATCAGGCGGCCTCCGCCGGGGCGGGCAGGGTGATGGCGCGGAACACCTCGTCGAGCTTGCCGCTCGCATGCCGCGCGGCGAGGCCGGCGGGCGTGTCGTCCGCCACGATCCGGCCGCGCGCGATCACGATGGCCCGGCTGCAGATCGCGTCCACCTCTTCCAGGATGTGGGTCGAGATCACGATCGCCTTCTCGGCCGCCATGCCGCGGATCAGCGCCCGCACCTCGTGCTTCTGGTTGGGGTCGAGCCCGTCCGTCGGCTCGTCCAGCACCAGCACCGGCGGGTCGTGCAGCAGCGCCTGGGCGAGGCCGACCCGGCGCTTGAAGCCCTTGGACAGGGTCTCGATCGGCTGCAGCCGCACCTCGCCGAGCTGGGTCAGCTCCATCGCCCGCTGCACCTCGGCCTCGCCGACGCGGCGGATGGCGGCGCAGAAGCGCAGGAAGGCGGTCACCGTCATTTCCGGGTAGGTGGGCGCGCCTTCGGGCAGGAAGCCCAGCACGCGCTTGGCGGCGACCGGCGACTTCAGGATGTCGTGGCCGCAGATGCGCGCGGTACCCGCGGTGGGCGTCACGAAGCCCGCTACCATCTTCATGGTGGTGGATTTGCCGGCGCCGTTGGGCCCCAGGAACCCGAGCACCTGCCCGCGCGGCACGGCGAATCCGACGTCGTCCACGGCGGTGAAGGCCCCGAAGCGCTTGGTCAGGCCCTCGATCTCGATCAGTTCGGTCACGCGATCCCTCGACCGGATTTTCGGTCGGGCGGCATAGCGCAACAGGGCGGCATGGCAAGTGGGGCCGGCGGGAATGGCGGTGGGGGCCGGCGGCGGGCCCGGTCGCGGAGGCCGGGCCGGCCAAGGGATCGGCGGGGCGGGCGGCGCCGCGTGCGGGCCGCCCGCCCTCGTGTCACTTCATGGTGACGAAGCGCAGATGCACGTCCTCGCTAGCCATCATCTTGAAGTCGGCCACCGTGTCGCGCACGGCGAAGACCTGCGGCTCCTGGTGCAGCGGGATCACCGGGATGTCCCGCCGCACGATGCCCAGCGCCTGGGCGGACATCGCGTTGCGCTCGGCCATGTCCGTCTCGACCTGGATCCGTTCCCGCAGCGCGTTCAGCTCGGGATTGTTGTAGTGGCCCCAGTTGTATGTGCCGGGGCCCAGCAGCTCCTGCAGCGCGTTGGTGACGTCGAAATTCCCGGGCGTCCAGCCGAGCATGTAGAACGGCGCCTCGCCGGCCTGGGCACGTTGCAGGAACTGGCCCATCGGCATGGTGGACAGCCGGATGGTGATGCCGATCCGCTGCATCATCGGCACCAGCGCGGTGCAGATCGTCTCGTCGTTCACGTAGCGGCCGGCGGGGCACATCATCGTCAGCGTGAAGCCCTGCGGGTAGCCGGCCTCCGTCATCAGCCGCCGCGCGCCGGCGAGGTCGAAGGGCAGGCGCTCGTTCTGCTTCGGATCGAAGCCCTGGATCGCGGGCGCGATGATCAGCCCGGCCGATTGCGAGGAGCCGCGCATCACCACGCGCTGGATGGCGGTGTAGTCGATCGCGTGGGAGATCGCCTGCCGCACCCGCAGGTCCTTCAGCGGGTTCTTGCCGGGCGTGTCCGGCAGTTCGTCGCGCGAGACCTCGAGCCCCAGGAAGATGGTGCGCGCGGTCGGGCCCTGCATCACCCGCACGCCGCTCATCTGCTGGAACTGCTGCAGGTTCTGCAGCGGCACGTGGTACATCAGGTCCACCTCGCCCGAGGCGATGGCGGCCGAACGCGTCGCCGCGTTCGCGATCGGGCGGTAGGTGGCGCGGGTGATGTTGTGGGTCTGCGGTTCCCAGTGGCCGGCGTAGGGCTCCATCACCGTGCGCTCGTCGGCGTGGCGTTCGGTCAGCCGGAACGGGCCGGTGCCGTTGGCGTTCAGCGCCATGAAGTTGGTGTTGGAACCGGGCGTGTTGGCGCGGGCGACCTGCGCGCCGCCGTTTCCTTCCGTCCAGCTCCTGGACATGATGAAGAAGTTCAGCATGTCCATCAGCAGGACCGGGTTCGGCCCCTTGGTGACCACGTCGATCGTGTGGTCGTCGATCTTGTCGATCCGCGCGATCGAGCCGACCGTGTAGGCCATGTCGGCGCCCTGGATCCGCTGCCAGGAGAACAGCACGTCATCGGCGGTGAAGGCTTCGCCGCCGTGGAACTTCACGCCCTTGCGCAGGTAGAAGCGCATCGTGTCCGGCGAGCGCAGCTCCCACCGTTCGGCGAGGCCCGGCTCGGCCGACCCGTCGGGGCGGCGGCGTGTCAGCCCCTCGTAGACGGTGGCCTTGAAGGCGTTGGTCAGCCCGTGGTTGTTGATGTGCGGGTCGGCGCCGAGGATGTCGTTGCCGCTGGCCCATCGGAATTCCGCGGCCTGCGCGCCGAACGCGACGCAGACGGCGGCGAGAAGTAGGCGCTTCATGCTTGTCTCCCCCAGAGTGAAGCTGTTGTATGCAACCTGCCGTCAGCCCGGCGCGCTGTCGAGGCCCGCGATAGGCCCGGCCGCGGGCGGTGGCGGTCCCGCGCCGGCCGCCCCCGGCAGCAGGGAATGATTGCCGCCTCGCTATCTGCCACATCCCCGCGCGCCCCCGAGACGGAAATCGCTCCGGCGCGGGTGAAGAACCCGATGCAGTCGCCCTCTCTGCGGCGCGCTGTTCCCCGCCGTGCCCGGCGAACCGGATCAGTCCCGCGGGCGCGGGTGAGGATTATCCCCTTCGATCGGGATCGGGGCATCCTGACGGACCGTCACCCAGCCCATGAAGAGCCGGTAGCCGAGCGCGAAAAGCGTGGCGCCGACGAACATTCCCAGAATGCCCCCCGTTGCCATCCCGCCGAGCGCGCCCAGCAGGATGATCGGCATCGGCGCGTTGACGCCACGGCCCAGAAGGAGCGGCTTGAGGACGTTATCCGCCATGCCTGCGACGGCCAGCAGCACTGTGTAGCCGATTGCCGCCACGTTCTCGTAAGTGCCGCTCAGCCAGATGAACGCGATGGCCGGGATGGTGACGATCAGCGCCGGAACTTGTGCGATGCCGAGCACGAGGACAACGAGGCTCAGTGCGCCCGCCAGGGGGACGCCGGCCATCAGCAGGCACAGACCGACGATGATGGCCTGGATGAAGGCCACGCCGACGACGCCCAGCGCGACGGCGCGTATGGTCGCGACCGACAGCGTGGCCAGTTCCGCGCCACGCGCCGGCCCGGCGAGCCGGGCGAAGATCGCCTGACTGGCATGCCAGCCGCCCTCGCCGAAAGCCATGATGATGCCGGCGATGACGAACGAGGCCAGGAGCTGAAGCAGGCTGCCGCCAATGCTCGCCACAAAGCCCAGTGCCGCCGTGGCCAGCATGCCGATCTTGGGTTGCAGGCTCTGCACCAGGGCGGGCAGGTCGGCGTGTGCCTGCGCCCAGAGCGCATATGCCCGCCTCCCGACGATCGGCCAGCCCGCCACGGATTCGGGTGGTGCCGGGATCGCCAGGGAGTTCGTCTGAATGCCGGCTATCAGTCGGTGCACCGAATCGCCGAGCGAGTTCATTAGCACCGCGGTCGGTGCAACGATCAGCACGATGCCGAGGATGACCAGGAGTGTGGACGCGAGGCCCTGTCTTCCGCCGAACTTGGCGGCAACGGATTGCTGAAGGGGATACAGCGTCACCGACAGGATCAGTGCCCATGCCATCAGCGTCAGGAACGGCGAGAAGATCCGATAACAGAGTGCCGCCAGCACCAGGATGAGGCCGGCCCGGATGAGAGCCTCAAGGAACCGGGCCGCGATGCGTTCCTCGAGTTTGGGATCGGCGGGATTCATGGCCTATTCCTGGCCGCTAGCCGCGCATGCGCGGATCGGGGCGTTCGCAGGCCCGGCTTCGCAGGGAGCGTCGATGCGAGGATTTCAAGTGGGCTTCGCCTTGAAGATGCGCCGAGGCTGCAGAAGGCTCTGATTTCTCCAGCGGCGCAATGGTCTCGCCGGAGTCCGGAGGGGTACGGATGGACGATGACGATCCGAGGGCGGCCCGCGCCGCCTTCCTCAGGGGCGTGCGCACCGCGCTACGGCGGACGTGGCCGCTCCTGTCGGGACTGGTGATGATCATGGCGTGCCTCGGGCTGGTGATCGGCCCGCTGGAAGGGTGGGGGTTCGGCAAGGGCCTCTACTTCGCCTTCGTGACGGGACTGACCATCGGCTACGGCGACCTCGCCCCGACCATGGCGCTCACGCGCGTCCTGGCCATCGCCATCGGCTTCATCGGGATCATGCTGACCGGCCTGGTCGCCGCCATCGCGGTGGCTGCCTTCCAGTCGACCGCCACCCGGTCCAGCCGGCCTCCGCCATAGCCGCGCGCGGGCGCGTGGCGGCCTTCAGCCGCTTTCCAGCACGCGGGCGGCGTCGTCGAGATCGAACAGGCTCAACAGCAGCCGTGCCGCCCGGCCGCGATCGGAGGTGAGGTCAGGGTCGCGCTGCAGCAACAGCCCGGCATCCTGCGCGGCCATCCGCAGCAGGTCGGACTGCGCGTGCGGGTCGGCCACGCGGAAGCCGGGCAGGCCGGATTGCCGCGTGCCCAGCGCATCGCCCGCGCCGCGCAGCCGGAAATCCTCGTCGGCGATGATGAATCCGTCCTGGGTGTCCCGCAGCGTCGTCAGCCGCTGCCGGGCCATGTCGTTCAGCCCGTCGGCATAGAGCAGCATGCAGAAGGACCGGCCCGATCCGCGCCCGACCCGGCCGCGGAGCTGGTGGAGCTGGGCGAGGCCGAAGCGTTCGGCGTGCTCGATCACGATCACCGTCGCTTCCGGCACGTCCACGCCCACCTCGACCACGGTCGTGGCGACCAGCAGCGGCGTCGTGCCGGCGGAGAAGGCGGCCAGCGCGGCATCGCGCACCGCCGCGTCCTGCTTGCCGTGCGCGAGGCCGACCGCCGCGTCCCCGAACCGGGTGCGCAGCTCCGCCGCCCGCGCCTCGGCCGCGGCGAGGTCGATCGCCTCGCTCTCGGCCACCATCGGGCAGACCCAGTAGATGCGCGCCCCTCCGGTGATGGCGCGGCCGCATGCCTCCACCACGTCGCCGAGCGTGGACAGCGAGTGCAGCGTGGTGCGGATCGGCTGGCGGCCGGCCGGCTTGCCGGTCAGCCGGCTGACCTCCATCTCGCCCCACTGCGTCAGCAGCAGCGTGCGCGGGATGGGGGTCGCGGTCATCACCAGCACGTCGGTCGCCTGGCCCTTGCCGCCCATCAGCAGCCGCTGGTGGACGCCGAAGCGGTGCTGCTCGTCGATCACGGCGAGCGCGAGGTCGCGGTAGTCCACCGTTTCCTGGAACAGGGCGTGGGTGCCGACGACCAGCGGCAGCGTGCCGTCCGCGAGGCTGCGCAGCACCCGTTCCCGCTGCTTGCCCTTCACCGATCCGGTCAGCAGCCCGACCGGCACGGGGGACAGGCGGGAGAGCGTGCGGTGGTGCTGCTTGGCCAGCACCTCGGTCGGCGCCAGCAGCGCCGCCTGCGTCCCGGCCTCGGCCGCGCGCAGCCTCGCCATCAGCGCGACCAGCGTCTTGCCGGAGCCGACATCGCCCTGCAGCAGCCGCAGCATGCGGTAGGGGGCGCCCAGATCCTCGTCGATCTCGGCCAGCGCGCGGCGCTGGGTGCGGGTCAGGTCGTGGCCAAACCGGGCGAGCGCCTCCTTCCGGTGCCGTCCGTCGCCCATCAGCGCACGGCCGCGGCGGGTGCGCACGCGCCGGCGCACCAGGCACAGCGCGAGCTGGCCGGCGAAGAACTCGTCATAGGCCAGCCGGCGGGCGGGGAGGGCGCCGGGCGGCTCCTCCGGCGCGTGCAGCCGGCGCAGCGCGGCGGCGAAGCCGGGCCAACCCTCGCGGCGGACCAGCGCCGGGTCGAGCCATTCGGGCAGGCCCGGCAGCACGGCGAGCGCGGCGGCCATCGCGCGGGCGAGCTGCTTGCCGATCACGCCCGCGGTCAGCGGCCAGACGGGTTCGATCGCCGGGATCCGTTCGGGCGGTTCCACCCAGTCCGGCGCGACGATCTGCTTGATGCCGCCATGCAGGCTGACCCGGCCGGAGACGGTGACCTGCCGCCCCTCGGCATAGGGGGCGATCTGCCACGGCATCGGGTTGAACAGGACGACCTCCAGCGGGCCGGTCGCGTCCCGGGCCACCGCCCGCCACGGCCCGCGCCGGGCGGCGGAGGCCACCCGCACGATTTCCACGGCGATGGTCGCGATCCGGCCGGGCTCGGCGTCGGCCACGGTGACCCGGGTGCGGCGGTCCACATGGACCTCCGGCAGATGGAACAGCAGGTCGAGCAGCCGGTCGCCCCCCACCAGCCGCGCGATCGCCCTCAGCGCCGGCGGTTTCGGGGAGGCGAGGCCGGTGATCGGCCGCATCAGGGGTGCAAGTTGCGAATCCACGACCACGGGCTGACACATACGGAGGCGCGGTCTATACGCCAGCCGCGGCTGCTGTCATGGCGCCGCTTTCCCGGAATTCCGATGGACACGCTAGACCCGCGCCGCCGCCGCCTGCTGTTTCGTGCCACGCACCGGGGCACGCATGAGACCGATATCCTGCTCGGCGGCTACGTCGCGCCGCGCCTCGCCACCATGAGCACGGCCGAACTGGACGCGCTGGAGGCGGTGATGGAACTGCCGGACGTGGACCTCGCCGACTGGCTGACCGGCCGGCGGCCCCTCCCCGATGGAGAGCACCACGCGCTGCTGCGGACGATCGCGGCGGAGGCGCAGGCACGCGCGAGGGCGCGGTGATCACCGTCTACGGGGCGCCAGAGGGGTATGACGCTGTCCTGCTCGCCCGCCGCCGGGCGGAGACGGATGTGCCCGTGATGCATGTCTGCCGCGACGACGCGCGCATGGCCCGCACCGCCGAGGCGCTGGCCTTCTTCGCGCCGGGGATGGAGGTGGTGCGCGTCCCCGCGTGGGACTGCCTGCCTTACGACCGCGTCTCCCCCAATCCGGAGATCGTCGCCGAGCGCATTGCTGGCCTGACCCGCCTGCTGGAGCCGGCGGCGGCGCCCCGCATCGTGCTGACCACGGTGAACGCGCTGGTGCAGCGCGTGCCGCCGCGGGAGGTGTTCCGCGGCGCTTTTCTGCGGCTCGAGAAGGGCGGCACGGTCGATCAGGACGCCCTGATCCACTTCCTGGAGGCCAACGGCTACGGCCGTGCCGGCACGGTGATGGAGCCGGGCGAGTACGCCGTGCGCGGCGGCATCATCGACCTGTTCGCCGCGGGCGAGGCGGAGCCGGTGCGGCTCGACCTGTTCGGCGACACGCTGGAGAGCCTGCGCCACTTCGACCCCTCCACCCAGCGCAGCGGCGAGGCGCTGGATGCGCTGGTGCTGCGGCCGGTCAACGAGGTCTTCCTCGACCACGAATCGATCACCCGCTTCCGGACATCGTGGCGGGAGCTGTTCGGCCCGAAATCGACGGACGACCCGATCTACGTCTCGGTCAGCGAAGGCCGGCGGCATCCGGGGATGGAGCACTGGGTGGCGCTGTTCCACCCGGCGATGGAGACGATCCTCGACTACCTGCCGGGCGCATCCGTCAGCCTCGATCATCAGGCGAGCGAGGTGCTGGACGCGCGGCTGGAGATGATCGCCGACCACTACGCGGCCCGGCAGGCGCCCCCGCGCGAGAACGAGGTGCCGTACCGGCCCGCGCCGCCGGAACGCCTGTATCTCGACCGCGCCGCGTGGGACGCGATGCTCGCGCAGGGGCCGCTGTTCGGCTTCTCCCCCTTCGCCCGGCCCGAGGGCACAGAGGGTGTGGAGGCGGGCGGACGGCCCGGGCGGCTGTTCGCTGAAAGCCGCGCCGCGCCGGGGGCGAACGTCTTCGCCGACCTGCGCGAGCATTTCACCCGGCTGCGCGAGCGCAAGGAACGGCTGCTGCTCGCCGCCTGGACGCGCGGGTCGCGTGAGCGGCTGGCGAACCTTTTGCGCGAGCACGGCTTCGACAAGGTCGCCGCGGTCGACGAATGGAGCGAACTCGGCGCGCTGACCGGCGATACCGTCGTGCTCGCCGTGCTGGGGCTGGAGCGCGGGTTCTCCGGCGCGATCGAGAAGGGGCCGCGCGGCGCCTGGACCATCGTCGCCGAGCAGGATCTGCTCGGCGAGCGGATCGCCCGCCCGCCGCGCCGGCGCAAGCGCGCGGACCAGTTCATCGCGGAGGCCACCGAGATCGCCGAGGGCGACCTCGTCGTGCATCAGGATCACGGCATCGGCCGCTATGACGGGCTCGTCGCCATCGAGGTGAACGGCGCGCCGCACGATTGCCTGCGCCTGCTCTATGACGGCGAGGACAAGCTGTTCCTGCCGGTCGAGAACATCGAGCTGCTGTCGCGCTTCGGCAGCGAGGCCGCAGGCGTGGCGCTCGACAAGCTTGGCGGCGCGTCGTGGCAGGCGCGCAAGGCCAAGATGAAGACGCGCATCCGCGACATGGCCGGCGAGCTGATCCGCATCGCCGCCGCGCGGAAGATGCGCGACGCGCCGGTGATGGCGGCGGCCGAGGGCGCGTGGGACGAGTTCGCCGCCCGCTTCCCCTTCGCCGAAACGGACGATCAGGCGCGCGCGATCGCGGACGTGCTGGAAGACCTCGCCTCCGGCCGTCCGATGGACCGGCTGATCTGCGGCGATGTCGGCTTCGGCAAGACGGAGGTGGCGCTGCGCGCGGCCTTTGTGGTCGCGATGGGCGGCGCGCAGGTCGCCGTGGTGGTGCCGACCACGCTGCTCGCGCGGCAGCATTTCCGCACTTTCATCGCGCGGTTCCAGGGCCTGCCGGTGCGCATCGCGCAGCTCAGCCGCATGGTCTCCGCCAAGGAGGCCGCGCAGGTCCGCGCGGGGCTGAAGGACGGGTCGATCAACATCGTCGTCGGCACCCATGCGCTGCTGAGCAAGGGGGTGGAGTTCGCCGATCTGGGCCTCGTGATCGTGGACGAGGAGCAGCATTTCGGCGTCGCCCACAAGGAGCGGCTGAAGGCGCTGAAGGCCGACGTGCACGTGCTGACGCTGACCGCCACGCCGATCCCGCGCACCCTGCAGCTCGCGCTGACGGGCGTGCGGGAGATGAGCCTGATCGCCACCCCGCCGGTCGACCGGCTGGCGGTCCGCACCTTCATCATGCCGTTCGACTCCGTGGTGATCCGCGAGGCGATCCAGCGCGAGCGGTTCCGCGGCGGGCAGGTGTTCTGCGTGGTGCCGCGGATCGAGGATCTGGGTCGCATGGCCGACCGGCTGCGCGAGATCGTGCCCGAGGCGCGCATCGCCATGGCCCATGGCCGCCTCGCGCCGACCGAGCTCGAGCGCGTGATGACGGAGTTCGGCGACGGCAAGTTCGACATCCTGCTGTCCACCAACATCGTGGAAAGCGGTCTCGACATGCCGGCGGTGAACACGCTGGTGATCCACCGCGCGGACATGTTCGGCCTCGGCCAGCTCTACCAGCTTCGCGGCCGTGTCGGGCGTGGCAAGCAGCGCGGCTATGCCTATCTGACCTGGCCGCAGGCGCACCGGCTGTCGGCGGCAGCGCAGAAGCGGCTGGAGGTGATGCAGACGCTGGACGCGCTGGGCGCGGGCTTCACGCTCGCCTCCCACGACCTCGACATCCGCGGCGCCGGCAACCTGCTGGGCGACGAGCAGTCCGGCCATATCCGCGAGGTCGGCATCGAGCTGTACCAGCAGATGCTGGAGGATGCGGTCGCCGAGCTGAAGGCCGCCGAGGGCAAGCGCCGCGCCGAGGATCGCGACTGGACGCCGACCATCAGCCTTGGCCTGCCGGTGCTGATCCCCGAAGCCTATGTGCGCGACCTGCCGGTGCGGCTCGGCCTGTACCGCCGCATCGGCGCGCTCGGCTCCGATGCCGAGACCGAGGCGATGGCTGCCGAGCTGGTGGACCGCTTCGGCCCGCTGCCGGCGGAGGTGGAGAACCTGCTGCAGGTCGTCACGCTCAAGCGCATCTGCCGCGAGGCGGGGATCGAGAAGATCGAGGCGGGGCCGAAGGGCATCGTGCTCAGCTTCCGCGGCAATCTCTTCTCCAACCCGGGCGGGCTGGTGGC
>JBBCJT010000059.1:0-18332 GCA_037190665.1 Rhodovastum atsumiense | reverse complement strand
CAGCCGCGTGCGGTCCTCGTGGGCGGGAATGGGGGGCAGGGCGAGCACGGAGATCGTGCCCGGATGCTTGTGGAAGGCGCGCCGGCCCCAGTGCAGGCCGGAATCGGTGGCGACCGGCACCACCCCGCCGCCCATCCGCCGTACCAGTGCCGCCACGCCGGGCTGGAAGGGCAGGAAGGTGCCCGGTTCGGTGCGCGTGCCCTCGGGGAAGATCACCACGGGCCGGCCTTCCGCCACCGCCCGGTCGGCGCCGCGCAGCAGAGCCCGGATCGCCCCGCCGCCGGCGAGCCGGTCCACCGCGATCATGCCGAGCCGGCGGCAGAACCAGCCGTAGATCGGGATCCGCAGCAGTTCCTGCTTCAGCACGATCGCCGGGCGGTCCAGCAACACCAGCCACACCACGGTATCGAAGGCGGACTGGTGCTGCGCGGCGACGAGGCCCGCGCCGGAAGGCAGGTGCTCCGCCCCGCTCACGCGCACGCGGATGCCGGCGATCGCGCGCATCAGCCAGATCACGGCATGCCCCCAGCCCCGCGCGAAGCGCCACAGCACGCGCTCCGGGGCGAAGGCGAGCAGCGGGATGGACACCAGCGCGGCGAGCGTCGTCAGCCCGAAGAAGGCGGCATTGAAGGCCGCCGAGCGCAACCAGAGCATCACGCCGGGCGGTCCGTGCCGAGCATGCCGGCGACGCCGAGGAAGGAGCCGATCAGCTTCGTGTACTCCCCCGCGAGCAGTCCCAGCGGCGTCTGCGCCCCCCGCATCGCCGGCGGCACCACCGGCACCGGCAGCAGCGCCACGTCGGGCATGGCGCGCCGCATCTCCAGCAGCGCGCGCGGCATGTGGTAGTTGGCGGTCACCACGATCACGCTGCGCAACCCGTTCTCATGCGCCCAGGCCGCACTCTCCCGTGCGTTGCCGAGCGTGGAGCGGGCGGCGCGGCCCAGCGTCACGCGCGAGGACAGCGCCTCCGCATCGCCGCCGACGCGGCGGGTGAGGGCGCCGAGCGACGCCTCGCCGGCCACGCCCGAGACCAGCAGCCGCGGCGCCCGGCCTTCGGCGAGCAGGCGGAACGCCTCCTCCAGCCGGTCGGCGCCGCCGGTCAGCGCGATGATCCCGTCGGCATGGATGGGGGGCGGGGGCATGACGCCCACGACATGCAGGAACCACGCGAAGCCCGCCAGCCAGAGAACGGCGGGCACCAGTAATAGGCTGAAGGCGAGGCGAAGGCGGCTCATGGCAGGCGGCGCAGCCAGTTCCGCACCGCGAGCTGCGCGGTGCCCCAGCCGATCGCGGCGGCGGCGAGCGGCAGCAGCGGCAGGCTGAAGCCCACCCGGGCGGGATTGATCGGCAGGATCGGCCCGGCAACGGCGGCAAGCGCCGCGAGCACCGCCGCCCCGGTCGCGGTCCCCAGTACCGCGCCGGCCGCGACGCGGGCGGCCGCGCGCCGGGCGAAGCGGCTGGCGATCTGCCGGTCGTCCGCGCCAAGCAGGTGCAGGATCTCCACCGCGTCGCGCCGGGCGGCGAGCGTCGCGCGGGTCGCCATCACCACGACGCAGGCGGCGATCCCTGTCGCGATCAGCACAGCGACCGCGCCCAGCGCCTGCACCCCGCGGGCGAGCGCGCGCAGCCGCGTGACCAGCCTTCCCTGCGTCTCGACCGTCGTGCCCGGCACCGCCTCGGCGAGCTGGGCGCGCAGCGAGGCGGGGTCCCAGTCCTCGTCATGCGGTCGCACCTCGATGATGGCGGGCAGCGGCAGGGCGAGCTGTTCGGCCGCCGGCCCCAGCCAGGGCCGCAGCAATTCGGCGAGCCGGCCGTCCTGCATGGGTGTCGCTTCCTCCACGCCCGGCGCGGCGCGGACCAGCCGCAAGGCCGCGTCGATCCGGGGCGTGCCGCTGGCCAGCTTCCCGGCCGGGTCGGACACCTGCACGGTGACCGCCTCGCTCGCCGCGCCGTGCCAGCGTTCGGCAAGCGCCGCAGCCGCGATGGCGGCGCCGAGCGCGAGTGCGGCCAGCAGAGAGACGGCGGCGGCGAGGCCGGGCAGCAGCCGGTCCGCCATGGCGGCGCCCAGGCCGATCGGGTCCGTCCGCCTAGCCATCGAGCCGCACCCGCCCTTCCGCGATCGACAGCACCCGGGCCGGATAGCGGTCCAGCAGCGCCATGTTGTGCGTCGCCACCACCACCGTGGTGCCGATGCGGTTCAGCTCCTCGAACAGGCGCAGCAGCCGTTCGGCCTGCACGTCATCCAGGTTGCCGGTGGGTTCGTCGGCCAGCAGAAGGGCGGGCCGGCCGATCACCGCGCGCGCGATGGCCACGCGCTGCTGCTCGCCGCCGGACAATTCCGGGGGCCGCGCCTCGATCCGCCGCGACAGGCCGACCCAGCGCAGCATCTCGCCCACGTCGGCGCGCACCTGCGCTTCCGGCCGGCGCGCGAGCCGCAGCGGCAGGGCGACGTTGTCGAAAGCGGACAGATGCGCGAGCAGCCGGAAATCCTGGAACACGACGCCGATCTGCCGCCGCAGCCGGGGCAACTGGTCGCGCCGTGCGCGGCCGACATCGGTGCCCAGCAGCGACAGCCGGCCAGAGGTGGGGCGCAGCGCAAGGTACATCATGCTCAGCAGCGTGGACTTGCCCGCGCCCGAGGGGCCGCACAGCCAGCACAACGCGCCGGGCGGCACGGCGAAGTTCACGTCGTGCAGGACCTCGGGTCCGGTTCCGTAGCGAAGCGACACGCCCTCGAAGCGGATCATGACTCGTTGCGACATGCTCCCGGTTGCGGTCCGACCCTGCCACGCACGCCGTCGCCGCGTCATCGCCTCTTGCCGCTGGCGCGCAGCACGGCAAAGTCACGCAGCGGAGAGTTGAATTCCATGCGCGTGCGCTGCCCTGACTGCGAGGCCGGATACGAGATCGAGGACGCGATGATCGGCCCGGCGGGCCGATCCCTGCGCTGCGCCGCATGCGGCGGGGTGTGGTGGGTCGGAGCGCCCCTTGAGGCGCTGCTGGTACCGGACCCGGCGGCGCCGGCCGTGTCGGCACCCCCCGAGTCGTTCGCGGTCGCGGAACCGGAGCACTCGGTGCGCCCCGGGCGGGAGGAGGAAGCGCCGGAACCGAAGCCGGTCGCGGAGCCGCCGCCGGCCGAGCCCGCCCGCGAGCCGGCGATCACGATACCGCGCCATGTGGCCGGTGCGCCCTTCCTGGCCGCGACGCGGGGGGTGGACGACAGGCCAGCGCCGCCGCCGCCTCCGCCGCCATTGGTGGAAGCCGCCCCCGCCCGCACCTCGACGGGCGTGTGGGTGGGCTGGGTGGTGACCTTCATCGTGCTCGCCTCGGCCGCCTACGCGGCCGTCCACTACCGCGCGGCGGTCATGGCCGCGTGGCCGCCCAGCGAGTGGGTCTACACGGCGCTCGGCCTGTACAAGCCGCCGGGGTAGGGCGTTCGGTTCAGGCTGGCTGGCGAGCCGGCTCTCGCGCGTTCGCGTCGCGCAGCCGGCACACCGGCCCCGCCGGCAGTGTCAGAACCGCCGCAGCAGCCGGTCGATGTAGTCGAGTTCCGGCTGCGGGCGGGAGCGGTCGCCGCCGCGGCGGCGCAGCTCCTCCTGGATGGCGCGGGTGCGGGAGGCTTCCGCCTCGTCCGGGACGGCGACGTCGGAACCCTCATCGGACCCCGCAGGCCCCTCGCGCGTGCGCCGGCCGAGCGGGTCGCGGCCTTCCTCGCCGCGGCGGGCGCTGTCCCGGCCGTTGCGATCCTGGCCCGTCTCGGCATTGCCCTGACCGTCCTGGTCGCCCTCGCCTTCTTCCCCGCTCTCCTCCCCCATCGGGCCGAACTGGCGCGCCATCTGGCGTGACATCTCGCGTCCGCCCTCCTGCAGCGCCTCGATCGCGCGCTGCTGGGCGCCGCGTGCCTCCCCGTCGCGGCCTTCGCCAAGCGCGCGCCCGGCCTCCCGCATCGCCTGATCGGCTTCGGACAGCGGGGCGGGGATGTCGCCGGTCAGGTCGCCGAACTGCTGCATCAGCTCGCCCAGCGCACGGCGCAGCGCATCCTGCTGGCGGCGGTCGAGGCCGCGCTGCTCCGATTCCTGCTGCGGGGTGCCGGGCTGCTGCTGTTGCTGCTGCTGCCGGGACTGCGGCCGGTTGCGCTGCTGCTGTTGCGGCGGCTGGCCGGGGCGGCGCGGTTCCACGGCCTCGCCCGCGCGCTGGTGGCTGTTGTCGAGCAGCTTGCCCTGCCGCTGCACCATGTCCTGCAGCGCGCCCATCTGCTGCTGGCCGCGCTGGCGCTGCTGGGCGTTGCGCTCCCGGCTCTGGCCGCGCTCGGGCCGGCCGGCCTGGAGCTGTTCGAGCATCCGCTCCAGCTCCGCCAGCTCGCGCCGGGCATCCTCGGTCCGGTTCTCGCGCATCGCCTCGCGGAGCTGGTCGGCGCGGCGCTCGATCTCCTGCCGGTCGAGGCGCTGCATGTCGCGCGGCTCGGCGGTTTCGGCCTGCTCGCGGCGTGCTTCCTCGGCCAGCGCCTGCATGTGGCGGTCGATCGCCTCGCGCAACTCGCGCATCAGCCGGTCGATCTCCTCCCGGCTGACCTGCTCGCCGCGCTCCTGCCGCTCCAGCGCCTCGCGCAGGGCCTGCCGCGCCTCGGCCAGGGCGCGGGCGGTGCGTTCGGTGGCCCCTTCCTCCAGCCGGATCGCGAGGTCCCACATCAGGGCCTGCACGTCTTCGATCGCCTCCGGGCGGCGGTCGCGCAGCAGGCGGTGCCGCGCGGTGCGGATGCCGAGGAAGACGCCGGCATCGTTGTCGAACGCGCCCGGGTCGGTGGACAGGCGATCCAGTTCCCCCTGCGCCCAGCGGCGTTCGCCCGGCGCGACCGACAGGCGCTTGCGGATCGCGATCAGCGCCTTGGCGACGGGGTGGTTGAACTCCCGCTCCGGCAGGTCGAAGCCCACATCGGCCGACCGCCCTTCCTGCCCCGCGCCGTCGCGGGCGATCAGCCGCGCGGTGGTGGGCAGGCCCGCCCAGGGATGGGCGGTCAGGTCGGTCTGGTGCGCGCCGCGCGCGGTCTTCGGCGCGCCGCCGGGCAGCGGCAGTTCGATGACGAGCGGCGGGGCATCCGGCCGGTCGCGCAGGCGCAGTTCCGCCCGCAGCCCGGCCAGCCCCCAGTCGTCCGTGGCCTGCCAGGGCAGCCGCGCCATCGGGCCGCGGCCGGCGCGGCCGGGCGGTTCGGGGAAGGCGGCGGTGGGCGGCGCATCCGCGACCACGGCGATGTCCCAGGCGGCGAGCGGCTGCCCGTCCCGCAGTACCGCCAGCCGCCCGCCCTGCGCGAGGTCGCGTTCGGCGGCGAAGCTCGCGGCATCCAGCATGCGCATCGGCTGCGTCTGGTCGTCGAGCGCCAGCACCGGCTCCCCGCCCGTGCCGCCCGTCAGGCTCAGCGACAGGCGCGAGCCGGCGGGCACCGAGACGCTGCCGCCGGCCGGATCAAGGAACAGCGGCGCGAGGCCGGTATAGGACGGCGGCGTGATCCAGGCTTCCACCCGCGGCGGCGCCGGCAGCGGGGCGGCCGCGAAGCCCGGCGTGACCGCGCGCAGCAGCCGGTGCGGCGCATCCGACCCGGCGATGCCGAACGCGGCGACGAGGGCGACGACGAGCGCGCCCCGCACCGCGCGCAGGTCGCGCGCCGCGAGCCCCGGGCTCGGCCAGCCCACGCGCAGCCGGCGAAGCTGGCTCGCGGCGCGGGCGACATGGGCGCGCCACAGCGCCATCTGCTCGGCCGTGGCGGCAGCCGGCTTGTCCACGAGTGCGGCGAGCGGGCGGTGCGCGAGGCCGGAGCGGCGTTCCAGCCGCCGGTCCGCCTCCGCCGCCGCCGGCAGCGACAGGCGCCGCGCACCGCGCCACAGCAGCGCGACCATGCCGATGGCAAAGAGGGCGAGCAGCACGGCATGCGCCGAGGGCGACAGCAGCCGCGGCAGATCGAGCAGCGCGACCAGCAGCCCCGCACCCGCGAGGCAGAGCGCCGGCCACAGCGCCGGCCACGCCCGTTCCCACCACAGCGCCGCGCGCGCGAGGCGCCGGCGCCGGGTGAGGCCGGGCGGCGCCCCGTTCATCCGGCCACGAATGCCGGCACGGCCTCGTGCGCCCAGAGCGCCTCGATCGCCTGCCGGGGCCGGATCACTGCGTACTCGCTGCCGTCCACCATCACCTCCGCGGCCAGGGGCCGCGCGTTGTAGGTGCTGCTCATGGCCGCCCCGTAGGCGCCGGCGTCGAGCAGCACGACGCCGTCGCCGGGGCCGAGCGGCGGCAGGTCCCGCATACGGGTGAAGGTATCGCCCGTCTCGCACACCGGACCCACCACATCCGCCGGCGCGAGCGGGGCGTGGAACGCGCCCGCCGCCACCGGCAGGATGCCGTGCCAGGCCTCATACATGGAAGGTCGAATGAGGTCGTTCATCGCCGCATCCAGGATCACGAAACGGTGGTTGCCGGATCGCTTCGCCAGCACGACCGAGGCCAGCAGCACGCCCGCGGGCCCGACGAGGAAGCGCCCCGGCTCGAACATCAACTTCAGGCCGAGCGGGCCGAGCGTGGCCTTGACCGCGCCGGCGAAGGCGGCGGGCGCGATCGGGATCTCGTCCCGATACGCGATGCCGATGCCGCCGCCGCAATCCACGCGGCTGATCGGCAGGCCCTGCGCGCGGATGTGGCGCGCGAGATCGGCGGCGCGTGCGAAGGCGGCGCGGTAGGGGGCGAGTGCGGTGACCTGGCTGCCGATATGCAGCGCCACGCCGACCGGCTCGATCCCCGGCAGCGATGCGGCGCGGGCGTAGAGCGCGGCGGCGTCCTCATACGGCACGCCGAACTTGTTCTCGGCCTTGCCGGTGGTGATCTTCGCGTGCGTGCCGGCATCCACGTCCGGGTTCACCCGCAGCGCGATGCGCGCGGTGCGGCCCATGGCGGACGCGATGGCCGAGAGGGCCTCCAGCTCCTCCGCGCTCTCGACGTTGATCTGCATGATGTCGTGGCCGAGCGCGCCGCGTATCTCCGGCTCGCTCTTGCCGACGCCGGAGAAGACGATGCGGCCGGGGGCGATGCCGGCGGCGAGCGCGCGGGCCAGCTCGCCCCCGCTGACCACATCCGCGCCCGCGCCTTCGCGCGCGAACAGGGCGGCGACCGCGAGATGGTCGTTCGCCTTCATCGCGTAGTGGATGGAGGCATCGAGCCCGGCTTCGGCGAAGGCCCCGGCGAGCAGCCGGTAGCGGTGGCGCATCGCGCCGGCGGAATAGACCCAGGTGGGCGTGCCTTCGGCGGCGGCGATGCGGGCGAGGGGCACGTCCTCCATCGTCAGCCCGTCCATGGGGTGGACGGACAGGTGCGGGCGCGCGGCCAGCAGGTCGGCGAAGGTGGGGTCGTCGGTGGTGAGGACGGGTGCGGGTGCGGCCATGGGCACGACTGTGCCAAGGGGCGGGGCGGGGCGCTATGGGGGAGGCGGGGCCGGCGGGTGCTGTGGGAGGAGGAATGCTTTTCGGATTCTAGAGTTCTAGTGACGCGGGGGGGGCTGTTAGGAGAGTGCTGCGATGCCGCAAGGTGCTCCCCGTGGTAGCGGGGGACAGTTTGCCAGATAAAAATCGCGCGCGCAGATAACCTCAATAGAGCAGCATACTAGGTTGCGGATAAAGTCAAAATCAGTTCGTCCGCATCTTGTCGGGCTGCGCGGTGTTTTGACCCACCTCCCAGTGTGGAGAACCGCGAGGAGACCTTTGCTTCTTCAATTCTGAAATGCTCTGCGGCGAGTGCTTTAACATCGTCTCCGCTTAAACCGTTTGACGCTCTGCCCGCGGGGAAGGTGATGATCACACCTGCTCCCTTACGCGCCAGGATAGCTAAAAGGTCATTGAATGCCCGCCGTGCTTTGGTGAGCAGGGAAAAATCAGATGATGGGCGCTTATCGGCTGAAGGATAGCGGCCTATGCCCGCCACTTCTCCGATCTCACCACGAGCAACACTTTCAAGGACGTGATAGAAGCGACTGTAATGCACTCCCGAATAGGGGGGATCGAGAAAAGCGAGATCGCCCCGTCGAGCTTGGTCCGCCACCTCAAGGGCGTCAGCGCAATATGCCTTACCCTTTATCCTTGCCCTGCGAGGCGCGATATCCTTGATCCTGGATACTACGATCGCAGGCAAGTCTTGTTGCCAAGCGGCGACTAGAAATGGTCCGGCGGTTTCATTGGGCTTAAAGGGCTGCGCGGTGTGTCCGGGAGAAGCGGCACAGCGGCTGGCGGCCTGTATAAGGGATGCGAGGGCGACATTTCGTAGGTTCTCCTCAACGGGCAGACTGACCCGCAAGGCATCAATCCAGGCAGACTGCCAAGGGGAAAAATAATGACCTCCATAGGCCTTACTGATAGGATACTTCTCGCCCAGACTAATGGCACGGGCCGTGTCCGCCGCTTCGCGAACGGATAATCGACTGAGAAGGGTCTGATGCTTCTTCACTGCGGACCATTCCTTGTGGCCCGCTACCCGTGATCGCGCGCGTTTCATCCAACTTTCCACCCATGCAAAGTCGGTTACGGGCTCCGTACGCTCAATGACCGAGGCTGCGAGGACCGCTGAGTATTGCTGAAGATCGCTCGCCAAGACTCGCTTCCCGTGCTTCTCGGCAACGTGCCAAGCAACAGCGGCTGACCCAGTAAAAAGATCTAACACCCGATCAGCAGAAGCCAGCGAGCGGCCAAGCGCCTCGCCCAGGCCATTTCCCAGCATGACTCGCTTTGAGCCCATGTACTTCATTGGAACAGCCCCCATAGAGCCGCCCGTTCCGCCTCGCATACCCGTATGGCGCTGCCTGCTAGAGCCGAGATCCACGCATGTCGATGCGTTGACGGTGCCACTATCACGTCTTCCAGAGCGAGATCGATGTCTTGCCAGAGATCAGCGTTGGCGGTCGGCGGAGAAGAAGGGCTCCACAGACCGTGGGCGAGGCCAAACTCCCTCCACCACCTTTCAAATTGAATAGTTGGTTGAATCCCTGCCGACAGGAGGTTTTCCTCAGCCATCCCGTTGGCAAGCCGAAGCAAAAGGCCGGCGCGACAAACCATTGAGTAAGGATGGGCTGGCAGGCATGAGGCTGAGACCCGAACGATAAACTCATGGTCAACGGGCTCGTCGACCCGAGTCAGAAAATCAAATGGAAGAATAGCCTTCAGATGGTCATCCAGCCTATCATATCGGCTCTCATAGTCAGCAATTTCGAGAGCATGAGAGCGGGCCTCCATCTCAAGGAGGATTCGGATGAGATGTCGCTCCAGCTCGATCCCCTTGGGTCGAAGCGCGTCCCAGAACATCTTCAGGAACGTGGTATCCTCAGACGGCGTTGTAAGGATAGGACCGAGGGCAGTGGGCTGATAGCTTGACCAATTTCGCTCATCCCGATCCGCTGAGCCTTGCTGCAGGTCAAAACCCCACCCTGCCATTAGCGGGCCTGCGGCGATTGAGGCGCCAGCTGGGAAGAATTCGCGAAACGGATCCAGCAATGAGCCACCGGCAATCTCGATCGGCCTGATGATGCGCTCGAGGCTGATCGGAAATGCTGCCCATTCGGCAATAGCCAACCAAGCCATATCGTGAGTACGAAGTTCCGACATCATGTGAACAGCGCCGGCCGCATCGATCACTAAATTGCGCTTGTTAAAAACACCGATGCCAGCGCTGGCCAAGATGGAGAGCGCAGCTCTTAGTTCAGCATAATAGGCCAGATGGCGCGCGGCATGCGTCTGACCGCTCACGAGCGCATTCAGTGCGCGGCCAAGATAACTCCATCCATCGATCGCGTGGAGTGGTCCTCGGACGGCGATGACGTCTAGAAGATCAGTCGTTCCGATAGCTGCAAAGGTTGCTTTCCCTTGAGGTAGCGCCCCGTCCGGGAAAGGGTGGCCGGCCCGAAGCCAAGGCGGAACTGGTTGGGTCCCAAGCCTGCTGAGCGCATTTATCACGGCAGCTGGATCGGCGAGCTTGAGTACAGCCTTGTCAGCAGCGGTTAACGAGGCGTTACCCATCTCAGGACAGTCGCTTCAAGGACTCGGAGGCAATGTCAGCGATGGGCTTTGGCCCAGTTGTCAGATGCCGAAAGAGCTGTTCGCGAAGGGCGACGTATCCGCTGCTGCCTCGGAACGCCCTTTTCCGCAACCGCGTCTCATCATCGAGCTCGGGCGCGTCGGCTGATCGCCAATCGAAGCCAGCTATCGTGGAACCGAAGCCGTTGATGAGTGCGGCAAGATTGGCTTCGCGGAGTTCGGCGAGAGCAATCGAAACATCTTCTGTGCTAGTCGCGGCGCCCGCTGCGATCTGCGTATCAATATCAAAAACATCAGTGTTTAGCTGGGCGAGAGAATAGAAGATCTCGTTGGCGACAGCGAGAACTCCTCTCACACCCTGTTCTTGATTGAGCATAGTGCGAGTGCCCGTGAAGGCTTGCTCGGAATCATCGTTGAGCGATTGCTGCCCATCGGACTGTATCAATTGCTCGACCCACCTATGCCCACCTTGGGTGACAGACAGGCGGATCGCATCCCACAGCGCGATGAGAAAGGCGGCCTGTTGGGGCCGAGACCAGGGGAGAGGTCCGGTCGTGGCCGTGATCTCGGCCGCGAATAGCCCCTTCACGGACCGGCCGCTGCCCGTAGAGAGGAAGCTAGTCGTGATCGCCTGAACCCAGCCGGCTTGAGTCACACCAGCACCCACTGGGGCGGTCTTAGAAGACTCGCCTAGCATATTAATCCGATTATGAAACGGACTCTCGGGCTGATTGTAGAGGATCTCGGTCAGCTCTTGTGCTCTAGCCTGGCGGTAGATGCGCAGATCCGAGAGCGTCTCTAGCCATTCCGCTGATCGTAGCAGTGGAAACAGATCGAAAGCATGGCTGGGATTGATGCGCTTCGGGGAGACGTTGATCGACCAAAAAAGATAGGCCTGCCAGCCGACATCCAGGCCGGTAAAGGCGACAACAGGCAGCTCAAAGTCGCCGGGAAGCCCGCCGTCCGCCATCGCCTCATCGAAGGCCCACAAGCGGTGCTGTCCATCGATGACTTCAAAAGGCTCCAAGGCTTCCGGCGTCCAACGCTCCAGGCGATCGACATAAGGCAGTGTGAGCTCGGCGCGGCTCGCGCCGTTATCATCGATCCTAATGAGATCCTTAGCGGCCACTTTTCGCCCGCGGCGCTCATCGTTCTCGGTTAGAATATTCACGACAATCGCAGTCGGCAGCCAGCCGGGCTTCCTTATAGCAGCGGACCCCTCGTTACGAGCAGCTTGGGGCAGGCCGCTATAGGGGTGGCCGAACCGAACAAAATCCCGGATGGCGGCCGAGCGCTTGGGGTCATGCACCCGCTGCAGCCCCTCTCCGCCCTTTCGATCCCTCGTGCGCCGATACACGCCACTGAGCGCTCGCAGTTGGACGGCTGGCATCGAGAAGAGCAGAATATGACTATCAGGCTTACGACGGTGCTGTTTCGGGTCGAAATCAAAATCGTCCCATTCTGACAGCCACTGCTTGAAGCGAATTGCCTGTACCCTACCCGTCATTTACAATCTCCTCCGCTTCGATGACATGTCCTAAGGAATCCTGCAGTTTAAGCTTATCCGGTTTAGGAATCGCCAAATAGGACTTACACGCTTGATCAGAGTCCGGGTTACCTAGTGCTTATAGCGGCTCTCCGCTTGGAATTCGGGCTGTATCCGCCACCTGCGTCACAACGCCGCCACAGCCTCCCGCCCACGCCCGAACCTCTCGACACACCCCTCCCAAGCCTCCGCGTTCACCACATGCGGCGGCCTCTCGCCCCTCAACACCTGTATCACCTGCTCCGCCGCCGACGCGGCCACGTTGCGCCGCGCCTCCCGCGTCACCCCCGCCGTATGGAACGTCGCGACCACGTTCGGCATCGCCAGCAGCGCACTGTCCAGCGGCGGCGGCTCCAAATCCCACACATCCAGCCCCGCCCCGCCCAGATGCCCCGACGCCAGCGCCGCCCCCAGCGCGGCCTCGTCATGGATGCCGCCGCGCGCGGTGCTGATGAAAACCGCGCCCTTCCGCATCCGCGCGAACTGCGCCGCACCGATCATCCCCAGCGTGCCGGCATTGCGCGGGCAGTGCAGCGACACGTAGTCCGCCTGCGCCAGCAGCGTATCGAGGTCCGCCGGCTCCGCCCCGCGCGCGGCGATCTCTTCCGCCGTCAGCAACGGATCATACGCCAGCACCCGCATGCCGAACGCGGCGGCGTAGCGCGCCACGCGGCGGCCGATATGGCCGATGCCGACAAGGCCGAGCACCTTGCCGCCGATCTCACGCCCCATCAGCGATTCGCGGGAGAAGCCGCGCTCCGCGCGCAGCCTGCGGTCGCTCTCGCTGATGCGCTTGGCGAGGTCGAGCATCAGCCCCAGCGTGTGTTCCGCCACCGCCTGCGCATTGCCGCCGGCCTGGTTGATCACCAGCACCCCGGCGCGCGTGCAGGCGGCGACATCCACCGTGTCGAACCCCACGCCGACCGATGCGATGCACAGCAGGTGCGGGCAGCGGGCGAGCAGCGCCTCGGTGCCCCAGTACTGGCGCGGTAGCTCGTCCCGCGCTGCGGAGATGATGTAGCCCCGCGCCGCGCCCAGCGTGTCCCACGCTGCCTGCTCCGGCCCGGCGAGGGCGATGGTGCGCAGCGCGATGTCCTTTTCCCGCGCGAAGCGGGCTTCCATGGCCGCGTCGTACCAGAAGTCGAATCGCGCAACGATCGCGCTGCCGGTCATGTGGGTCTCGCGTTCGGGGTCAGATGGCCGCAGGCGGGCGGCGCCGGACTATCGTCCGCCCAGCGCCCACAGCAGCACGCCCTTCTGCGCGTGCAGCCGGTTCTCCGCCTCGTCGAAGGCGACCGATTGCGGCCCGTCCAGCACCTCGCTCGTGACCTCCTCGCCGCGATGGGCGGGCAGGCAGTGCATGAACACCGCATCCGGCGCGGCTTTCGCCATCAGCCGCGCATTCACCTGGTAGGGCGCGAGCAGGTTGTGCCGGTTCTCGCCCGGGTCGTCCGACATGCTCACCCAGGCATCGGTGACGATGCAGCGCGCGCCGTCCACGGCCGCCACGGGGTCCTCGGTCAGCTCGATCCGCGCACCCTCCGAACGTGCCCAGTCCACCACCGCCCGCGGCGGGGTGAGCGTGGCCGGCGTGGCGAGCCGCAGCGTGAAGTCGAACCGCGCCGAGGCCTCGATCCAGGACCGGGCGACATTGTTGCCGTCGCCGCACCACGCGACCGTCTGGCCGGCGATCGGGCCGCGATGCTCCTCGAACGTCAGCACATCGGCCATGAGCTGGCAGGGATGCGACGCCTCGGTCAGCCCGTTGATCACCGGCACGGTGGCGGCCTCGGCCAGCTCGTGCAGCTTCTCCACCCGGTCGGTGCGCAGCATGATCGCATCGACGTAGCGGGACAGCACGCGCGCGGTGTCGCCCACGGTCTCGCCGCGGCCGAGCTGCATGTCCTTCGACGACAGCACGATGCTCTCGCCGCCGAGCTGGCGCACCGCCACCTCGAACGACACGCGCGTGCGGGTGGAGGGCTTGTCGAAGATCATGCACAGCGTGCGCCCGGCGAGCGGCTTGTCGCGGAACCCGCCGCGCTTGGTCTGCGCGGCGAGGTCCAGCATGTGGCGCAGCGTGTCCGTGCTGTGGTCCCGCAGGTCGAGGAAGTGGCGCGGGGCGGCGTCGCGCCCCGGTTTGAGGGCTGCGACCACCGCGCTCATTTCGCCGCGGCCTTGGCCTTGGACGGGGTCACCCGCAGCAGCGCGCGATCCAGCAGCGCGATCGCCTCGTCCGCATCCTCCTGCGTGATGATCAGCGGCGGGGCGAGGCGGAGCACGTTCATCCCGGCGGCCACGGTCAGCAGCCCCTCGGCCACCGCCGCATCCTGCAGCGTGGTGTTGGTGACCTCCGGCTTCAGCTTCAGGCCGACGAGCAGCCCGGCGCCCTGCACGCCGTCCACCACGTCCGGATGGCGTCTGGCCAGCGCCACCAGCGCCTGCCACAGGTGCCGTGCGACGCGGTCGACGTTGTCGAGGAAGCCGTCCGCCAGCATCACGTCCAGCACGGCGTTGCCGGCGGCGCAGGCGAGCGGGTTGCCGCCATAGGTGGTGCCGTGCGTGCCGGGCACGAGGTACTTCGCGACACGCTCCTTCGCGAGCACCGCACCCAGCGGGAAGCCGCCGCCGATGCCCTTGGCCGACGACATCACGTCCGGCTCGATCCCGGCCCATTGATGCGCCCAGAGTTTACCGGTGCGGCCCATGCCGGTCTGCACCTCATCGAGCGCGAGCAGTACGCCGAACTCGTCGGCGGTCGCGCGCAGCTCCTTCAGGAAGCGCAGGTCGGCGGGGCGCACGCCCCCCTCGCCCTGGATCGGCTCGATCATGATGCCGGCCGTCTCCGGCCCGATCGCGTCGCGCACCGCGTTCATGTTGCCGAACGGCACGTGGTCGAACCCTTCGACCGGCGGGCCGAAGCCCGCGAGGTACTTGGCGTTGCCGGTGGCCGAGATCATCGCGAGCGTGCGGCCGTGGAAGGCACCCTCGAAGCAGATCATCCGGAACCGCTCGGGGTGGCCGTTCTCCGCATGATATTTGCGGACGGCCTTCACCATGCCCTCGTTCGCCTCCGCGCCCGAGTTGCAGAAGAAGACGCTGTCGGCGAAGGACGCGGCGGCGTGGCGCGCGGCGAGCTTCTCGGCCTGCGGCACGCGGTACAGGTTCGACACGTGCATCACCTTGGCCGCCTGCTCGGCGATGGTGGCGACCAGATGCGGATGCGCGTGCCCGAGGCTGGTGGTCGCGATGCCCGCGCCGAAATCGAGGAATCGTCGGCCGTCGCCGGTCCACAGACGCGCGCCCTCGCCCCGCTCGAATGCGAGGTCAGCGCGGTTGTAGGTCGGCATCAGGGCGGCGATCACGGGCGTTTCCTGCTCCACAAGACCAAAGGCGGAGCATGGTCATGCCCGTAGCGGCCCGTCAACGCGCACGGTGCAACCCTGATTTGCCTGCCCCGGATGCGACGCCGCCCGCCCCCGGGGAAGAGGCGGGCGGCGCTGGCGGCCTGGGGTACCGGGGATCAGCCGCCGTAGGTGAACCCGGGTAACGCGGCCAGGCTCTCCTTGGTTGCACCCTGCAGCGTGATCCTGCCGTCCTGCCCGAACGCCAGCCGCTCGTAGGGCACCGCGACCAGTTTCGAGCCGATGCCGAGGAACCCGCCGACGGAGACCACGCCGACCACGATCCTGTCGCCGCCGGTGACGATCAGGTCGTCCATCGTCCCGATGCGCTCGCCCGCGTCGTTGTAAACGTGGGAGCCGATCAGCTTCGACGCGCGCACGCCCTGGGTGAGGCGGACCGTGTCCACCTGGAGCACGGCGTTGGGCCCCTGCGCCGGCTGGCTCTGCTGGGCCACGACGGGGACGGCGAGCAGCCCCGCCAGCGCGATCATGCCGAAGGTCGAAGGGATCGTGTTCATCATCGGTCGTCCGCAGCACATTGCGTTGTTGTGCATCGGCAACGCCGCCCCGACCTGCCCGGTTCCCGCGATGCGCCGCGGCGTGGCAAGAGAGGCGCATGGTCGCAAGACGCCCCGCCGGTCCGCCGCCGGACGCGCGCACGCTGCACGACGCGGCGCTCGCGCATCTGGCGCGCTTCGCGGCGACCGAGGCCGGGCTGGTCGCGGTGCTGGACCGGCGCATCGCCCGCTGGGCGCGCGCCGCCGCCGCCGAGGATGCCGATGCGCAGGAGGCCATCGCCGACAACGCGGCGCGCGCGCGGGCGGCGGCACGGGACGTGGCGCGGCGGCTGGTGGAAGCGGGCGCGATCGACGATGCCGCTTTCGCCGCCGCACGGGCGCGGCGGCTGGCCCGCGCCGGCCGGTCGCGACGCGCCATCGCCGCGCATCTCGCCGCCAAGGGGGTGGATGCCGAGGCGGCCGGGGATGCGCTGCCGGAGGACGACCTGCTCGCCGCGATCGCGCTGGTGCGCCGCCGCCGCTTCGGCGCCTTCGGCCCGCCGGCCGATCCGGATCAGCGCCGCCGCCAGCTTGCCGCGATGGCGCGCGCGGGCTTTGCCGCATCGGTGGCGGCGGCCGCACTCGCCATGCCCGCCGAGGACATCGAGGACCGGCTCGCCGCACGCGCATGACCAGCCCCGTCACCTTCACCCGCGCCGGCATGCTGCGCGGCGCCAGCATCGCGCTGCCGCTGTCGGTGGGGCTGATCCCGTTCGGCCTCGTCGTCGGCGTGGTCGCGCAGGCGAAAGGGTTGAACCTGTTCGAGACGGTGCTGATGAGCGCGACCGTCTTCGCCGGCGCGAGCCAGCTCGTCGCGCTGGAGAGCTGGTCCGATCCCGCCCCGGTCCTGGGCGCCGCCACCGCCGCCTTCGTGGTGAACCTGCGCATGGCGCTGATGGGCCCGGTGCTGGCGCCGTGGCTCGACCGGCTGCGCGGGTGGCGGCTGTGGGGCTCGCTCGGGCTGCTGGTGGATCACGGCTTCGCGCTGTCGATCACGGAGATGCGGTCCGGCCGCAACGATGCCGGCTTCCTCATGGGCGTGGGCGTGCTGCTGTGGGTGATGTGGCTGCTGCAGACCATCGCCGGCCATGTGCTGGGTGCGGTGGCGCGCTTCCCGCCCGGCCATCCGCTGTATTTCGGCGCGACCGCGGCCTTCATCACGCTGCTGGTGCCGATGTGGCGCGGCCGCAGCGACCTGCTGCCCTGGACGGTGGCGGCGGCCGTCGCACTCGCCGTCAACCGCGCGCTGCCGGGGACCGCGTGGCACGTGGTGGTGGGTGCCGTGGCGGGCGCGCTGGTCGGCGTGGCGCAGAAGCGGTGGAAGGCAGCGGGCGAGGGGGCGGCGCGATGAGCTGGCTGCCCGATCCCTGGACGCTGGCGGCGATCGCGGCGATGGCGGTCGCGACGCTGGCCTGCCGCGCCGGCGGCTATCTGGTGTTCCGCAGCATCACGCCCTCGCCGCTGGTGCGCGACGTGCTCGCCTTCATCCCCGGCACGCTGTTCATGGCCTATGTCGCGCCGGCGCTCGCCAATGGCGGGCCGGCGCACTGGGCCGCGGCCGCGGTCACCGCGGCGGCGATGATCGGCACCCGCAGCATCCCGCTGGCGCTGGGGGCGGGGATCGGCGCGGCGTGGGGGCTGAGCCTGCTGTGACGGGGCGCAAGGCCGCCCACTAGCGAAGCGGCCGCGCCGCTGTTCATCCGCCTGCAACGCAAGTGTCAGACGCCTGCAACGGGCACCCTGCACATTCCCGCGCGCGACGGCGCCCGCAACGGGCGGTCGCCTCTCTCGCAGCAGAGAGAACGTCAGTCTTCAGGGGATACACATGAACCTTCGTCTCAAGGTGGCCGCGGTCGCCATCACCGCGCTGGCCGCTGTCGCGCCCGCGCATGCGCTGGTGATCGGCACGGCCGAGACCACGAACAGCATTCCGTTCGGCAGCACGCTCGGCGGCTACTACTACCAGCAAGTCTACAGCGCCGCGAGCTTCGGCTCGGCGATCGATATCAGCCAGATCAGCTTCTACAACACGCTGCTGCCCGGCGGGACGCCGCGCACCGGCTCGTTCCAGCTCTATCTGTCGACGACGACGGCCGATGTCGCCACGTTCGACACCAACATCAGCCTGCCCTGGTTCGACGCGGCGTTCACGCAGGTGTTCGACGGCGCGCTGCCCGCGCTCGCCGATGGCCGGCTGGATTTCGATCTGTCCACCGTGTTCCACTACGACCCGTCTGCCGGCAATCTGCTGCTGACGGTCCGGTCCTTCGATGTCGGCTCGGGCAGCCTGTATCTGGACTCCGATCCGAACACCGGCGTCACCAACCGCCGCTTCTCCGCCTATCCTTACGACTCGAACGAGGGGCTGGTGACCGGCTTCAACGACACGCTCGCCGTGCCGGAGCCGGCGACGATGGCGCTGTTCGGCACGGGGCTTCTCGGCCTCGGCCTCGTGCGGCGCAGCCGTCGGGCCTGACCCGATGAGGCCTGCGGCGGCACCCTGCCGCCGCAGGCCGCATCAACCGCCGCTCCGCAGCTTCGCCCAGTAGGCCAGCCGCTTGCCGATCTCGCGCTCGAAGCCGCGGTCGCGCGGGGTGTAGAAGCTCTGCCGCGCCATCCCGTCCGGGAAGTAGTTCTGGCCGGAGAAGCCTTCGTCCGTGTCGTGGTCGTAGGCGTAGCCCGCGCCGTAGCCGATCTCCTTCATCAGCTTCGTCGGCGCGTTGAGGATGTGCGCGGGCGGCATCAGGCTGCCGGTCTTCTTCGCCGCCGC
>JBBCJT010000058.1:0-5752 GCA_037190665.1 Rhodovastum atsumiense | reverse complement strand
CACCTTCGACGCGGCCGTGAAAGAAGGCGCTATCACTGCCGGCATCGTGATCTTCCGCAATGTGCGGGTTTGGCACCGCTCTGATCTGGACGCCTTTCTGGAAGATCGCCGGGCTGCAGCAAACACCGCCGTAAACGAATGGGATGCGCCGGCGTGATCACCAGGCCGCGCCGATACAAATACGTGGTGGAGGACCGGGACCGGCACGGCAACGTCCGGACCTACCTCCGCGTCCCCGGTCGCCCGAAGGTCCGGCTGCGCGCGGTGTACGACCCCGCCAACCCGGAGGCGTTCGAGGCCGAGTACCGCGCCGCCCTGATTTCCAAGCCCAAGGAGAAACCGGCGCCGGTGGGCGTTGTCGCGCCCGGCTCTGTCAACGCGCTTTGCGTCGCCTACTTCGGCTCGGCCGAATACAAGCGGCTGGATGCGCGCGGGCAGCGGGTGCGCCGGCAGATCCTCGACCGGTTCCGCCAGGACCACGGCGGCAAGGGTGCCGCGGCGCTCCAGCCCCGCCACCTGGTCGCCATGCGCGATGAGAGGGCCGACAAGCCGGAAGCCTTCAACGGGCTGCTGAAGGCCCTGCGCGCGGTGTTCAAATGCGCCGTGGAGCGCGGTCTGGTCGCCGACAACCCGGCCGCCAAGGTCCGGCTGTTGCCCAGCAAGAACCCCGAGGGCTTCCACGCCTGGACCGCCGAGGAAATCGAGCAGTACGAGGCGCGCCATCCGGTCGGCACCAAGGCCCGCCTGGCGCTCGCCCTGCTGCTCTACACGGCCCAGCGGCGCAGCGACGTGGTCCTGTTCGGCCGGCAGCACGTAGACGGCGGCTGGCTGCGCTTCACCCAGCAGAAGAACCGCGCCCGCAAGCCGGTGCGCCTGTCCCTGCCGATCATTCCCGAGCTGCAGCGCATCATCGATGCCACGCCTTCGGAGGGCCTGACCTTCCTGACGACGCAGGCCGGCGGGACCTATTCGGCCGAGTCCTTCGGCAACCGGTTCCGCGAATGGTGCCGCGAGGCGAGGCTGCCGCATTGCTCGGCTCACGGCCTCCGCAAGGCCGCTGCAAGTCGCCTCGCCGAGCTGGGCTGTAGCGAGCTGGAGATCATGGCGATCACCGGCCACCGGACCATGAAGGAGGTCGCTCATTACACCCGCGCAGCGCGTCAGCGGGTCATGGCGGAGAACGCGTTTGGTCGCCTGTCGGAAGCGACGTTCGCCAACGAAAAGTCCCACTCCGGACCGCCATCCGAGAGTGGGACGAAAACGCAGGCTAAGTCACTCAGTCACAAAGGACTTCCAAGTGTTTGGTGCCCAGGAAAGGACTCGAACCTTCACGACCTTGCGATCACTGGCACCTGAAGCCAGCGCGTCTACCAATTCCGCCACCTGGGCAGGCACCGGATCAAGCGAGGGGCGCGATGTAGCCAAGGTCCCGGCGCGCGTCAACGCATCCCCGTCACGTCCGTGCATCCTTGTTGCGCCGCGCCGGGCGCGATAGGTGCGTGTGACGGAGGGGAAGGCATGATCGCGACGCGTTCGACCGTGACGACGGTCTTCGGTGGCTCCGGCTTCATCGGCCGCTATGTCGTCAAGCGGCTGGCGGCCGCTGGCCATATCGTGCGCGTGGCCGTGCGGGATCCGGAGGGCGCGCTGTTCCTCAAGCCGATGGGCGCGGTGGGGCAGGTGGTGCCGTTCTACGCGCCGGTGACCGCGGAGGCCGACGTGGCGACCGCCGTGGCCGGGGCGGACAACGTCATCAACCTGGTCGGCATCCTGTTCGAGCGCCGCAAGGGCCAGTTCGAGGCGGTGCACGCCGAGGGCGCCGGCCGCGTGGCGCGGCTCGCCGCGGCGGCCGGGGCGAAGCGGCTGGTGCACCTCTCCGCCATCGGCGCCGACCCGGCGAGCCCCAGCGCCTACGGCCGCACCAAGGCCGGGGGCGAGGCGGCGGTCCGGGCGGCGTTTCCGGAGGCGACCATCCTGCGCCCGTCGATCGTGTTCGGCGCGGAGGATTCCTTCCTCAACCGCTTCGGCGCCATGGCCGCGATCGCCCCGGTGATGCCGGTGATCTCGGGCGCGACGAAATTCCAGCCGGTCTATGTCGGCGACGTGGCCGATGCGATCGTGGCGGCCCTGACCCGGGAGGAGGCGTGCGGGCGGACCTACGAGCTCGGCGGGCCGCGGGTCTGGAGCTTCGAGGAACTGCTGCGCTTCGTGATGTCGGAGGCGCATCGCGAGCGGCGGATGATCACCGTGCCCCCGGGCCTCGCCCGCATCCAGGCGCGGCTGATGGAATTCCTGCCCACGCCGCCGCTGACGCGCGACCAGCTCCTGATGCTGTCGCGGGATAACGTGGTGGCGGAGGGTGCGGCGACGCTGGCCGATCTGGGCATCGCGCCGCAGCCGGTGGAGGCGATCGCGCCATCCTACCTTGCGCGGTTCCGGCCGGGCGGCGGCAAGCGGCACCCGCTCGCCGCCTGAGACAGCGGCCGGGGCGATCCGGTCACCCGGCCCGGGGCAGCTTCACGCCGATCATTTCCTCCGCGCCGACGGTCGTGGCGAGCCGCGCCTCGTCCCACCCGTCCGTGCCCGTGGGCCGCAGCGGCAGCACCATCCAGCGGTAGTCCGCCGTGCTGTCCACCCCGCGGATCCGCACGCCGTCGGGCAGCGCGGTGCCCCATTCGGCCAGCGTGCCGCGCGGATCGCGCACGGCCCGGGCGCGGTAGGCGGCGGATTTGAACCAGAAGGGCGGGTAGCCCAGCACCGCCCGCGGGTAGCAGGAGCAGAGGGTGCAGACGACCAGGTGATGCGTGTCCGCGGTGTTGGCGAGCACGCCGAGCGGCGGGGCGCCGCGCATCGGGATGCCCATCTCCTCGGCCGCCGTCGTGCCGTCTTCCAGCAGCCGGCCGCGGTAGGCGGGATCGACCCAGGCGCGGGCGACCATGCGCGCGCCTTGCGCCGGGGAGGCGGCATCGGTGATGCGGATGCGCTCGGCCAGTTCCGCCGGGGTGGCGAGGCCCTTCTCCGCCAGCAGCGTGCGCATCGCGGCGAGCAGGCGGTCGCTGTCGGCCTCCCAGGGCTTCATCGCTGGGCCGCCTCGAGCCAGTGCTCGTAGATCTCCACCACGACCTCGTCGCCCGGCCGCCCCTCGTTCCAGAGCGGGGGCTGGGGGAAGGCGACGTGGTACAGGGCGCGCAGCGCCGCCGGCCGGGCGAAGGCGAGGTCCTCCGGGTTCGGGAACCGCCCCAGCGCGCGCACGATCGTCCCTTCCCGCCCACGCAGGTAATGCGGCGTGCGCAGGTGGCAGGGGCCGCGCGTCTCCGGCCAGTCGTCGCGGACCCGCACCGCGGCGCCGGGAGCCAGCATCAGGCGCGCTCCAGCGCGGCGGCCAGCTCCGCCTCGGTCAGCACGCCCTTGTCCACGAGGATCCAGGCGATCGAGCGGATCCAGCGCTGGTAGTAGCCGAGGCGGTGGTACTCGGCCTCGGGGATCGCCTCGATCCCGCGCCGCAGTTCGTCCACCGACATCACGCGCTTGCCGCCCAGCACCTGCCGGATCGCGTCCACCTCCTTGTCGAAATCGGTGAGCGCGTGCGGGCCGATATCCACCGCCTCGCAGGCGTAGCGCGAGACGCCGCCGAGATCGTGGTGGGCGCGGGGCGTGTCCATGACCGGAGCGTAGCAAGGTGCGGCGGCGGTTCCGAGAGGGACATTGCCGTCTCGGGCTCTCCCCATCTCAAGGCACGGCCCCTGAACCTGCAGTCCTTTTGGGGGACCCCGGCCCGATCCCTCCCATGAGGGGAGTCCGCATCCCTGCCGCGTTCCGGCATGGTTGCCTTGCCCATTTTCCGGGCAGAACGGTGCCACAGGCTCTTGTCCGCCGCGTCTCCGGCCCATACATCCGGGCCATCCCACCCCGCATCGACAGGGGGCGCGGCCGGTGCTTCGGGCCGCCCGCGCCTGCCGGAAAAGGAGCGAACACGCGTATGAGCAAGGTCATCGGCATCGACCTCGGCACCACGAATTCCTGCGTCGCCGTCATGGAGGGCAAGGACGTCCGGGTGATCGAGAACAGCGAGGGCGGCCGCACGACGCCTTCGATGGTCGCCTTCACCGACAGCGGCGAGCGCCTTGTCGGCCAGAGCGCCAAGCGCCAGGCCGTCACCAACCCGTCCAACACGCTCTACGCCGTGAAGCGCCTGATCGGCCGCCGCTACGACGACCCGATGGTGGAGAAGGACAAGGGCCTCGTGCCCTATGCCATCGCCCGCGGCGACAATGGCGATGCGGTGGTCGAGGTGAAGGGCAAGAAGTACACGCCCTCGCAGATCAGCGCCGACATCCTGACCAAGATGAAGGACACCGCCGAGGCGTATCTCGGCGACAAGGTCACGCAGGCCGTCATCACCGTTCCCGCGTACTTCAACGACGCGCAGCGCCAGGCGACCAAGGACGCCGGCCGCATCGCGGGCCTTGAAGTGCTGCGCATCATCAACGAGCCGACGGCCGCCGCACTCGCCTACGGCCTCGACAAGAAGAACACCGGCACCATCGCAGTCTACGACCTCGGCGGCGGCACGTTCGACATCTCCATCCTCGAGATCGGCGACGGCGTGTTCGAGGTGAAGTCGACCAACGGCGACACCTTCCTCGGCGGCGAGGATTTCGACGCCCGCGTCATCGACTATTTGGCCGAGGAGTTCCGCAAGGAACAGGGCATCGACCTGCGCAAGGACAAGCTCGCCCTGCAACGGCTGAAGGAAGCCGCCGAGAAGGCGAAGATCGAGCTGTCGTCCGCGAAGGAGACCGAGATCAACCTGCCCTTCATCACCGCCGACGCCTCCGGGCCGAAGCATCTGGTGATGAAGCTGACGCGCGCGAAGCTCGAAAGCCTCGTCGACGATCTGGTCCAGCGCACGCTGGAGCCGTGCCGCGCGGCGCTGAAGGATGCCGGCGTGAGCGCGGGCGAGATCCACGAGGTGATCCTGGTCGGCGGCATGACCCGCATGCCCAAGGTCATCGAGACGGTGAAGCAGTTCTTCGGCCGGGAGCCCGCCCGCAACGTCAACCCCGATGAGGTGGTGGCGATCGGCGCGGCCGTGCAGGGCGCGGTGCTGAAGGGCGAGGTGAAGGACGTCCTGCTGCTGGACGTGACCCCGCTGAGCCTCGGCATCGAGACGCTGGGCGGCGTGTTCACCCGGCTGATCGACCGCAACACCACGATCCCGACGAAGAAGAGCCAGGTCTTCTCGACCGCCGATGACGGCCAGACCGCGGTGACCATCAAGGTCTACCAGGGCGAGCGCGAGATGGCGGCCGACAACAAGGCGCTGGGCCAGTTCGATCTGGTCGGCATCCCCGCCGCACCGCGCGGCGTGCCGCAGATCGAGGTGACGTTCGACATCGACGCGAACGGCATCGTCTCGGTCCAGGCCAGGGACAAGGCCACGGGCAAGGAGCAGCAGATCCGCATCCAGGCCTCGGGCGGGCTGAGCGAGGCGGACATCCAGCGCATGGTCAAGGAAGCCGAGGCGAACGCCGAGGCCGACAAGAAGCGCCGCGAGTTCGTCGAGGCGAAGAACCAGGCCGACGCGCTGGTCCACCAGACCGAGAAGAGCCTGTCGGAGAACGCCGACAAGGTCCCCGCCCAGGACAAGGGCGAGGCCGAGTCCGCGATCGCCGCGGTGCGCTCGGCGATGGAAGGCACGGATGCGGACGCGCTGAAGTCCGCGACCGACCGGCTGTCGCAGGTGTCGATG